>JBGQJC010000007.1:0-73064 GCA_041498815.1 Alphaproteobacteria bacterium
CCGACACAGGGGCGCATCTCGGTTGCGGGCCTCGACCTCGGCGCGCTCGATGAAGACCGGCTTGCCCTCTTCCGCCGCGAGACGGTCGGCATCGTGTTCCAGAACTTCCATTTGATCCCGACCATGACGGCGCTTGAAAACGTCGCCGTGCCGCTCGAGCTCGCGGGGGCGGCGGATGCAACCGCCCGCGCCCGCGAGGCGCTCCTATCGGTGGGGCTCGGCCATCGTTTGGCCCATCGTCCCGGCGAGCTTTCGGGCGGCGAAGAGCAGCGGGTCGCGATCGCGCGCGCCTTCGTGGCGGCTCCGAAACTTTTATTGGCGGACGAACCGACCGGGAATCTCGACCGCGCCACGGGCGAGCAGGTCATGGCACTGCTGTTCGAACTTCATGCCGTGCGCGGCACGACGCTGGTGCTCGTCACCCACGAGCCCGCCTTGACCGAGCGCTGCGGCCGCTTGCTTGTGCTCGACGACGGGCGGCTGGCGGAAGGTGCCGCGCGGCCGGCGCTCCGCGCCGCGGGCCTATGAGGTTTCCCTGGCTGGCGATCACCCTGGCCCGGCGCGAGCTGCGCGGGGGCCTGCGCGGCCTAAGCGTGTTCCTCGCCTGTCTCGCGCTCGGCGTCGCCGCGATTGCCGCGGTCGGCTCGGCGGCCTCCGCGATCCGCGCCGGTCTCGCGGCGGATGCGAGCACGATTCTGGGCGGCGATGTGGACCTGCGGCTCGCCAACCGCGAAGCGAGCGCGGACCAGCGGAATTTTCTGGAACGCGCCGGCACGGTTTCCGAGATCGCGGAACTGCGCGCCATGGCCCGCGGCCCCGATTCCCGCGCGCTCGTCGAGCTCAAGGCGGTCGATGCCGCCTATCCGCTGGTGGGCGCGGTACGGCTTTCGCCCGATATGCCGCTCGGCGACGCTCTGGCGCGGCAGGGCGGGATTTTGGGCGCGGTCGCGGAACAAGGGACGCTCGACAGATTGAACGCGCATGTCGGCGACCGGCTCCGCGTCGGCGCCGCCGAGTTCGAGCTTCGCGCCGTGATCCTCTTTGAGCCGGACCGCGGGGCGGACGCCTTCAGCCTCGGCCCGCGCTTCATGATCCAGGCCGACGCCCTGCCCGCAACCGAACTGATCGCGCCCGGAAGCCTGTTCGATTACCGGTACCGCCTGAAGCTTTCCGCCGGTTCCGATCTTGCCGCGTTCCGCACCGCGCTGTCGGAGCGCTTTCCCGATGCCGGGTGGCGGGTGCTCGACCGCACCAATGCGGCGCCGGGCCTGAAGCGCCTGCTCGATCGCGTCACCATGTACCTGACGCTCGTGGGATTGACGGCACTTCTGATCGGCGGCGTCGGCGTCGCGAATGCGGTCAAAAGCTATCTCGATCTCCGCCTCGCCACGATCGCGACGCTCAAGTGTTTGGGGGCCACCAACCGGCTCGTCTTCGCGGTCTATCTTGCGCAGGTCTTGGCGCTCGCCCTGATCGGGACCTTGGCGGGCTTGGCCATTGGCGCCGCAGCCCCGTTCGTGGTGGCCAAGGTTTTAAGCGGCGCCCTGCCGTTTGCCCCGCGCCTCGGGCTTTATCCCGGCGCGCTCGGCCTTGCCGCCGCCTTCGGGATTTTGACCGCGCTCGCGTTCTCGCTGTGGCCGCTCGCCGTAGCCGGCGCGGTTTCACCCGCCGGATTGTTCCGCAGCCGGATTGTCCCGGCCCGCCCGCGCCTCGCCAAACGCGGCATCTTGGCCATCGCCGCCGCCGCGGCCATGCTCGCGATCCTGGCTGGCCTGGCGGCACGCGATGCGCAAATCGCCCTGTGGTTCGCGCTTGCGGCGGTGGCGGCGCTTGCGGTGCTGCGCGGAGCGGCGGCGCTGGTCGCGCAAATGGCGGGGAGATGGCGAGCCTCGCTCGGGGGCCAAGGGCGCGCGTGGCTTCGCCTTGCTCTTGCCAGTCTCCGCCGGCCGGGGGCGGAAACCGTGACCGTCATGCTATCGCTCGGTCTCGGCCTCGTGGCGCTGGTCGCGGTGGCAACGGTCGAAGGCAATCTCGCGCAAGAAGTGGGCGAAGAAATGCCGGGCGAGGCTCCGGCCTTCTTCTTCATCGACATCCAGCCGGATCAACTCGCCCCGTTCCTCGAGACCGTGCGCGGGATCGAGGGAGTAGGCCGGATCGAGCATGTTCCGTCGCTGCGCGGACGCATCGTCGCCGTCAACGGCCGCCCGGTCGATAAGGTGAAGGTCGCGCCCGAAGTCGCCTGGGTGACCCAAGGCGACCGCGGCCTTACCTATTCACAAGCGCCGCCGCCGGGAACGAAACTAGCCGCGGGACAATGGTGGCCGGAAACCTACCGAGGCCCGCCGCTCATTTCGCTCGACGCCAAGGCGGCCGAAGGCTTGGGCATCGGAGTCGGCGATACGCTTACCGTCAACCTGCTGGGGCGCGACCTCACGGCCCGCATCGCCAATCTCCGCGACATCGACTGGAGCACGCTCGGCATCAATTTCGTCATCGTGTTCGCGCCCGGCGCCCTGGAAGACGCACCGCAAACCCATATCGCCACCGTGCGCGTCGGTCCCGGCCAAGAGGTGGCGGTGGAAAAAACCGTGACCGATGAATTCCCCAACGTCTCGGCGATCCGGGTGCGCGCCGTGCTCGAGGCAGCCAACGCGATCCTCTCGAAGATCGGCACGGCGGTACGCGCGGTGGCAGCGGTCACCTTCGCCGCGGGCATTTTGGCGCTTGCCGGCGCGGTCGCGGCGGGCCATGAGCGCCGTGTCTACGACGCCGTGGTGCTCAAGGTGCTGGGCGCGCGCCGTTCCGACGTTCTGAAGGCGTTTCTGGCGGAGTTCGGGCTTTTGGGGCTCGCCGCCGGCGTTCTCGGCGTGGCGATCGGGGTTCCGGTCGCGGCCGGCGTTCTAATCGGCCTCATGCACATGGATTTCGCTTTCCTGCCCCTTGCCGCGGCCGTAACCGTTGCCATCGGGATCGCCGCCTGTCTCGCCTTCGGTTTTGCCGGCACCTGGCTCGCGCTGGGCGAGAAGCCGATGCGGCGGCTGCGGAACGATTAGAGGCGGCGTGGCGGCATCCCCGATTCCGTACTAGGCTGACGCGCTGGGGCAAAAGGCCATAGACGCGATGCGCGATCCCTACACGGTCTTGGGCGTCAAAAGGGACGCAAGCGCCGACGAGATCCGGAAGGTTTATCGCAAGCTCGCGAAAAAGCTGCACCCCGATCTCAATCCCGGCGACAAAAGCGCCGAGTCGCGGTTCAAGGAAGTGCAGGCCGCCAACGCGATTCTTTCCGATCCCGGGAAGCGGGGGAAGTTCGACCGTGGCGAGATCGACGCCTCGGGCGCCGAACAGCCGGCCCGCCATTTCTACCGCGATTTCGCCGAAGGCCCCGAAGGCTCGAAGTATTTCCGGCAGGAGGGGTTCGCGGACGCGGGCGAGCTCGACGATGTTTTGTCCCAGATCTTCGGCGGGCGCAGGCCGGGGGGTGCTGCTTTCCGGGCGCGGGGCGCCGACGTATCCTATTCGCTCCCGGTCGATTTTCTCGATGCCGCGCGCGGTGCCAAAAAAACGGTGACGCTTCCGGACGGAAAGACCTTGACGGTCGCCGTCCCCGCCGGCGTGCACGATGGCGAGATGTTGCGCCTCAAAGGCCACGGCCAGCCCGGCTACGAGGGTGGGGAGGCGGGCGATGCCTATATCGAGATTCGAATCCGGCCCCATGCCTATTTCACCCGCAAGGATAACGACGTGCACATGGAGTTGCCGGTCTCGCTGCCGGAGGCGATCTTGGGCGCAAAGGTCGCCGTGCCCACCGTCTCCGGTCCGGTTTCCATGACCGTGCCCAAGGGGGCGAATACGGGGGTGACTCTGCGGCTCAAGGGCAAGGGCATCGTCGATCCCAAGTCCGGGAAGACCGGCGACCAATACGTGACGCTCAAACTCGTGCTGCCGGAATCGGTCGACGGTGCCTTAGCCGATTTCATCGAGGATTGGGCCCCGCGCCACCCCTACAATCCCAGGCGCGCGGCGGGGATGGAATAGGCCATGGTGACCCGGGCCGAGCTTTTGATCGCCGTAGAGGGAGTGACCGCCGAAAAGCTGTCGGTCTGGATCGAAATGGGATTCGTGGTGCCGGAAATGCATGGCGGCGAGCAGCGGTTTTCCGAGATCGATGTCGCGCGCGTTCGCCTCGTTTACGAGTTGGAGACCGATCTTTCGCTCGATGCCGATGCGGTGACCCTGCTCTTGCCGCTGCTCGATCAGGTCTATGGTTTGCGAAACCAATTGCGCCTGATTACCAACGCGATCGCGCGCCAGCCGCCCGAAGTTCGCGAGGCGATCTGCGCCCTGTTGAGCGGTCGATTGAGCGGGCCGGAGCGCGAGGGCTGAGATGCGCCCGGGGCGGCGGTGCGGCCCGGCATCGAGGCCAGCCGCGAAATAATCTCGCCCGGCCCCTCATCCAAACGATTTGGCGCGGGGTATGGTATTAGAGAACCCAACGGGTCGCGGGCAAAACAGGCCGCAAAGACGGCCGGGCAAGGGGGGCGATGGAGATAGCGGCGTTGAAGGTTCTGGTTGCCGGGCTGATCACCTGGATTCACGTCACCGGCGATATTCCGATTCCGAAGGACCGGCCCGACGTCAACTTCGTGACCCATGCCGAGTTGGAACGGAGCATCTGCCACAAGTAATGCGAAGTTTTGGGCTTCAGTCCCGACGACGGCGGCGCCGTCATCTATCTCGATCAAGGCCTCGACATCGAACACAACGTCTGCCAGCGCTCGATCCTGGTGCACGAGATCGTCCATTTCATGCAGCACCGCGACAAAAGCTGGGACAAAGAGACCCCCGTGGTCCGCTCCCATTGGCGCGAGATGGAGGCGCTCCGCCTCCAGAACGCCTACCTCGCCCAATTCGGGCGCAAGATTTTCCTGGGCCCCGGCTACGCCGCGATCGGCATCGGCTATCCGTATTGCTGAGGGGCGTGCCCCGTCAGGCCAACAGCGGTTCCAGAATCAGATAAAGGCCGGCGCCGGTGAGCGCGGCGCCGCTCGCGCGCGCGATCCATGGGCCGAACGGGGCCACCTTCTCCGCCAGCACGAACACGGCGATGGCCGCGACGACCGCCAGATTCATGATTCCGCCGGCGAACAGCAAAGCCATCAGCAGCCAACAGCACCCTAGGCAATAAAATCCGTGCACGGCGCCCATCCGCAGCGCGCCCATAATCCCCTCGCGCCAATGGAACATCACGAAATCGAGCGGCGTGCGGCAGTGGCGCAAACAGGCATGCTTGAGGGGCGTCCATTGATAGACTCCGGCCAGAACCAGGATCGCCCCCGAAACTTCGGGCGATATCGCCGCAAGCTTGGGCGATAACAGCGCGGCCTTGGCAAGCTCCCATTGCGCCCCGGCGGCAATCAGTGACGCCCCGGTCCAAACCAAGAGATAGCCCGACACGAAGGCGGCGGTCGGGACATAGGGCCCGGCCAGCGCGCGCCGTTTCCGGTTCACCGCTGCGAACAGGAGGATCATGGGCGCCGCAGGGGCCACCATCATCCCTACCATCATCACCGCCCACATCGCGAAGATGAGCGGGAATTCGGGACCGGCCATGTCCGGCATGCCGGCCATGCCGCCCATTTCCGGGCTGTTCCCCGTGCGGACGAGATAGAGCCACGCGAGCGCCGTGATCGCGGCAAGGCTCGCCAGCACGATGGCCCGGTCGCGCTTCAAGACCGATTCGATTGCGGTCGTTTCCATCGCGGTTCGGAACTGCGCCGTCAGCCGGCGAAACCGTCCTGGTCGTAGGCCACAAGGGAGAGCGAGCCGTGCCGGTCCTTGAGATCGAACGAAATCTTCCCGCTCACTTTCGACCGGCCGTTGGCGAACTCCGCCTCGCGGTATTCGAATCCTTCCGGCATCTCGATCCGGATGCGATGAGGCGCGCCGGTCACGGGATTGATGATCGGTTCGATGCTGCAGTCGATGAGACCGGCGATCGAGAGCTTGGCTTTGCGTGCGCCGTAATCATGATCGAAGGTAAACGGCAAGAACAGCGGATCGTGAACCTTGGTCATCAAGCTGCCGAAGATGCTGAACATGGTCGTCGGCGCCTGCTCCTTGCCCGAGAGTATGGTAAGCAAGGCATTGCGCTGCGCCTCGTTCGCGCGCGCGTCGATCACGGGCTGTAACGCGCCGTTGCCTTCGTGAAGCGGGCCCGGGAAGTCCACGATCCCAGCCCAATGCAGGCCGTCGAGCTTCACGTCGCCGAAATGTCCCTCGTCGATCTTCATGGCCAGGAACCCATGGCAGGTGCCATTGCTGGGCCGGCCGAGGAAATCGCACGGGCATCCGAAATCGCAATTGCAGTTCTTGATATGCTTTCCCTTCATCCGCCACGAGATCATGAACTCCCTCCCGCAGGCGCCGCGCCGGCGCCGTTTCTTCTTGTCGCTTGACTGTAGCACAGCCGGTGCGGGAACGGGATTCCGCAGCGAAGTGCACTGCCGCGTTGCGCGCGTTTTATTCAAGTCGTAGGCTGCCCCGATGCTTCGGGTCACCCGCACGATTTCGATCGGCGATAACGAGATCCGGCTTCGCTTCGTCCGCGCGTCCGGGCCCGGCGGCCAGAACGTGAATAAGGTCTCGAGCGCGGTCGAGCTTCGCTTCGATGCGGCCCATTCGCCCTCGTTGCCGGACGATGTGCGCGAACGTTTGCGCCGCCTATCCGGCCGGCGCATGAGCGACGCGGGCGTTCTGATCATCGACGCGCGCCGCCACCGCACCCAGGAACAGAACCGCCGCGACGCCGTGGCCCGGCTCGTGGCCTTGATCCGCCAGGCGGCGGTCGTCCCGCGCCCGCGCCGCAAAACCAAGCCGCCCCGGGCTTCGCGCGAGCGCCGTATGGAATCGAAGCGCTGCCGCGCCCGTATCAAGCGTGCTCGCGGAACCAAAGGCGGCGACGAATAGCGGCACTAGCCGAGATCGGCCATCGGCGGCAGCGGTAAATCTTCCCCGCCTTCGAGCTCGAGCTTCAGGAACAGGAGGTTCATCATGTCCTTGAGCGAGACGATGCCCAAAAGCCGGTCGCCGTCGGCCACCAACAAGCGGCTATTGCCGCTCTGGTTCATCAACTTCAGGGCATCGAGCGCGTTCAAGTCGGGCCGCACGGTGTTTGCGGCCGAGCATTTGCTCATCACGTCGGCGACGGTAACGAACGCCCAGCGGTCGCGCGGGACATTTTTCACGTCTCGCGCCGAGACGCAACCCACCAGGCGCGATCCTTCCACCACCGGAAACGTCTTGAAATAGAACTTGTAGAAATAGTCCTGCACCAGGTCCGCGATCGGCAGAAGCGGGGCCACCGCAACCGGGCGCGCATTCATGATCCGGCGCACCGGCACGCCCTCGAATCCTTGGCGGATCAAGACCTGCTGGTAAGACATGGCGGCGGCGTTCCGCACGAACAGGCCGATCAGGAACCACCACATGCCGCCGATGAAATTCCCTTGCACGACATTCAGTAAACCGAGAAACACGAGCAGGATTCCGAACCCGCCGCCGATCTTGGCCGCGGTCCGCGTCGCCTTGCCGAGATCTCGTTTGAAATGCCAAAGAATGGCGCGCAGCATCCGCCCGCCGTCGAGGGGGAAGGCGGGAACGAGATTGAATCCGGCGAGAACGAAATTGATGGTACCGAGATAGAAGAACACCCCATCCACCGCCGGCGGCCAGCCCGAAGCCGACGCGACGAGATGAACCGCAAAAAACGCGGCGCCGAGCACGGCGCTCGCGACCGGTCCCGCCACCGCCATCAGAAACTCGGCCCGCGGGCTCGGAGGCTCGTCCGTCATCTCGGCCACGCCGCCGAAGAGAAACAGCGTGATCCCACCTATGGGAAGCCCGACGCGCCGGGCTACGAGCGAATGCGACAGCTCGTGAAAGATGATCGAGAAAAACATCCCGGCCGCGCCCACCACCGCCATGGACCAATAGGTGGTGCCCGGCAAATCCGGGTAGTAATGCGGAAACACGCCGGAGGCGAGCGTCCACGTGACGAGCACGGCGAGGAAAATCCAGCTCACATCGACCCGGACCTCGAACCCGAAAATCGAGAACAATGTAATCCGCCGCCCGAACATCTCCGTCTCCGGCTCTTGTTGCGCCGCGCTTATCTTTTCACAAACTGCCGCACCCCCCGACCGTGTTCGTGCGGGATCGCGCGCAGTCTCGCCCCTCCGGCCGTCGCAGGCCCGAATTATAGCCGCTCGATCAGCCCCGCGGCGGAAAGCTTGGTCAGGATTTGCGCCGCCGCGGTCGATTGGCCGCCGGCCACGGCCTCGGCAAACTCATCGGCATCGAAAAAGTCGCGCGCCATGGCCCATTGCGCGGCTTTTTCATCGGCGCCCGGTAGCACCGCCTCGCCGAAGCCGGTCTTAAGCAGGAAATCGCCGCCGCGGCGCACCAGCTTGGCGTGGAGCGATCGCACCCGGAATACGGCCACGTCTTTCCGCGCGGGCAGGGCGAAGCGCGACAAGCAATGGCGCGCCGCGCGCTGGCGCTGGATCGCCCGCATCTCGGCCGAGGTCGCGGGTTCGGCGACGATGGCCTGCAAACGCTCGGCCAGTTTGCGCAGATGCGCCTGATGCGCGTCGGCATCGTCGAAATGGGGAAGCGAGGCGCGGAAGAGCGATTCGCGCGCCAAAACCGGCATCAATATCGCCATGAAATCGGAACCGATCGGCTCGGTGACGCCGAACGACACGTGCAGCGAGGCGTCGCTCGTCGCCAGGGCGTCGTGATATTGCCCGCGCGGGACGTAAAGCAGATCGCCGGGCTTCATCGTCAGTTCCTGCAACACCCGGCCCTTGGCGATCTCGCGCTCTCCGGGCGGCACGCTCGCGCAATTGAATCCGGGAATTTCCGCCGCATTGTCGGTGCGCCCCTCGTAAAGCCGCCAGGTCTTGCTCCCGGAAATATGGAGCGCGAACACGTCCATGGTATCGAAATGCGACGAAAATCCCGGATGTGCCTGCCAAGAACAATAGGCGTTGCAGGAGACCGGCCCGCCAATTACGACCTCGAGGGTGGCGGCAACCGAGGCCAGCTCCGGCGTCAGGGATTCGATGAAGTCGAGTACGACGGTGGCCCCTTTGCGCAACAGCTCCGAAACGCGCTTGCCGTCCGGCTGCAGCGTCTCCTGCCCCTCGCGGGACAGCCCGGCGCGGCAAAACTCCGGGGGCGCCAATTGCCGCCCGTCCAGCACGATCTTCATCGAGCGGTCGGACCACAGCGCGGTGGTGCCGAGCAAGGCGCTGAACGCATCCCACGAGAACACGCGCGCGAACTTGTCGGCTTTGCCCGGCACTTGAAGGTGCGCTCTACCGAAGGTCTGGCCGAAAAACGCCTCGGGCGTAACGGGATCGAGAATCTCTCGGAAGGTGACGATTTGACTTGGCATCGCGCGGGTTCCGCCGGGTCGGTCAGATCAGGCCGAGGTTCTTGAGACTCGCATGCCCGCCTTTCGCGACGATGACATGGTCGTGAAGCGCAATGCCCAGCTTCTGGCACGCCTCGGCCACTTCCCGCGTCATGGCGATGTCGCCCTGGGAGGGCGTCGGATCGCCGCTCGGATGGTTGTGGACCAGGATGATGGCGGTGGCGTTGAGTTCGAGGGCCCGTTTCACCACCTCGCGCGGATAGACCGGCGTGTGGTCCACGGTGCCCTTTTGCTGCACCTCGTCGGCGATCAACCGGTTCTTGCGGTCGAGGAACAGCAGGCGGAACTGCTCGATCTCAGCGTGGGCCATGCTGGCGCGGCAATAGTCGATGAGCCGGTCCCAAGAGCCGATGACGGGGCCCTCCATCACCTCCGATCGCGCCAAGCGCTCGCCCGCTTCGCGCACCGCCTTCAAGAGGACGATCACGTGGTGCGTCACCTCCTCGAATTCGGCCAAGCGCTCGGGCGGCGCGCTCAAGACGGCGGCCAAGCCTCCGAAACGCGCCAGCAGTTCCTTGGCAAGCGGCTTCACGTCCACCCGCGGGATGGCGTGGAACAGCAGCAACTCCAGAAGCTCGTAATCCGGCAAGCCGCCGCCGCCCGCCGACATAAACCGCTCGCGCAAGCGCTGGCGGTGGCCGTGGTAATGCGGCCGCTCGGCGAACGGCGTTTGTTCGCCGCCTTCGGAGAATCCGCGGGGAGCCTTGGCGATTTCGGCGGCGAGCCGCGCCGCCGGATCGTCGCCCTCGAAAATCCACCCCATCTTGAGCTTGTCCCACTGCCCGCCCATTTCGCGCAGGAGATGGCGGTATGGATGGATGTTGCCTTTGACGAGATAGGCGGAATTTCCGCCGGGTGCTGCCCGCCTTTCGATCGTGAGCCCCGCCCCGGCGAGAACGGTGTCTTGGGCGCCGGCGCTACGCGCCATTGCCGTAGGGCGGCTGGTGCAGGCCCAAAGGCGACAAGGTGAAGATCTCGTGCCCCTCGGCCGTGACCCCCACCGTGTGCTCGAACTGCGCCGAAAGCGAACGGTCCTTGGTCACCGCGGTCCAGCCATCCGCCAAAATCTTCACCTCATAGCGTCCGGCGTTGATCATCGGCTCGATGGTGAAGAACATGCCCTCGCGCAATGCGATGCCTTCGCCCGGCTCGCCGTAATGCAGGATGCTCGGCTGGTCGTGAAACACGCGCCCGATCCCGTGGCCGCAGAAATCGCGCACCACCGAAAACCGCTGTTGCTCGACGAAGTCCTGAATGGCATGGCCGATGTCCCCGGTCGTGGCGCCGGGGCGCACCACCGCGATGCCGCGCATCATCGCCTCATAGGTCACGTCCACCAGGCGGCCGGCCTTCACGCCGGGGTTGCCGATATAGAACATGCGGCTGGTATCGCCATGCCAGCCGTCCAAGATCACGGTCACGTCGATGTTGAGGATGTCGCCGTCTTGAAGGCGCTTGTCCCCGGGGATTCCATGGCACACCACGTGATTGACCGAGGTGCAGATGGATTTCGGAAATCCCCGGTAGTCCAAGGGCGCCGGCACCGCGCCGTGGCCGGTGATGAAATCGTGGCACAGCTTGTCGAGCTCGCCCGTCGTCACGCCCGCCTTGACATGGGGGGTGACGTAATCGAGCACCTCGGCGCCGAGTTTTCCGGCGCGGCGCATGCTTTCGAAATCTTCGCGCCGGTGGAGCGTGATCATCAGCCGCGACGGGCCGGTTTCCGCAACCCGTTTCATCTGGTTCGAAGACAATTGTCTATCCGCCTTCCTTCAGTGCGCCGCGATTTTGCGCCCTAACCGGATGCCTTGGAGGCTGACCTCGCAAGCATAGCACAGGGCGGCAACCCCTGCGGCCCTAGCCTGTGCCGCGGCCTTGGCATAGCCGGGGTCGATATCGGCGGCGATCTTGAACCGGGCGCAGTCGCCGCGCTGCACGAGATAGAGGATGACCCCGCGCCCGCCCTGCCCGGCGATGGCGGTGAGTTCGGCCAAATGCCGCGCCCCGCGCTCGGTCTTGGCGTCCGGGAACTCGGCCGGGCCGTCGCGCCGCAGCGTCACGCTTTTCACCTCGAGGTAACAGATGGGAAGGCCCGGGCCGGCAAGCAAGAAATCGACGCGGGATCTGGCCCCCATCTTGGCCTCGCGCCGGATGTCCGTGTAGGGCGCCAGGGCCTCGATCCGGCGCTCCGCCAGGGCCTCCGCCACGATCGCATTGCCGCGCCCGGTATTGACCCCGACGAGGGTATCGCCCGCGCGCACGAGTTCGAGCCCATAGCGTAATTTTCGGGACGGAGCCGGGTTGTCCGAAAGCCAGACCTCGGCGCCCGGATCGGCCAGGCCCAGCATCGAGCCCGGGTTGGGGCAATGCGCCGTGACCCCGCGCCCGTCGGCAAGCTTCACGTCGGCGAGGAACCGCTTGTAGCGGCGTATCAACTCCGCGCGGATGAGGGGGTTCTCGAATTCCATGGCCGGGCGAGGGTAGGGGGCGCGTGGGCGTTCCGCAATCTGACGGGTTTTGCCCTTGGAGCAGCCGCTGATACCATCGCCGCCATGGGGGATCAGCCCGTCACCGCCGCCGTCCTCGTCATCGGCAACGAGATTCTCTCGGGCCGCACCGTGGACGCGAATTTGTCCTATATCGCGGCCAGGCTGAATACCATCGGCATTCGCCTTCTCGAGGCCCGCGTCGTGCCCGACCGCATCGAGGCGATCGTCGCCGCCGTCAATGCCTGCCGTGAGGCTCATACTTACGTTTTTACGACCGGGGGCATCGGGCCGACCCACGACGACATCACCGCCCGCGCCATCGCCGCGGCTTTCGGCGTCGCCATCGAGCGCAATGCGGAAGCGGTCGCGCGGTTGACAAGCCATTATCAAGGCGGCGGCTTGAACGAGGCGCGCCTCTCCATGGCCGACATGCCTAAAGGTGCCGTCCTCATCGACAATCCCGTGAGCCAGGCGCCCGGGTTTCAACTCGGCAACGTCTTCGTGCTCGCCGGCGTGCCCGCGATCATGCAGGCGATGTTCGACGGGCTCATGGGGCGCCTCAGGGGCGGGGCAACAATCCATTCGCGCACGGTCTCCTGTTATCTCGCCGAAGGCACGATCGCGGCCGAACTTGCCGCGGTCCAGCGCCGCTTCCCCGAAGTCGAAATCGGCAGTTATCCTTTTTTCCGGGCGAGACGATTCGGAACCAGCCTGGTGCTTCGCGGCGAAGACGAAAGTGCTGTCGCCAAAGCCGCCGCGGAGGTTCGCGCGCTGATCGGTGTGTTGGGCGGCGAGCCTCTGGAGCTGGAGCCGTGAGGCGTCAGCGCCGCAACAACGCGCGGGCCGCCGGGTCGACGTCCTGCCAGCCGCGCCGTTTCAATTCCGGCTCCTCGTCCTCGTGCTCCGGATATCCGACGCACAAATAGGCGATGAAGTCCCAAGGTTGCGGCACCTCGAGCACGGCGGTGAGCGCAACCGGATCGAGAATCGAAACCCAGCCGACGCCGATGCCCCGAGCGCGGGCGGCAAGCCACAAGGTGTGAATCGCCATCACCGCGGAATAGGCCATGGTTTCGGGCATGGTCTTGCGCCCGAGCCCATGGCCGGTTTCGGTCGCACCATCGGCGAACACCGCCAGATGCACCGGCGCCTCATCGAGCCCCGCCAGCTTCAAGCTCGCGTAAAGCTTCGCGCGCTCGCCCTCAAAATCGCGCAGCGCCGCGTCGTTGCATGTCAAAAAATTCTCGCGCACCGCTTGGCGCCGCACCGAGTCGGCCACCGCCACGAATCGCCAGGGCTGGCTGAAACCGACCGAGGGTGCCAGGCAAGCTTGGGCTAGAAGCTCGGACAAGATTGCGGGCGCCACGGGATCGCGCTTGAAATGGCGCACGTCGCGCCGCCAGCGGAAGAGTTGTTCCAAGCGGGTGCAAAACGTCGGATCGAATTGCGGCGGGGCATCGTTCGCCATGCGGCCTCCAAGGTTTCCATAGCCTAACCGAGACCCGGGCCGCGCGCGATGGCTCCCCGGCTTGCACGCCCGCAAAGCCGGGGCTAGGGTCCAGACCCTAAGCCCGCTTGGCGGAACTGGTAGACGCAACGGACTTAAAATCCGTTTCCCGCAAGGGAGTGCTGGTTCGAGTCCAGCAGCGGGCACCAACCTTCGCTGCCGCGCAGCTTCGGTTGGCTTAGCCCTCCGAAGTTCCGGCGAGGGAAACAACACCGGACATTTCGCACCGAAATGCAGCGGTTTGCCGCGATTTGTGCGTCTCCTGCTTCGTCCTGCTTCCAGGCGTGATTAATCGCCGCCGGTTAAGTTCCCCCGAAAGCCGCGCGCCGCTTGACTTTCGGCCGCCATGCTCCTGCCCGCCCCCGGCTTTTCCCGGCGAATGTCAGCAAATGTCAACATCGCGGCGCCGCAGCCAAGCGAGACCGGCGAAACAACACGCCGGAATTCGCCCGCCGCAGGCGTTGCGAAGTTGTTAGTCGTTCACGATGTCAAAGACCGGTGTAGGATTATATTCTTATGCAGCAGGGATGTCAAGCGAAGGCCTGATCCGGCGCTGCCTACATGAATTACAATTTCTGCCGCATCCACAAGACGCTCCGCGTTACCCCTGCGATGGCCGCTGGAGTGACAGACCGGCTTTGGGGAATTGGTGATATTGTGAAAGTGCTTGAGGACCGGGAGGCTAAACATCGTGTCGGCGCATAAGACTGAGCGCGGCCATCAAACCCAATGGGCCGCACAATTCGCCGTCGCGAGCGAGTTATGCAAGCGCGGATATGAGGTCGCATTTACGTCAGGGCACAACACGCCGGTAGCCGATCTCATGGTTGTAAGTCCGAAAAACAAAAAAATGTTTCTCGTGGATGTGAAGGGTCTTTATCGGAAGAATCCTTGGCTTATCAAGCGAAAGACTCTCAGGAAGAATCTCTTCTACATCCTCGCGTATGTACCGGCTGACGAGCCCAATCAGTTCTTCGTGGTGCCTCAGCGGCGGGCACTTGCGTTCATTCAAAATGAACTGACGCGGCTAAAGAGGTCGAATGATTACCCCGTAACCGGGTTCGTCTGGAAATTGGCCTTGGAGTACAAAGACGCTTGGGACCTCTTACCAAAATAATTCAAAATGCGTCACTGCCCCTGATCCAGTAATGTTTTAGATCGAGCGGAAATTGAGATGGCCGCAAGAAGACCGTCGCGCGTGATCGAGAATTAAAAATGATCCACGCGAATCAAATACGATGGCTCAACCGCCCTATTTCTGTGAACGAATTACCAAAATTTTGGATACCTGAGTACCGTGCGAATCGGTATCTGAAGCCTCTAACCGATAGTCAGCTACAAACTCGGATCGAGGATATTCTCTCGAATTTAATGGCACTCGGCGACGACGGGAAATACAGGCCTCGATATCTGATCGGTGAGAACAGGTTATATCGTCCAATTCGGAATTTGGACTTTCTCCGAATGCTGGTGGACATTGACGAAGAATGTCGGCTAAGGGGAAATCCATCACTTCTGGCCGACTTACCCTCTGTCAATCTACAGCTGGCCCAGCGCCTCGCCGACGAGACGTGGTGTCGACGGCCGGATTGGGTTGAAAAATCGCGGCTCTCACAGGAAGTGTATCAGCATCCTCGGATGCTGTTCCGATTCAGCGAGCGGAAACACAATCGAAGTTTTTTTGAAGCTGGAGAGATGCATTTGCAGCCCGCGTCTGCCTACGATGATCCATCCCTAAACAACGCGCTAGCCGATGATGAGTGCGTCAAGAAATGGTATGGCGAGCATGGAATTATCAAAACCTTCTCCGTTCCGGATTACTACTGTATCTGCTTTGCCGCCACGTATGACGTTCGGCTATTCCGGGATTTTCGAAAGAGCGATTTCAGTTGTGTGGCAATCGGGGATGTTCTCGAATTTACCGAACGTCTCCGAAGGGCTATCAAAAAACACAACGGGTTACACGCTGAAACTCGAATCCAGGCACTCATCACTTCGCCGGTAATTTATTATGACCCATTCTCTCTTGTCGATATGTCGACGCCATCCGAGGTGTATTTTTCCAAGCATTTTCGTTTTGCGTATCAAGAAGAGTTTCGCCTTGTTGTAATTCCAGCGCATTCCAGAAAACTGCAGCCGTTCTCTTTAAATATTGGCGCAATCACCGACATCGCGGAGTTCATGTTCGATCCGTTGAGCCCATCGGGCTGACGCCGCGGCCAAAAAAATTCGGCGGCACAAATCCGCGCCGCCGTAATGTTCGAACCCGATAAAAAAAATCGCAGTCGAGTCTTATCCCGCGGGCCTTATCCGAAGCCTTCGGACGCGCGGCTCCGCGCGCCCGTGATTACCGGGTGTGAGCGGCGCCGGTTAACCGGCCAGGCGCTGCTTCTGAATCGCCGCCACCTGCTGCGCCACCGGATGCGGCTTGGTCTCCGCCTTGCGCTTCGGCTTCGCCTTGCGCTTGGCCGGCTTGGACTTGGCCTTGTCGGTCGCGGCGCCGTTTTGGCCGGCCTTGGCGGCCGAAGCCGCGACCGCGAAAGCCTTTTCGCTCATGGCCGTGGTGTCATCGGTAAGGCGCCGCACCGTGCCGCCCAGCCAGTCGAAATACGCGACCAGCATCTCGTTGACGTCGCCGCAGCCGGAGATCTTCTGCGCGGCCTTGATCGCCGTTTCGTTGTCCACACGCCGGCGGTCGAGAAATTCGCGCGTGAGTTTTTCGAAGCCGTCCAGAAACTCGGCCTGGGCTTTGAGCATGCCGTCGGTGTGTTCGGCGATAAGCTGGGGCAGGGCCGTGTTGTCGGCCATCAAGGCCATGTTGTCGGCCATCATGGTCATGAGGTCCTGTTGAAAGGGGCTCTTCTTGGCAGTCATCATCGGTTCTCCAAAATGCGTTACAGGCCGCGCAGTCCCCCAACCGCACGAGCCCCCGTGTTTGCGGCCGCAAGCTTGCCCGTTTCCGGTGCCGCGGCCTTATGATCGTTGAAGCGAGTTGGTTGCCCTGTTCCGGCGGCCGTTGCGGGACCCAAACCCCATCCCGCACACCTACGTCCCGGCGCTAACAACCATCCCGTCAAAAGGTTACCAATTCGTCACCGTAATAGCCACCGCTTGTTCCAAATTCTTTGTTGCGGCGCAGAAAATCTTTGTTGCGGCGCAGAAAGGCTGGATCTGCGCCGTCATATTGCGCTGCAATAGAAGATGCGGAGGCAAAAAAAAGGCCGGTCCGCGGCGAATTCCGGCCCCCGTCGAAACGGTGGGGGCGGGCCGGGCCGCCGCAGGACCGGTCGGGGGAGAGCCTACGGTCCATGGGGATGATGAAAGCGGGGCGCCCTAGCTTGGCCCCTCTTCCAACCCCAATTCGTCCACGCGCCTCCGTCTGAATATTTTTTTGGGCCGGATCGGACGGGCGACTTTGATCGTGACGGCACCGCCGGGCTGCCCCCATCCGGAACTCCGGGGGACCGGAACCACCGGATGTTTTGCCTGCTCTGGGACTGCCGCGATCGGTGCCGTCATGTTCAAGTCGCCGTTCCGAATTTATGAAGTAAGTATCGAGGGCAAGCATAGTATTCACAAGTTAACAAAGGATTAACTAAATAGTTTTACTTAGACAAAGGGATATATACGTTAGTATCGATGATTTGGGTATTACGCAGATGCGGCACGATTGTTTGCGGTGCCGAATCCAGATGCATCCCGCGAGATCCCGCGCGGCGGCGACTTGATCAATAAGATGCGGGAAAAATTCCTCGCGCGGCGGTGTCGCTTAAAGCAACTTCATGGTGCGGAACAGCCAGATTTCGATCGCGGCAACCGCAACCAGCACCCCGCACAAGGCGAAAAACGCCCACGACACGCCCTCGCCCGGAACGCCGCCGACGTTCACGCCCAAAAGCCCGGTGATCAGGCCAAGGGGCAGAAACACGGCCGCGGTCAGCGACAAGAGATACATGTTGCGGTTGATCTGTTCCGAAAGCCGGGTTCCTACCTCGTCCTGCATCACCGCCGCACGCTCGCGGATGGCGTCAAGGTCCTCGACATAACGGGTGATCTGGTCCGCCACCTCGCGCAGCCGGCTTTTGTCTGCGGCGCCAATCCACGGGACGGCAAGGGACAGCAGCCGCGCCATCGCCTCGCGCTGGGGCGCTATGTAGCGGCGGAGCGCAATCGCCTCCCGGCGGATATTGGCAAGCCTTGTGCGCACTTCACGGCCGGGCGCGGTCAATAGCGCATCCTCGAGGGCATCGGTCCGGTCGTCGAGCTCGGTCAGCACCGGGCCCATGCGGCGCACCATCCGGGCCGCGAGCGCCGCCAGAAATTCCGCGGTCGAGTCCGGGCCCTCGCCCCGCGCGATCTCGTCCCGGATGTCGTTCACGGCCAGGAGTTTCTGTCGCCGGACGCTCACGGCATGGCGCCCGTCCACCCAAAGGCGGATCGAAACCATCTCTTCGGGGTCGGCGCCGGGGTTCAGGTTGACCCCGCGCAGGGCCGCGATGAGCCCCTCGCCCAAGAGATCGCAGCGCGGCCGGGGATCTTCGATATAGAGCGACTCCGCGGCAATCGAATCGAGCCCGGAGTCCTCCTCGAGCCACGCCCTCGCCTCCGGGTTGTCGAGATGCAGGTGCAGCCAAACGGGCGCGGCCCCGCGCCAGGCCGCCGAAACCTCGTTCCAGCCCTCGATTTCCGTGCCCCGCCCGCCGCCCGCCAGCACATAGGCAATGATGATGCCGTTTTTCTCGCTCATGTCCCCCTCGTCTTGGATGGCTGCATTAGGTAGCCGCGCGGCGGGTGAAATTGCAAACCCGCGGATTCGAACGGCGGTGAACGAGGGGTAACGGCGGCAGGGTTGCGGGCTAGCGGCCTCGCGATTCGAAGTGCAAGACCCGGGGCGATGCGCCGGTGAGAAGCGAACTCGCCCGGGTCAGAGGCCCCAGAAGCGGATCGTGGCCGAAGGGATGGGTGTGCGACCCGTAAAGCGCATAGTTCGGACGCAGCCACACCGCCATCGGCGCCAGCGAAACTTGGCCGTGGCCGCGGTCGGAAGTGCCGGCCGCGGGCGGCACATAGATCAGCGCGTCGGGCTGGTAATTGAAAATGCCGCCGGTGTGAAGCCCGAAGAAGGCGTAATGCTGGATTTCGATGACGTCGAATCCGTGTTCGAGCGCGTAGCCGCCGGACTCGAGATTGAGCGGCCGCGTATCGACGCTTGCCGGCCGAGGCGGGGGTTCGACCGAAAACGCCGCGATCCCGGTCTGGCCGAGACGCGCCCGGTCGAGCCAGTTTTCACCCCGCGCCGTTGCCGGAGCCGCGGCGAGCGCCGCAAGAAAAGCGGCGGCGCAAAGACTTGCCATAATCCCAGGTTTTGCCATGGCGGGCACTCCTTTCCTCGAAATCTGGTCGCGCCTAGGTGCTCGTTCAATCCCGCCCGCGACCGTTGTACCGGGCCCCCGATCGGCGTAACCATCATGCGCCGTGGACAGCGACTTCCGCCCGCCCCTGGAGCCCTTCGATACCCGCCGCTTGGCGGTGGACAGCCTCCATACCCTCCATGTCGAGCAAGTGGGGAACGGACAAGGCTTGCCGGCCGTATTTCTCCACGGCGGTCCGGGGAGCGGTTGCATGCCCGACCATCGCCGCTATTTCGACCCGTCCCTGTTTCGCACCGTGTTGTTCGATCAGCGCGGCGCCGGCCGCAGCACGCCGAAGCGCAATGTAACGCGCAACACGACCCAGGACCTGATCGCGGATATGGAACGGATCCGCGAAGCCCTCGATATCCCGCGCTGGATGGTGGTCGGCGGTTCGTGGGGCGCCACCCTGGCGCTCGCCTATGCCGAGACGCACCCCGAGCGCGTGCTGGGCCTGGTGCTGCGGGCCGTTTTCCTGGGCACGCGGGAGGAATTTCACTGGGCCTTCGAAGGTGCCGCCCAAACCTTCGCGCCCGAGCTGTGGCATGCGCTCATAGCACTCTTGCCCGCGGCCGAGCGCGCGAACCCGATCGAATCCTTGGGCCGCCGGATCGCCGATCCGGACCCGCGGGTGCACGCTCCCGCGGCCAAGGTCTGGCACGATTACGAGCGCGCGCTTTCGGTGCTGCGGCCGGCTTCGCTGGCACTGCCCCGCTCGCTCGACGAAGCGCCCGCGCGCGAGCTTCCCAACACCCCGTTTCTGGAGTGGCATTACCTGAGCCACGACTGTTTTCTGGCGCCCGGGCAATTGCTGCGCGACGCGGAGCTTCTTCGAGGGCTCCCGGGGATCATCGTCCAGGGGCGCTACGATCTGTTGTGCCCGCCGCAATCGGCCCATGATTTTGCTTTGCTTTGGCCGGAATGCGAGCTGCGCATCGTTCCTGGCGCCGGCCATTCGGCGAGCGAGCCGGCGATCCTCGAGGCCCTGATCGCCGCCATCGCCGATTTGGGAATGCGCCTCAGGGCCGCGCGCTAGCCGCGCTCAAATTCCGGATGCGTGCGCCTGGCGGCGGATGGCCGTGATAAAAGGCCGAATAGACCGGATCCGGCGTCAGCGTGTTTGCGTTTTCGCGATAGAGTTTGACGAGGCCGCTCATCAGCGCCCGCGCGTCGGAAAACTCGCGCGCGAAATCGTCGGCCTCGAACTCGAACCGGCGCGAAAGGTGGGAAAGAGCCGGGCGCAGGAACACCGCGAACACCGGCCCCGCCATCAGGAACAGAAGCAACGCCATATAGGGTGAAGGCGCTTCCACGCCGAGCCCGGCATAGAACCACGGCGTTGCGGACAGAAAGCCCAGAAGCGCCCAGCCGGCGGCGGACAGGATGGCCGCGGCCAGAAGCTTCTTCTGGACGTGGCGGAGCTTGTAATGGCCGAGCTCGTGGGCCAGCACCGCTTCGATCTCGTCCCCTTGCAGGCTCGAGACGAGGGTATCAAAGAAGACGATGCGCTTGTTGGCGCCGACCCCCGTCATATAGGCGTTGCCGTGGGCCGAACGCTTTGATCCGTCCATCACGAAGACGTCCTTGACCGCAAAGCCCGTGGCCCGCGCCAGGCGCTCGACGCGCGCGCGCAAGGGTTGATCGGATAGGGGGGTGAAGCGGTTGAACAGCGGCGCGATGAGCCGGGGATAGGCCCAGGTCTGAACCAGCATGAACGCCGTCCACACCGCCCAGGCGTAGATCCACCAAAACCCGCCCGCAGCCATCATGATCCACAGGATCGCGGCGGTAAGCGGCGCGCCGATGACCAGGCCCAGTGCCGCGCCCTTGAAGAGGTCGGTCACGAAAAGCCAAGGCGTCGTGCGGTTGAAGCCGAAGCGCTGTTCGACGCCGAAGGTGGCGGCAACGGTGAGCGGCAGATCGAGCACGCCGATGAGGAACAAGACGCTCATCACCGCGACGACGCCGCGCAGCAACTCGCCGTCGATGTGCCCGCGCCAGAATTGGTCGACGAGCCCCAGCCCGCCGCCCAGCGTCCAGCCGAGAAGCAAAAGCGCACCCCACGCGAGCGAAATCAAACTAAGCCTGGTGCGGGCCTCGGTGTATAGGGCGGCCTTGCGGTGCGCCTCGCCGCTCACGGCATCGCGGAAGGCATCCGGCACGGTCTCGCGGTGCGCCCGCACATAGGCGATTTGCCGCGTCCCGAGCCATATCTGGAGCGCCAGCGACGCCGCCAGCGCCGCGAGAAAAACCGCCGTCATCAATTCTGCCTGCACGCGTTCATCCTCCGCTTATTTGGCGGCCGGCTCCCGGCCGTCAAGCCATTCCGCCCGCACGCAGGGGTCGCCTTCCCGGGCTTCAAAGCGCGCGCGAAACCCCGCGAATTCCCCGGGCGAGGTCAGGCGCGAAAGCGCCCACACCGCCATCGCCCGCACCAGGGCCGAGCCGTCCGCGAGCAATTCCCCGGCGATATCCGCCGCGCGGGCGTCCCCGGAATTGCCGAGCGCTATTAAAACATTGCGCACGAAGCGGTCGCGCCCGGTGCGCTGGATCGCGGTTCCCGAAAACATTTTCCGGAACGCGGCGTCGTCCAGGCGCGCGAGTTCGGCGAGCCGGGGCGCGGTCAACTCGGCGCGCGGCACGAATTCGGTTTCGCGCGTGCCGCTCGCATATTTGTTCCACGGGCAGACCGCCAAACAGTCGTCGCAGCCGTAGATGCGGTTGCCCATAAGGCTCCGGAACTCGGGCGCGATGTGGCCTTCGTGCTCGATCGTAAGATACGAGATACAGCGCCGCGCATCGAGCCGGTAGGGCCCGAGGAACGCGCGGGTCGGGCATATATCGAGGCACGCCTGGCAGGTGCCGCAATGGTCCCGCTCGGCCTCGTCGGGCTCAAAGTCGAGCGTCGTGAGGATCTCGCCCAAGAACAGCCACGAACCGAAGGCGCGCGACACCAGATTCGTGTGCTTGCCCTGCCATCCGACCCCGGTCTTGGCCGCCAGCGGCTTTTCCATGACCGGTGCCGTATCCACGAACAGCTTGACGTCGGCGGCGTAGGACTCATGTATGAACCGCGCCAGCACGCGCAGCTTCTTCGCGATCACGCGGTGGTAATCGCGCCCGCGGGCATAGACGCTTATGGCGCCCCGTCCGCGGCGTTGGACCGCCGCCATGGGGTCCTGGCCGGGCCCGTAATTGAGGCCGACGACGATCGCGGACCTGACCTTTGGCCAGAGCGCCTTGGGATCGGCGCGGCGCTCGGCGTTGGCGGCCAGCCAGCCCATGTCGCCATGCAAGCCGCGGGCGATGAACGCGGCCAGTTCCTGCCGGGCTTGGGCCGAAAGTTCGGGGGCGGCAAAGCCGACCGCATCGAAACCGAGGGCGAGCGCTTGCGCCCGGATCGCCTCCTTGGCCGGTGTTCCCGATGGCATGGTTGCGGCTATCATGGTCCCGGATTTTACCCCGGCTTCGGCCCGCCGGTAAGGCGGGCTTGGCATGGGTTGGGACGGCAAACCAAAATGCCAGAAATCAATATGCGAGAATCGAAGGCAGTCGTGCTCCTGAGCGGCGGGCTGGATTCCGCGACCGTGCTGGCGATGGCACGCGACCTCGGCTTTATTTGCCACGCCCTCACCATCGACTACGGCCAGCGCCACGAGGCCGAGGTTCAGGCCGCGCGCCGGGTGGCAAGCGCGCTCGGTGCCGCGCGCCATGTGGTGACCGAGATCGATCTTCGCGCCTTCGGCGGCTCGGCGCTCACCGCCGACATCGCCGTTCCCAAGGGCCGCAGCCTGGAAGCGATCGCGGACGGAATCCCGATCACCTACGTCCCCGCGCGCAATACCGTCTTTCTCGCCTTCGCCCTTGCCTACGCGGAATCGATCGGCGCCGCCGACATATTCATCGGCGTCAATGCGGTGGATTACAGCGGCTATCCCGACTGCCGGCCCGAATTCATCGCGGCGTTCGAGCGTACCGCCAATTTGGCGACCAAGGCCGGAGTCGAGGGCCGGGTGCGCTTTTCCGTTCGCACCCCGCTCATGGCCATGACCAAGGCCGAGATCATCCGTGCCGGGGCAAAGCTCGGCGTCGATTACGCGCTGACTCTGAGTTGCTACGACCCGGGGAGGGAGGGCATCGCCTGCGGCGCCTGCGATGCCTGCACGCTCCGCCGCAAGGGATTTGCCGAGGCCGGGCTCGCCGATCCGGCCGCGTACCGCGCGACCGTCTTCGCGCCCTAAAATTGGCTTGACCTGCAAGCGCCGTGACCTATTCCGTCAAAGAGATTTACGCGACCCTGCAAGGCGAAGGCGCTCAATCGGGCCGCGCCGCCGTGCTTCTGCGCTTTGCCGGTTGCAATCTGTGGTCGGGGCGCGAGGCGGACCGGCTGCAGGCCACCTGTAACTTCTGCGACACCGATTTCGCCGGCACCGGCGGCCCGGGCGGCGGAAATTTTGCCCGCGCCACCGATCTCGCCACCGCCGCCGCGGCGGTCTGGGACCGTAATCATGACACGCGCGGCGGCGCGTTCGTAATCTGCACCGGCGGCGAGCCGCTGCTCCAGATCGATGCGCCGTTGATAGCCAGACTGCATCGCTCCGGATTCGAGATCGCGGTCGAGACCAACGGAACGATCGCGGCGCCGCGGGGCCTCGATTGGATCTGCGTCAGCCCGAAAGCGCGCGCCCCGCTCGTGCAAACAACGGGCGACGAATTGAAGCTCGTTTATCCGCAAGCAGGTGCGCGGCCCGAATCCTTCGAAGAACTCGACTTCCGCCATTTCTTCCTGCAGCCCATGGATGGGCCGCAGCGGCAGGCGAATACCAGGGCCGCGATCGCTTTTTGCCTGGGCCATCCGCGCTGGCGCCTCAGCCTGCAAACGCATAAATTTCTCGGCCTGCCTTAAGCGCTACGCGGAGGGACATCGTTGGACGTCTTCAAGACTTTCACCTTCGAGGCCGCGCACCTTCTCCCCAACGTGCCGCCGGGCCACAAATGCGCGCGCCTCCACGGCCATTCCTTCCGCATCGAAGTCCATGTGACCGGGCCCGTGGGCGATGAAACCGGCTGGGTCATGGACTTCGCCGAGATCAAGGAGGCGTTCGATCCGGTGCGGGATCTGCTCGATCACCGCTATCTGAACGAAATCGAAGGATTGGAGAATCCGACCAGTGAGAACGTCGCGCGATACATCTGGAAGCTGTTGGCGCCGCGCCTTCCGGATATAAGCAAACTCGTGGTGTTTGAGACCTGCACGGCGGGCTGCGTCTATCGGGGCGAGGACGCGGTAACTCGGTAACGCACGGCTTGTCCCTCGATCCGTGACCATGAGCGGGCACCTATGGGAAACGCCGCCTAAAAACCCTTTCGCACCCCGCTAATTACGATAGTATTCATACGCATTCGATTACGCTCCTGCCCTGCACCCGTCGGGCGCGTAGGCGCCTCAAATCTCGCATGGCGGCAAGGAGCTTCGACCGGCGGATAAGTCCGTATCGGCACTCTGACGGATAGCCGCCGGCGTGTGCGGGGGAGGGCATGAGCGCAATTCTGCTCGTCTCTTTGGCTGTTCGCATCGCGGCACTCGGCTGGTGCCTGGTCGTCTGGCGCCGCGTCAAAGATTGGCGCATCGGTATCATCGCCGCCATTTTCTTACTGATGGCGTCGCGCCAATCGTTTACGGCGTTCGGCACGCCGCGCATCTGGCCGTTCACGGCGGTGGAAGACTCCGCCGAAATTCCCGGATTGATCGTCGGTGTCGCCACCCTGATCCTCGTGATCATCATGGGGCGCATGATCGCGAGCCGGGATCATGCAACCGCGGAGCTCATCGCCGCGAACAAACAACTGCGCGATGAAATCGTTGCCCGCGAACAGGCCCAGGATCGGCTTCGCGAAAGCGGGCGCATGCTCGCGACCTTGATGCGGAACTTGCCCGGCATGGTTTATCGCTGCCGCAACGACCGCGACTGGACGGTGGAATTCGTCAGCGAGGGCTGCCGGTCGCTCACCGGCTACGACCCGGCCGATCTCATTGGAAACCGCAATATTTCATTCAACGAGCTCATCCATCCCGATGACCGCGAGTCGGTATGGTCCGAGGTCCAGGCCGCGCTGACCGAATCGCGCCCGTTCCAGCAAACCTATCGCATCCGCACCGCGTCGGGCGAAGAAAAATGGGTTTGGGAACAGGGTTGCGCCGTACCGTCCGAGGACGGCGAGGGGCGTCTCGAGGGATTCATCACCGACATCACCGAGAAAAAACTCGTCGAGGATCAGCTACGCCAGGCGCAGAAAATGGAAGTCGTGGGCCAGCTCACCGGGGGGGTTGCCCATGATTTCAACAATCTGCTCTCGGTCATCATCGGCAATCTCGAACTCGCGGCCGAAGCGGCAGATCCCACAACCGACGTGCGCGATCAGGTGGCGCGCGCGCTCACGGCGGCGGAACGCGGCGCGACCCTCACGCGCCAACTTCTCGCATTTTCGCGCAAGCAAATCCTGCAGGCGCAGGTCTTGGACCTCAACAAGCTCGTGCCCCGTGCGGTCGAGCTGTTGCATCAGGCGCTCGGCGAACACATCGAAATCGAGACCGTGCTCGCGGGTGGCTTGTGGAAGACGATGGTGGATCCGGTGCAGCTCGAGCATGCGCTGCTCAACCTCGCGGTCAATGCGCGCGATGCCATGCCCGAGGGCGGGCGGCTCACCATCGAAACCTCGAATATCCGGCTCGACGAGGACTACCAGCAGCTCAACTACTACGCCCGGCCGGGGCCTTACGTCATGCTCGCGGTGACCGACGCCGGCACCGGCATGCCGCCCGAAGTGGCGGCTCGCGCGTTCGACCCCTTCTTCACCACCAAGGAGGTCGGACAGGGAAGCGGGCTCGGCCTTTCCATGGTCTATGGCTTCGTAAAGCAAACGGGCGGGCACATCAAGATCTACAGCGAGATCGAGCGGGGCACGACCGTGAAAATGTATTTTCCCCGCGCCCACGGCCGGGCGACGCCCGTGCTGGAACGGTCTTCGGGACCGGTGGGCGGGACCGGCGGTGAATCCATTCTCGTGGTGGAAGACGATCCAGAGGTCCGGCGCCTGGCAAACGAAACCTTGGCCGCTCTCGGCTACCGGGTGACCGAGGCCGCCGATGCGCCGGCGGCGCTCGCAATCCTGCGCAATACGCCCGGTATCCACCTGCTGTTCACCGATATCGTGCTGCCCGGGGGGATGGACGGGGTCGCACTCGCCGCGGAGGCTCGCAAAATATCTCCCGCGCTCAAGGTGCTGTTGACGACCGGTTACAGCTACAACGCGGCGGTCCGTAACGGCGACCTCGGCGAGGACATGGAGATTCTGGCCAAGCCGTACCGCAAGGCCGAGCTCACCCGCAAAATCCGCCGCGTGCTGGGCGAGGAGAACGGCAACGGCGGCTGAGTCGCAAAGTCAGCCGCGCCCGCGATAGGGCGGAACACCGGTTTCCGGGATCCACAAGCCGCGCGGCGGCGGCCCCGACCGATAGAACACGTCGATCGGGATGCCGCCCCGCGGGAACCAGTAGCCGCCGATTCGAAGCCACACGGGCTTGACCGCCGCCGCAATCCGTTCCGCGATCGTGATCGTGCAGTCCTCGTGGAAGGCGCGATGGTTGCGGAACGAGGCCAGGAACAGCTTCAGCGATTTGCTTTCGAGCAGCAGGCGCCGCGGCACGTAATCGATCACGAAATGGGCGAAATCGGGCTGGCCGGTTATGGGGCACAGCGCCGTGAACTCCGGGCAGGTGAATCGCACCAGGTATCGGGCGCCCGGCTTCGGGTTCGCAACCGCCTCGAGCCGCGCCTTAGCGGGCGAGGCGGGGAGTTCTGCCCGCCGGCCCAAGAGCGTGAGTTTTCGGTGCCGCGCCATGGCGCAAGACTAAAAGTGCGTGGGCGCCCCGCCAAGCGCAATCTAGGGGCCGTGCAACTCATGAAACCTCGGCCTCGGCCGCCGCGATCGGAAATTCGGCCAGTTTCTTGTCCAAGACGCCGGCCTCGATTCCATCGCGCAACGCCCGCATGAAATCCTGGTAGAAGGTCAGGTTGTGTTGGGTCAAAAGCATCACGCCCAGGATTTCCTCCGCCTTGATCAAGTGATGCAGATAGGCGCGCGTAAATCCGCGGCACGCGGGACACGAACACCCCCGATCGAGCGGTGCTGCATCATCGGCGTGACGGGCATTGCGCAGATTGAGCATCCCGTCTCTGGTAAAGGCCTGGGCGGTGCGCCCGGACCGGGTGGGAAGCACGCAGTCGAACATATCGATCCCGCGCTTAACCGCGCCCAGAATATCGGCCGGCCGTCCGGCGCCCATCAGATAGCGGGGCTTGTCCGCCGGCAGTGCCGGAACGGTCTTGTCCAGAATCCGGAACATCAATTCTTGCCCTTCGCCCACCGCAAGTCCGCCCACCGCATAGCCGTCGAATCCGGCCGATGCGAGTGTCGCCGCCGATTGGAGCCTGAGTTCGGGATAGACGCCGCCCTGGACGATTCCGAACAAGGCGTGTTTGGGGCTACTCTTGAACGCGGCTTTCGAGCGCTCGGCCCAGCGCAAGGAAAGCTCCATCGACCGGGCCGTCTCTTCGGCCGCCGAGGGATAGGGCGTGCATTCGTCGAACACCATGGCGATGTCGGCGCCGAGCAGTTGCTGGATTTCGATGGAACGCTCCGGCGACAAATGGTGCTCCGTTCCGTCGATGTGGGAGCGGAAGGTTGCGCCCGATTCATCGATATCGCGCAGCTTCGCGAGCGACATGACCTGAAACCCGCCCGAATCGGTCAAGATCGGCCCGGGCCAGTTCATGAACCGGTGCAAGCCGCCCAGATTGGCGATGCGCTCGGCGCCGGGGCGCAGCATCAGGTGATAGGCGTTGGCGAGCACGATCTCGGTCCCGGTTTCCCGAAGCGCTTCGGGGGTCATGGCCTTGACCGTCGCCGCCGTTCCGACCGGCATGAAGGCGGGCGTTTCCACCGTGCCGTGGGCGGTGAAAAGCCGCCCGCGGCGGGCATAACCCTCCGTTTTCAAGGTCTCGAACCGGAAGGTCACCGCCCGTCCCCGCGATGGATGAGGCAACAGTCGCCGTAGGAATAGAACCGGTATTTTTGCCGGATCGCATGGGCATAAGCGGCGTGCATGCGCCGGGTGCCGGCAAAGGCGCAAACCAATATGAAAAGCGTCGAACGCGGCAAATGGAAGTTCGTCAGAAGCAGATCGACGATGCGGAACCGGAATCTCGGCGTGATGAAGATATCCGTCTCGCCGGCGAACGGGCGCACGCCCAAACCGTCCGCGGCCGCTTCCAAAAGCCGCAACACGGTCGAACCGACCGCGACCACGCGCCCGCCTTTGGCCCGCGCTTCGTTGATGATGCGGGCCGCCGTCTCGGAAATATGCCCCGTCTCGCCGTGCATGCGGTGGTCGAGAACGTTCTCGGTCTTGACGGGCAGAAAGGTGCCGGCGCCGACGTGAAGCGTCACGGCGGCGGTTTCCACGCCGCGCGCCCGGAGCCTTGCCATCAGCTCCGGCGTGAAATGCAGCCCGGCAGTGGGCGCCGCGACCGCGCCCGGCGTTTTTGCGAAAATCGTCTGATAGTCGCGCTTGTCGCGCTCATCGGGCGCACGCCGCCTGGCGATATAGGGCGGTATCGGCATCGCGCCGAATCTTTCAAGCGCCTGGCGGAGCGCTTCGCCGCCGCAGCCGAAGCGAAGCACGATCTCGCCACCGGCGCATTTTTCCGCGACCACCGCCTCGAAGCCGGGGGCGAATTCGATCCGGTCGCCCTGGCGAAGCCTTTTGGCGGGGCGGGCGAAGGCGCGCCAGGTGGCGGAGTCCGTTTCCTTATGCAGCGTCACCTCGATCCTGGCCGCGGGCCCGCCGGTTTTGGGGGCCCTCGTCCCCGAAAGCCGCGCTTCGATCACCTTCGTGTCGTTGAAGACGATCACGTCGTTTGGCGCCAGAAGTTGTGGCAGGTCTGGCACCGCAAGGTCGCCCAAAGCCGCCGCGATTTCGAGCATCCGCGCGGAATCGCGCGGCACGGCCGGCCGCCGCGCGATGAGCGATTCCGGCAGCGTGAAATCGAAGTCTTCGATCGGAAGCGCCGCGCTCCGGGCGGTTGCTTGGGGCTCTGCCGCCGTGGCCGGCCGGCGCGGCAATCCGCTCATCGCCGGTTGCGCGTCTCGGGCCGCCATTCCGAATCGGCGGGAAACAGGCGCGCCGGCAACTCGCAGGGTGCCATCACGTCGCGCCAGTCCTGGCGGCGGCGGATGATTTCCGGCCCATCCGGCCCGATCAAAACCACCGCCGGGCGGGGCGCCGTGAATTCGGTCGCCTGCGACAGGGTATAGGCGCCCGCCTCATAGACGATCAGGGGATCGCCCGGGCGAAGCGGCGGCAAAAGAATATTCTCGGCCAGCCGGTCCTCGGGCATGCACAACGGGCCGAACACCGCCGTCGGCACGAGCACGCCCGGCAGGGGTTCGGCCGGCGCCAGGGGCCGCGGCGCGCTGCGGCCCATCTGCGGCAGGAAATTGATTCCGGCGTCCGTCACGACCGCCGGCCCGCTGGCCATCTCTTTGGCCGCCACCACGGTGCAAGCGAGCCGGACGGCCGTATCGACCAGCGCCCGGCCCGGCTCAAGCACCAGAGCCGGGGCTTCGCCGCCGCTTTCCGCCAATGCTTCCGCAATCGCCTCTGCAAACGGGGCCAGAGGCAGGGCCGCCGGGAATCCTCCGCCCAAATCGATCGCGCCGGGGCGAAGCCCGAACTCGGCCGCCTCGCGCTTCAAACCCAAGAGCCCGCGCACGGCGGCGCGATACGGTTCCGGGTCGCGGTGGTCGGTTCCGGCATGATGGTGCAGCAACTCAAGGCTCAAGACGGGCTTGCCCGCGATCCTCTCGAAGGCGCGGCGCATATCGCGGAGGCCGAATCGCGACCATGGTGCCGCTATCTTGCCGAGATCGGCCCTAAGGCCGATGCGGGCGCGGCGCTGCGGCCCGAAACCCGGTTCATCGGCGATGGCGATCGCCGCCTCGAGTTCGCCTAATCCGTCGACCACCACAAGCGCGCCGTCGCGGAGCGCCGCGCTCAATTCGCCGCGGGTTTTGCCCGGTCCGTTGAAGACGATGTCGCTGGGTGCGACGCCGAGCGATCGGGCAAGCGCGTATTCCATGCCGGAGACGACCTCGGCCCCGGCGCCTTCCTGGTGCAGAATGGCGCAGAGCGCCGGCAGGTAGTTGGTCTTGTAAGAATAGGCGATGCGTGGACGAAGCCCGGCAAAGGCGCCGCGAAACGCCCGGTAGCCATGGCGCAGCGCCGTCTCCGACACGATGAACAGGGGCGATCCGAACCGGCCGAGCAGCGCCGGCACATTGAGCGCGCCGGATTGCGGCGCCGCGGGGGAATTGGCAAGCGGGTCGAACATCGGGCCGATCGGATTGCCGCCGCGGGGATGCAGACTCATGCGCGGGGCAGCTTGGCGCGAAGGCGGGCGTCAGGCAAGCGCCTCAGCTCGCCAGAACTTCCCGCAGCTTGGCGAGCCGGATCGGCTTGGTCAGGCGGTTGATGTTGCGCAGCCCATAGGCGTCGCTCAGCTTCTGGGCGCTGTCCAGATACTTCTCGCTGTAGCCGCTCATGACCAAGACCTTCGCCTGGCAGCCGCGCTTGGCGAGATCGCGCAGCAACTCGATCCCGTCGATGTCGGGCATGACGATGTCGAGCATGATGTGGGTGGGGTCGAACGACTCATAGGCGGCCTGGAACTCGTCCGCCGAGGCGGTCACGGTCACGGAAAATCCCAACTCTTCCGCGACGGTGCGGATGAATTCGCCGATGTCCCGTTCGTCGTCGATGACGAGCAGCCGCTTTTCGCTCACATTTGCCTCAAAGCCCGGCGCCGATAAGCCGACGCCCGAATCCTCCGGTCCCGCGAAAAAAACCATGTCCCGCAGCCTGATCCCGGATATGCGGATTCGGGCCTATATTCAAACGGTTACATTGACGGATCGAAATAATCCTACCTTGCCGGCCGGCCCGGGTAAACCAATAACGGACGGCCGAAGCAAAATCCGGCCGCTTGCCGTCATGCGGCCGTCATGTCGCGGTCATGCGGCCGATCAGGCGGCGCAAAAAATCTTCGCACCGCGCGACTTGGTCGAGTGCGACGAACTCGTCGGGCTTATGGGCCTCGGCGATTCCGCCCGGGCCGCAGACCACGGCCGGGATGCCCGCTTCGTGGAACAGCCCGGCTTCGGTCCCGAAGCTCACCTTGCCCGCCGAATTCGAGCCCGACAGCGTTTTCGCGAGCTGCGCGATATCCGAATCCTCGGGCGTGGCAAGACCGGGAAATCCCGACAACGCCTCCCAAGTTATGCCGGCCAGGGGCGAGATGGCCCGCATGTCCGGGACCAATGCGGTATCCGCGTATTCCCGGACCTCGTCGATCAAATCCTCGGGCGATTCTCCGGGAAGGGTGCGGATTTCGAAATCAAAGATGCATTCCGCGGGCACGATATTGAGCGCGATGCCGCCCGAAATGGTTCCGGTATGCACGGTGCCGAACGGCGGATCGAATCCGGGATCGCATCGCGCGCGAAGCCTTCGCCCCATCGCCCGCAGATACGTAACGATCTCGGCCGCGGTCTCGACCGCGTTCACGCCATAAGGCGCCATCGCCGAATGGCACGCCAATCCGTGCACCAGGCAGCGCATGGCGGCCTTGCCCTTATGGGCGGTCACCACCTTCATGCCCGTCGGTTCGCCGACGATGCAAGCCATGGGTTTCACGGGCATGCGCGCGAGCGCCGCGATCAAGCCGCGCACGCCCACGCATCCGATCTCCTCGTCGTAAGAGAAGGCAAGATGGATCGGCGCCGAAAACTGGGCTTCGACCATCTCGGGAACCAGCGCCAGCGCGACCGCGACAAAGCTTTTCATGTCGGCGGTGCCGCGCCCGTAAATCTTGCCGTTCTTTTCAACCGCGACGAACGGATCGCTCGACCAGTTCTGGTCATCGACCGGCACCACGTCGGTATGGCCCGATAGGGCGATGCCGGGCCGGTCCTTGGGCCCGATGGTTGCGAAAAGATTGGCCTTGGTGCCGGTTTCGTCGGGAATCAGAATCGAATCGACGCCGAGACCGGCCAAACTGTCGCGCACGAATTCGATGAGCCGCAGGTTCGACTTGCGGCTCACGGTGTCGAAGCCGACCAGGCGGTGGATGAGTTCGATGGTGCGGTCGCTCGGGCGGGTCATGAAGGGCGCTGGACGCTGCGGCTAAGGCGTGAACTGTTCCTTGAGGATCCGTTCGGCCAGGTTCTGGTCGGGGTCGAACAGCAGGGTATGAACCACGCTGCGATCCTCCCGCACCCGGACCTCCGCCACCTCGCGCACCTCGGTGTAATCGGCGACCGCGCTCACGGGCCGCTTATCGCTTTCCAACACCTCGAAGGCGACGACGGCGGTGTGGGGCAACAAGGCGCCGCGCCAGCGCCGCGGCCGGAACACGCTGATCGGGGTCAGCGCCAAAATCGGCGCGTCCAAGGGCACGATCGGCCCGTGCGCCGACAGGTTATAGGCGGTGGAACCCGCGGGCGTCGCCACCAGGACGCCGTCGCACAGCATCTCCTCCATCCGCACCATGCCATCGATGATGATTCGAATCTTCGCGGTCTGGTGCGTCTGGCGCAACAGCGAAACCTCGTTGATGGCGAGCGCCTTGTGCATCTCGCCGTTGACGCGCCGTGCCTCCATCTGCAGGGGATGAACAACCGCGGGCCGTGCCGCCGCAAGCCGCTCGACCAGGTTCATTTCGTCATAGCGGTTCATCAAGAATCCGACGCTGCCCAGATTCATCCCGAAGATCGGGACATTGCGCCGCATGTAACGGTGCAGCGTCTCCAGCATCGTGCCGTCGCCGCCGAGCGCCACGATGACGTCCGCCTCGTCCGGGTCGCTGTGGGGATAGCGTTTCGTCAGCGCGGCATACGCCTTCTGCGCCAAATCGTTGTTGTTGGCGACGAACGCGATTTTGCCTATGTCCTTATCCGGCACGAGGATACCCCCAGGTCAGGAGAGAGCGCCGAGTATAACGAAGGATGGGTGCCGCGCCAGCGCCGCCGGGCTAGCCGCCGGTGACGTTCATGTGGCGGGCCAGCGCCGGGCCGGAATGACGGCGGTCGATGACGAAGTCGTGGCCCTTGGGCTTGCGCGAAATGGCCTCGGCGATCGCCGCGCGCAACGGGTCATCGGAGTCGCTCATGCGAAGCGGCATGCGCAGATCGGCCGCGTCGTCCCGGCCCAGGCACATGTAGAGCGTCCCGGTGCAGGTGAGGCGGACGCGGTTGCAGGATTCGCAGAAATTATGGGTCAGCGGCGTGATGAATCCGAGCTTGCGCCCGGTTTCCTTCACCACCGCATAGCGCGCGGGGCCGCCGCTGCGATAATCCGTGTCCTCGAGCGTCCAGCTTCGCGCAAGCCGCGCGCGCACCGTGGAAAGCGGCAGGTATTGGTCGAGGCGGGCGCCAAAGCCGACTTCGCCCATCGGCATCACCTCGATGAAGGTCAGGTCGAATCCTTGCCCGCCGCACCAGCGCATCAGCGCGTCGAATTCGTCTTCGTTCACGCCCTTGAGCGCGACCGTATTGATTTTGATCGCGAGCCCGGCGGCTTTCGCGGCGGCGATGCCTTCCATCACCGGCCCAAGCTTGCCCCAGCGCGTCAGGGCGGTGAATTTGGCCGCATCGAGCGTATCGAGCGAGACATTGATGCGGCGCACGCCGAGGCGGTAAAGCTCGTCCGCGTATTTGGCAAGCTGGCTGCCGTTGGTGGTCAGTGTCAGTTCCTGAAGCGTGTTGTCCGTCAAATGCCGCGACAGGCTTTCGACCAGACTCATGATGTTGCGCCGGACCAAAGGCTCGCCGCCGGTCAAGCGCAGCTTCGTCACCCCGAGCGCTACGAAGGCGCTGCACACCCGGTCCAGCTCTTCGAGGCTCAGGATCTTCGCCTTGGGCAAAAAGCCCATGTCTTCCGACATGCAATAGACGCAGCGGAAATCGCAGCGGTCGGTGACCGATACGCGAAGGTAGGTGATCGCGCGGCCGAAGGGATCGACGAGAGGCGCCATATCGCTTGTCCGTTTCACGTCAAAAGATAGGTTCGAGCCTGCCCGATTTCGCCCCTAAAGATCATGGGGATATGGGGATTTCGCTCGAGTCTACCACAGCAATTCGCCGGCGATGAAGGCGGCGGCCTCCCGGGTGGCGGGCTTGGCGAAGAACCGGCCGCAGGCGGCGCGTTCGACCAAGCGGCCGTGGTGCAGAAAAACGATCTCGTCGGCGAGGCGGCGCGCCTGGCCCAGATCGTGGGTGGTCATGACGATCTTGGCGCCCGCGGCAAACCGCAGGATCAGGTCCTCGATCGCGCGCGCCGAAGCGGGATCGAGATTCGCGGTCGGCTCGTCCAGGAACAGAACCTGGGGCCGCAGCGCCCAGGCTCTCGCCAAGGCCAGGCGCTGCTGTTCGCCGCCCGATAGCACCCGCGCCGGGCGCTCGGCCAATCCGTTCAAGCCGGAAGCGGCGAGCGCCTCCGCGATCCGGCCGCGGCGCTCCGCCCTTGGCACATGGCGGACGCTAAGCGCAAAGGCGACGTTTGCGGCGGCCGAGCGGCGCAGCATCACCGGGCGCTGGAACACCATCGCCTGATGGACGGAAGCCGAGCCGGCGCCGGGGCCAAGCCATTCGATGCTGCCGGATGTCGGGCGCAAAAGCCCGTGGCATAGGCGAAGCAAAAGGCTCTTGCCCGCGCCGTTGGGGCCGAGAATGACCGTGCGCGGCCCGGGTTCGAGCGTGAGAGAGAGGCGATCGAGGAGAAGGCCGCCGCGCGTCTCGTAGCACATTTCGCTGAGCGCAAGCGGCAGAATCATGCCTCGTGCCGCCGCACGAAATCGGCGACCAGATAGGCGCCGCCGTTGATCGAAATCGAAATCAGGATGAGGATGAATCCAAGACCCAAGGCGAGGGGTAAATCGCCCTTGCTGGTTTCGAGCATGATCGCCGTCGTCATGACCCGGGTCGCGTGGTCGATGTTGCCGCCCACGATCATGACCGCGCCCACCTCCGCCGTCGCCCGGCCGAACCCGGCCATCACGGTGGTCAGCAACGTGTATCGCCCGTCCCATAAAAGCGCGGGCAGGGCGCGCGCCGGCGTCGCACCCAGCGAGCACAGTTGCTCTTCGTATTCGCGCCACAAATCCTCGACCACTTGGCGGGTCAGCGCCGCGATCAACGGCGTGATCAGCACCGCCTGGGCGACGATCATGGCGGCCGGCGTGAACAGCAGCCCGAACACGCCGAGCGGCCCCGAACGGGACAGCAGCAAGTAGATCATGAGGCCGACGACGACCGGCGGAAGCCCCATGCAGGCGTTGAGCAAAACGGTCGCCGGCCGCCGTCCCGGAAACCGGAACAGGGCCACCGCCGCCCCCAGAGGAAGACCGGCGAGCGTGGCCAGCGTCACCGACGTGACGCTGACGAAAAGCGACAGGCGCACGATCTCGCCCAGCTCCGGATCGCGGGCGGCGATCAAGGAGAAAGCGGCGGCGAAGGCCTGGGAAAGGTCGGTCATGGCGCCACGACACTAAGGCGGGGCCATGACCCCGGCAAGGCCGGGCCCGGCTTGCCGCAAGCCCGGATGCGCGCCATATTCCCGGAATGAAAGAGTTTTTGGTCCGGCCCAATCCCGCCGATCCGCGGCTCACGCGCCGCGTGTCGGGGATAGACCAAGAGGGCCGTGCGATCGAAACATCGGTCATCACCGAGCGGCCGCTCACCCTGTTCCTGAACGGGCGCGAGATCGTCACCATGATGACGATCGGTGATTACCCCGAGGATCTCGCCGTCGGCTATCTCCTCAACCAGAACATGCTGCACCCGGACGACAAGGTGCAGGCGGTGGATTACGACGACGAGCTCGGCGTCGTCGTCGTGCGCACCGGCCGCGAAACCGATTTCGAGGAAAAGCTCAAGAAGAAAACCCTCACCTCCGGCTGCGCCCAGGGCACCGTCTTCGGCGACGTGATGGAGAAGTTCGACGAGATCGAGCTCGACAAAAACGCGAAGCTTCGCACCTCTTGGCTCTACGCGCTGACACGCAAGATCAACACCGCGCCCAGCCTCTATCTCGAGGCCGGCGCCATCCACGGCTGCGTGCTGTGCGAGGAAGACCGGGTGCTCATCTACATGGAAGACGTGGGCCGCCACAACGCGGTCGATAAATGCGCGGGCTATATGTACCGCGAAAATATCTCGCCCAAAGGCAAGATGTTCTACACGACCGGGCGGCTCACCAGCGAAATGGTGATCAAGACGGTGCAGATGCAAATCCCGATCTTGCTTTCGCGCTCCGGCTTCACCGCCTGGGGCGTGGATCTTGCGCGCCGCGCCAACCTCACGCTGGTCGGCCGCGCCAAGGGCAAGCGATTCGTCGTGCTGTCCGGCGAACAGCGCATCGTGTTCGACGCGAATCCCAAAGATATCGGCGAAGAGCCGGTCCACGTCCGGCGCAAGGCCAGTGAGGATGTCGCCTGAAAGCCCGCGTGTCGCGGGCGTCCTTCTCGCCGGCGGCCGCTCCCGGCGCATGGGCGGCGGCGACAAGGCGTTGCTTACGCTTCATGGTGAAACGCTGCTGGCGCGCGTGATTGCCCGGGTAAAGCCCCAGGTGCAATCGCTGGTCTTGAATGCGAACGGCGATCCCGCGCGTTTCGCCGCGTTCAAGCTTCCGGTCGTTCCCGATTCCGTGCCCGGTTTTCCCGGCCCCTTGGCGGGTGTTTTGACCGGCCTCGAATGGGCGCTGGCCAATGCCAAAGACATTTCCTGGGTCGCCAGTTTTCCATCCGATGCGCCGTTTCTGCCGCGCGATCTCGTGGCGCGTCTTGCCGAGGCCGCGCAAGGCGCCGATATGGCCTGCGCCGCATCGGGCGGGCGGCGGCATCCGGTGGCGGGCCTATGGCCGGTGGCGCTCGCCCGAGGTCTCCGCCGCGCGGTCGTAAACGAGGGCCTGCGCAAGGTCGAAGACTGGACCGGGCGATTTAACGTCGCCGTTGTGGATTATCCGCTCGCCCCCTTCGATCCCTTCTTCAACGCCAATACGCCCGAGGATTTGGCGGAAGCCGAGCGGATTCTGGGCTTCGAGGAAGCGAAAGCCTGACCGTCACAAAACCGTCTCCGGCCCCTTATGGACTTGGGCGGGCACTTTTGCCATGCTGCTGCCCGGCGCACCGCTAGGGGCGCCCGAACGAAGATACGGCCGATAAAAACAGGGGGGGATCCGTGTCTGGGCCTGCGTCCAACGTTCTCGCTTTGCTCGCCAAGGAAGGCACCATCGCCAAGCCGGGCTACAACCGCTGGCTGGTTCCGCCGGCGGCGCTCGCCATCCATCTTTCGATCGGCATGGCCTACGGATTCTCGGTGTTCTGGCTGCCGCTCTCCAAGGCGATCGGAATTGCGAGCTCTATCGCCTGTCCGGACGACATGGGGTTCTTCGCCCGAGTGACCGCGACCACATGCGACTGGAAGGTCAGCATGTTGACCCCGATGTTCATGTTGTTCTTCGTGTTTCTGGGCGGATCGGCCGCGGTCTTCGGGCATTGGCTCGAGCGCGAAGGCCCGCGCAAAGCCGGCTTCGTCGCCGCCTTCTGCTGGGGCGGCGGTCTCTTAATTTCGGCTTTCGGCGTGTACGTGCACCAAGTGTGGCTGCTGTGGCTGGGATCGGGAGTGATCGGCGGCTGCGGTTTGGGCCTCGGCTATATCTCGCCGGTTTCCCTGCTCATCAAGTGGTTCCCGGATCGCCGCGGGATGGCGACGGGCATGGCGATCATGGGTTTCGGCGGCGGCGCCATGATCGGCGCGCCATTGGCCAACCTTTTGATGAAGTACTACGCCACTCCTACGTCCGTCGGTGTGTGGCAGACCTTCGTCACCATGGGCGCCATCTATTTCATCGCCATGATGTGCGGCGCCTTCGCTTACCGCTTGCCCGCATCCGGCTGGCAGCCGGAAGGGTGGACACCGCCCGTGGAAAGCAAGGCGATGATCACGCGCCACCACGTTCATTTGAACGAGGCGCATAAGACGCCGCAGTTCTGGCTGCTGTGGGGCGTGCTGTGCCTCAACGTAAGCGCAGGCATCGGGATAATCGGCATGGCCTCGCCGATGCTTCAGGACATCTTTGGCGGAAAACTGATCGGGGTCCCGGAGATATTCGAAAAGCTGACGCCGGACCAGTTAAAGCTCACCGCCACCATCGGCGCCGGATTTGCGGCGCTGCTTAGCCTCTCCAACATTGCTGGACGAATTTTTTGGGCATCGCTATCCGATTTCCTTGGCCGCAAGCGCACCTATTTCATTTTCTTCTCGCTCGGCTTCATCCTCTACGTATCGGCACGCACCGCAGGCACGTTCGGAACAACTGCCGCCTTCGTTGGAATCTTCTGCATCATTTTGACAATGTATGGAGGCGGGTTCGCGACGATCCCGGCCTATTTGGCCGACATATTCGGAACCCAATTCGTCGGGGCCATCCATGGCCGTCTGCTTACGGCATGGTCAACCGCCGGGGTTCTTTCCCAGCTTGTTCCCCAGATCCGCGATCACGAAATATTCGACCTCCATACGGCGCACGCCGACGCGTATAACCCGATCTTCTATCTTATGGCGGGACTGCTCGTGCTCGGTTTCATATGCAACTTGCTGGTGCGGCCGGTGGCCGAGAAACATTACATGTCCGACGAAGAGCTCGCCGCGGAGCGCAAGCTCGCTCACGAAGCGGGTCGCGCGTGAAGCTGAACGCCGGGAGGAGAATCGAACATGGCCAAACCACCTCAAACTCGAACCGACGGCCAACGGCCCATGGTTATCGTCGCCTGGACCTTGGTGGGAATCCCGCTGGCTTGGGGCGTCTATAACACGCTGGCGACCGCGGCCAAGCTGTTCGGTCAATAAAAGCTCTTTGCAGTCGAAAAAACCGGCGCCGAATCTCTCCGGCGCCGGCTTTTTGATTCGAAAATAGGGGGCCGCTATTCGGCGGCGGCCACCCGGTGCCTCGCATGCTCGATCCGGGCCGCGCAGTATTTCAATTCCGGGATCTTGCCGAAGGGATCGAGCGCCGGATTGGTGAGCTCGTTCGCCGGCGCTTCGGCGTAGCAGAACGGGATGAAAACCTGTCCCGGCGATACGCCCTGGTCCACGCGCACCTTGAGCGTGATCGTCCCGCGCCGGCTCGAAACCGTCACCGGCCCGCCCGGCGTCAGCCCGTAACGCTTGATGTCTTCGGGACTGAGGTGCGCCACCGCCTCGGGCTCGGCCCAATCGAGAACCATCGAGCGCCGCGTCATCGTGCCCGTATGCCAGTGCTCGAGAAGCCGCCCGGTGGTCAGAATCATCGGATAATGCTCGTCGGGAATTTCGTCGGGCGGCACCAAGCCCGTCGGCACGAACTTGCCGCGGCCATTGGCGGTCGGGAATCCGTCGCCGAAGATCACCTCTTCGCCCGGCTGGTCCACCGACTCGACCGGATACGTCACCGATTCCTCGCGCTCGAGGCGTTCCCAAGTGATGCCCTTGATGGACGGCATGCATTGCCGGAGCTCCGCGAACACGTCCCGGGGGTGGGTGTAGCTCCATTCGAGCCCCAGGCGCTTCGCGATCTCCTGGATGATCCACCAGTCCTGACGCGCATCCCTAGGCGGCTCGAGGGCTTGGCGCGCGATCTGCACCTGCCGGTTGGTGTTGGTGAAGGTGCCGGTCTTTTCGGGGAAGGCGGAGGCCGGCAGCACGACATCGGCCAGGAACGCGGTCTCGGTCAAAAACAAATCTTGCACGACCAGATGCTCGAGCTTGGCGAGCCCGGCCCGCGCATGCGCCGTGTCGGGATCGGACATCGCCGGGTTCTCGCCCATGACGTACATGCCCTTGATGTAGCCCGCAAACATCGCGTGCATGATCTCGACCACGGTCAAGCCCGGTTTGGGGTCGAGCGTCGTGCCCCAGAACGCCTCGAAGAATTCGCGCACCTTGCTGTCCGCGACCGACTGGTAATCCGGAAACACCATGGGGATGAGGCCGACGTCGGAGGCGCCCTGCACGTTGTTCTGGCCGCGCAGCGGATGAAGCCCCGTGCCCGGCCGCCCGATCTGGCCGGTAATGAGCGCGAGCGAAATGAGACAGCGCGAATTGTCGGTGCCGTGGACGTGCTGCGAAATGCCCATGCCCCAGAAGATGATCGCGGCCTTGGCCGTGGCGTAAGCGCGCGCCACCTCGCGGATAAGCTCCGGCGTCACCCCGCAGATGGGGGCCATTTCCTCGGCCGTGAATTCCTTGACCGATTCTTTCAGGCCCTCGAATCCGTCGGTGTATTTCGCGACGTAATCCTTGTTCACGAGACCCTCGGCGATGATCGTGTTGAGCATCGCGTTCAGGAGCGCGACGTCGGTGCCCGGGCGGAAGCGAACATTATAAGTCGCGTGCCGGCTCATGGCCTGGCCGCGCGGGTCGATCACGATGAGCTTGGCGCCGCGTTTGGCCGCGTTCTTGAGGAAGGTCGCGGCAACGGGATGATTCTGGGCCGGGCGCGCGCCGATGACGATGATGACGTCGGAATTTTCGGCCTCGCCGAAGGGCGCCGTCACCGAACCCGATCCAACCGTCTCCAGAAGCGCCGCGACCGACGAGGCGTGGCACAGCCGCGTGCAATGGTCCACGTTGTTGTTGCGGAAGCCGAGGCGAACCAGCTTCTGGAACAGATAGGCTTCCTCGTTCGAGCCCTTGGCGGAGCCGAATCCGGCCAAGGCATGGGGCCCGTGGGTATCGCGCACGCGCATCAATCCTTTGGCCGCGGCATCGAGCGCTTCTTCCCAGCTCGCCTCGCGGAAATGGGTGAACGGATTGGCGGGATTGATGGACTCGCCGGGATTCTTCGGCACGCCTTGCTTGCGGATGAGGGGCACGGTCAAGCGGTCCTTGTGATGGATGTAATCGAAACCGAACCGGCCCTTGACGCAAAGCCGGTTATGATTCGAGGGACCGTCGCGCCCGTTCACCGCCACGATCTTCTCGTCCTTGACGCGGAAGGTGAGTTGGCACCCCACGCCGCAATAGGGGCAGAGGCTATGGACCTCGCGATCGGGCACGATCGAGCCGACGCCTTTTTCGTCGACCAAGGTCGCGGGCATCAAGGCGCCGGTGGGGCAGATCTGGACGCATTCGCCGCAGGCGACGCAGGTGGAATCCCCCATGGGATCGTCGAAATCGAACACGATTTTCGAAAGGTGCCCGCGATGGGCCATGCCGATCACGTCATTCACCTGCACTTCGCGGCAGGCGCGAACGCACAGCGTGCAGTGGATGCAGGCATCGAGCTGCACCGCCATGGCGCTGTGGCTCATGTCGGCTTTCGGCATCGCGCGCCTGGGAAACCGGCTCTCCCGCACGCCGACGTAATCCGCCATGTTCCAGAAATGGGAGTTTGGGTCGTGCGCCACCTCGCGCGCGGGCTGGTCGGCGACGAGCAACTCCATCACCATGGCGCGGGCCTTCGCCGCGCGCTCGTCGTAGGTGGCGACCTTCATGCCGGGGCCGGGTTTGCGGATGCAGGAGGCGGCCAGAACGCGCTCGCCCTCGATGTGGACCATGCAGGCGCGGCAATTGCCGTCGCCGCGATAGCCGGGTTTGTCGGCGTAACAGAGATGGGGAAGCAGAATGCCGAGCCTTTTGGCGACCTGCCAAATGGTCTCGCCCGATTGCGCTTCCACCTCCATGCCGTCAAGGGTGAAACGGACCGCGGCCGAGAGGCCCGATGCGTCGGGACTCATGCCAAATCCTCCCGGAAATACTTCAGCAAGCACAATATGGGATTGGGCGCCGCCTGGCCCAAGCCGCAAATCGACGCATCCGCCATCGCCCGGCAGAGCTCGATCAGAAGGGGCTCGTCCCAGGTCTTCCGCTCCATCAACTTGACGGCTTTTTCGGTCCCGACCCGGCAGGGCGTGCACTGGCCGCAGGACTCATCCTCGAAGAAGCGCAGGAGATTGAGCGCGACGTCGCGCATGTTGTCCTTGCCGGAAAGCACCATGATCGCGGCCGACCCGATGAAACAGCCGTATTGTTCCAGCGTTCCGAAATCGAGCGGGATGTCGGCCATGGTTGCCGGCAGAATTCCGCCCGAGGCGCCGCCGGGCAAGTATCCCTTGAACTTGTGGCCGTCCAGCATCCCGCCGCAGAACTCGTTCAAGAGCTCGTTCATGGTGATGCCGGCGGGCGCCAATTTCAGGCCCGGGTCCTTGACGCGCCCCGATACCGAGAAACTCCGCAGGCCCTTGCGGCCGTGGCGGCCTTGCCCCGCGAACCAGTCGGGCCCGCGCTCGACGATGTCGCGGATCCAGAACAAGGTCTCGACGTTCTGATTGAGGGTCGGGCGGCCGAACAAGCCGACGGTCGAGACGAAGGGCGGCTTGTGCCGCGGCAATCCGCGCTTGCCTTCGATGCTCTCCAGCATCGCCGATTCTTCGCCGCAGATATAAGCGCCCGCGCCGCGCCGCAAATGAAGCTTCGTCAGCTTCGTCAATCCGGCCCGTTCCAGCTCCGCGATTTCGGTGGAAAGAATTTCGAGGGCGCCGGGATATTCGTCGCGCAGGTAAATGTAACAATCCGCCGCTTCCACCGCCCAGGCGGCGATCAGCGTGCCCTCGAGAAAGCGGTGGGGATCGGACTCCATATAGATTCCGTCCTTGAAGGTGCCGGGTTCGCCTTCGTCCGCGTTCACGGTCATGAGACGGGGCTTCGGCTCCTTGAGCACGAACTTCCATTTGTTGCCGGCCGGGAATCCGGCGCCGCCAAGGCCCCGCAGGCCCGATTTCTCGAGCGCCGCGATGATGCCGTCGCGGCTGCGCTTGCCCCCCATGCAATCGCGCAACAGCGTGTAGCCGCCGCCGCTCACATAGGCTTCGTAATTCGTGTAGGGCGGAATCACGGGATCGGTGGTTCCGTCCCGGATCGCCGCGAGAACGCCGGTCTTGTCCGCACGATCGAGGTGGAAATGCCCGATCTCGGCGACCGGGGCCTTGTGGCAGCGTCCCATGCAGGGGGCCCGCACCACGCGCACGCCGCTCCCGGCCGCGGATTTGAGTTCGGCCAGAAGTTTTTCGCCCCCCGCAAGCGCGCAGCTCAAGCTGTCGCAGACGCGCACCGTGAGGGGAGGCGGCGGCGTCTCGCCCTCGAACACGATGTCGAAATGGGCATAGAACGAGGCGACCTCGTAGACCTCGGTTTGGGAGAGCCGCATCTCCTCGGCAAGGGCGGCGAGATGCGCCGCCGACAAGTGGCGGTAGGTATCCTGGATGAGGTGCAGATATTCGACCAGCAAATCGCGCCGCCGCGGCGCCTCGCCCAGGAGCACGCGAATTTCGGCCAAAGCCGTGGGATCGGTTTGGCGGCCCTTCAGATGCGGCACCGCCTGGCGGCGGCCCGATCCGGGACTCAGCCTCATCTTGGTTGTAACGTTAGGTTCGGACATCGCGCTGGATTATCGCTCGTCTTGTTCGCTGCACCGAAATCGCGCCCGGCGGCACGGGCAAGGGGGTCCGCTAAGGCGCGCCATTTTCTTCATCCAATGGAACCGGGTCAATACGCCGTCCCGGACGAGTTAAGAATCTGGTAGAGATCATTACCCCTATATAAACCGCGCCCGCGGGCATGGAAGCGGCGGCGGGGCGATTATTTGGGGCGGAGCGGGGGAATTCCCATGTCGGATATCGACCACCGGATCATCGAGCTTTTGTGCTCGCATCTATGCCACGAGCTCATCAGCCCCGTCACCGCCGTGAACAACGGCCTCGAGCTGATCGGCGAGGGCGACGCGGCGATGGCAAGCGAGGCGACCGAGCTCACGCGCCAATCGGCCGCCGAGGCGTCGCGCCGGCTCCAGTTCTACCGCATCGCCTACGGCCAGGCATCGGGCTTCGATTCCGGCCACGGGCTGGCCGAAGCCCGCGGCTTGAGCCAAGGCCTGCTTCAAGGAAGCAAGATTTCATTCGCCTGGCAGGAACAGAATCTCGGCCGCGCCCCGGTAGACAAGCAGGGCACGAAGCTGCTTCTTAATCTTGTGGCGCTCGCCCGCGAAGCGTTGCCCAGAGGCGGCGCCCTTAGCGTCACGCTGACCGGCCCGCCACCGAATTTCGCGGTCGAGGTCACGGCCGAGGGCGCGGGCGCGAGGCTGACACCCGAAATTCGTGCGGCGATCGACGCCGACGCCGCGGTCGAATCGTTAACGCCGCGCACCGTGCAGGCCTATCTGGTGGCCTGGCTGGCGCGGCGTCTCGAGGCGGGGCTCGGCATCGATTCCGGACAGGCCGACCGGATCGTCTTCACGCTGCGCTTGACTACCCCTGTCGGATAGGCCCGGGGCCCGCCGAACCCCAGAGAGCCCGCGGCTTCACGGCTTATTAAACATTTTTTGCGATTTTGACTAAAGCATCGGAAGGCACCCCTTTGCGCGGAAAACCCGATTTTGCCGCGGTATTTGCGAACCCAGGATTGGACCCCCCCGCATGGACGACTTGCTGAGCGAATTTCTGACGGAGACAACGGAAAATATTTCCGTCCTCGATGTCGAGTTGGTCAGGCTCGAGCAGAATCCGAACGACCCCGAGCTTTTAGGAAACATCTTCCGCCTCGTCCACACCATCAAGGGCACCTGCGGCTTTTTGGGGCTGCCGAGACTCGAATCGGTGGCGCATGCCGGCGAGAACATTCTCGGCAAAATCCGCGACGGCGTCCTCATTGTGACGCCTGAGGCGGTGACGCTGGTGCTGGCGGCGCTGGATCGCATCAAGATGCTTCTGGCGACCTTGGAGGCGACCGAGGCCGAGCCCGCAGGCGACGACAAGGAATTGATCGCCAAATTGAACGTGCTCGCCGACTCCGCGAGCGAAGCCGCCGCAAAGCCCGCCGCAAGACCGGCGGAGCCGGCAGCAAGCCCGGTTTCGGCGCCGGAGGAACGGGAGCCCGAGGAAGTAAAGGAAGAGGCCGCCGCTCCCGCCGAAGCCGAAAATGAGTCCGAACCCGCTACGCCTGCTCCCGCTAAACCGCCGAACGGGGCCTCATCCGGCGACGCGGCCAAGGCCGATCATGGGGCAAAGGAATCGGCGGTCGCCGGCCACAGCATCCGCGTCAACGTGGATTTGCTGGAAAATCTCATGACCATGGTGAGCGAGCTCGTGCTCACCCGCAATCAGCTCCTCCAAATCCTGCGCAATCAGAAGGACAGTGATTTCGGCAGCCCGCTGCAGCGCCTCAATCACATCACCTCGGAGCTGCAGGAAGGCGTCATGAAGACGCGCATGCAGCCGATCGGCAACGCCTGGGCGAAGCTGCCGCGCCTGGTGCGTGACCTCGCGCTCGAGCTCGACAAGAAAATCGATCTCGAGATGATCGGCGCCGATACCGAGCTCGACCGCCAGGTGCTGGAGCTCATCAAGGACCCGCTCACCCACATGGTGCGCAACTCCGCCGACCACGGCATCGAAATCCCAAAAATCCGCAAGGCCGCGGGCAAGACGGAAGCGGGCAAGATCACGCTCAATGCCTACCACGAAGGCGGCCACATCATCATCGAGATCAAGGACGACGGCGCCGGCCTGCCGATCGAAAAGATCAAAGCCAAGGTGCTGGCAAACGGCCTGGCGACACAGGCCGAGCTCAACACCATGTTGGATCTGCAGATCCAGCAGTTCATCTTCAAGGCCGGGTTTTCCACCGCCGCCAAGGTAACGAGCGTTTCGGGCCGCGGCGTCGGCATGGACGTGGTTCGCACCAACATCGAAAAGATCGGCGGCACCGTCGAGATGAAGTCGGTGGAGGGCAAGGGCACCGCGTTTATCATCAAAATCCCTTTGACGCTTGCGATCGTGTCGGCGCTCATCGTGGAGTGCGGCGGCGAGCGATTCGCCATCCCGCAGATCAGCGTGCTGGAGCTGGTGCGGGCTTCGGCCAATTCCCAGAACGACGTCGAAACCATCAACGATACGCCGGTCTTGAGGCTCCGCAACCGGCTGCTGCCGCTCGTTTCCCTCCATGACCTGCTCAAGCTCGGGCCGGCGCGGCGCGCGGATAAAGGCCAGGATCACTTCATCGTCGTGACCCAAGTCGGCACCTTCACTTTCGGCATCATCGTGAACCGCGTCTTCGACACCGAAGAAATCGTGGTCAAACCGGTATCGCGGATTCTCCGCGACATCTCGATCTTCTCCGGCAACACGATTTTGGGCGACGGCAGCGTGATCATGATCCTGGATCCGAACGGCATTGCGGCCGCGAGCGGCGGGGCCAGCTTGGGCGACCACGCCGCCGAGGCGCAGGCGGCCGCGAGCACGGCTGCCGGCGGCGAGCGCGTCGCCATGCTCTTGTTCCGCGCCGGGGACCCGGCGCCGAAGGCGGTGCCGCTTGCCCTCATCGCCCGGCTCGAAGAGATCAAGCTCGATTCGATCGAGTATTCCCAAGGGCGGCCGATGGTCCAATACCGCGGCCATCTCATGCCGCTCGTCACCGTCGCCGACGACTACAAATTCAAGGAAAGCGGGCGCCAGCCGATTCTCGTCTTCGCCGACCGCGACCGGACCATGGGCCTGGTGGTGGACGAGATCGTGGATATCGTCGAAGAAACGCTCTCGGTGGAGTTGAGTTCCGATCGTCCCGGCATGCTGGGGAGCAGCATCGTCGCCGGAAAGGCGACCGATATCATCGACGCCGGCCATTACCTGACCCGCGCCTTCGGCGACTGGTTCCAGGCCAAGAGCCACGCGCCGCTGGGCCGCGAAGGCGGCAGGCGCGTGCTGCTGGTGGATGACAGCCCGTTCTTCCGTAATTTGCTGACCCCGCTCCTGGCGGTCGCAGGCTACGAAGTGACGACCGCCGAAAACGGGGACGAAGCCTTGAAGTTGTGCGAGCAGGGGCGGGACTTCGACATCATCATCAGCGACATCGAGATGCCGGGCATGAACGGCTTCGAATTCGCGGAAACGGTCAGGAAGAACGCCCGCTGGCAAAACACGCCGCTGGTCGCCCTGTCGTCGCATACGTCCCAGGAGGATCTCGACCGCGGTCGCGCGGTCGGCTTCACGGACTACGTTCCGAAGTTCGACCGCGATGCGCTGCTCGCCACGTTGTCCGAAACCCTTGCCAACGTCGCAGGTGCAGCATGAGCGCGAACGAAACCAAATCCGAGTCCGGGGCGGAAACGCCGGGCGAAGCGCAAGATTTCGTCACCATGACCATCCACAACCAGCTGTTCGGCATTCCGGTGCTGACCGTTCAGGATGTGCTTGGGCCCCAGAGGATCACCCGGATTCCGCTCGCTTCGCCCGAAGTGGCCGGCGCGTTGAACCTGAGAGGGCGCATCGTCACCGCGATCGACGTGCGCAAACGCTTGGGGTTGCCGGCCGCGGAAGACGGCTCGAAAAGCATGAGCGTCGTCGTCGATTTCCAGGGCGAGCTTTACAGCCTCATCATCGATTCCGTCGGCGAGGTTCTGAGCCTTCCGGCGGATTGCTTCGAGCGCAATCCGGCGACGCTCGATCCCGCTTGGCGCGAGATATCGGCCGGCGTCTACCGGCTGCAGAAGCAGCTCCTCGTGGTCCTCGACGTGGCGCGGTTTCTGAATTTTAACCGGAGCGAGGCCGCGTGAAAATGCGCACGATAGGCCTCGGCGATCCACCCGGGCCAACCCGTCACCTCAATCGGGTGCTGGCATGAAATCCTGTCTTATCGTCGACGATTCCAAGGTCATCCGCACGGTCGCGCGCCGGATTCTCGAAAAGCTCAATTTCGAGATCGAGGAAGCCGGCGACGGCATGGCGGCACTCGAGGCCTGCCGCCGCCGCATGCCCGATGCGATCTTGCTCGATTGGAACATGCCGGTGATGAACGGCATCGAATTCCTGCGCGAGTTGCGCGGGAAATTGGCGGGGGGAACCACACCCGTGGTCGTCTTCTGCACGACCGAGAACGATATCCATCATATTCAAGAGGCGATCGGGGCGGGCGCCAGCGAGTACATTATGAAGCCTTTCGACAGCGAGATTCTTGAAACGAAATTCGCTCAGACGGGCCTTCTCTAGGCGAGGCGTCTTCGATGCCGGAATCAAGAGCGACGCCGGGGACACAGGCGGCGGCCGCCACGGATGATCCCTACCGGGTCCTCGTCGTCGACGATTCCGCGATAATCCGCGGCCTTCTCGCGCGCGCCTTAGAGGCCGATCCCGCAATCAAGGTCGTCGAAACGGTGGCGAACGGCCAACTCGCCGTAGCCGCCGCCAAACGCCATTCTCCCGATGTCATCGTGCTCGACATCGAAATGCCGGTGATGGATGGGATCACCGCACTTCCCCTGCTGATCGCGGCCGATCCCGGCGTGAAGGTGATCATGGCTTCCACCTTGACGCTCCGGAACGCCGACATCAGTTTCCGTGCCATGGCGCTCGGCGCCGCCGATTACATCCCGAAACCGAGTTCGGCCGGTAATATCTCCGGCGGCTTCGATTTCAAGCGCGAGTTGGTGGCCAAAGTAAAGGGGCTGGGTGCGGCGGCGAGGGCAGGGCGCGGTCCTGCCCGCGCGCCGGCTTTGGCCCGCCGCGGCCCGGCCCCGCCGTCGGCGCCCAGCCTCTACCGCAATGCGCCGGTGACGCTGCGGACCACGCAGCCCTCGGTTCCGGCGGTGGTCGCGATCGGGAGTTCGACCGGCGGTCCCCAAGCGCTGTTCGAGTTGCTCCCCGCGCTCGCGGCCGAACTGCGCCAGCCGATTCTGATCACCCAGCACATGCCGCCCACCTTCACCACGATTCTCGCCGAACACATCCAGAAGCTCAGCGGGCGGCCCTGCGCCGAGGCGGTGAATGGCGAGCCGCTGGTGGGAGGCAAGATCTATGTCGCCCCCGGCAACTACCACATGACGGTAACGGCCTCCGGAGCGCAGAACATCATTCGCCTCAATCAAGACCCGCCCGAAAACTACTGCCGCCCCGCGGTCGATCCGATGCTGCGCAGCCTGGCCAAGGTGTTCGGGCGCAAAGTTCTCACCGTGATCCTGACCGGCATGGGCCACGACGGGCTCAAGGGCGGCGAAACGGTTGTCGCGGCCGGCGGCACCGTGATCGCCCAGGACGAAAAAACCAGCATCGTCTGGGGCATGCCGGGGGCGGTGGCGACCGCCGGCCTGTGCACGGCCGTGCTCCCCATCGGCGAGATCGCGTTCTATGCCAGCCGCATCGCCACGAGGCAGGCGGCATGAAGCCCGAAGATTTCGGCTTCCTCTCCGCGCTCTTGAAGCGGCAGTCGGGCCTGGTGATCTCGCCGGACAAGCTGTATCTGGTCGAGTCCCGCCTGATGCCGATCGCGCGCAAGCGGGGATTGGAGACGCTCGACGTGTTGGTCGGCGCCTTGCGCACCAGCCCGGAAACGAGCCCGCTCGTCAAAGAAGTCACGGATGCGATGACGACCAACGAGTCGTTCTTCTTCCGCGATATCAAGCCCTTCGACCAATTCCAGAAGCTGGTCCTGCCGCGGCTCCTCGAGGCCCGCGCCAATTCGCGCAAGATCCGCATCTGGAGCGCCGCCTGTTCGAGCGGCCAGGAGCCTTATACGCTCGCCATAATTTTACGCGAACAGGGGGCGAAGCTCGCCGGCTGGCGCTTCGAGATCCTGGCGACCGACCTCTCCGCCGAGATGCTGGAAAAATCCAAGGCCGGCATCTATTCCCAGTTCGAGGTCCAACGGGGACTGCCGGTGCAATACCTGGTCAAGTATTTCACGCAGATGGGCGACAAATGGAAGATCGATCCATCGTTGCGCGAAATCATCCAGTTCCGCGAGTTCAACCTCTTGAACAGCGTCTCGTCGCTCGGCGCCTTCGACGTCGTGTTCTGCCGCAACGTCCTGATCTACTTCGACCAAGAAGCCAAGCGCCAGATCCTGGATCGCATCAACAGCTTGATGCAGCCCGACGCTTACCTTTACCTCGGCGGCGCCGAAACCGTGCTCGGCATCTCGGATAAATTCCAAGTGGTTCCCGGCGAGCGCGGCATCTATTGCCGCATCCTCGAGCCTGCCGCCAAGAAGGCCGCCGTCTCCTGACCCCCTAGTATCTCGCGCGCAAGACGGCAAAAGCGCCGGAACCTCCGGCGCTTTTCCAGGCCTCGATCGAGAAGGAAATGCGGCGCCGGTCAGGAAACCTTGGCCGTCTTCTTGGCCGCGCTTTCCTTGTCCTCGCTCGCGGGATCGCGCAGCACGTAGCCCCGGCCCCACACCGTCTCGATGTAGTTCTCGCCGCCGGTCGCGGTCGCGAGCTTCTTGCGCAGCTTGCATACGAACACGTCGATGATTTTCAGCTCCGGCTCGTCCATGCCGCCGTAGAGATGATTGAGGAACATCTCCTTGGTAAGCGTCGTTCCCTTGCGCAGCGACAAAAGCTCGAGGATTCCGTATTCCTTGCCGGTGAGGTGCAGCGGCTTGCCGTTCACCTCGACGGTGCGGGCATTCAGATTCACGATCAGCTTGCCGGTGCGGATGACCGATTCGGAATGGCCGCGGGCGCGGCGCACGATCGCCTGGATGCGGGCGATCAGCTCTTCCTTGTTGAAGGGCTTGGTCAGGTAATCGTCGGCGCCGAAGCCGAGGCCCTTCACCTTGTTGTCGGGTTCGCTGAGGCCGGAGAGAATCAGGATCGGCGTCTTGATGCGCGCCGAGCGCAACCGCCGCAGCACTTCGTAGCCGTCGATGTCGGGCAGCATCAGGTCCAAGACGATGATGTCGTAATCGTACAGCTTCCCGATCTCGAGCCCGTCCTCGCCCAAGTCGGTGGTGTCGCAAACGAACCCCTCCGACTTCAGCATCATCTCGATGCTCTTGGCGAGCGAGGTATCGTCTTCGACGAGAAGTACGCGCATGGCGGTTGGCCCCGGGTCCGCGTTAATTGAGGTTAAGATACTATTTTATAGTTTGGTTAACGAATAATGACCAGAATTTATTATGCTTATAATCCCATAATGCACGCCGTTCGGAGCCCGGAATCGGCGGATTTTCACCGGGTGGCGGCGCCAAGTTAAGACTAAAATCCTGAACCCGGCTACGGCTCCTCCGCCCCCCACTTAACCATCCATAAAACCATTCGCCGCGATACTCGGGGCCCGCAGGGTTCCAACTCCCCGCATCGGCCCTTTAGCTTCCGAGGCTGGTTTTGACGCCACCGCTCGACAATTTGCTGTCCGATCTCGCCGCGCTCCCCGATTACCGGAGCTTCGGCCGCGTCACCGCGGTCTTGGGGCTTTTGGTCGAAGTCGGCGGCATCGAGCGGGTCCTCTCCATCGGCGGCCATTGCGTCGTTCGCGCCGGAAATGGCCGCGCCGTGCCCTGCGAAGTGATCGGCTTCCGCGACAAGCGCGCCATCCTGATGCCCTTCGGCACGGTCGACGGCGTCGGCTTGGGCTGCCGGGTCGAGCCCGCAAGCCACGACGCCACGGTTCAGCCCTGCGAGGCCTGGCTGGGCCGGGTCGTGAATGCGCTGGGCGAACCGATCGACGGCAAAGGCCCGCTGAAATTAGGGAAAGAGTCTTATCCCATGCGCAATGCGCCGCCCCCCGCCCATGAGCGCCAGCGGGTCAGCGGCAAAATCGACCTTGGCGTGCGCGCGATCAACACCTTCCTCACCTGCTGCCGGGGCCAGCGCATGGGAATATTCTCAGGGAGCGGCATCGGGAAATCCATTCTGCTCTCGATGATGGCGCGCTTCACCGCCTCCGATGTCATCGTCATCGGCTTGACCGGCGAGCGCGGGCGCGAGGTCCAGGAATTCCTCGAGGACAATCTCGGGCCGGAAGGCTTGGCGCGCAGCGTCGTCGTGGTCGCAACTTCCGACGAATCGCCGCTGTTACGCCGCCAGTCGGCCTATCTCACCATGACGATCGCCGAGTATTTCCGCGACCGGGGATTGGATGTGCTGTGCCTCATCGATTCCATCACCCGCTTCGCCATGGCCCAGCGCGAAATCGGTTTGTCCGCCGGCGAGCCGCCGACGACCAAGGGTTACACCCCAACCGTCTTCGCCGAGCTGCCGAAGCTCTTGGAGCGCGCGGGACCCGGCCGCGGCAAGGGCAGCATCACCGGCCTCTTCACGGTGCTGGTCGAAGGTGACGACCACAACGAGCCGGTTGCCGATGCGCTGCGCGCGATCCTGGACGGCCACATCGTGTTGGACCGCAAGATCGCCGAGCGCGGCCGCTATCCGGCGGTGGATGTCCTGAAAAGCCTGTCGCGCACCATGCCCGACTGCAACACTCCCGAAGAAAATGGGCTGGTCGGCCGGGCCCGCGCCCTGATGTCGGCCTACGAGGACATGGCCGAGATGATCCGCTTGGGTGCTTACCGGCGCGGCAGCGACCCCAAGACCGACGAGGCGATCCATTTCCACCCGGCGCTCGAGGCGTTCCTGAAGCAGGACAAGGACGAACACGCCGATCTCGCGAGCGGCTACGGTGCGCTCGCGCGCATCTTCGAAGCCAAGTCGCCGTGACCGTGTTTTCCCGAACGCGCCCGGGCTAGGGCGAGGCCGCCGTGAAAGGGCTTCCCAATCTCATCCGCTTGCACCGCTGGCGGCTCGATGAAAAGCGCAAGAATCTGGGCGGGCTCGAGCGCCTGGCCGCGGAGCTGCGCGAACAGGGCCACCGCATCGAAAACGAATTGAAGGGCGAACAAAAAGCGGCCGGCGCCTCGCCCGAGGCCGGCTACGCTTACGGCGCCTATGCCAAGGCGGTGATCGCGCGGCGCGCCAAGCTGGCCGCAAGCTTGGCCGAGGCGAAGGCGAAGATTGCGCAAGCGGCCGACGAAGTGACCGAATCCTTCCAGGAGCTGAAAAGGCTCGAAATCGCCCAAGGCAACCGCGAACGGGCGGCCCGCGACAAAGCGGCCAAGAGCGAGCGCCTGATTCTCGATGAATTGGGCCTCAATGCCCACCGCCGGGGCGGCCGATCTTAGGCGCCCGGGATCACTTATATATAAGTAGGCGGTAAAGCCGGGGCGCCCTGCCGGTCTGGTTCAGCCGAGACGCGAAACCAAGGCGTCATTGGCCCAGTTGGGCTGGCGGGCCTCGAAGCGCGCGGCGTGGCGGATAAGCCCTTGCGGCTGCGCCCCCTCGGCGGCAACCGAGACCCGGATAAAGCGCGGCACGATCTCGCTGTCGACATCGCCCAGCACGGCGGCGCCGATCTCCTCGATCGCGTTCCAGCCTTGCAGGCCAAGAGCCAGAAGATAGGCGGGAAACGCCGGCGGTTCGAGCACCACGCGGTCGGGGACGTAGGAAAGCGCCACCGCGATTAGGCCCAAATCCCGGATTTCGAGCGCGCCTTCGAGCACGATGACGTAATCCATGTGGCGCGCCGGGTTTGCCGCAGCCTTTAGTTCCACGCGGCGCGCGGTCAAGGCGTCGCCGTCACGCTTGAACTCGGCCACGTTAGACACTGAGCGCCGTCCCGCCGGTCGCGCGCTGGGGCATTTGGGGAAAGCGCCCGCCCGCCTGGAAGGCGATGTTGCCCGAAAGCCCCGCGGCCCCGATGGAATCGGAAAAGATCCTGCCGATTTCCCGGCGCATTCCGGAATCGAGCGCCGCCTTGCTGCGCACGATCAGGTCGAATTTTTTGGCCTTGATCAGGCCGTCGAGCTGCATGGCGCCGAGCCGGGTCAAATCCACCTCGACCACGAAGCGCGTGGTCGATTCGCCTTCCGCGCCGTTTTGCGCGCGCTTGGGGTTGCGCCGTGAGAACAACCGCACGAATTGATGGCCGGTGCCGTCATGGACCGGGACCAAAAGGCTCCGCCAATCTCCGCCCGCAGGATCGGGGGCGGGCGCCGCAAGCTGCCGGAAATCTTCCGCCAGGCGCACCACCAGGTCGTGCCGCCCGGCGTCGTCGAGGGCCCGCAAGCTGCGCTCGCCCAAGAGCACGCCGACATCGCCGGTATTGATCGCGGCCGCCGCGGCCATGAGGTTTCTCGCAAGCTCCGGGCCGGGCCGTGGAACAGCCGTTTCGAGAACATGACGGGCCTGTGCGGGATCGGCGCGCGCGAGCACCGAAAGCGCTTCCTCGAGCGCGGGCCAGCCGCCGCCCGAGCCTAGCGCCGGCAGCCCGGCGCGGGGCAGCGGCATGGGCGGTTCCATCTCGCCCAGGATTTCAAGAACGATGCGGCTTTGCGGCGGCAGCGGCAGCTTGACCGAAAGCGCGACCAGGCCGATGGGGGTTCGAATCTGCACTTGGCCCGCGGCGTCGGGCTCGACCACGGTGCCGGGCAGAAGACGCGCGGCCTCGCGGCCTTGCGCTGCCGCGCGCAACAGCGCCTGCGGGTCCACCGCCCCCTCGGGCTCATAGGCGACGATGCCGACCGGAAGCCGGGTCCCCTTGACCGGCGGCTCGATTTCGCGGGCCGGGCGGTTGAACAACGTCGCCAGCAACTGCGGTCCCTCCTGGGGCGCTAAGGGCGGCGCCGCGAAATTGAGGGGGGCGGGATTTGGCGGTGCCGCAACCGGAGCGGAGCCCGGTTGTGGCGATACTTGGAGCGGCGCCGCTTTTGGCGCGGGATCGACGATGGTGGCGATCAGCGTCCCGCCCGCCGTCACCGTGACTGCGGGCGTTGCGGGGGCGGGCGTTGCGGGGGCGGGTGTTGCGGGGGCGGGCGGGAACTGTGCTGCGGGCTGTGCCGAGGCTTGCGCGGGCAAGGTCGCGGTCGCGGGGATTCCAGCCGAAAGCGGCTGCTGGTTGATGGACAGCACCACCATCTGCATCTGCACGCCCATCGTCTGCACCTGAAGCGACAACGTGCTGCCGGGCAACAGCGCAAGAGTCGTTGCCAGCGTCAAGAATCCGTTCGCCGTCTGCACCAGGAAATGACCCTGGGCATCGCGGCTGATCACCGACCCGTTCAAGATCGCGCCCGCCGTCAGGTTGGCAAGCCCCGGCGGCAGATTCGTCAGCGGCGCGGAAGCGGGCACGGCCGCCGCCGGCGGAGTGGCGGCGGGAGGCGCGATGGGCGGGGGAGGGGCGATCGGATTCATGGCGCTTCCAGGAGTCTCCGCGCGATCGCGGCCACGTCGCTGCCCGCCTCGGAATTGGGATGGCGGGTCAGGAGCGGCGTCTGGTTCCGGATGCTGTCCACGACCTTGGAATCGCGGCGCACGACCCCGGCCAAGGGCGGCGCGAGTTTGAGGAAATTCTGGCAGGCCTTGAGCACCGTGTGATAGGTGCGCTCGCCCTCGCGCAAGGATGCCGCCATATTGACGACGATCCGCAGGTCGGTGTTCGGCCGCTTGGCCGCGGTGAGCTTGATGAAGGCATAGGCGTCGGTGAGAGCGGTGGGCTCGGCGGTGGTGACCACGAGGACGACGCCGGCTTCGCCGGCCAGCGCCCGCACCGAATCTTCCACTCCGGCGCCGAGGTCGATCACGACCCGGTCGTAATCGCTCGCCAGCATCATCAATCCGTCATGAAGCAGGGCGAGGCGCGCCGGGGGAAGTGCCGCCAAGCTGCCCGATCCCGAGCTGCCGGCGATCACATCGAAGCCGGCATCCGGCAATTCGGTTATGGATTGGCGCAACGTCAAATTGCCGGCGATGACCCCGCCGAGGTCGCGCTCCGGCATCAGGCCGAGCTGAATATCGACATTGGCAAGCCCGAGATCGCCGTCGAAAAGAAGCGTGCGGGCGTCGAGGCGGGCCAGCGCCTGGCTGAGCGTCACCGCGAACCAGGTCTTGCCCACCCCGCCCTTGCCGGAGGCGACCGCGATCACATTCCGGCCTTTGGGAGCGCCGGCCGTTTGCGGCGACACCAGTTGGATGGCGGTCATGCGGACTCCTTTCGGGCCTGCGCCTCGACCCTCACGGGCTCGGGCAGCAACAGGCGTGCGAGCGAAACCGGATTGAGCACGGCCAATCCCTTGCCGACATTGGGCGTGGTGCTCACATTGCTGAAACGCAAGCGGCCCGAATCGGCGGCGGCCAGCAAGCTCCCCAGGCGGCGCGCCATGTCGATCCGGGTGGCGATCAGCCGGGTCGTGCCGATCGAAGCAAACGCCGCCGCCATCTCCGAGTATTCCTGCGTATCGCCGCCTGCGTTCAGCACCAGAATCGGTTCCGCCCGCGCGGCCACGATCAAATCGGATAGGGCCGCCATCTCGCGCTCGGAAAACGGATTGGTGCCGGCGGAATCGATGACCACCAATTCTCCGACATGACATTCCCCGACCGCGGCCGCCATTTCCTGCGGGGTCGCGACGGCGCGGAAATTCGCGCGCATCACGCGGGTCAAATTCGCGATCTGCTCGACGCCGCCGGCGCGCTCGGTGTCGGCCGAAAACACGGTGACGGGCTCGTCCTTGATCCGCGCGCGCGCGGCCAGTTTCGCCGCGGCGATGGTCTTGCCCACGCCCGGCGGGCCGACCAGCATGATCGGGCGCGCGTAATCGCGCTCGGGAAGCGGCGCGAACCGGAAGCAATCGTCCAACGCCGCCGCCAGGGCAAGCCTCGGCTCCTCGCCCTTCAAGACCTTGGCCGCGGCCACCAGGCGCGCCGTGATCGGCTCGGGCGTGCCGTGGTCCTCCAAGGCGCAGCGCACCGCCTCGGCGATGCGCTCGAACCGCGCCCCGGGCCCTGCTGCGGGGCGCGCGGGTGGCACCGATTGCTCCGCCGGCTCGATCGCCGCGGTGATCCGCACCGACCCGCCCTGGGTCCGGCTTTGCACGGTCGAGACGATGACGGCGTCCACGCCCATTTCGTTCCGCACCATGCGGATCGCCTGTTTCATGCTGGGCGCGGTGAAGGACTTGAGTCGCATCGCGTTCCTTTAGTTCCGGCCCTTAGATCTGGCCGAGCGTCTTGATCCGGGCCTTGGGATGAATCTCGTTTTGCGAGATCACCACCGTGCTCGGCCGGAACCGTTCGATGATCGAGCGCACATAGGGGCGGATCCGCGGGCTGGTCAGCAGCACCGGGGTCTCGCCCAGCATCGCCTGGCGCTCGAAGGTCTGGCGCACGAGGCCGATGAATTCCTGGAGCTTGCTCGGGGCCATCGAAAGCTGCAGGTCCTCGCCCTGGCCGGTAAGCGCCTCGGCGAAGGTCTGCTCCCAGGCGGGCGACAGGCTGATGAGCGGGATGAACCCCTGGTCGTTGGTGCCGGATTCGCTGATCTGGCGGGCGAGCCGCGAGCGCACGTGCTCGGTGATCGCGGTGATGTTGCGGGTGTGGCCGCAGGCTTCCGAAATGCCCTCGAGTATGGTCGGCAGGTCGCGGATCGAGACGCGCTCGGACAGGAGGTTCTGAAGCACGCGCTGGACGCCGCCGACCGGAATCTGCTGCGGGATGACGTCGGCCACCAGCTTCTGGTGCGGCGTGTCGAGTTCGTTGATGAGCTTTTGGGTCTCGGTGTAGGACAACATCTCCGCCATGTTATCCTTGATGATCTCGGTCAAATGCGTGGTGACCACGGTCGGCGGATCGACCACGGTGTAGCCGCGGAACTGCGCTTCCTCGCGCTGGTCGTCCGGAACCCACATCGCCGGAAGCCCGAACGTGGGCTCGGTCGTCTGCTCGCCGGGCAAGGCGATCTGCTCGCCCTTCGGGTCCATCACCAGCAACATGCCGGGACGCACCTCGCCGCGCCCGGCCTCGATTTCCTTGATGCGCACCACATAGGTATTGGACGGCAACTGCATGTTGTCCTGGATGCGCACGGCGGGCAGGACGAATCCGATGTCGCGCGCGAGCTGCCGGCGCAACGCCTTGATCTGATCGGTCAGGCGCTCGCCCTTCTGGTTGTTGATGAGGGCGAGCAACGCATAGCCGAGTTCGAGGCGCACATAATCGATGGTCAGTGCCACCGCGATCGGCTCGTCGGCGGGCTGGGCCTTGACCGCCGCTTTGGCCGCGGTCGCGTCGGCCACCACGCGCGCGTGGCGGCTGGTCGCCGACCAGGCCAAAAATCCCGTCACGCTCGCCAAAAGCACGAACGGGAACATCGGAATGCCCGGCAGCAAGGCCATGACCCCCATCAGGAACGCGCTCATCCCGAGCGCGCGGGGATAGTGGCTGAGTTGCCCGAACAACGCCTTGTCGGCGGAGCCCTCGGTGCCGGCCTTGGAAACCAGCATGCCGGCCGCGGTCGAAACGATGAGGGCGGGGATCTGCGTCACCAGCCCGTCGCCCACCGTCAGCAAGGTGTAGGTGTGGGAGGCCTGGGTGAAGGTAATTCCGTGCTGCGCCACGCCGATGATGATGCCGCCGACGATGTTGATGACGGTAATGAGAAGCCCGGCGATCGCATCGCCGCGCACGAATTTGGCGGCGCCGTCCATGGCGCCGAAGAAGGTGCTCTCGTCCTCGAGCGACTTGCGCCTGGTGCGCGCCTCGTTCTCGTTGATGAGACCGGCCGACAGATCGGCGTCGATCGCCATCTGCTTGCCGGGCATGGCGTCCAAGCTGAAGCGCGCGGACACTTCCGCGATGCGCCCGGATCCTTTGGTAATGACGATGAAGTTGACGATGACCAGGATCGAGAACACGATTATCCCGATCACGAAATTGCCGCTCATCACGAAATGGCCGAAGGCTTCGATCACACGGCCGGCCGCCCCCGTGCCTTCGTGGCCGTTCGAGAGGATGAGCCGGGTGCTGGCGAGGTTGAGCGCCAACCTCAGCATCGTTGCGATCAAGAGAATGGTCGGGAACGAGCTGAAATCGAGCGGCCGCTCGATGAACAACACGGTCATGAGAATGAGAATCGAAAAGGTGATCGAAAAAGCGAGCGAGATGTCGAGGGCCCATTTCGGCAACGGCAAAATGAGCACGACCAGGATCGAAACCACGCCGAGCGCGAGCGCGATGTCGCCGCGCCGCAGGGTCGCGTTGAGCCGCGAAAACAGGTCGAGCGCCGGTGCCGCCGCCGCCTGCGTGGTTTGCTCCGCCATCATCGCCCCTTGGTTCTAGACCGCGGCCCGCTGGATCTCGCCGGGGCCCGGCACCGGCACGCCTTCCTGGCTGTACAGCTTCAGCTTGTTGCGCAGCGTGCGGATCGAAATGCCCAGGATATTCGCCGCATGGGTCCGGTTGCCGAGGCAGTGGCTAAGGGTATCCAGGATCAGGTCGCGCTCGACGTCGGCGACCGTGCGGCCCACCCGCGTCTTGATCTTCTCGCGGGCCACCGACTCGGGCGCGCCGCTCTCCGCCGCAGTTTCCGCGCCCCCGGCGGTGCGCAACGTGATGGCGTCGACGCCGATCTCGGCCCCCTTGGCCAACAGCACCGCGCGGTGCAGCGTATTCTCGAGCTCGCGCACGTTGCCGCGCCAGGGATGGCGGCGAAGCAACTCCCGCCCTTCCGGCGAAACCGGGCGCGGCGCCATCTCGTTCGCCTTGGAATACTTCTCGACGAAATGATCGGTTAGTACGTCGATGTCGAGCGGGCGCTTGCGCAGCGGCGGCAGATGCAGCGTCATGACATTGAGGCGGAACAGCAGATCCTCGCGGAAACGGCCGCTGCGCACCTCGTCTTCAAGGTCGCGGTTGGAAGTCGCGATCACGCGAATGTCCACCTTCACCGGCTCGTTGCCGCCCACCCGGTCGATCTCCCGCTCCTGGATCGCGCGCAACAGTTTGGCCTGAAGGTGCTGATCCATCTCGCTGATTTCGTCGAGCAGCAGCGTGCCGCCGCTCGCTTCCTCGAACTTGCCGACGCGCCGCGCGATCGCGCCCGTAAACGCGCCTTTCTCGTGGCCGAACAGTTCCGATTCGAGCAGGTTTTCGGGGATCGCCGCGCAATTGACGGAAACGAATTTCTGGTCCGCGCGCTTGCTCTTGCGGTGCAAATAGCGCGCGAGGAGCTCCTTGCCGGTGCCGGATTCGCCCGAAATCAGGATGCTCGCATCGCTCGAGGCCACCTGGTCGGCAAGCTTCAAGATATCGGTCATGCTCGGGTCGCGGCAGATGATGGCGTGGCTTTCTTCCGCGACCGCCTCCAAGACCGCGGCGATCAGCTGCGGGTCGGGGGGAAGCGGCAGGTATTCCTTGGCGCCCGCCCGGATTGCGGCCACCGCCGCCGCGGTGTCGTTGCCGATGCCGCAGGCCACCACGGGAACGCTGATGCGCTCGTTCTTCAAACTTTCGGTGAGGCGCCGGACATCGAGCGACACGTCGATCATGACAAGGTCGGCGCCGTGTCCCGAGCGCAGCGCATGAAGGCCGCCGTCGATGTCATCGACCTGCATGACCTTGGCGCCGCGGTCAAGTGCGATCTTGCTCGCCGCTCCGAAGTGGCCTTTCAACGAGCCAATGATGAGGAGTCTCATGATCTTTCACTCCCAGTCTGGCGATCCGCCCCGATCGGGCCGCAATCGCCTATTCGAAGAACTGCACGCGTTTGGCCGGCGGTAGCACCGAATTGAGCAGCATCTCGAGACGGCGCGGATTTTCCTGGCGAGCGATCGAAGATGCGGCCATCACATAGATGTTCTTGACCAAGATCTCCTCGCGCGAGTTGCGCTCGAGCTTGGAGGCGAGCGGCGAGAGCATCACATTCGCCAGCAGCGCGCCGTAGAACGTCGTGAGCAGCGCAACCGCCATCGCGGGCCCGATGGTCGAGGGGTCGTCCAGCCGGCCGAGCATTTGAACCAGGCCGACGAGCGTCCCGATCAGGCCCATGGCCGGCGCCACCTCGGCGCCCTTGCGCAGCACGCTGGCGCCTTTGGCGTGGCGGCTCGCGGTCGCGGCGATCTCGCTCTTCAAGATCCGCTCGATGAGATCGCCCGTGGTGCCGTCCGCCACCATGGTGAGCGCCTGCTGCAAAAACGGCTCGGATTCCATTGTCGTCGCCGCCATCTGCAGCGCCAAAATTCCGGAGCGGCGCGCGTGAACCGCAAGTCCCAGCATTTGCAACGCCGCGCCGGAGGGATCGCGGCTGGTATGGAACAGGGTGCGGAACATCATCCGCTGTGCGTGATAAATCTCGGGCAGGCTGAAACACATGGTGGTGACGGCAAAGGTGCCGCCCACGACGATGAAGGCGGCAGGCAGATTGAGGAAGGCGGCGGGCGACCCGCCCATGGCGAGCGCCGCCACGATGAGCCCTATGGCCCCGCCCAGGCCCAAGAACGTCGCGCCGTCGATCGAGCGGCGCGCGGGGCGCTCGAACGCCAGCGGCGCCAGGCTTCCTTCGGCGTTGGGGATGGAACTTGCCATCGGTCCTCTCGGGCGGCTTCCCTCGGAAACGCTACGCGCGGTCGGCTTTGATGATCTCGGTCATGGTGACGCCCAAACGGTCATCCACCACCACCACTTCGCCGCGCGCGACCAGGCGGTTGTTGACGTAGATGTCGATCGCTTCGCCGACCTTGCGGTCGAGCTCGACGACGGCGCCTCGGCCCAGCTTCAAAAGCTGGCTCACCTGCATGGTCGCCTTGCCCAGCACCGCCGAGACCTGAACCGGAATCTCGTAAACGGCCTCGAGCTCTTTGGCCTGGGTCGGGATGCGATTGGGATCGTCCGCTTCTTCCCCGATCGGCCGCGCCTTCTTGGGCGCCGCAGGTAACGGAGCCTCCGGTTCGAGCTCGGTCAACTCCAAGTCCTTTTCGTCGGCCATGAGGCCCTCCTATTCCGTCAAGCGTTGCGCGGCGTCCGGCGGCGCACCGGTCTCTTGGGGTGGCGTGCTTTTTGTTGCGGGGCTTGGGGCCGGAACCGAAAGCCCGGCGAAGAACCGCTCCACCACGCCGTCGATCTGACTCCACATCCATTCGGTGTCGTGCTCGGCCCCGCCGTCCGCCCATTCGACGCGGCAGTCGCCGGGCCTCAAGGCCTCATCGGCGATGAGCACCACCTTGCCGTCGTATCCGGCGCGCGCGGCCAGTCCCGCGACGCGCTCCTTGAGCGAGTCGAGAAGCGAATCATGCAGCCGCACCACGACGCGCGGCTCTTCCATCACGGCATTAAGACAAGACGCGACGACCGCCTCGATATCGGCCAGATTGGCGCTGCGGGCAAAGCCCGGGGTCAGCTTGCGCATCACCGCGATCGCCGCCTGGACCGCGTCGCGCTTGATCGAATCGATTACGGTGCCGAGCGAGGCAACGGCCGCGGCCAGCCTTTCGTCGATCCGGGCCAGCGCCTGGGCCGCGAGCGTTTCGGCGGCGGCCCGCGTTTCCTCGGCACCCTGGGCGCGGCCGGCGGCAAAAGACTCGTCGCGGATCGCGGCAAGCTGCTCTTCGGTCAGCGCGACCGGGGGCTGCGCGCCGCGCCGGTTATCGGAGCGGCGCTCGGCCTCGACCGCATCGAAGCTGGTTTCGAACAAAAATTTCTGCGCCGCGACCATCACTGCCACGCCCTAGTAAATCAACTCGTCGTCGCCCTTGGTGTCGGCGATCATGATCTCGCCCTTGGCCGCCAGGTCCTTGGCCACGGTCACCATCTGCATCTGCGCTTCGTCCACGTCGCGCAGGCGCACCGGGCCCATCGCCTCCATGTCCTCGCGCAAGATTTTGGCCGCGCGTTCCGACATGTTGGTGAAGAACAGGTTGCGCAGCGCTTCGGAGGCGCCCTTGAGGCACAGACCCAGCTTCTCCTTGTCGAAATTGCGCAGCAGCGTCTGGATGCTGCCGGGATCGAGCTTGGCCAAGTCCTCGAACGTGAACATGAGGGCCTTGATGCGCTCCGCCGCATCGCGGTTGGTTTCCTCGAGCGCGGTCATGAAGCGGGACTCGGTGTTGCGGTCGAAATTGTTGAAGATTTCGGCCATCATCTCGTGGGCGTCGCGGCGGTTGGTGCGCGCCAGATTGCTCATGAACTCGGTGCGCAGAGTCCGCTCGACGTCGTCCAAAACCTCTTTTTGCACCGCCTCCATGCGCAGCATCCGGGTCACCACTTCCATGGCGAAGGATTCGGGCAGCGTGGCGAGCACGCGTGCGGCGTGATCCGACTTGATCTTGGAAAGAACGACGGCGACCGTCTGCGGGTATTCGTTCTTGAGGTAGTTGCCCAGCACCGACTCGTTTACGTTGCCGAGCTTGTCCCACATGGTGCGACCCGCGGGGCCGCGGATCTCGTCCATGATGCCGTCGACGCGCTCGCGGCCTAAAATCTTTCCCAGCAGCCGTTCCGTGCTTTCGTAGGTGCCGACCAGCGAACCGGTGCTCGACACCTGCTCGGCGAACTCGACGAAGATGCGCTCGACGAGCGACGAACTCACCGTGCCCAAATTCGCCATCGCCTGGGACAGCTCGCGAATCTCGTCGTCGTCCATCAGGTTGAAGACCTGCGAGATGTGTTCCTCGCCGACCGACAGCATCAAGATCGCGGCCTTCTCCTGGCCGCGCAGGGTGCGGTAATCTTCCTTCGCGGGCATTCCCGGTTAACCCTTTTTCGCCGTTAGCCTTCTTGGAACATCCAGGTGCGGATGATCGAGACCGTCTCTTCGGGGTGCTTCTCGATGATCTCGCCGATTTTCTTGAGCGATGAGGCGCGCACCCGGCCCTCGACCTGTTCGAGGTCGATCATCTGCTCGAGTTCGTCATTGACCGTGGATTGTTGCGCGCCCGGAAGTGCACCGCCGGCCTGGGGTCCGGGAAGCTTCGGGGCGGGTCCGCCCGATTGGTCGGCGAGCATCTCGGCTCCGGCCGGCTGGGGCCGCGGCAGGGACTCGATCAGGCGGGTCACCAGCGGCCGCACCACCAGCAGCAGCACGAGGAGCGCCACCACGCCCAGCACCACGATCTCGGCGATGCGCAGGTAATCGTCCTTGGTCAGGCCGAAAAGCGGCAGCGGGGCCTCCGCGGTTCCCGTTTCCTCTACGCTCGCGAACGGCATGTTGGCGAGCTGGACCACGTCGCCGCGTTCCTGGCTGAAGCCGATGGCCGAGCGCACGAGCTTTTCAAGCTGCTGCATCTCTGCATCCGAACGCGGCGTGTATTTCTTGGTGCCGTCGGGCGCCGTCACGGTGGTTCCGTCCAGCATGACCGCGACCGACAGGCGCTTGATGATCCCCGACTCGCGCACCTGATTTTTCACGGTCTTGGAAATTTCGTAGTTCACCGTTTCCTCGGTGCGCGCGGATTTGTTGGAGCTGGTCGGCTCGGCGCCTCCCGGAGCCGTGGCGGCTGCATTCTGCTTGGTCTCGGGGAGGTTCTGGGCGACGCTTACTTGTTGCGGCGCCGCGCCCTTGTCGCTGCTGTCGGCCTTCTCTTCGACGGTCTGGGTGGAGCGCACCACTTGGCCATCGGGGTCGTAGGTCTCGGAATTGGTCGTGATGCGGTCGAAATCCATGTCGGCGGTGACCTCGGCCCGCACCTTGCCGGGTCCGACCGAGCGCTCCAGAAGCGTCTCGATGGTCTGCGCGAGATGAGTTTCGTAGGAAAGCCGCATGTCTTCGGCGCTCGTGCTCGATGCCCCTTCTTCGCTCCCGTTGTTCGGCCGTGCGAGAAGATTTCCCTTGTCGTCCACGACCGATATCCGGTTGGTTTTGAGGCCGGGCACCGCGGACGCGACCAGATTGGTGACCGCCGCCACCTGTTGCGGCGAGAAACGGTTGGCGCCGCGCAGCTTGAGCACGATCGAGGCGCTCGGGTCTTCCTTTTCGCGGCTGAACAACTGGTGGCGCGGCAGCACGAGGTGCACGCGCGCCGCTTCCACATTGTCGAGCGAGCGGATGGTACGCGCCAACTCGCCTTCGAGCGCGCGGAGCAAATTCACGTTTTGGACGAAATTGGTGGTGCCCAGCGCATCGGCCTTGTCGAACAACTCGTAACCGATGGAGCCTCCCGAGGGCAGGCCCTCTTCGGCCATGGACATGCGCAGCCGCAGCGCCCGGTCGCTCGGCACATACACCTGCGTCCCGTTGCCGCGCAGCTCGTAAGGGATCGCCATCGCGTCGAGCTTGGCCGCGATCTTGCCCGAGTCGGCCGCGTCCAGGTCGCTATAGAGAAGCGACATTTCCGGGCCGGTCAGGCGTGAAACGAGGAAGGCGAAGAAGGCGATGAAACCGACGGCGATCCCGGCCATCGCCAAAAGACGGACCGGCCCGAGATTGCGGAAGCTGTCCGAGACCGTAGCCAATTTCCGGATCCTTCGTGTCGCTGACGATGGTGGCGGAGGCCGCGGCGCGCCAAGCTTTCCGCGCGTCTGGCGGGGTTCAAGCTAGGTGGGCCTGGTGAAGATAGCGTTAACAGGCGGCAAGTTTTGCCGGGCCGGGGGAAGAATCTTCCCAGCTTGAAAATGCCAGCGAATCCAGGGCGATGAAAACACCGCCCCGGGTCGCGCCTAGACCAAGGTAGGGGGTGGCGGCTGTGGCCGGGTGCGGGCGAAACCGGGGGCTAAAATCCCCCGCCTGCGGCCTGTCTTTGAGAGCGGTAATCCTGAAGCCTGGTGACGCGCAGGCCGCGCAGCCCATGGGAATCGATCATGCGCTGCCAGGACAGGAATTCTTCGATGGAAAGCTTGTAGCGCGCGCACGCTTCCTCGAGCGTGATGATGCCGCCACGCACTCCGGCCACAACCTCGGCCTTGCGCCGTATCACCCAACGCTTGGTTTCGGGCGGCGGCAAGTCCTCGACGCGGACCAAATCGCCGCCGCCGGAGCCTGTCGGCCCCGCCTCGCGTCCGGAATGCCGGGTCAAATCAGTCATCCGAAACCTTCCACCGACCGGCCTTTTCTGGCCTCCCGCCGTGGCCACGGCGCCGAAAGCGGCGCGGTGGGTTCTTCCCTGTTTTTGATTGGCCACACCTTAAAAGTATCCCGCTTAAAAAACCGCTAATGAACAGGGTTAACGATTTGGGAAACCTTGGAAACCTTTGTTAAGACCCATTAAAGCCGAAGCCCGGCCGGATCGCTCCGGCCGGGCCCCCGTATCGTCCTTGCGCCATTCCGCCCAATGCCTAACGGATGATGTTGGTCAGATCGCTCAGCATCTGGTCGGAGACCGTGATCACCTTCGAGGCGGCCGAAAATGCGCGCTGGGCGATGATCATGTTGGTGAACTCCTCGGCCAGATCGACGGTCGAGGCTTCGAGGGCTCCGGCCTTGATCTTGCCCGCCGGGCCGCTCCCCGCGAAGTTGATGAGCGGATTGCCGGACGGCGTCGTCGTCTGGTAGGCGTTGCCGGTATGGGCGCCGAGCGCGTCGGGGTTCGAGAAGGTGGCGAGCGGAATCTTGTAGATCGAGCGCACCACGCCGTTGTCGAACAGCGCGCTCACGATCCCGTTGTCGTCGATCGACACGCCGCTGAAGTTGCCGAACGGCACGCCGTTCTGCTGGACGAAATTGGTCGTGAACACGTCCGAGAACTGGGTAAGCCCGTCGCCCAGGCCCACCGTGCCGAGATTGAGCGTCAGCCCGACGGTGGCGTTGGCGCCCGTGGTGAAGGTGATGTCGGCGGTCGAAACGCCGAAGCTGGCCGGGGTGCCGTCGCCGGCAAAAGTGATGCCGACCGCAGCGGGGTTGAACACGGGTACCGTGAATGCGGTATTCGGGACGGCGCCCACCGTCACGCCCGAGGCGTCGACGGCCAGCGAGGCGCCGGCCGCACTCTGCTGGATCAAGACCGATCCCGTGTTGCCGCCGGTACCCTGGGTCACCCGCGGGTCGCCGGCCGCGGTAACCAGGGTCGCAAGCGTGGCCGCGAGACTGCCGCCGATGGTGACCGCGGTGTTGCCGCCGCCGACCACCGCATCGTTGTCGAACTCGAAGGTCGTGCCGCCGATGACGATCGTATCGCCGTCCACCGGATTGGCCGCAAAGTCGACGCGGCCGTTCTGGGCGGAAGCGAGCGCCGGAATCGTGAACGCCGTACTCTGGGCAACCTGCGCGGTCGCCGAGGCATCGATGGTGATCGCGGGGGCAAACCCGTTCTGCTGGATCAAGATGGCGCTGTTGCTCGTTCCGGTGCCCTGCGTAAACCGTCCGTCGCCAAAGGCGGAAACCAGATTTGCCACGGTGGTGGCGAGATCGGTGCCGATCGTAACCGAGGTATTACCGGCGCCCACCGCCGCATCGTTGTCGAACTCATAGGTTGTGCCGTCGACGGTGATCGTCTCGCCGTCCGTCGGCTGGCCCGAAAAATCCAGGCGTCCGGCCGCGGCGTAGGCGCCGCCGGTCGGGTTATTGAACGTGATCTGACCGGTGCCGTTTGGCGGCGTCGGGGTGACGTCCCACTGGTTGGGTCCCGATTTCGTCCAGGTGAGGCCCAGGTTGTGGGAAATGCCGAGCGAATCATAGATCACGATATTCGTATTCTCAACCGTCCCGTTCGGGACATTGGCGGGGAGATTGGCGCCGATCGCGATGTCGGTGGTGGGCGACGCGCTGCCCTTGATCACATTGACGTTGACGGTCTCGAGATCCTGGACCGTGCTGGTGTCAATTCCGGGAAGCACGTTGCCGACCGCGTCCGTCTGCCACCCTTGCAGATAGAAACCGCCGGTGTTGATGAGATTCCCGTTGAGGTCGGTCACGAATGAGCCGGCGCGGGTAAACAGATTGAGGCCCGTGTTTCCCCCCGCCGAATTGGTGTTGACGATGAAGAAGCCGCCGCCCGAAATCGCGATGTCGGTGGCCGATTCGCTGGCCTGAAGCAAGCCCTGACGGTTGATGAGCTGCTTGGGGTGCGACAGCACGCCACCCGAGGAATAGGCGGTCGCCGTGACTTGGTTCGTGACCAGAGTCGAGAAGTCGTTGACCGTGGCCTTGTAGCCGATGGTATTCAGATTCGAGATGTTGTCGGCAATGATCGACAACGACTGGCTCTGGGCGCGAAGCCCGGTCACACCAGAGAACATGGCGCCGAAGAGGCTCATCTGTCGTCTCCTTGATTCTGTCTAAGGCTCATCCGTTACAAACCTTGAAACTCTTGCGTTCAGCTCGCGGGCGGCGCTGGCTGCGGCTCGCGCACCGAAATCACGTTGCCAAGTGCGACCGATCCCGCGTTCGTCTCCAGCACGACCTGTCCGCCGCTGAAGGAAACGCCCGTGACTTGGGCGACCGAAGTGGTTGAAGCCTGGATCGCATTGCCGGAACTGTCGAGCGCGACCAACCGGATCGAATAGGTGCCGTCGGGGAGTTGATTCCCGCCGTCATCAACGCCGTCCCAAACAAGCTTGTGCGATCCGGCCGCGGTCCCGCCCGGAATCTGGCGCACGACCTGGCCCTGGCTGTCCAGAATCTGAATCGCGGTGCTCTTGCTCGAAGCCGGCAGCGTGTAATCCCATTCTGCGCTGCCGTTGGTAAGCGTCGCGGCGTCGCCCGGCGCCTCCACCATCTTGCCCAGGAACGAAACGGCGGTGGAACCCTGGGAGCTGCTCTGTGTCGAGATCAAATCGGAGAGCTTGCTGTTGGTGGCGATCTGCTGCTCGACCATGCTGAACTGGGCGAGCTGGCTGGTGAACTGCGTCGCGTCCATCGGCGAAAGCGGATCCTGGTTGCTCAATTGCGTCGTCAGCAGCTTCAGGAAATTGTCGAAATTGGCCGACAGCTGCGACGTCGCCGTGCTCGTGTTTTGCGACGCGGTCGTCAGCCCTGCGACCGGCGAAGAGGCCGCGGGCGGGCCGGGATTGACGGATGCGGGCGTCATGACCGTTCTCCTAAACGCGGATGTCGATTCCGCCGCGCGCCGCGGCGATGTTACTGGCAAGCAGGGCGGCGGCCGGCGCCGGATCGGGCTCCGAGGGAATGCCGCCGGCAACGATCGGGGGCACGGGTCCGGCAAAGGCGGGCCGATTCTGGCCGCCGCCGCTCAAGTTGAAGCTCAGGCTGCCGGCGTCGGTGCGCAGGCCCGCGTCCTGAAGCGCGCGCTCGAGCGTGCGCGAATCGCGCTGCAACAGATCGAGGGTGTCCTGCCGGTCGGCCGCGATCGCCGCCTGGATACGGCCGTCGTGACCGACCTGAAGCTGAACGTCGATGCGCCCCAGCGACTCCGGCTTGAGTTGAATGTTGATGTGATCGAGTCCGTCCGCCGCCGCCTTGGTGATCTGCACCGCCACCTGGTCGAAGGTGGCCGGGGTCGCGGCCGGCGCCGCAATCGGGCGCGCGACCTGCAACAGGTTCTGGATCTGCTGAGTCGCATCGCCGGCCAAATTTGTCCCGTGAACGGGGGCGGCCGGCAGCGAAGGCGCGCTTGACACTTGCGGCTGGGCTGGCGCATCGCCGGCCGGTTTCACCGCCGGGGCAGTCGAATCGGTTATTTTCGGTGCGTCGCTTCCGGGATTCGCGCTTGCGTCTCCGCCAATCGCGATCTTATCGGTTTTTGCGGTCTTGTCGCCGGCGGCCGGTTTGTCCGCCGCCTGATTCGGGGCCTGATTCGGGGCCTGATTCGGGGCCTGATTCGGGGCCGCGTTCTTATTCGCCGCGCCATCGTCGCCGGGTTTTGCATCATCACCCGCGGCGACGCCCGCGGCATGGGGCGCCGAGAGCGTTGCCGCCGGGCGCGACACCAAGGTCTTGCTCGCGTCGATAATCGTGACCTGGGCCGCTAATTGTCCCAGCCCCTCGCCATTGCCGGGAGTTTGGGGCGCGGCCTCGCCGGGCTTGGCCCCGGCCGTGGGCAGCGGAATATCGGGCATCGCGGGTTCGGGCTCGCTAGCAGGCGCGTTGGCCGCGCCGTTCGGGACAATCGCCGCGCCGGTTTCGGCCGCAGGCGGCTCGGCATCGCCGGTTAGCTGCACCAACATCACCGCGGCAATGACGTTCATGGGAACCTGGACTTGGCCGGCGTCGTTCTTGGCGGCATCTTTCTGGTCGCCGTCGATCTTGGTGTCTTTCTTGTCGCCATCAACCTTGGCGTCATCCGGTTTCGAATCGCCGCTCTTGACCGGTTTCGCGCCGGACGCATCGCCGCCTGGGCTCAAAGGGTTCGTGTCCTGGCTGCCGTTCGCGGGCGCGTTGCAGTCGTTCGCGTCGGGCGCTTGATCGGACGGGGCGCGCGAATCCTGACTGCCGCTTGCCTCGGCCGGGTTAGCGTTCGCCATCTGGCCGCGCATCAGCTCGCCGAAAAGATCTCCGCCCGAAGGCTGCGATCTCGGTGCCGGCGCGCTGTCCGAAGGCGCTAGAACGGTGATGGGCGAGAGGTCCATGGACAACCTTTACGCAATAGTCCGCGAGGGAATGGAGCAATCCGCAGGCCAACCGGGCCGTTATTCTAAACTATTGATAATATTATACTTTATGGACTATCCCGCAATTTTCGCGCATTCGCGCAAACTGCGGCGGCAAAATCTGCGCTGGCGCGGCGGCATTAAATGCCGCTTGCGGAAAACCCGTTCGCCATGCCGGCAAACCGTCCGGATACGCAGACCGGATGCGCAGGCCGGATGCGCAGGCCGGATACGCAAGACCGAAAAAGAAAATGCCGCCCGAAGGCGGCATCGAGATCCGGCAGGGAAGGGGCCATGTCCAAAGCCCTTCCCCGGGTGATTGGCCGGCCGATGAAGGCCGGGCCTAGCCGACCGCGCGCATCGCGGGCAGGGCGGCAACGCTCCGGCGCTGGGCGACGAATTCTTCCGAAACCTGCTCGTCGAGCTTGCGCCAGGCCACATAGAGCGACTCCAGGAGTCGCAGCACGTGGCGCGCCGGCTCGGGGTCGTTCATCAGGTTGGCGCGCACCAGGCGCGCGATCATATAGCGGTACAGATTGCCCAGATTGCCGGCGATCTCGCCGCCGTGCTCGAAATCGAGCGCGGAGCACAGCTGGGCTAAAATATCCATCGTCATGTTGATGGCGTGGCAGCGGCCCTGCAGGTCGCCCGCTTCGATCGCGGCGAGCGCCTTGCTGAGCGCGCCGATGGCGCCGTCGTACATCAGGACCACGAGGCGCGTTCCGATGGCGGGAGCGTGCTCCGTGGTTTCCGCTTCCATTCTGTATGTCTCCGACATGGTCTTCTCCCGTTTCTGGGCCGCGAAGCCGCCTTATGGCGGCCGCGCTTCGGCCGGATCGTCCTACTGGAACAGCCGGAGCAAATGCTCCGGAAGCTGATTGGCCTGGGCCAGCATCGCGATGCCGGTTTGCTCCAGGATGGATTTGCTGGTGAAGGTCGTCATTTCCGAGGCGATGTCGAGGTCCAAAAGGCTGCTTCGGGCCGCGTCCACGTTTTCGACCGTCGTCGACAGGTTGTCGGCCGCGAACTGGAGGCGGTTCTGCGCGGCGCCGACGCCCGACCGCGCCGTGTTCAACAAGTCAATGGCGCCGTCGATCGCTGCGGATGCGGTGTCCGCATCGATGGACGTCTTCACGTCGCCGCCGAAAAGACCGAGCGACGAAGTCGTGATCTGAGGCAGGGCCACCGTCACGGTGTCGTTGACCGTGGTTCCCGGGCCGATCTTGTACGAGAAGCTGGTATTCGACGTCTGATTGCTCGCCAAAACCACCGTGCCGAGGTCTCCGACCGTAAAGCTGGCGGCGTCATCGCTGGTGGTGAAGGCGGTCGTGACGTTGAAGCTCACATCCAGGCTGTTGGTGCCGTCGTTGAGCACGACCGTCTGGGTTCCGGTCGCGGTCAGATCGGCCGTGGCGGTGAGGGTACCGAGCGTGAGCACGGCCGCGGCGGGGCCGCCCGATGAGGCATCCACCGTCACCGCGTTGCTGTTCACGGTCGGAATCAAAGCCGGATCGATGGACACCAGCTTGATGGATGTCGTCTCGATCACGCCGTCGGTATCGGACGTAAAGGTGTTGGACGCCGCAGGCGCGATGTTCGTGGTCTTGTCGAACGCCGAGTTCAAGGTGACGACCGTGCCGAGCTGGCCGAAATTCACGGACTGCGTCGCGTTCGTGGCGATCGGCGCCGAGCCGACGTTGGCGCCCTGGCTGACGCCGGTGGTGGTGTTGGTGGCGGTCAGAACATTGGTCGTTGCATCGTAGGCGAAGGTAAACACCGCCGTGGTGGACGACGTGTTGGTGACCGTGGCATCGAAGTTGATGCTCTGGAAGCCGTCATTTGCCTGCACGAAGCTGTTGGCGGCGGACTGGCCGTTCAGCGCGGTGAGGGTGTTTGCCATACCGGCCAAGAGCGTCACGCCGTTGAACGTGGTGTCGTTCGAAATACGGTCGATTTCCGACAGCAGATCCTGATACTCGGTGTCGATCATGCCGCGCTCGGTCGAGCCCAACTGACCGGAACTGGCCTGCACCGAAAGGGTCTTCATGCGCGTGATGATGTCGCTGATCTTGCCCAGGGCGCCGTCGGCGACTTGCAGCATCGAAGTCGCCTGGGTGGCGTTGGTGCCGCACTGTTGCAGGGCCGCAAGCTGCGCGGTCAGGCGCGAGCCGATCGCGAGCCCCGCGGCGTCGTCTCTCGCCGTAACCACGCGTTGGCCGGACGATAGCTTCGCCAGGGACTGGGAAGCCTGGCTGTCCGACTGGACGAGGTAACGATGCGCGACGTTGGCCGCGTAGTTGGAAATGACATTGAGAGACATGGCAGCACGTCCTTCGCTAGGTTGATCGCCGGTTGTTTCCGTTCCTCAAAATCACAAACGCACGAATCGCAAAAACGTTTTGTCTTCGAACCCTTGGTCCGGGGACCCTTTCGCCCGCCCCTGGGGGCCTTGCGATGCGGGTCGCGGGCAGCGGTATCGCCGCCCCGGACTCTTCCGGGCGACGTTCAGCAAGCCGCGGGCCAACCCGGGCCAACCGGACGTAATCGATTGATTTTTATGGGAATTATTGAGATCGCCGGCGACGGCGCGAAAGCCCCGCTGCGGGCCAGGCGGAAATTATTTCACCATCGACCGGCAGGAGTTTCCGCTAGGCGCATATCCTGCCGCGGGTGGAGCCGGGGCTTTTCCCGGCCGGAAAGGCGAGAAATGGACGGGAAACCGGCGCTACGGGCCCGGCGCCGGGGGCGACGGATACGGGTGGATCAGGCGGACAGCGCTACGCGGCCGGGGTCGGCTGCGGCGTCTTTGGGGTCGGGTCTGGCGGCGCGGTCGGCCACCGTATGCCAGGAGCCGCGCAGCGGCTCCAAAAGTGCTATTGCGTCGCGCGCGGGCTGGGGATTGTTTTGCAGATCCACCTCGCGCAGGTGGGAGAGCAGA
>JBGQJC010000008.1:0-69301 GCA_041498815.1 Alphaproteobacteria bacterium
CGGCATTTGAATTTAAGTCCAGAGATCGGCCTTGACAGCCGATGACGGCCAACAGACGGGACCTTTTTCCCTGCCTCTGGACTGGTCCGCCAGACTACCGGGTCAAGGTGTCTGACCTCGATGAATAGCCATTACTGTCTGTTGGGACCAACTCCATTTCGGCGCCTGAATCCGCAGTTGCGATATCAGAACTTCCCGCCGCGCCACCTTCACGCCGCCAAGTGATACCCAAACTTTTTTTACCGCCCTAACTTTTTATTAATGCTTTTGCTTTCCATTCTGCGTATGTTGGGCCCGCTCAACAACCGGGTGGCGGCGTTTTGCCACCCACGTGATGACCATCGGTAAGGAGTACATCATGAAAAGAAAGACTTCGGCACGTAAGAAGACCACGAAGAAAAAGGCCACGAGACGTAAGTCAACGGCGCGTCGCTCGACCGCTATGAAGAAGCGTGTGGCCCGCAAGGGCCGCCGGTCGCGCCGCAAGCGTGCCGCAAATCGCATGGCTGCGGCGGTGAAACGCCCGGCGAAACGCAAACGGCGGAAGGCGAAGAAAACCGCCGCGAAGAAAAAGGGCGGTAAGCGCCGGAAGCGCAAAGCAGCTAAAATGGCCGCGGCTAAGAAAAGCCCGGCCACCAAGCGCCGTAAGCGCGCCAAACGTACCAAGCGTACCGCCAAGCGCAAGACGACCGGACGACGCAAGTCCCGGAAGAAAAAGGCCGCGGCTAAGAAACGCCCGGCCAAGCGCAAGGCCCGCAAAACTGCCAAGCGGCGTTCCAAACGGAAGGCTGGCGGCAAAAAGCGGAAGGCGAAGAGGCGCGCGGCCGCCAAAACGATGGCAGCCCCGGCGTCGGGACCGCAAAAGCCGACATCCTTGATGCCGGTGAACGTGGTCTACGGGCCCTTCGGCGCTCGGGTTCTGTAACTACCCAAGCGACACGGCCCAGTTCCTTAAAGGATGGCGTCCCGCGGCTGCAGGCTGTGGGGCGCCAATCTTTTTTGAGCCCCCTGCCCTTAGAGCCAGCGCCTGACCTGCTCCTTGTAACGCAGATATTCGCCGCCGAACTTGTGCGTCAGGTACCGCTCTTCGCGGGCGATCACGCCGTAACGGATGATGACGAGCACGGGCACCAGCAAGACCAGCGCCCAGGAGCTCCCCAACGACAGCGCGATCCCGGCGTAAATCAGCGTCAAGGACAGATACAACGGATTGCGCGTGAAACGGAATGGGCCGGATTCGATGATCCGCGTCGTCGGCTTGTAGGGCCGGTAATCGGTCCCCGCACGCTGGAATTCGCGCATCCCCAGGAACATCAAGAGGGCGCCCAGGGCGAGGAATCCGAGGCCTGCAATGGCCGCCGGGCGGGCCTCGAAGGCGGCGAGCGGCAGGAATCGATCGAGCAACAGGCCGGCGGCAAGCGCGCCCAGATAAACGAGCGGCGGCGGCGCGATGACACCCGGCGTATCTTTTGCATCCATGGGAGCCCCCTTCCCTGCCGTATCCGTTACCGGAAACTCTTGATGTTGCGCCCGCGCGCGGCACCAATTCAAGACCGCGGTGACGCATTCGTGAGATGATGGAACCCATTCCAATTGCTATCGTTCCCCGGCGACGGCCAGGCAAGCCGGGCGCCAAAGGGGGAGCGGACATGGACGGGGCATCGCCCAATCTCGAGCAGGAAGTCCTGAAGCGCTATGCGGACGCTTCGCGCAAGGTGGAGGCGGCACTGTGCTGCCCGGTCACTTACGATCCCAAGCTCCTCGCGGTCATACCGGCCGAAATCCTCGAGCGCGACTACGGCTGCGGCGACCCTTCGCGCTACGTGCGCAAGGGCGATACCGTGCTCGACCTTGGTTGCGGCGCGGGAAAGATCTGCTACATCGCCTCCCAGGTCGTAGGAAGCAACGGCAAGGTCATCGGCATCGATTTCAACCCGGCCATGCTGAAGCTGGCGCGCAAGCACCAGAAGGCGGTGGCCCGGCGCATCGGCTGGAACAACGTTTTCCTCCGGCGCGGCCGCATCCAGGACCTGCGCACCGATTTGGAGACCTTCGAACGCCACCTGTCGAAGAATCCCATCCGCTCGCTCGCCGATTTCGACGCCGCCGAAGAAGCCCGGCGCAAAGACGGGATGGAAGACCCGCTGGTGGCCGATGAGAGCGTGGACATCGTCATTTCGAACTGCGTCCTCAATCTTGTTAAGCCTGAGGACAAGCCGCAGCTGTTCCGCGAGATGCACCGGGTGTTGAAGCGCGGCGGCCGGGCCGCCATCTCCGACATCGTGTCCGACGAGGAAGTGCCGGCGCATCTCAGAGCCGACCCGACGCTGTGGTCGGGCTGCGTCTCGGGCGCCTATCAGGAGCGCGAATTTCTGCGCGCCTTCGAGGCGGCGGGGTTCCATGGCGTCGCGATCGACAAGCGGGACGCTGAGCCGTGGCAGACGGTGGAGGGAATCGAGTTCCGTTCGGTCACCGTCACCGCTTACAAGGGCAAGGAGGGGCCCTGTCTCGAGCGCAACCAGGCGGTCATCTACAAGGGGCCGTGGAGCGCCGTGCACGACGACGACGGGCATAAACTGGAGCGCGGCGTGCCGGTCGCCGTCTGCGACAAGACATTCCGGATCTACACGTCCGAGCCCTACGGGCAGGACATTCTGCCGGTGCCGCCGCGCGTCGAAGTGCCGCTTGAGAAGGCCGGCGCGTTCGATTGCTCGCGCCCCGCGCACCGCGATCCGCGTGAAACCAAGGGGCTGGAATACACCGCGACGACCGAGCCTTTGGGTGTGTGCTGCCCCGACACCAAGTGCCGCTGAAGAAGGCGCCCGTCAGTCCACCGCGTAGGCGACCAACCGGTTCTCCTTCATCAGGGGAACGATCATGACTTTGTCTTCGGGCAGATAAATCAGGTCCGCGGAGCCTTGGCCGAGATCGAGGATCTTGACCGCGGCGCCCGAGGGCGAGACGTAAAGCAAGCGTCCCGCCACCCAATCGGTGACGAAATAGTTGCCCTTTCCGTCCGCTGCCACGCCGTCGATGTTGCCCACGGGCATGCCGTCGCCGAGATTCGCCACCGTGCCCTTCGCCAGCGACACCGTGACCAGATGGCCCGGGACCTTGGTTTCGAATCCCTGCGATATGACGCCCCATTGGCCGACCACGAGCCGGTCCTTTTCGGCGAGCACGCCGTTGGGCGACGCCAGCATCGGATTCTTGACCCAGAGGCTGAACTTGCCGCCGGTGTAGCGCCAGATCGCGTCACCGAACATGTCCGATACGTAGATGCGGCCACTGGCGTCCGCGGCCACGTCGTTCAGGAACTTGGCACCGGGCGCCGGGTATCTCCGGATCGAACGGTCGGAAAAGGTGATTTCCGCCAGCTCGTCGATGTCCGCCGCATAGAGCTTGCGACTGACGATGGCCAGGCCCTTCGGCGCGTTCAGCCCCGTCGCCCATGCCTTTTCCAGCATGCGGCCGTCGATCGAAACCTTCGAAATAAAGCCGTTGCCGTCCTTGGCGGAGGCGTCGCCGTTCATGTTCGAGACGTAAAGGGCCGGTTCCCGTGGTTCGTACACCACCGATTCGGGTTCCTGGAATCCGGTCAGGCTCCAAATCTCGGTCATCTTGGGCCGGAAGAGATCTTCGGCCCGAGCCGGGACGGCGGCCAGCCAAATGCCCGCCGCGGCGATCCAGAACCACGCTTTCACTTCTGCAGCCTCCCTGTCGGCGGATGCAAATCAAAGACCGAAGGTATCGGCCGGTCCGCCGGAATACGCGGCCGAGCCTATCCGATAGGCGGGGCCGAAACAAATGCCCCGGCTTACGTTGACAGGATGCAACCGCACCCCCGACAATGCCGGCACCGGCGCGGTGCCGGGCAGAAAACAATATCGCGGAGTCCGGCATGGCGAGCACCAAGCTCAAGGAAATTTTGCGCCGGCACCGCCGGTGGCTCAAGAACCAGGCCGAAGGCGCGCGCGCCGACCTGATCGGTGCCGATCTGCGCGGCATCAACCTGCGCAACGCGGATCTCCGCGACGCCGACTTGCGCGAGGCCGATTTGTCCGGCGCCGACCTCAACAAGGCCAATCTCTCCGGCGCGAATTTGACCAGCGCGTCGCTGCACAACGCCAATCTGCAAGGCGCCGATTTGACCCGCGCCGATTTGAGCCACGCCGATTTGCGCGGGGCGAAGTTCATATCGGCGGTCTTCAAGAACACCGACCTATGGCGCGCGAATCTCATGGGCGCGACGATTTCACCCAAGGCTCTCCATTCCGCGCTCAATTGCAAGCCGCGCTGACCCGGCTTGGGGCCGGGAACGGCGGGGGATTTTCCATGACCGAACAGGACGTCGAGATCCTCGAAAAGACCGAGGCCTTCAAAGGCTATTTCCGGATCGACCGATACCGGCTGCGCCACCGCCTATTCCGCGGCGGCTGGAGCCCCGAGATCACGCGCGAGGTGTTCGAGCGCGGCCACGCCGCGGCCGTCCTGCCCTATGATCCGGTGCGGGACGAGGTGGTGATGATCGAGCAATTCCGGGTGGGCGCGCTCGCCGCCGGGAGGGCGCCCTGGCTGCTCGAGATCGTCGCCGGAATCATCGAGCCGGGCGAGACCGCCGAAGAGGTGGTGCGGCGCGAGGCGGTGGAGGAAGCGGGCTGCACGATCGGCGATCTCATTCCCGTCACAACGTATATGGTGAGCCCGGGCGGCACCTCGGAATGCATCACGGTCTTTTGCGGCCGCGTCGATTCGAGCGGCATCGGCGGCATTCACGGCGAAGCGGCCGAGAACGAGGATATCCGGGTTCTAGTGCTGCCGTTCAAGGAAGCGGCCGAAAGGCTGGCGGCGCGGCAGATCGACAATGCGACCGCGTTGATCTCGCTCCAATGGCTCGTGCTCAACCGCGATTTCTTGCGGCACAGATGGGGTCCGTCGTGATCCGTTAGCCCGGCTGCGCCGCATAGCCGCGGCTGGCGGCCAAAAATTGCCGCGTGAACGGTTGGCGGACGCGCCCAGCCCGAAGGTTCTCCACGGCCAACTCCTCGACGACGGCGCCCTCCCGCATCACCGCGATCCGGCCGCACATATGGGCGACGAGCGGCAGGTCGTGACTGACCAGGACATAGGTGAGATTCCGATCGGCGCGAAGCGCCGTCAGAAGATTGACGACCTCGGCTTGAATCGAAACGTCGAGGGCCGAGGTCGGCTCGTCGAGCAGCAGGATCCTCGGCTCCAGCATGAGCGCGCGGGCGATCGCCACCCTCTGACGCTCGCCGCCTGAAAGCTCGTGGGGGTAACGGGCGCGGAATTTCGGACCGAGCCCGACGCGCTCCAAGGCCGCATCGATCCGCTCTTCGCCGTCTTCGAGGCCGTGGATCGCGACCGCCTCGTGAAGGGCGCGGGCGACCGACTGGCGGGGATGAAGGGAGCCGTAAGGGTCTTGAAACACCATCTGAAGGATTTCCGGTAACATCTTTGTTTTCCGGGGAGATCGCGCGACACCTGCGATCCCGATTTCACCCGACCACCCGGAGATCAAGCCGGCTAGCGCGCGCAGCACGGTGGTCTTGCCGCAGCCCGATTCGCCCACGATCCCGAATGCTTCGCCCTCACCGACAAAGAACGACAGATCGCGCACCACGGGCCTTCGACCTTGCCCCAAGGCGACGTTCAAGTTCCGGACCTCGATCATGGGGAAAGCCACGCCGGATCGCGCGGCACCACGGGCAGCATCGGGCGCGGCACGTTCAGCTCCGGCTGGGCCGCCCATAAGGCGCGGGTGTAGGGATGGCGGGCGATCTCGTTCGCGGGCAGGGATTCGAGAATCCGCCCGCCGTAAAGCACCAGCACCAGGTCGCAGAACGAGGCGACGAGGCGCAGATCGTGGGAGATGAACAGCAACCCCATGCCGCGCCGCCGCACGAGTTCGTCGAGCACGGAAAGCACCTGGATTCGCACGGTGACGTCGAGGGCCGAGGTCGGCTCGTCGGCGATGAGCAAATCGGGCTCGGCCACCAGCATCATGGCGATCATGGCGCGTTGCCCCTCGCCTCCCGAAAGCTGGTGCGGGAAGGCGGCGGAGATGCGTCTCCAATCGCGCAAGCCGCAGGATTCCAGCATCGCGCGCGCGTGTTGCCGCGCCTCGGAATCCGTGCCTTGGAAATGGGCGCGCCAGGTTTCGGCCACTTGGCGGCCGACGGTCATCACGGGATTGAGCGAAAATCGCGGGTCCTGGAGAATCATGGAAATGCGCCGGCCGCGCAGCCGGCGAATTTCGGCCTCGCTGGCGCGCAAGATATCGGTTCCGGCGAATTCGAGTCTGCGCGCGGACACGATGCCGGGCGCGAGGCGCAGAAGGGCGCGGCCGATGGTGGATTTTCCGGAACCGGATTCGCCGACCAGGCCGACTTTTTCGCGGCCGATCTCGAAATTCACGCCCCGCACGGCTTCGGTGACGCCACTTCGCGCCGGAAATGCGACGCGCAAATCTTCGGCGCGCAGAAGCGGGGTCATGGCCGGCCCGCCTTCGGGTCGAGGGCGTCGCGCAGCCCGTCGCCGATGAGATTGAACCCCAGGCTTGCCATCAGGATCGCCAAGCCCGGCATGGCCGCCACCCACCATTGATCGGTCAGGTATTGGCGCCCGGCGGAGAGCATCGCGCCCCACTCCGGCAGCGGCGGCTGGGCGCCAAGCCCCAGGAACCCGAGCCCGGCGGCCGTAAGCACGATGCCGGCACAATCGAGGCTGAGCCGGACCACGACGGAAGCGGCGCAAAGCGGTGCGATATGGAGAAGGAGAATGCGCGCGTGGGAAGCGCCCAGAAGCCTTGCCGCGGCGATGAATTCGGCGTCGCGCAGAGAGAGACTCTCGGCCCGCGCCACCCGGGCATAGGCGGGCCAGGAGGTGACGGCAATCGCCAGAATCGCGTTCTCCAGGCTGGGGCCGATGGCGGAAACCAAGGCCAGCGCCAGGATCAGCTTCGGGAATGCCAGGAACACGTCGGTCACGCGCATGAGGATGGATTCGACGAGCCCGCCGAAATATCCGGCCGCGGTTCCGATCAATAGCCCGATGGGTGCGACCGTAATTGCGACCAGGCCGACGATGCGCAGCGTGATGCGCGCGCCGTAAAGGAGGCGGCTTGCGATATCGCGGCCCAACTCATCGGTGCCGAGCAGATGGGCAGGCCCGGGCGGCAGCAGGCGGTGGGCCAAATCCTGGATATCGGGCGGGTAAGATGCCAGAACCGGGGCCAGCGCCGCCGCCGCGACCAAGGCGAGGATAAGAGCCGACCCGGCCAGGGCCAGGGGATTGCGCGACAAACTCATCGCAGGTTTCGCCGCGCCCGCGGGTCGAAGGCGGGATAAAGCGTTTCGGCGATGAGATTGAGGCCGACGAACACCGAGCCCACGACGAAAGTCCCGCCCAGAACCGCGTTCATGTCGGCGTTGAGCAGCGAATGGGTGATGTAGAGCCCGAGCCCCGGCCAGGCGAACACGGTTTCGGTGAGCACCGAACCTTCGAGCAACCCGCCGTAGCTGAGGGCGATCACGGTGACGAGCGGCACCAAGATGTTGCCGAAAGCGTGGACCCAGATGACGCGGGCCTCGGACAGCCCCTTGATGCGCGCGGTGGTGATGTAGTCGCGCGCGAGCGCGTCGATCATGAAGCTGCGGGTCATGCGGCTGAGGTACGCGAGCGAGAACAGGCCGAGGATCGCGGCCGGCAGCACCAAGTGGCTCAGCGCATTTTCGAATACCTCGAGATTCCCGGCGATCAGGCTGTCGATCAGGATCGCGCCCGTTACCGGCGCGACCACGCCTTCGAAATAAACGTCGATGCGCCCGGGACCCGCCGTCCATCCGAGTTTCGCGTAGAAGACCAGCAAGGCCATGAGGCCGAGCCAGAACACCGGCACCGAATAGCCGACGAGGCCGACAAGACGGATGGCGTAATCGGCCGCGCGCCCGCGCCAGACGGCGCTCGCGACCCCCATCGGTATGCCAAGCAGGACGCCGATCAGCGTCGCCGCCGTTGCCAACTCGAGCGTCGCCGGAAAGACGCGCCGGATATCGGCCAGCACGGGCTGGGCGGTCAGCACGGATTGGCCGAAATCGCCGAGCAAGGCATGGTCGGCATAGATCAGGAACTGGCGGTAGAGCGGCAGATCGAGGCCCATTTCGGCCCGCACGCGCGCGATCACGTCGGCGGTTGCGCGGTCGCCCACGGCGGCGAGCACCGGGTCGATCGGCAGCAGCCGGCCGATCGCAAAGGTCACGATCAAGAGCCCGAGGATGGTCGCGCCGGCTCCGACGAGATTGCGTGCCAGCGACTGGGCAAATCGGGACGGCATCAGTTCTTGGTCACGCCGCGGTAGGAGACGGTATCGAAGCTGGGGCCCAAGACGAAGTTGTGGACGTTGGCGCGCTCCACCGCCATGTCGACTTCTTGGAAGAGGATCACGAAGGGCGAATCGTCGAGCATGCGGCGTTGAATCTCTTGATAACGGGCGATGCGCCGGCCGCGGTCGCGTTCCTTGACCGCCTCGCCCGTAAGATTCGTCAAATCCGGAATATCCCAGGCGTTGCGCCACGCCAGCGTTTTCGTCTGTCCCTGGTCCGAATTATCGGGGTTGCTGGCGAACCCCTGGGCGTTGGTATGGGGGTCCTGATAATCGGGGCCCCAGCGTCCGAAATAGAGATCGTGGTTGCGGGCGCGGTATTTGGTGAGCACCTGCTTGCCGTCGCCGGGAAGTATCTGGACCTCGATTCCGGCCTCGGCGAAGCTCGCCTGGATCGATTGCGCGATATCGAGATCGGGACGGACGTTGCGAACATCGAGAGAGACGACGCCGCCTTCGACGCCCGCCGCGCGGAGCCAATTCTTGGCCGCCCCCGGATCGAAAGCGAACGGGCGGTCGTCCAAGGCGCCCAAGAAGCCGCCCGGGATGATGGTTTCGTGGACCTGCGCCTTGCCGCGAAGAAGCGTGTTCGCGATGCCGTCGTAGTCGACGAGATATTTGAGCGCCTTGCGGACCGCGGGCCGGCGCAAGAATTCGTTTTTCTGGTTGAGGCCGAGGTAATAGAGCGCGCCCTTGCGGGCATAGCGCACCCTCATGTCGTCGCGGCCCGCCATGCCCAGAACCTGATCGGGCCCGAGATTGCGGGCGACATCGATGTCGCCCCGTTCGATCAGCAGGCGCTGCACGCCCGGCTCGGCGATGTGGCGGATGAAGACGGAGCGCATCGCGGGCCTACCTTGCCAATACGTCTCGAAGCGGTCGAGGATGATGAGTTCGTTCGGCTTCCACAGGCGCAGGCGAAACGCGCCCGAGCCCGCCGAGCGGGTGCGGAGCCACCGGTTGCCGTAATCGCCGTTTTCCTCGTGCGACTTGACCAGCTTGCCGTCCACGATGCTCGCAACCGCCGAGGTGAGGCAGGCATAGACAAACGACGGCGCATAGGGCCGCCCGGTCTCCATCACCAGGGTTTCGGAATCGGCGGCGAAGATGGTTGCCGCCGCGTTTTCCGGCGTGAAGCCCAGTTGGGCGAGAATGAAGGCCGGCGCCTTGTTGAGCCAGATAACGCGGCGTAAAGAATAGGCGGCATCCTCCGCCGTCACCGGGTTGCCCGACTGGAACGTCATGCCGGGACGGATGTGAAAGCGGAAGGTCTTTCCGTCCGCGGACACGCGCCACTCGTCGGCGACGCCGCCGATGATCTTTTCGACGTCGTCGTTGTCATAGAACAGGAGCCGGTCGTAGATATTGGCCGCGATTTCGGCCCCGGTGAATTCGAACAGCTCGGCGGGATCGAGCGAGATCACGTCGTCGATCTGGAACGCCATCACGAAAACATCGGACGGGACTTCGGCCCGGGCGGTGCCGGCGATGCCGATCAAGGCCAGGGCCAGCGCGGCGCACCGCACCCTTCCCTTCAGACCCTGCCTCGACAAATAATCGCCCATGAAGGCGGGGCGGATGATCGAAGGGGCGCTGGAAACTGTCAAGCAAGCCGTCCCTTGATCGCCCGTTTGGGGACCGTTAGTCTCCACAACCTGCGCGCAAATTCCAATCTATCGCTGTAGAAATGGACATCCGGGACGGCTTCACGGACGCCATCGGCAACACGCCGCTCATCCGCTTGCGGCGCGTCTCGGAGGAAACGGGTTGCGACATCCTGGGCAAGGCGGAGTTCTTGAACCCCGGCGGATCGGTCAAGGATCGCGCGGCCCTCTATATCGTGCGCGACGCCGAGGCGCGCGGGACGTTGAAGCCCGGCGGGACCATCGTCGAAGGGACCGCCGGCAATACCGGAATCGGCCTTGCCTTGGTCGCCAATGCGCTGGGCTACCGCACCGTGATCGTGATGCCCGACACCCAAAGCGAAGAGAAACGCGACATGCTGCGCCTCTGCCGCGCGGATCTGCGCCTGGTGCCGGCGGTCCCGTACAAGGACCCCATGAACTACGTGCGCTATTCGGGAAGGCTTGCCGAGGAACTCGCCAAGACCGAGCCCAACGGTGCGATCTGGGCCAACCAGTTCGACAATGTCGCAAACCGCCGCGCCCATTACGAAACTACCGGCCCCGAGATCTGGGACCAATGCGGCGGCAAGATCGATGCCTTCACCTGCGCGGTCGGCACCGGGGGGACATTGGCGGGCGTCGGCATGGCGCTCAAGGAGCGCAATCCGAAGATCAGGATCGTGCTCTCCGATCCCATGGGTGCCGCACTATATAACTATTACAAGCACGGCGAGCTGAAGGCCGAGGGCAACTCGATCACCGAGGGCATCGGCCAGGGCCGCGTGACCAAAAACCTGGAAGGAGCAGCAATCGACGATGCGCTGCAGATCACCGACGAAGAGGCGATTCCCATGGTTTTCGATCTTTTGAAATACGAGGGGCTAGTGATGGGAGGCTCCACGGGAATCAACGTGGTGGGGGCGGTGAAGCTGGCGAAAATGCTGGGCCCCGGCCATAGGATTGTCACAATCCTGTGCGATTACGGCACCCGCTACCAGAGCAAACTGTTCAATCCCAAGTTCTTGCGCGCACGCAACCTGCCGGTCCCGGACTGGCTGGAGGAGGATGCCAAAAAGTGACGAAGGCCGAGGTCAATGTATTGCCGTTCCAGCGTAGAATGGCGCCGATGAACTACAAGCACCCGGAAGCCCTGGTGGAAACGGGCTGGCTTGCCCAGCACCTTCAAGCCCCGGACGTGCGGGTGGTGGATGCCTCGTGGCATATGCCCGGTTCCGGCCGCGACGCCTGGGCCGAGTTCCAAGAGGCACATATTCCCGGCGCGATGTTCTTCGACATCGACGACATCGCGGACACCGATTCTTCCCTGCCCCACATGCTTCCCAAACCGGAGAAATTCTCCGCGCGGGTGCGCAAGCTTGGCCTTGGGGACGGCAGCAAGATCGTGGTCTACGACAGCGCGGGATTGTTCAGCGCCGCGCGCGCATGGTGGATGTTTCGCGTGTTCGGCCACGAGGACGTCGCGATCTTGAATGGCGGCCTGCCGAAATGGCGGGCCGAAAACCGCCCGCTCGATTCCGGCGCCGAGATGCACCAGGCGCGGCATTTCTCGTCGCGCATGAACCATCTTCTGGTGCGCGACTTCGATCAGATGCGCGACAACGAGAAGACGCGCGCCGAACAAGTGGTGGACGCGCGCTCGGCCAAACGCTTTGCCGGCCAAGAGCCGGAGCCGCGGGCCGGTTTGCGCTCCGGCCATATCCCGGGAAGCGTCAACGTTCCCTATGCCGAGATCGTCGATCCCGCGACCAAAACGGTGCTTCCGGCGGACCAGCTGGCCGCGCGCTTCGCCAACGCCGGGCTCGATCTCGGCCATCCGATCGTGGCCACTTGCGGCTCGGGCGTGACGGCGGCGGCATTGGCCTTCGGCCTGTTCCTGCTCGGCCATGCCGATGCCGCGGTTTATGACGGTTCCTGGGCCGATTGGGGAGCACGGCCCGATACGCCCGTCGAAACGTGACATCCGGGAGCCCATGAAAAAGGACACCGAGATCGTCGCCTCGGGGCGCTCGCCCGAGGAGCATTCGGGCACCGTCAATCCCCCCGTCTATCACGCCTCGACCGTGTTGTTCCCGACGGTTGCGGCGCTGCGCCAGGCGATCCGGACGCCCTTCGAGGGCGTCTATTACGGCCGTATCGGCACGCCCACGAGCTTTGCGTTCGAACAAGCCCTGACCCAGCTCGAAGGCGGATACCGGGCGGTTTCGCTTTCGTCCGGCTTGGCCGCGATCACGGCGGCGCTCTTGGCGGTGCTGAAATCGGGCGACCATCTGCTGATGGTGGACACGGCCTATAACCCCACGCGCAAATTCTGCGAAGGACCGCTAGCCGCCCTCGGGATCGAGACGACGTTCTACGACCCTTTGGCCGGCGCCAAGATCGCGGAGCTGATCCGGCCCGACACCAAGCTTGTGTATCTCGAGTCGCCGGGCTCGCTCACCTTCGAGATTCAAGACGTTCCCGCAATCGCGGCGGCGGCTCGAGAACGCGGCGTGCTCAGCATGATGGACAATACCTGGGCGACGCCGCTTTATTTCCAGCCGTTCCAGCACGGCATCGACGTTGTCATCCACGCCGCGACCAAATACATCGCCGGCCACTCCGACGCGATGCTGGGCGCCATCGTGACGCGAGATAAGAAAACCTTCGAAGTCATCAAGACCATGGCGGTGGCGCTGGGCAATTCGGCCGGGGCCGAGGAGCTTTATTTGGGCTTGCGCGGCTTGCGCACGCTTTCGGTGCGCCTGGCGCGGCACCAGGAAACGGGATTGAAGCTGGCGCGGTGGCTTCAGCAGAGATCCGAGGTCGCCCGCGTCATCCATCCGGCCCTTCCCGGCGATCCCAACCACGGACTCTGGAAACGGGATTTTTCGGGTGCCAACGGATTATTCGCGATGATCCTGAAGCCGTTCCCGGACGAGGCCGTGGTCGCCATGCTCAACGGCATGAAACTGTTCGGCATGGGATTCAGCTGGGGCGGATTCGAAAGCTTGATCCTTCCGGTCGACCCTTGGATTTCGCGCACCGCGACCCGTTGGGCCGGGACCGGGCCCTATATCCGCATCCACGCCGGGCTCGAGGATCCGGAGGATCTGATCGCCGATTTGGAGCGCGGATTCGAGCGCCTCAACGCGGCGCAAAAATAAAGACGGACGCAAGCCTGGAAAGAGCAAAACCGACGAGCCCCGCCACGACGATGGACGGGCCGGACGGCGTATCCCAAATAAGCGAGCCCCACAAACCGAACGCAACCGCGACGCAACCGATGGCACCCGCCAACACCGCCATCTGTTCCGGCGTGCGCGAAAACGGCCGGGCGGTGGCCGCCGGAATGACCAGAAGCGCCGTGATCGGAAGCAATCCCACGATCTTCATGGCGATGGCCACGACGAGCGCGATAAGCAACATGAAAACGAGCTTGGTCCTTGCCACGGCAACACCTTCGACCCGCGCCAGTTCCTCGTGCACGGTGAGCGACAACAGCGGCCGCCAGATTCGCGAGAGCACCGCCAGGGCAAGCAGGGCCGCGGTCCAAACGAAGGCGATGTCGCGGCCGGTTACGGCCAGGACGTCGCCGAACAAATAGCCCAGCAAATCGACGCGCACGGTGCGCAGGAACGCGAGCACCACGAGGCCGAGCGCCAGCGCGCCCTGGGCGAAAATGCCGAGCAGCGTGTCGGTGGCGAGCCCTTTGCTTCCCTGGAGCGCCGCGAGTGCTACGGCCACGAGGCCGGCCACGATCAAAACAGGCCAGGTGGGATCGAGCCCGACCGCAAGGCCGAGCGCGACGCCGAGCAGCGCGGAATGGGCGAGCGCCTCGCCGAAATAGGCCATGCGGCCCCAGACCACGAAGGCGCCGAGCGGCCCCGCGGCGACCGCGGCGCCGAGCCCCGCCGCCAGCGCCCGCAGCAGAAAATCATCCATGGGGACCGCGCGGGCGATCCGGCGCGGCCAGCGGAACGACATCGCCGTGATCGTCGTGGCGGTGATCGTGGCCGTGGGTATAAAGCGCCAGGCGCTGCGCCGCGAACGGCCCGAACAGGGCGAGATATTCCGGGTGGCGGCTTACCGCCTCGGGCCGGCCGGTGCAGCAGACGTGATGGTTGATGCAGACGACCTTGTCGGTCGCCGCCATCACGATATGGAGATCGTGGGACACCATCAGGATGCCGCAACGCTTGCGGTCGCGAAGCCCGGTGATGAGATCGTAAAGCTCCGACTGGCCGACGACGTCGACCCCCTGCACCGGTTCGTCGAGCACCAGAAGCTCGGGCTCGCGCAACAGCGCGCGCGCCAGAATCACGCGCCGGAGCTCGCCGCCGGAGAGATCGTGCAACTGCGCCCCCGCCACTTCCGCCGCGCCGACCTCGCCCAGAACCTTGGCGATGCGGGAGCGATCGCGAATTCCGGAAAGCTCGAGAAACCGGCTTGCGGTCAAGGGCAGGATTTCGTCCACGGCGAGGGACTGGGGCATGTAGCCGATGCGAAGACCGGGCTTGGCCGTGACCCGCCCCTTCGATGCCAGCAGGAGCCCGAGGACCACGCGCACCAGCGTCGTCTTTCCGGCCCCGTTGGGGCCGATCAAACTCACGATCTCGCCGGCATGCACCGACACCGAGACGTGGGTAAGCACGATGCGCCCGTTGAAACGAACGTCGATGCCTTCCGCTTTGAGCAGCCGCTCAGCCACGGCGGCGCAGCACCTTGCGCCGGGCCTTAGGCTGGGCCTTGGGCTGGGCCTTGGGCCGGCAGCGCGGGCATAGGCCCAGGACCTCGACCGTCTGGCGCGCAACCGCGAACCCAAGGGTTCCAGCACCCCGCGCCACGGCCTTGCGAATACGGTTGTCATCGAGCTCCGCCGCCGCCCCGCATTGGCCGCAGATCAGGAACTGGCCGGCGTGCGATCCGCCGGGATCGGCGCAACCGACATAGGCGCTCTTCGAGGCGATGCGGTGGACCAGGCCCTGGTCCAACAGAAAATCGAGGGCGCGGTAAACCGTGGCCGGGGCGGCGAGTTTCTCGCGCCGCTTCAAGCCTGCCAGGATCGCGTAGGCGCCGGCCGGCTTGTGGCTGCGCCACACCAGCTCCAGCACGCGGCGGCGAATGGCGGTCAACCTCAATTTCCGGCGCGCGCAGACGCCGGCCGCTTCTCTGACCGCCGCCTCGACGCACGAGCCGTGGTCGTGGCCGCGGCGCGGGAAGGCCCGGAGTTTACGTTTCGACCGGTGCGGGCGGCGCATCTTACGCATGTTATGTTATAATATAGCATATAATATGTTATAACATAACATATTATCGGCCGTGGCCGCCGAGACGAGCCGTTGGGATTCGCCAGAAATGCCGGTCTGCCCCTTTCGTTCTGTTTTTGTGCTGGCGCTCCTATTTCCGCCGGCAGCGTTCTCCGCTCCCGCGGATCCGCCCCGGGTCGCGGTCACCATCAAACCGATCCACGGCCTGGTCGCCGCGGTCATGGACGGGGTGGCGAGCCCGCAGCTTTTGATCACGGGTGCCGATTCGCCCCACACCCATGCGCTGCGCCCCTCCGAGGCCCGCGTCCTCGAATCCGCCGATCTGGTGTTCTGGATCGGGCCGACGATGGAGACTTCGTTTGCCAAGCCCATCGCCGCCCTTGCCCGCGGCAAGGCCGCGAGCTTGATTGAATCTCCGGGGCTTCGTCTTTTGCCGGTGCGTGCCGCCGGAGACCAAGCGCCCCGGCCCGCGGGCGAGCCTCCGGGTTCGCTCGATCCCCATATCTGGCTCGATCCCGATAACGCCAAGGCGATCGCCCGGGCGGTGGCAAGCGCGCTCTCGGCCGTCGATCCGGGCCGCGGCGCGATTTATGCCGCGAATGCGGCCAAGGTCGAAGACCGCCTTGCCGCCCTCGATGCCGAAATCGAGGCGGAGCTCGCGTCCGTGCGCGACGTCCCCTTCATCACCTATCACGACGCCTACCAATATTTCGGCCGCCGCTATGGCTTTGCCTTCACCGCCGCGGTGACGATTTCGCCCGAGCAGGCACCGGGCGCCCGGCGCATCCGGGAGCTGCGCGCCTTGATCGCTTCGCGGCACATCGCCTGCGTCTTCACCGAGCCGGAGTTCGAGCCGGCCCTGGCCCAGACCCTGGTGGCGGGAACGGCTGCTAAGATCGCGACACTCGATGCCGAACTCCGTCCCGATCTTCCCGCCGGACCCGATTTCTATTTCGATCTGATGCGGGGCATCGCCGACGATCTCCGCACCTGTCTTGCCCCACCGGGGCGTTGACAGGACGCGCCCAAACGGCGATCTAGCAGGCAAGGCCCGCGCGAGGCGGGCGGGAGACGGCCATGACCCAAGAGACGGCCCGCGCCGCGGATGAAGTCGTGCGAGCCCTTGCCTTCGACGCCGATGGCTTGGTGGCGGCGGTTGCCCAGCAGCACGACACCGCCGAGGTGCTGATGCTGGCCTGGATGAACCGCGAGGCGGTGACGCGCACGCTCGAGAGCGGCGAGGTCTGGTATTGGTCGCGGTCCCGCGGAAAGCTTTGGCGCAAGGGCGAAACCTCCGGCCAGACGCAAAAATTGGTGGAGCTGCGGGTCGATTGCGACGGCGATGCGGTCCTGCTTCTGGTCGAACAAAAGGGCGTCGCCTGCCACACCGGAAGACGGAGCTGTTTCTTCCGGGCGCTTCGAGACGGGCGGCTTACCGAGATCGCCGAGGTCGAGGCCGATCCCAAGACGCTTTACGGAGACGATCGCTGACATTGCGATTGCGGGGGCGCATGGGACGGAACAAGCATCGAATGCGGTCATCTCATTCCCCGAACGGCCAGATCGAGCGGCGGCTTGGCGCCGCCTTCGTCTTGACCATCGTCTTCATGGCGATCGAGGCCGTGGGCGGGTGGTTTGCCGGCTCGCTCGCGCTTATGGCCGATGCCGGTCACATGCTGACCGATGCCCTGGCCCTGGCCCTGGCCTTCGCCGGATTCTGGTTCGGGCGGCGCCCGCCCGACCAGCGTCGCTCCTACGGTTACCGGCGCTTCGAAGTTTTGGCGGCCTGGATCAACGGACTGCTGCTGTCCGGCATTGCCCTGCTGATCATGGGTGAGGCGGCGCTCCGCCTGTTGACCCCGGTCGCGGTCAAGGCCCTGCCCATGCTGAGCATCGCCACCGCCGGTCTTGGCGTTAATCTGGTCACCCTGTGGTGGCTGAAGCGCGAGCCCTCCGACCACATCAATCTGCGCGGCGCGATCTTTCACGTGGTCGGCGATGTTTTGGGCTCGGCCGCGGCGATGCTGGCCGCGATCGTGATTCTGGCGACCGGTTGGATGCCGATCGACCCGTTGCTGTCGCTCGTCATCGCTTTGCTGATCCTGCGCAGCGCCTTCGCGCTGGTGCGCGGCGCCACCCACATCCTGCTCGAAGGAACCCACGACGACATCGACCTCGAGCGCATGCGCGAGGACGTCGCCAACAGCGTTCCAGAAATCACCGGGATACATCATATCCATGCTTGGTCGTTGACCTCGGGCCACCCGATGCTGACGCTCCACGTCCAGCTCGCCGAAGGGGCCGACCGCGACACCGCCTTGCACGCGATCAAGGAGCGACTGGCCACGGCGTTTCACATTTCTCATTCCGTGGTGCAGCTCGAATGCGGCCTCTGCCCCGACGCCAAGACTTCACTCCGTAACCATGCGGGCGCGGCGATCCTGGTTGCGGCTGCCTTGCTGACGGGCTCTGCCGCAGCGGACGAGCGCCCCGTCACGGTGTTCGCGGCGGCGAGCCTGAACGGCGCATTGGACGCGGTATCAGTGGCCTATGCCGAAAGCGGAGGCGGCAAAGCGATCGCGTCCTATGCGGCATCGTCCGCGTTGGCCCGCCAGATCGAGAACGGCGCGCCGGCGGACATCTTCATTTCGGCGAATGAAGAATGGATGGACTATGTGCAAACGCGAGGGCTTGTCGAAACCGGCAGCCGCGCCGATCTGCTGCGCAACCGCTTGGTGCTGATCGCACCCTTGGGCAAACCGCTCGATATTGCGATCGGCCCCGGATTTCCCTTGGCCAAGGCGTTGGGCGACGGCAGGCTTGCCATCGGCGATCCCGCGGGCGTACCAGCCGGAATCTACGCCAAGGCGGCGCTTGAACATCTGGGCGTCTGGAACGAGGTGGCGGACAAGCTGGCGCCCATGGCCGACGTACGCGCGGCACTTACCCTGGTCGAGCGCGGCGAAGTTCCGGCCGGAATCGTCTATGCGACCGACGCAGCCGCCAGCCGCGGGGTGACCGTGGCCGGCATTTTTCCGGACGGCACGCATCCGCCGATTATCTATCCGGCGGCGCTTCTGCCGGGCGCGGGTGCTGCGGCCCGTGATTTCTACGGGTTCCTGCGCGGCCCCGCCGCGCGCGCAATTTTCGAGCGATTCGGATTCGAGGGTATGTGATCCCTTGTTTGCGCTGACACCCCTGGAGACGGAGGCGCTGCGCCTTAGTCTTCGCGTCGGCATCTGGAGCGTGGCCGCGAGCCTCCCGCTCGGGATTATCGTTGCTTGGCTGCTGGCGCGCCGCGAGTTTCCCGGCAAGACCCTGGTCAACGGAATCGTCCATCTGCCGCTTGTCCTGCCGCCCGTTGTCGTGGGCTACGCCCTATTGGTTTTGTTCGGAAGGCACGGCGCGATCGGCGCCTGGCTTTACGATACTTTCGGGATCACGATCGCCTTCACCTGGCGGGGCGCCGCGATCGCCGCCGGAGTGATGGCGTTTCCCCTCATGGTGCGGGCGATCCGGCTTTCCATCGAATCGGTCGACCGCAAGCTTGAAGCCGCCGCGCGGACGCTGGGTGCCGGTCCGCTCGACGTGTTTGCGACCATTACCCTGCCCTTGATCGTGCCCGGCATCATCACCGGCGTCATCCTGGCTTTTATCCGCGGCATCGGCGAATTCGGCGCGACCATCACCTTCGTCTCGAACATTCCCGGCCAGACGCGGACCCTTCCGCTCGCCCTGTACAGCCTGACGCAAACGCCGGGCGGCGATGCGGGCGCGATCCGGCTGGCGCTGATCGCGGTGGCGTTGGCGATGGCGGCGCTGGTTGCGTCCGAAGTGATTGCCCGGCGTTTCAGCCGCCGCATTTCCGGCACGCCCCATGCTTGAGATCGCGGCCAAGCGCGTGTTCGGAAATTTCGCGCTCGATGTCGCCTTCGCGGTCGAGCAAGGCGGCATCACGGCCTTGTTCGGCCGCTCGGGATCGGGCAAGACCTCCACCGTCAACCTGATCGCCGGCTTGGCCCGCCCCGATTGGGGTACGGTCCGCCTCGACGGCCGGATCCTGTTCGATTCCGCCGCCCGAATCAACATGCCGCCGGAGCGGCGGCGTATCGGCTATGTGTTCCAGGAAGGGCGCCTGTTTCCGCATTTGTCGGTCGCGGGAAATCTCGCCTACGGCATGCGGCGCGCAGCGTCGGCGGCCCGCGCCGTTTCCTTCGACCACGTGGTGGAGCTTTTGGGGCTCGGCGTTTTCTTGCGCCGGCACGTGGCCGGTCTTTCCGGGGGCGAGAAGCAGCGGGTCGCGATCGGCCGCGCGCTTCTTTCCAGCCCGCGTCTGTTGCTGATGGACGAGCCCCTCGCCTCGCTCGACGCGCCGCGCAAGGCGGAGATCCTTCCCTTCATCGAACGGTTGCGGGACGAGCTCAAGATCCCGGTCGTTTATGTCAGCCACGCCATGGAAGAGATCGTGCGTCTCGCCGATCGTGTGGTTTTGCTGTCCGACGGCCGCATCGCCGCCACCGGCACGCTCGACGACGTCATGGGCCGGCTCGATCTTCGCCCGCTCACGGGGCGCTACGAGGCGGGCGCGGTGATCACGGCAACCGTCACCGGCCATGACGAGGCCTTCGGCCTGACCCGACTTTCGTTCCCGGGCGGCGTGCTTCAGGTTCCGGGACTGACGGTGGAAACGGGGGGACAGTTGCGGCTGCGCATCCGCGCCCGCGACGTCGCGTTGTCCGTGCAACAGCCGGTGGAAATCAGCATTCTCAACGTTTTTCCGGGCGTCGTTGCCGAAATTGCAACGGACGGCGTTTTTGCCGACGTGATCGTCAACATGGGCACGCCGATCTGGGCGCGCATCACCGCGCGCTCGCTCCATGATTTGAAGCTTCGTCAGGGGTCCCGGGTCTTCGCCCTCATCAAGGCGGTCGCGATCGACGGGCACAGCCTGGGGCGCCGCGGCCGGCCGGCCGAACGCGACACCTAAGCGTTCCAAGGGCTTGCGGTTTGTAACGTAACCGCCATCAAACTTTTGAACATCAACGGTTTGTGTTATTTATGCCTGGAATCGCCGGATCGAAGCCCTTAGGCCGGGCGGGGTAACACCAACGGCGAAAGCGACATTTACAGGGGAACGGCCGCCGCCCGGGGCGGCCGCAAAGGGGCATGGCGGCATCAGGATCGCGGCGCACCGGGCCGAGTTGTTTTGCGGCAATGAGCAGGCTCGGCTTCGCCGCCGCCTTCATGGCCACGTTGCTTGCCGCCACCGATGCGCGCGCCGGCAAGGACTTCGGCCCGGTGTCATATTTTCGCATGGCGCTCGGGCGCGAGCTGTTCGTCAGTCCCGGCGGTTCGCCCGGCCTCGAGCTTCAGAACCCTTCGGGGCAGCCGGACGTCGACCTGCTGTTCGGAGTCGATCTCAGCAAATACTGGGGACTCGAGTTCGCGGTCAATTACGTCAAGACCGATCTTCGGGCGACGGGCGACGGCAAGCTCGGCGATTTCTCGACCATCTCCGGAATCCTCCAGGCGCGCCTGCGCTATCCGATGCACAACGACCGTTTCGTTCCCTACGCCTTGTTCGGCGCGGGATACGGGTTCGGCGATTTCAGCGGACGCACGGATCCCATGACCTTTCCGATCGGCGGGCGCAGTTGGTCCAGCCAAGGCATTCTCGGCGGCGGCGCCGAATACTTCATCTACCGCAACCTCGCCTTCGGCCTCGAACTCCGGGACACCTTCCTGTTCCGCCCCGAATTGACCGTCAACGGGCAGCAGCAGGCGATCAATGCGGATTCGGTCGCACTCACCGCCGGCCTGCGGGTCTATTTCGACAGCCCGCGCAGCGGCAAGCCGGGCGTGAACGCGCATCTGCCGCCGGCGGTGGATACCGCCAAGTTCCGTCCTTACATCATGGTGCGCGGCGGCCAGGCGCTGTTCACCGATACCAATGCGCTCAAATCCTCGAATATCGTGATCGACAGCACCTCGGGCCCGCTGTTGTCGGGCGGGTTCGGCGCGAACTTCAGCCGCTATTGGGGCGCCGAGTTTGCTTTTGAATACGCGCGCGCGCAAATACGAAACCCGACGAACAACGTAAAGATCAGCGGTTATCCGGTGTGGACGATGCTGGGTTTTGCCCGGCTGCGCTACCCGACGGAACACGACAAGGTGGTGCCATATCTGAGCTTGGGCGCCGGCCTGGGCTGGGCCGAAAAAGGCGACCCCGACATCCCGGAAACCGTGTCCGGTTTCCACAGCCCGCAGCAGACCACTTTCGTCGGTGCCGCAGCCGTGGGCGTCGATTACTTCGTCCAGGACGACGTGGCCCTGACGCTCGAGGCGCGCGACACCTTCAACTTTGCCACCGACGTGTCGCTGAACGGCGTGCCGCTCAAGCTCCATCCGGATTTCGTCTCGTTTTCCGCCGGCATCCGCGTCTTTTTCCAGTAGCGGACCCTTACATCCCGCTCTTGAGCATCGATGCCGCCTCTTGCGCGGCCGACTTGGCCTCCGCCAGGCCGCTAGCCGCCAAACCGGTGTTCGCCCGCTCCAGCGCGTCTTGCAGGATCTTCTTCTTTCCGGTGTCGGCGGTATCGGGGATCGCACCGTTGCCCATGCCGTTGCACGGGTTCATCGAATTGGCGTCGAACCCCGGCCCGTTCGGCCCCGCCAGGCAATTGGCGGTGTGATGGAGGTGGGCGCGCGCCGTGTCCAACACCGTCGCCGATGCCGCGTAGTTCGCGTGCTGGGCGGCAACCGCCACTTCCTTGGCCGCGTCGCCGGCCGATGCGGGCCCCGATGCAGCTAAAAAGACCGCCAACGCCGCAACGCAAAGCTGTCTGTCGAGCTTGTTCACGATTGCGCCTCCCGAGTTGAATCGCCGGAACCCGTTCTCAGCGCGGCGTTCCGCCTTTGAGATGTGGGGCCTGGACCGCGTTGCGTGCAAGTGCATTCTTCCGCTGGGTGCGCGGCGCCAATATCCCAAGTCAGTCAATGTTGAGTCGCTTGGGCGACAGATGTCCGGGAAAGACGATTTGCTTCGGCCGCGCAATCCCCTAGAATTTGCGGCCGCGGCCGTTGCAGCCAACAAACGCCGCCAGAGGAGTTCCCGGGATGTCCACCGAGATGCTTGTCGTGCTTGGCATCATCGCCGTCGCCGCGTTCATCGTCATCGCCGTTTACAACGGCTTGGTGTCCGGCCGCCAGGAAGTGCGCAATGCCTGGGCGCAGATCGACGTCCAGCTCAAGCGACGCCACGATCTTATTCCCAATCTCATCAATGCGGTCAAGGACGCCATGCAAGTCGAGAAGGCGCAGATCACGGCGGTGGTCGAGGCGCGCAATAAGGCGCTCGGGGCGCGCACGCCGGACGAGGCGATGAAGGCGGAAAACAATCTGAGCGGGGCGCTGCGGGGCCTGCTTGCGCTGGTCGAATCCTATCCCCAGTTCCGCTCGCAGCAGAACGTCTCCGGCTTGATGGAAGAGCTGGCGACGACGGAAAACAAGATTGCGTTCGCGCGGCAGCATTACAACGATGCGGTCCAGGCGCAAAACACCCGCGTTGCCGCGTTTCCGGGCATTCTGTTCGCCCGCAGATTCGGCTTCGGCTCCGAGACGCTGTTCCAGGTTCCCGAGGGCGAGCGCGCCGCCGTCGAAGCCGTGCCCGAGGTCCGCCTTTCGTAAGGCCGATGACCGCTTCGGCTCTTTACAACACGGATTTCGCGGGCGCGATCGCGCGCAACAAGCGCAACACGCTGCTGCTCTTTGCCGTGCTGATCATGATCGGCGCCGCGGCCGGCTACGTGCTCGGCTGGGGCATGGCCGTCATCGGCGAGATTTCGCGCCTGCCGCCCGAAGCGGTGGAAAGGCTGACGGCAGGCGCGGTGCTTCTCGATCTCATCGGGCCGCCGCGGCCGGGCGCCCTGACCGGCGCCGCCATCGTCGCCGGCGGAGGATTTATTTGGGGTCTCATCACGCTTTTTGCGGGCGCCAGGATTCTCGCGGCCTTTGCCGGGGCCCGGCCCGCCAATCCGGACAATCCCGCCGAAAAGCGATTCATCGACGTCGTCGAGGAAATGGCGCTGGCCGCCGGCGTGCCGCCGCCCCGCTCCATGGTCATCGAGACGCCGGCGCTCAATGCTTTCGCCACCGGATTTTCCCCGGACAGCGCGATGATCACGGCGACCACCGGACTCATCGAGGCTTGCCCGCGCGAGGAGTTGCAAGGCGTCGTCGGCCATGAAATGGGGCACGTCGCCGATTACGACGTGCGGTACACGACGGTGGTGGCGGCGATGGCGGGAATCATCGTGCTGGTGGCGCACGGGCTGCGCAACATGGCCCGCTGGTCTCTTTACGGCGGCCGCTCGCGGTCGCGCGAGGGCGGCAAAGGCGGCGGATTGATTCTGCTGGTGATGCTGGTCGTTCTTGCCGTCGTCGGCATCTTGGCGCCGCTTGCCGCCCGCCTCGTGCAGATGGCGATCTCGCGTCAGCGGGAATATCTGGCGGATGCGAGCTCCGCCAAGCTCACCCGCAACCCGATCGGGCTGATCCGCGCGCTCGAGCGCCTCGGGCGCGGCGATACGGCGATCGCGCACGACGATTCGCCGGTTGCGGCGCTCTGCATTGCCGAAGGCGAAGGCGCGGCCTTGAGCGGCATTTTTTCAACCCATCCGCCGATGGCCGACCGCATCGCGCGGCTGCGGAATCTGGGCGGCGACGTCGCCCAACCGGCCGACCGTCATCGACAACTCGCGGCTGGCGACCCCGGCAGGAATTGAACCTGCGACCTAGTGCTTAGAAGGCACTCGCTCTATCCGACTGAGCTACGGGGTCGTGCCCTTGCCGACAAATATGTTGGCGCAGCCTTAGACGGCGATCTTATCCGCGGCTCCGTCCAGCGCCATGAGATAGGCCTCGAGCGGGAGACTTGGGCTGCGATCCCGGACGAGCTTGGCGAATGAACGCAAGGTCGCGGCATGGGCGGCCGTTTCGTCGCCGGGCGCGGCGACGGCGGCTTCGCCCAGCGCCAGCTTGTAAGCGCCGCAATCGCGATGATCGATCACGATGAGTTCGTGAACCTTGTGCAATTTGATCGCGATGTCGAGGTGCTCCCAAAAGACGTCGTGCCATGACTCGAACTTGTCGCTGACGACGCCCAGCGACGCGCCGGCTAATACGACCTGATCGTATTTCCCTTCCAGTCCCTTTGTTTTCATGAAGGCGGCCATGTGATCGATGACCCGGTAGTCCATGCAACTGAGCAGGATCGCCTCCGCTTCGCCGCCGAACGCGAGCCTCGGCGCCCAACAGACGAACAGACCGACGCCGGCGGCAAGCGTCGCCAGCTTCACGAAGCCGCGGCGGTCGAGTGCTAAAGCCTCGCCGCGCGCCGGGGCCGCGCCAAGAATGTCATGGCAGGATTGCATCGGTATCTCCGGAAAATTACCCGTTCGCACGGTCCCGGCGGTTCGCAAACCGTGACGCGACCGGCGGTCAGGCCGGGCGCTGAAAGCGAAAATTGTCGGCATAGCTTTTGGCGCGGCGCTTGGCCCGGTGCGGTACCTGGACCGTATAGGTAAAGCCCTGGCGGTCGGAATAGGCGATCGCCTCTTCGAGCGTCTCGAAGCTGAGCCGCACCTGACCGCGGGTGTCGGCGGAGCTGGTCCAGCCGGTCAGCGGGTTTCGCGAGCGCGCCGCCGCCGGCTCGAATTCCAGCAGCCATTTTTCGGTGCGCGCCTGGCCCGACTGCATCGCCGTCTTGGCCGGCCGGTAAATCCGGACCTTCATCGCCTCGATTTCCTTGTTGGCCTTTCGCCGATATCGCGCGATTGCGCCCGAAACTGGTCGGGGCGAGAGGATTTGAACCTCCGACATCCTGCTCCCAAAGCAGGTGCGCTACCAGGCTGCGCTACGCCCCGGTATTTCGGATACGCTCGCGCGCAAGACTAGGGGCTATCGGAATCCCGCGCAAGAACCGATAGCCGCGCCGTACCCGTCGGTTGCGGGCCATGCCAAGGCGAATGCGCGGCGGCAAGGGACGGCTGCGGCGCGCACGCGGTATAAGACCGGAAACGCGTTTTGGAGTTGTCCCGATGTCGAGCCGGACCATCCCTCTGGTCGATCCCCTTTACGAGTACTTCCTCGCCAATTCGCTGCGCGAACCCGAGGTCTTGCGCCGCTTGCGCGCCGAAACCTCGCGCCTGCCCGGGGCCAATATGCAGATCGCCCCGGAACAGGGCCAATTCATGAGTTTTCTGGTCGAAATCCTGGGGGCGAAGCGGGCGCTCGAGATCGGCACTTTCACCGGCTACAGCGCGCTGTGCGTCGCCCGCGCCATGGGCCCGGAGGGGCGCTTGATCGCCTGCGACGTGAGCGACGAGTGGACCGCGATCGCTCGGCGCTATTGGGCCGAGGCCGGCGTTGCGGAGCGCGTTGAACTGCGCCTCGGCCCCGCCCTTTTGACGCTCGACGCCCTCCGATCCGAGCGGCGCAGCTTTGACTTCGCCTTTATTGACGCCGACAAGACCAGTTACGACGCCTATTACGAGGGGGTTTTGGCCCTATTGCGGGTGGGCGGCGTGGTCGCGATCGACAATGTGCTATGGGGCGGACAGGTCGCCGATCCCCGTCAAAAAGACGAGGATACTCAAGCAATTAGGGCGCTCAACGCCAAGATTTTGAAGGACGAGCGAGTGAGCCTGACGCTGGTTCCCATCGGCGATGGACTGACGCTGGCGCGAAAAAGGGCGTGACCCGGGCGCTCGCAGCGCCCACGGCGAATACTTGGAAAATTAAGCGCGGGTTAAACAATTATTAACAAGACAGCCGTAACAATTCGGCCATATAAAAGACCCCTGGTCCCGAACGACCGGAGAGGCAAATGTTCCGCCCGGCCCTGGCTTTGGCTCTGGTTTCCGCCTTCGCGCTTTCGGCTTCCGCGGCCGAGAATGCGGCGCCGGGTCAATCCTGTGCGACCCGCGCCAAAGTGCTTCAGCACTTGTCGCACAAGTATTCGGAGGCGCCGATTGCGATCGGGCTGGCCGAAAACGGTGGCGTGATTGAAGTCTTGACCTCCGGCCAAGGCGGAACCTGGACCATCATCATCACCATGCCGGACGGCACCAGCTGCATGGTGGCGGCGGGCGAGGACTGGGAGCAATTGCCCAAGTTCGCCGCCAAGAGCCCCGGCCTCTAAGCTTACGCCCGGCGCCGCCGCGATCGCGGCTCCCGCCAAATCGAAATCCGGATTTGCGGACATCTCCTTACCGCGCGAAGGCCTTGTAAATCACCCGGTCTCCGGCCGCGATCCCGAGGCGCGCGGCGGTGCCGCCGGGAACTTCGAGGATCGCGCGCACCGGCACCGCCGATGAAACGATGTCGGTCGAAAGCGGAACCGTGTTGGCGGCGATGCCGGCGATGCGCCCGTTATTATCGATGAACAGCATGTCGAGCGGGACAAAAGTGTTCTTCATCCACATCAGCACCGTGGCGTCGCGGTCGTAGAGAAACAGCATGCCCTGGTCCGGATCGAGCCGGTGCCGGAACATGAGCCCATGGGCGTGTTGCAGCTGCGTCGTTGCGACTTCGATCTCGATTCGGAACGTTTTCTTGGAGGTTGCAATCGTGAGCACATCGGCGGGATAGATGACCCGCTCGGCTTCTTCCGCACGCAGCACCGGGGCCGCGAACATTGCGGCAAAGAGGAAAACGGCCGCGGCAATCGAGGGCAACCGTGCCGCCGTCATGGGAAGAACACGAGGGTCACGATCGCGAACACGGGAATCAGAATAGTCACGGACCACGCCATGTAACCGAAGAAGCTCGGCATCTTGAGGCCGTGCTCTTCCGCGATCGAGCGAACCATGAAATTGGGCGCGTTGCCGATATAGGTCATGGCACCCATGAACACGGCCCCGGCCGAAATCGCCAGAAGCGTTTGCGCCAACCCCCCCATGAGATGGTCGGGATCGCCGCTCGCGGTGTTGAAAAACACGAGATAGGTCGGCGCATTATCGAGGAAACTCGAAAGCAGACCCGTGGCCCAGAAGTAAAGCGCGTTGACCGGTTGGCCATTCTCGGAGAGCGCCCGCACCAGGAAGCCCAAGGCCCCCCCCTCGCCCGCCCGTAAAATCGCGATCGCCGGAACGATGGTCACGAAGATGGCGGCGAACAGCTTCGCCACCTCGACGATGGGAAACCAGCTGAAATAGTTGGCGGCGCGGGCTTTAGCCGGCGTCCAGACGAGCGAAATGCCGGCGATGATCAGCAACAGCACGTCGCGGACCAAATTCTGAAGCGCGATCTCGACGTGATAGACGGTGAAACTCGTTCCCGGCCGCCAGAACCCGCTCATAAGCACCGCGGCCGCGATCGCGCCCAAGAGAACGATGTTATGGATGCCCTCCAGGCCGAAGTCCGGGGTCGGCGGGTGCGGGACATGGCCGTCCCTGGCGAAATAGTAACGGTCGATAAAATAAAACAAAGCGAGCACGAGGCCCGCCGTGAGCAAGAACGGCGCCGCCATGTGCCGCGTCGTCCAGAAGAACGCGACGCCCTTGAGAAACCCGAGAAACAGGGGCGGATCGCCGAGCGGGGTCAGCGAGCCGCCGATATTGGCAACCAGGAAAATGAAGAACACCACGACGTGAATGCCATGCTTGCGCCCCGCATTCGAATGCAACAGCGGCCGAATCAGGAGCATCGCCGCCCCGGTTGTCCCCATCACGTTCGCCAATAAGGTTCCCCCGGCGAGCAAGCCGGTGTTGGTGGCGGGTGACGGCCGGATCCTCCCCGTCAGACGGACGCCGCCGGAAACCGTGTAAAGCGCATACAGCAGGACGATGAACGGCAGATATTCGAGGACCAGGGTGTGGACGATCTCGAATAGCGCGGCTTCGATTCCGAATATGGCCGCGAACGGGACCAGCAAGGCGAGCGCCCAGGCGGCCGCGATCTTGCCGTAGTGGCGGTGCCACAGGCCGTGCGCCACGAGCGGCAAGATCGCAATCGACAGCAGAAGCCCGGCGAAGGGAATGACCCAGGCAAGCCCCAGCAACGAGCCGTCCAATTGGAACCCGGATTCGGCCACGCCGGATTCGGCCATGCCGCTTTCGGCCGCGAACGCGCCGCCGGCGCCGGCCAGCAGCACCGCCAGGACCGGAAGCGCGAGCCAGCGGCAGCGGCTCATGCCCGGTGGCACCCGATTGCCGTTCGCCGCAGGCGACGGCCGGGTGCTCTTTGAACTTGCTTCACGATTCCATCCGATCGAGCGCGGCGGAGTATGGCCGACCCCAAAGGCAAATCCAAGATCGCGATGACCGGGAAAGCGGGCAATCAGTTTTCAGGCGTGGACATAACCGGAAACTCGTCGATCCCCTTCTCCATCAGGATCGCCTGAACCAGCTCGAGCGCATGGTACCGGGACATGCCGGCGGTGAGCCTGGAGTCGAAGAGCAGTTGGACCAGGAGGATGTCCTGGGCGGTGAGCTCGATGTCCGGGCTGTGGTCGTTGAAGACGGACGGGAACACGTCATCGGAATCGTTCGGCAGGCCCAACACCTGGGTCAATTCTTCGATCACGCAGGCCTTGAGCCGTCCGCGCGCCATCACCCGGTCGATCGGGATGACGACGACCGCCTTGATGATCTCGAAATGCGCGTTGGATTGATACTGGCCGATGCAGAGATTCGTTTGCATCACGGTGCGAATGTCGAAGCTGGGCGGGAAATAGTCGGCTTTGACGGTATCGAGCATGTTTTCCCGCTCGAAGACCACGTTGGTATTCGCGGCTCCGGGGTCGTCGGTGAGCTCGATGTCGTAGCCCGAGATATCCACGAGATGCGCCACGTGGCTTGCGACCGTGTCCCGGATCAGCTTGGGGTCGCCGGTGCGGATATCGAGGTAGATGCGGACCGGCGCCACCCATTTCCGCAGCTTCTGGTCGACATGACTATCAAACTCGTTGTGGAACACGATGGTGTCGAAGTCGTGCACCAGTTGTTCGCGCGTGAGCTTGATTTCGAGATTGAGCCGGTCGTGGGCGTCGCCGCCGTTGCCCAGCAGCCAGGCGGCCGCGAGCCCAATCAATATCCCGGGAAGCGAATCCCTAACAGTGCCCAGCATGTGGCCCCGCGACGCCCGTGTCATGACCGTTAGTTTAGGGGGGGTACTTCGGCCCAGCCAAGGCAAACGTGCATGGGCCGGCTCAAAACCGCGGAAACATTGGAAATTCCGCGGCGCTTTCCGTGGGTCTGGAATGCTCAAACTAACGCTTTTTTCACGCTTTTGATTTGAAATGAAGGATTGAGCGCCGTGGCGGCGGTCTCGCGCCTTTAGGGAGCAGAAAATGGCCCAGGGCAAGCCCAGGAAACCCTTCGTCGCCGAACTGATGCGGGCCCAAGGCAAGCTGGCCGATCACACCGGATTCCGGGATGACGGGGCCCTTGCCCGGCACGAGGAGGTTATGGCTGCGATCGGCGAACTCAAGACTTTCATCTGCGCGGTCGGCCGCCAGCCGCAGCCGGCGATGCCCGCCGATGGCCTGCCCGATCCGCTGGTCTTGCGCCGCGAATTGGAAGCGGTGCGGGATTCCATCCTCAATACCAAGAAGGAAATTGCGGCGGTGCGGCATCCGGGTGCCGATTCCGACCGGCTGGTGGTCGCGACCGACGAGCTCGACGCCGTGGTTGCGGCGACCGAACAGGCCACGCATGTCATCCTGGAATCGGCTGAAACTCTCGATGAAATGGCCGCGCGCGTGAAACAGGCGTCGAACGACGCGTTCATTGCCCAGACCGTGGATGAAATGCGCGAGCTGATCGTTAAAGTCTTCGAAGCCTGCAATTTCCAGGACATCACGGGCCAACGCATCACCAAGGTGGTCACCACGGTCAAATTCATCGAAGATCGTGTCAACGCCATGATCGACATCTGGGGCAAAGAATCCTTTACCGGAATCGAGGTGCCGAAGCCGGTGGCGACCGACCCAGACCACGACCTTTTGAGCGGGCCGCAGCTCCCCAAAGCCGGCGTTTCGCAAGCAGACATCGACAAATTATTCGGCTGATACAGGGCCTTGGCTACGGCCCGCAATTCGACCTTGCCAGACAGACTAAGTCTTTGCGATAAATGTGAATAAAGGTTCAGGGGGATTCGACGGTCCTGATTAAACCGCATCCCAAATCGGAAGTACTGGCGCCAAGCCGCTGCCGGCCATAGGTTTTTGGTCACGGTAATAATTCCGAAAGAGACTTTCCGTAAGGTCTCGGGGCCGTTGGAGCACTTACACAGGGGGCACAACAATGAAAAAAAACCGTGTCGCACGCGTGGCGCTCGTGGTTGCCGCCGCGCAACTCGCCATTGCCAATCCAGTCTGGGCCGGAACCTGCGCCTCGGCGGTTGAGAAGGCCGCTATCGACACGCGGCTCCTGCAAAACGAGCTGATGGTCAGGGCCCTCACCTGCGGGGCGAACGCCCAATACAACTCCTTCGTCGAGAAATTCTCGCCGGATCTGGTCGCGGACGGCAAGATGCTGCGCGGCTATTTCGCCCGGGCCTACGGCAGGGGCGGCGAAAGCGAGCTTAACGGTTTCATCACCCGGATCGCGAACGGCGCCGCCACCCGCCGCATGCAGCAGGATATGGACAATTACTGCGCTTCGGCACTCAATCTCTTCAACGCGGTGCTGAGCGTGGACAGCACGGGGCTTCGCACCTACGCGGGCCATACGCCCTTCGCCCAAGAATCCGGCGTCGAGTCCTGCCCGCTCCAGGCCGCCCGCGAGCCCAGCGAATAGACGCGCATGCCATAAAGGTCTTCGAGGGGCGCCTTCGGGCGCCCCTTTCGTTTGGCCTGGTCGTCCCGTTCCTACTCGCTTTGACCGTCTGAGGTGCTGCGCCGCCCGGGGCAGGCCCAGCCGGCAGCCAGCCGGCCGACGCGCCATGAGCCCAGAGCGGGATTAGGAAAAGAAAAAAGGGCGCCGCATTTCTGCGGCGCCCCGGTTCTCGGTACCCCTTTAGGGGGTTCTACTTACCCATAACGTGGATGACGATCCGAGCGCGACGATTCTGCGGCTCGCGCACCCCATCGGGTGTCGGAACCAGCAGTTCGGTCTCGCCCTTTCCGATCGTCGTGACGTTCTTGCCCGCAACGCCCTGTTTGACAAGCTCGGCCTTGACCGCGTCGGCGCGGCGGCGCGAGAGCCTCTGGTTGTAATCGGGCGAGCCCGACGTGTCGGCGTAGCCCGTCACCTCGACCCGGGCGCTCCCGGACTTCTTGGCGTTGGCCGCGGCCGTGCGCACGATGCCAAGGGCCTCCGGCGTCAGATCCGCCTTGTTCCAATCGAAGAACACCAGATAGGTGTCAGGCGCACCCGCCATTGCCGGCTGCGGTGGCCCGCCTTGATCCGGCATCAGATTGAACATATGCAGGCGCTCGGGCATGGCGAGAGGCGGCAGGAACGGCTCGACTTTCGCCATCGCCGCATTGAAGTTGCCCTTGCACGCGGCGACATGGGCGGGTTCCAAGACGCCGCCCCGGGCGTTCCGTTCCGAAGCCTCTTCCTTCCAGCAATCGAAGGCGACCTGGGCCCTGGCGGTCCAAGTTGGCCGGATTTCCCGTGCCCCGCGATCCATGAAGCCCATGAGCCTACCGCGCGCGTCGGTGAGGCCGGCAAGCTCGGACTCGTGCACCGCCTTATGTCCCCCGAGCGGCGTCGAATCCACCTCTTCCGGCAGAACCGTCGCCCCGCTGTTCGCGGCCTTCCCTTTCTTCGCGTGCAAGTCCGAGGCGAAGTTGTCATCCTCGCCCGATTCGTCCGCGGCGTCCGGCCAATACTCGCTGTAAAGCGCCTGATCGAACGCCGAAACTTGGCTGCTGGCGGCCGGATGAGACCGAATTTCGAAACCATCCGGATGAGCGCAGGCGGCAACGAACACCAGCAGCAGCGCACCCAGGAGGATTTTCAGTGACCTGAACATTTTTTCTAACCCCTGTTTAAAGACCGAGAAACCTTGAATTCGCGCCCCCGGCCATCGTTTTAACCTAGCTTAAGGCCGACGACAACGGATAAACACACGGGCACGGCCGCACGTTCCGGCCGTGATTGTGTGCTCTCATTTACGACGGCGATCTTCATGAGCCCCCAAGAAGATCCCCCGACCCTCGAAGCGACAATGACGGAGCGACTTTACCGAAATAATCGCCAGCACGCCACGCCCGGTGGGCGGTAAATCGGGACAATATCAGCAGAAAATTGCCATCGGGTGAAGTGAAACTTTGAAATCCTCTGGTGCAAAGAAGCAACAGTGCCGGTCCGCCGCGGAAAACTGCGGAAAGCCCGCGTCGGATTCCCGGCCCGGACCTTCCCTTGCCACCCGGACCTAGGGTTCGACCGGCCGCCGCCCTCTACCCGCGGATCATCCCACCGTAACAGCGTAAACGGTTCGTTAATCGCTCCCGTGCTTTGGTGGCGAACCTAACCTTTTGAGTAAGGTGTGGCGGGCGCGCCGAAGTATTCGCGGCCGGTTTTTGCCCAAGATTATTTGGGTTTCCGCCGCACTGGCCGGAAAGAACGGAAAACACCGGGTATTCCATTTGGATTTCTTCTCATGAATCCCGTATACACCAGCATCATTTCTTGTTGCTGCGGGGCATCACTAGGCTCGCGGCGCTCTTTTTCCGCCCTTTGTTTTGGCCGCACGCGGCACGGTTTTGCGCGATGAGCGGGAGCACTTCCGGAACGTCTCCGAAAACGAATTCCAAGCCGAGCTTGTGGTCGCGCATTGGGCTTCGGGCAAAACTTTTCGCCGTGTTCGGCGCGGTCGCGGCAACCACGGTGGTTGCGAGCGGCAATGCCTGGATTTCATACACCGGTCTCGGCCGTACACTCACCGAAGTGACCGCGCGCCGCGTGCCGGCCGTGACCTTGGCGCTTCGGCTTGACGCCGCAACGGCGAACATGGCCGCGACCGCCGCAAATCTGGCGGCGGCCAAGAGCGATTCCGAGCGCACCGAATCTCTTTCCGCCCTCGATGGCGAGCGCGCGCAAGCGCGCACGCTGACCCAGGGACTAGCCGAAATCCTGGGTTCGCCGCAGCCCGTCATAACCGACGCCGCCACCGACCCGGGACGCCGGGCGCTTGCCGCCATAGAACTTGGAATCGACATCCTTGAGCGCAACCATCATGCCATCGACGATGCGGTCAAGCTGCGCCTGGCGGGATCGCAAGGGCAAGCCGATGCCGGTGTTTCGGAGCCCAGCGCCCAAGAACTCGCGGCGGATAAAGCCGCCCAGGCCCTGCTGGAAGAGAACCGCAAGGTTTCAGGCAGCCTCGATCGGGCGATCGGCGAGATCGTCTCGACCGCCCAGTCGGGCGTCGACGCCATCGAAAACGAGGCCGCGGCCGCCATCGAGAACGGAATAATTTTGCTGCCCGCCATCGCCGCCGTAAGCCTGGGTACGGCGCTTCTTGCCTGGCTGTTCGTCGGCCGCACGATCGTGGGGCGAATCACGGCGCTGGGGACCAGCATGACCGAGATCGTCAAAGGCAATTTGAGCGCCCCGATCGAGCGGGAAGGCAATGATGAAATTTCCAAGATGGCGGAGGCCCTGATGTTTTTCCGCGACACCACCGCCGAGGTCGAGGCCGCCAAGAAGCGTGCCGACGCCGAGCAAACCCGCGCCGCAGAGGAGCGCCGGCGCGACATGATAAAGCTCGCCGACGACTTCGAGCTGTCGGTCAAGGAAGTGGTGGACCAAGTCGCCGCCTCGGCCACGAAAATGCACACCACCGCGCGGTCCATGTCCGGCGTTGCCGAAGAAACCAAGCGGCGCTCCGGGATCGTCGCCACCGCATCCGGCCAGGCCACGCAAAACGTCGAAACGGTGGCGGTCGCCGCCGAGGAACTGGCGGCCTCGATCGGCGAGATCGGCCGGCAAGCGGCGCAATCCTCCGGCATTTCGAGCGCGGCGGTCCATGAGGCCGAGCGGGCGAATGCCGCCATGTCGGGCTTGGCCGAGCGGGTGGCGCGAATCGGCGAGGTCGTGCGACTCATCAATGACATCGCGAGCCTGACGAATCTCCTCGCCCTCAACGCCACGATCGAGGCCGCCCGCGCCGGCGAGGCGGGCAAGGGATTCGCCGTGGTGGCGAGCGAGGTCAAGGAGCTTGCGACCCAGACCGCCAAGGCGACCGAGGACATCACGGCCCAGATCGCGGCCATCCAAGAAGCCTCGCAAGGCGCCGTCGAGGTCATCACGAGCATCACCGCGACCATCGCCAAAATCAACGGCATCGCCGGCGGGATTGCCGCCGCGGTCGAGGAGCAGACGGCGGCAACCGGCAACATCGCGCGCAACGTTCACCAGGCCGCCGAGGGCACCCAGCAGGTGTCCGCCAATATCGGCGGCGTAACCGAAGCCGCGAGCGAAACCGGGCGCTCCGCCCAATCGGTCCTGGCGGCGGCGGACGAACTGTCGCAGCAGTCCGGCATGCTGCGCGTCCAGGTCAACACCTTCATCGCGGAAATCCGGGCAGGTTGAGCCCGCGGCCTACAAGTCTTCCTTGTTCCAGATATCCACAGTTGTCCCGCTATTTTTTTTCGTTATTCTCGGAAGCTCCATCGCCTCGGTCGTTCCGTCGTTGAAGATCTTCACATAGGCCATGACCGCAAGCTGATCCGGGACATTCGCCGAGCCACCGGCTTCGCCGACGTAATAGAGAATTCCCCAATGCGGTCGCGCATCTGCGGGTAAGACTGACGTGGAGAACTTGTGAGGAACGAAGGCGGTGTTTGGTGCGGCTATTTAATCAGCCGCGTATCAAGTTCCGCAAGATCGCTGTAGTGCAGAAGCAGGACGCCGTTCATTGAGGCGAGTTGTTGAGCCGCCGTCGTGTAGCGGCTGTTTGTGACGACTGCCGCATGCTGTGCTTTCTCGTAGCCCTTGCCAGCAACAGCCTCTTGAACCGCCTTATTCCCCACCGGCTGGTTCCAGAGCTTACATTGGAGAACTACGCGAACGTCGTTTTTCTCCGCAATGACGTCAACGCCCTGGTCTCTGGCCCTCTTGGTCACCTGTGCTTGCCAGCCGGCGCGGCGAAGCTCGTCCGCACAGAACGCCTCAAACTCGGTTGCTGTCATCCGGTCCGAGAAGCCCTGGAACGTGGTTGCGGTCTTCGAGGCATCTTCAACACGCCTTCCGATCAATAGCGAGAGGCTCTCGCGTTCGTCTTCGAGAATGGTCCGCTCCCGATCCGTCAGGTGCGGGGCGATCTGACTGTCGATGAAGTAGGCTATCTCTTTCCTCCAGCCTTCCAACTGAAGCTTGCTGTAGGCGTCGTATCTGACGAGCTGCGCACGTCTCTTTAACAGCGAAGTCATGTGTCGCTCAACAACGGTCTTGGCCAACTGTGTTAAGCTGCGCCGCGCTTTAGCTCGACTAAAGACACGGTATAAGCGGACAGAGACGCGATAGAGGTGGTAGATGGTTGCTACCACGACAGCACTAACCAAAAGATTGACGAGCACGCCACCCATGTCCAGGGATTGCCGCTGAATGCTCCCGAGCACGGCGAACACAGCGAACACGGCCATGCCCATTAACCCAAATAAAACGTCGTCCGGTGTCGGGATGTGTCGTCTGCGGCGAGTCATCGTCTACCTCACCTCCACATATCCGCTCCACTTACTCCCGCGTCTTCTGTGACTACCGGAAGCGGTGGCGACCCCAACGGGATTCGAACCCGTGTTGCCGGCTTGAAAAGCCGGAGTCCTAACCACTAGACGATGGGGTCCTGAGCCCTGATTAAAGACGCCGGCCCGCAAAATCAAGCGGGGTTTCCAGGCCTTCAGGCGGGGCGCACCGCGGCCGCGTCGTCAATATACAACTGAACGCGCTCACGCCCCTGCCAGTCGTCGCGCGCGATCCGGCCGGCGACGTGAACGGCGGCGCCGCGCAGGCGCAAAAGCTCTTTGCCGAGGTCGGAGTTGCCGGCGCGGAACGCGATGCCGCGGAGCGTGCCGTGAGCCCCCGTCAGTCCGCAGCGCAGGTGCTCGCCCGCGACTTCGGCATAGGAGAGGCGCACGGCGGGAAAGACGAATCTCGGTTCGGCATTGCCCGCGCCGAAGGGGCCGATGCGATCGAGCTCCGCCACCAGCTCGCGGGTCGCGGCTTCCGGTGCCAGCGCACCGTCGAGCCCGAGACTGGGCCCCAAGTCGATGGAACTCGAGAGACCGGCGACACGCTCCGCCAAGAAATCGCGGAACGGTTCGATCTTGCCGCGCTCGACGGTCAAGCCCGCCGCCATGGCATGGCCGCCGCCATTGAGCAGCAGCCCTCCCTTGCGCGCGGCGATCACGGCGCTTCCGAGATCGATGCCGGGCACCGAACGGGCGGAGCCTTTGCCGATTCCATTCTCGATTCCGATGACGCAGGCGGGGCGGCCGAATCGCTCCTTGAGGCGGGAGGCGACGATGCCGATCACGCCCACATGCCAGCCCTCGCCCGCTGCGAGCACGATGGGCGAGGCACCGGTTGAACCCGCCTGCGCCTCGGCGCTGGCCAGAACCTCGGATTCGATCAGCCGGCGCTCGGCGTTGAGCGCGCCCAAGACGGCGGCGATGCGGCGGGCCTCATCGGCGTCATCCGCGGTCAGAAGCCGGAAACCGAGATCCGATTGCCCGACTCTGCCGCCGGCGTTGATTCGCGGCCCCAGGATGAAGGCCGCGTGATAGGCGCCGGGCCTGGACTCGAGCCGTGCGCTGTCGGCGAGCGCCGCCAAGCCCAAATTGCCGCGCCCCGCCATCACCTTAAGCCCTTGCGCGACCAAGGCCCGGTTGAGACCGGTCAAGGGCACCACGTCGCAAATGGTCCCGAGTGCGACGAGGTCGAGAAGCGCCATGAGATCGGGCTCGGGAATCCGATTGGCCGCATACCAGCCGGAATCGCGGAGGAGTCTATTTACCGCAACCGCCACCAGGAACGAGAGGCCGACGGCGGCAAGCTGCTTATGCGGGCTTTGCTCATCCAGCCGGTTGGGATTGACGACCGCGACAGCCTGCGGCAATCGCTCCTCCGCTTCGTGGTGATCGACCACGATGACATCGAGGCCGAGATCGCGCGCATGAGAGAGCGCGTCGAATGCCAAGGTCCCGCAATCGACCGTGACCGCGAGCGAGACGCCTTGGGCATGAAGCATTTCCAGCGCCGGCGCGTTCGGCCCGTAACCTTCGCGCCTGCGGTCGGGGATGTAGGCGCGCGCCTTGGCACCGACGGCGCTTAAGAATCGAACGAGCAAAGCCGACGAGGTGGCGCCGTCCACGTCGTAGTCGCCGAAGATGGCGATGGATTCGCCCGACCGCACGGCGCGCGCGATCCGCGCCGCGGCCGCGTCCATGTCGAGCAAATGGGACGGGTCCGGCAAATAAGCGCGCAGCGTCGGATTTAGGAACGACTCCGCTTGCTCCGCCGTGATGCCGCGGGCGGCAAGCACCCGGCCGACGATTTCGGAAACGCCGAGGCGCTGGGTGAGGGCGAGCGCCGCGCGCTCGTCGCCGCCGCGCAGGCGCCAGCGCTTGCCGCTAAAAGAACGCTCGACTCCAAGGACGGATGAATTCGGCGCCGCGGCGTGAACCGCCAGCATTGCCTAGAGCGGCTCGACGCGGATCATGCGCGGCGGCTCGAACACGGCCTTGAGCGCGCCGATGCGTGTCAAGGCTTGGGTCATCGCCGCTTCTTCGGTGGCGTGGGTCGTCATTACCACGGGCACGGCGCCGGCGGGCGCGCGGCCGTGCTGGAGCATCGATTCCATCGAGATCCCGGCATCGCGCAGCGCCGCCGCGATGTCGGCGATGACGCCGGGTTGATCCCTGACCATGAGCCGAATGTAATACGCCCCGCGATGGCGTTCCATCGGCGATGCGGGAATCCGGGCCAGTTTGTCCGCGGGCACGGCGAAGGTTGGAATGTTGACGCCACGCGCGATGTCGATGATGTCGGCGACGACGGCCGACGCCGTCGGTCCGGCCCCGGCGCCCCGCCCCTGGAACATGATGTTGCCGACAAAATCGCCTTCGACCATCACCGCGTTATTCACGTCTTCGACGGTGGCGATCGCGGAGCGCGCCGGCACCAGGCAGGGATGCACCCGCTGCTCGACGCCGTGCTCGGTCATCCGGGTAATGCCGAGCAGCTTGATCCGGAAACCGAGCTCTTCGGCAAACGCGATATCGCGGGCCGAGACATGGCGGATGCCTTCGACGTGGATGCCGCCGAAATTGGTCTCGCAGCCGAAGGCGACGCTGGTCAGGATCGCGAGCTTGTGGGCGGTATCGATGCCGTCGATGTCGAAACTGGGATCGGCCTCGGCGTAACCCAATTTTCGCGCCTCTTCGAGCACCTCGGCGAATTCCTTTCCGGATTCGCGCATGCTGGTCAGGATGTAATTGCAGGTGCCGTTCAGGATTCCGGTGACGCGCGAGATGCCGTTTCCGGCGAGCCCTTCGCGCAGGCCCTTGATGACCGGCACGCCGCCCGCAACCGCCGCCTCGAAATGGAGCGACACGCCTTTCGATTCCGCCGCCCTGGCGAGCGCCACGCCATGGTGCGCCAGGAGCGCCTTGTTCGCCGTCACCACATGCTTGCCGGACGAAATCGCGGTCTCGCACACTTGCTTGGCGATCCCTTCCGAGCCGCCGATGAGTTCCACCACGACCTCGGCCAGCGCCTCTCGCGCCATGCCGACGGCGTCGTCGAACCAGGCTGCTCCGGACAGATCGAGCTTGCGGTCGCGTTTCTTGTCACGGGCCGAGACCGCGGCCACGCGCACCTTGCGTCCGCAGCGCTGTTCGATCAAATCGGCGTGGCGTTCGAGCAGGCTTAGCGTGCCGCCGCCCACCGTGCCGAGGCCGGCCACCGCGATGGACAGAGGCTTGATCAAGAGGCCATCGCCGCCTTTCTCTCGAGGATCTTTTCGGTCGCGGCGAACATGGCCTTGATGCTGCGCACCGCCTGGCGAATCCGATGCGGGTTTTCGACCAGCGCGATGCGCACGAATCCTTCCCCGTACTCGCCGAAGCCGATGCCGGGCGCAACCGCCACCTTGGCTTCTTGCAGCAGGAGCTTGGAGAACTCGAGCGATCCGAGATGGGCGAAGGCCGGCGGAATCGGCGCCCAGGCGAACATGCTCGCGGGCGGGCTTGGCACCTGCCAGCCCGCGGCGGCCAATCCTTGGATCAGCACGTCGCGGCGCTGGCGGTAGGTATCGCGGATTTCGGCGACGCAATCCTGCGGCCCGTTCAACGCCGCGGTCGCCGCGACCTGGATCGGCGTGAAGGCGCCGTAATCGGTGTAGGATTTGATGCGCGCGAGCGCCGCGATGATGCGCTTGTTGCCGGCGGCGAATCCGATGCGCCAGCCGGGCATCGAATAGGTCTTGCTGACCGAGGTGAACTCGACCGCGACGTCCCTGGCGCCCGGAACTTGAAACACGGAGGGCGGCGGCTTGCCGTCGAAATAGATTTCGCAGTAGGCAAGATCGGAGATCAGCAATACCTCGTGGCGGCGGCAGAAATCCACGGCGCGGGAGTAGAAATCGAGATCGACGACGCGCGCGGTCGGGTTCGAGGGAAAATTCACCACCACGGCGATCGGCGTCGGCACGCTGTATTTCACCGCGCGCTCGAATTCGAGCATGAAGTCGCTCTCGGATCCGATCGGCATGTGGCGAATCGAGGCGCCGGCCAAAATGAATCCGAAGGCGTGGATCGGATAGGTCGGATTGGGAACCAGCACCACGTCGCCCGGGCTCGTGATCGCCTGGGCGAGACTGGTGAGCCCCTCTTTCGAACCGATCGAAGCGATGACCTCGGTTTCGGGATCGAGCGTGACGTCGAAGCGGCGCTGGTAATAGGCCGCGACCGCCCTGCGCAATCCCGTGATGCCGCGCGAATTAGAATAGCGGTGCGTGTGCGGATCGCGCACCGTTTCGATGAGCTTGGCGATGATGTGGGGCGGCGTGGCGGAATCGGGATTGCCCATCCCGAAATCGATGATGTCGTGCCCTTGCGCGCGGGCCGCCGCCTTCATGGCGTTGACCTCCGCAAACACGTAGGGCGGCAGCCGCTTGATCCGGTAAAATTCCTGGGACATGCGGTTACTCCGGACGGCACCGGACGCCCCGGCCCGCGTCAGGCGGACGGCTCCGGCTCCGGCGGGTTTGTAGCTTGGAGCCCGCTAATAATCGATGAAAATCTCCACCCGCCGGTTCCCGGCCTCGCCTGCCGGCATGACTTCGTAATAGATGGGTTCGGCGTCGGACAACGCGGTCGTGTTAATGTCGGTCGACTTCACGCCGCGCTTGATGAGTTCGCGGGCCACGGTATCGGCACGCTTCGCCGACACGGCGAAATTGGCCATCTGATGGCGCACCGGATCCATGTCGCCGGTGCGGCTGCTGGCATAGCCCACGACGTGGATCTTGCCGCCGTGTTCTTTGTAGAACGCGGCGATGTTGTCGAATTTCTCCTGCTCGCCGTCCAGGATATCGGCCGATCCATCGCCGAAATAGACGGTGCCGACTTGCGAGGACAGGCCGCGCACGGGCATGGGCGCCGCCTCGAGCGGAGCCGGCTCAAGGGCGGCCATTTGCTCCGGCGCCTTCGATTTTGAGGCCGGTTTTGCGGCATTGGCCTTGCGCGAAGCGGGCACCGCTTCCTCGCCGTCGGGGGGCTCGGCCACCGCGCCCTTGGCGGTGGAGGCGCCCGGCACCGCGCCGGTCGGCCCGGCCACGGCCGTGGTCACGGTCGGGGCCGATTCCTTCAGCTTTGCCTCGTAGACCCGGTTGAGCTCGCTCGAGCCGGGTGCCGGCGGCGTCACGGCGTTTGCCGGTGCCGGCGGGGGCCCGGCCGGCGGAGCGGCGCCTTGCGGCGGCGGGGCCGTTTCCTCGCCGGCCATGTAGGACTTGCGCCCCGGCGTTGAGGCCGGCGGCGGGGCGGGCGGAGTCTGGGCCGCAGGAGCGGGGGGGGGTGGCGGGGCGGCCCCGGCCGCAGGGGCAGCCGGGGTCGGCGGGGCGGCACCGGCCGCAGGGGCAGCCGCGGTCGCAGGCGCCTGGGCCGGGGCTCCGGACGTAGAGGGATTGGCACCGGTATCCGAGGCTCTTGCCGCCTCATCGGAGTACTGGGCATTGGTCTTGTCGGCGGCCAGCCCCTGCATGACCTGCTTGCGGTCCTCGACCGTCGTGCCGGCCGCCGGCTTATCCGGAACGTCCTGAATCGCGGGATAGGGCTGATCGGCCCCGGGCGTCTCCTTGGGCTTGGCGGCCTGGGCTTGGGACTGGGTCTTTTTCGCGGGCGGAGACGCCTGATCCTCGTCGTCGCCGAACACCCCGTTCCACCAAGAAACTGGGTTGACCGCGTCCGGCACGTCCGAACAGGCGGCCATGAAGGTCCCCATGGCCAACAAGGACACCCCCGCCAAAGCCGCCCGGAGGACCATTCTTTTCTGCGCCTGTTGACTGAAATTTAACCTAGACGAAATAGATATCTTGTGTCCCATGATCCGCCCTGCCTACCGGCCATATTTGCAATGAATTCCATGCTCCCATCGTGTAAGAGATCGCCGGGCGTAGACCGGAGCAAAGGTCGGCCGACGACACCCACGGCCCCGCTCGCGGCGCCCGCTGCCGGGGATCATCATAAAGGATGACGCCATGACCGATCAACATGGGCCCGACGCCGAGATGCCGGATTCCGCAGAGATTTCCAAGACGATGGCAAGCATCGCCGAGCGCACCCAGCGCATCGTCACGGGCTTTCTGACCCGGCAGGCGGCGAACGGGTCTTTTGCCCATGCCGATCCGCTCAACATCGGTCAGGCGTTTCTGGAACTGACGGTCAAGATGATGAGCGATCCGGCGCTCCTGGTGCGCGCCCAAATGTCGCTGTGGGAAGACTACATGAACCTTTGGCAGACGACGGCGCGCCGCATGATGGGCGAGCAGGCGCCGCCGGTCATCGCCGCCGGCGACGGCGACCGCCGTTTCAAGGACTCGGCGTGGGAAGACAGCACCGTCTTCGACTTCATCAAGCAATCGTATCTGCTGTCGTCGCGCTGGATGCAATCCACGGTGCGGGAGGTTGAAGGACTGGACGAAAAGACCGCGCGCAAGATCGATTTCTACACCCGCCAATTCGTCGACGCGCTCTCCCCCAGCAATTTCGTCATGACCAACCCCGAGGTGTTGCGCACGACCATCGAAAGCGGCGGCGAGAATCTTCTCAAAGGTCTCGGCAACCTCCTGGACGACCTTGAGCGCGGCGAGGGAAGTCTGCGCATCAAAATGACCGACCCCAACGCTTTCAAGGTCGGCGAGAACCTCGCCACCACGCCGGGAAAGGTGATCTATCAGAACGAGCTGATGCAGCTCATCCAATACACGCCGTCGACGAAACAGGTGTCCGAGCGGCCGATTCTCATCGTGCCGCCGTGGATCAACAAGTTTTACATCCTCGACATGCGCGAGAAAAATTCGCTCATCCGCTGGATCGTCGAGCAGGGGCACACCGTATTCGTGATCTCGTGGGTCAATCCCGATGAGCGTCTCGCGGCCAAAACCTTCGACGATTACATGCTGCAGGGCCCGGTCAAGGCGCTCGACGTCATCGAGAAGGCGACCGGGCAACGCCAAGCCAATGCCATCGGCTACTGCCTGGGCGGCACGCTCTTGGCTGCCACGCTCGCCTATCTCGCCGCCAAGGGCAACGAGCGCGTCGTGAGCGCCACATTTCTCACCACCATGATCGATTTTGCCGAGGCCGGCGAGCTGTCGGTATTCATCGACGAGGAGCAACTGAGCGTCCTCGAGGACAAGATGCGGGAGAAGGGCTACCTCGAAGGCCATGAAATGGCCACGACCTTCAACATGCTGCGCGCGAACGATTTGATCTGGTCGTTCGTGGTCAACAATTACCTGCTGGGCAAGGACCCCTTCCCGTTCGATCTCTTGTATTGGAACGGCGATTCGACGCGGATGCCCGCCGCCATGCACATCTTCTACCTGCGCAAGATGTACCAGGAAAACAAGCTGGCCGAGCCGGGCGGAATCACGCTGGACAAGGTGCCGATCGACATCCGCAAGATCGATATCCCGTGCTATTTCCTGTCCACGCGCGAGGACCATATCGCGCCGTGGAAGTCCACCTATGCCGCGACCCAACTGATTACCGGGCCGGTGCGCTTCGCGCTTACCGCCTCGGGGCATATCGCCGGCGTCGTCAACCCACCCGCCGCCAACAAATACAGCTTTTGGACCAATCCCAAGACGCCGAAAGATCCCGATGCCTGGGTCAACGGCGCGCAGCAGACGCCGGGCTCGTGGTGGGACGATTGGGCGAAGTGGGTCGCGCAATACGGCGGCAAAAAGATTCCGGCGAGGCTACCCGGCGGCGACGCCTTCAAGCCGATCGAGGACGCGCCGGGCTCTTACGTCAAGTTGCAGCCGAGCTGAGCCTGGTCCGGTATTCCTGGGCCAAGCGCGCGTAAGTATTGGCCGACGTCGCGATCTGAGCGATTTCATCCTCGCTAAGGTTCCGTAGACAGCGGGCCGGGCTTCCCGCCCAAAGTTCCCCGGATTTGACGCGTTTGTTGAAGGTGACCAAGGCACCCGCCGCCACCATCGCGCCCTTCTCCACCACCACGCCGTCCATCACGACAGCCCCCATGCCGATCAGGCAGCCGTCTTCAAGCGTGCAGGCGTGCAACACCGCCTTGTGCCCGACGGTGACGTCCGACCCGATGTAGGAGCCGAACCCATCGCTGGTCACGTGCACCACCGTGCCGTCCTGCAAATTGCTGCGTTCGCCGATGCGGATTTCGTTGACGTCGCCGCGCACCACCGTGTTGAACCACACGCTGCTCCCGGCCCCAATCACGACGTTGCCGATGACGGCGCAACCGGGCGCCAAAAACACGTCATCCGCGAGGGCCGGAACGTAATTGCGATACGGGATAACCAACCCTCGCACGATCGCTCCCCTGCCCTCGCCGCCCATCATGGGAACAGCGGCTCCGCCTCGAGGCCCGATGTTTCGGGCAGGCCGAACATGAGATTCATGTTCTGCACCGCCTGGCCCGACGCGCCCTTGACCAGATTATCGAGCGCCGAGATCAAAATCGCGCGGCCCTTAACGCGGTCGGCGAAGACGCCGATGTGGCACTGATTCGAGCCGCGGACAAACCGGGTCGCGGGCGCCCCCTCCACGACCTTTACGAAAGGTTCGCCGTGGAAGCGGCGCTGAAGCGTTTTGCGCAGGTCTTCGGCCTGCACGCCCTCGGCAAGCCGCACATAGATCGTCGCCAGGATGCCGCGGTTCATCGGCACGAGATGGGGCGTGAAGGTGACGGTGATGGAACGGCCCGCCGCGAGCGAAAGCTCCTGCTCGATCTCCGGGGCGTGGCGATGATTGGCGACGCCGTAGGCATGAATGCCTTCGGCCACTTCGGCGAACAAATTCGCCTCGTTGGCGGTCCGCCCCGCCCCGGTCACGCCCGATTTGGCGTCGATGATGATGTCGTCCGCCGCGATTTGGCCGTCTTCCAGCAAGGGCACGAGAGGAAGCGCCGCCGCGGTCGGATAGCAGCCGGGGTTGGCCACCAGGCGCGCCTTCGAAACTTGCGGCCGCGCAAATTCGGTCAGGCCGTAAACGGCCTCTTTCTGGAGGCCCTCGGCGCGATGAGGATGCCCGTACCACTGGGCATAGGTTTTCGTATCCCTGAGCCGGAAATCGGCCGATAGATCGATGACCTTGAGGGCGCGCGGCAAGTTCGCCACGACCTGCTGCGCCGTGCCGTGGGGCAGGCAGCAGAACACGGCATCCAGCGTGTCGAGCTTCGCATCGGCCAAGCCGACAAGGTCGGGCAGTTCGAGGTCCGCGAAATGGGGAAACACCGATTGCAGCGGCTTGCCGGCGTTGCGATCCGCGGTCAGCGTCCTAAGCTTGACGCCGGAATGGCGCGCCAAGATCCGCACGAGCTCGGCCCCGGTATAGCCGCTCGCCCCGATCACGCCGACGTCGATGGTATTCGATGAGGCCTTCATCAGAGGGTCCGTTCCCAGGATACGGGGACGCAATTCCATGCCGCAAGCATTCGGTTGCCACCCATCGTGGTAAACGAAAGGGACGCCGGGGCGTCCCTTAGGCCTGCCGCGCGAGCTTTCCGGTTCAACTCATCGCTTGGAGAATTGGAAGCTCCGGCGGGCCTTGCGGCGGCCGTATTTCTTGCGCTCGACGACGCGGGCATCGCGAGTGAGGAAGCCGCCGGACTTGAGCGTCTTGCGCAGATCCGGCTCGAAATAGGAGAGCGCCTTGCTGATGCCGTGGCGAACCGCACCTGCCTGGCCGGACAGGCCGCCGCCGCTCACCGTACAGGTCGTGTCGTATTGCGAGGCCCGGTTGACCGCCTGGAAGGGCTGATCGATCAGCATGCGGAGCACGGGCCGCGCGAAATAAACCTCGCCCACGCGGCCGTTGATCAGCAATTTTCCGGTTCCACGCTTGAGCCAGACGCGCGCGACCGCATTTTTGCGCTTGCCGGTGGCGTAGGCCCGGCCGAACCGGTCGATTTGCGGCTCCGGCTTTTCGGCCGGCATGGGGGGCGCCTCGGACTTGGGCATGATGTCGGCCAAGGTCGGCTGGTCGTCGGCCATCATCACGCGATCCTCCGGTTCTTCGCATTCATCGCCCCGACGTCGAGGGGTTCCGGATTCTGGGCGCCGTGCGGGTGGTCGGAACCGGCATAGACGCGCAGGTTGCGCATCTGGACCCGGCCCAGGGGCCCGCGCGGAATCATCCGCTCCACCGCCTTGACGAAGACGCGTTCGGGATGGGCCCCGCTCAGAGTGCTGCCCGCGGTGCGCGTTTTGATCCCGCCCGGATAGCCGCTGTGCCAGTGATAGACCTTATCGCTCAGCTTCTTGCCGGTGAGCCGCACCTTGGCGGCGTTGATGACGATGATGTTGTCGCCGCAGTCCACATGAGGCGTGTAGCCCGGCTTGTGCTTGCCGCGCAACCGCAAGGCCACGATCGAGGCCAGCCGGCCCAGGACCAAGCCATCGGCGTCGATCACGACCCATTTTTTCTCCACGTCGGAGGGCTTGAGGGAAATGGTCTTCATGGCTGCCCGATTGGCTCGATATTTATTTGATATTGGCCGGTCAAAGGGCGCGCAGTATGCCATGAAAAATCAGGGCGTCAATGGCGGAAAGCGGCTTTATTCAAGGGCTTTGCGGGTGCGGTACTATGGTAACGCGGCTTACCGCGGGGAGCAAAAATCACCCTTTCGCCATATTTCGGTCCATCCGGCGCCCCATTGCTTCGGTATTCGTATAGGCAACGAAAAAACGCAACCCGGGAGCAACCGGAGAAATGGATACCCAAGACCTCGTCTCGGCGCCGTCACGCCCGGCCAAATCCGGCCGATCCGACCCCGCGGCGCCGGCGGCAGATACGGAGATCGACTGGGAGCGGGTGGTCTACGACCCCGCCTACCGCCGTTCCGTCCGGGACCAGCTCAATCGCGCCAAGGCGCGCAAGACGGCCGATCCAGAGTGAGGGCCCTTCGGGCCCGCCGCAGTTTTCGGGTTTCCGGCGCCATCGCCGCACCGGCCGTCTTTAGTCCCGGCCGCTGAAACATGCCTGGACGGCGCTTCACGCCGGTCTGGTTTCGCGCCCAATCCAAGCCAGGAAATCCGGATTGCCTTGGGTCAGCGGCAGCGCCACGACGCAAGGCACGGAGTAGCTGTGCAGTTCTTTGACGCGGGTGACGAGCATTGGGACCAAGTCCTGCCTGGTCTTGGCAATCAGCACCGCTTCGCTCGCCTGATCGATCTTGCCCTCCCACCAATAGAACGACGTCATGGAATCGAAAATGTTGACGCAGGCGGCCAGCCGCTCTTCGACCAGGCGCCGCCCGATGTCGCGCGCCTGATCGGGGGACGCGGCGGTGACGTAAACGAACTCGAAGGACATGATAAATTTCTCCCTTGAAGCCGCGGCCGGTTTTGCAACGCGCGCGTCTTGGCGCCGCGCTCAATCTCGCTTAGGCTAGCGCCGCCCGGTGCGCCCGTCACCTCGAAGAGCGCATGCCGCATCCGGCAAGGAGCGCCAGTGGCCCGGACCGCATTGATCGTCGATGACGACCCGCCGACGCTCCGTTTGTACCGGCTGCTGCTGGAACAGGCCGGAATGAATGTGATGGCGGCCAACAACGGGCTCGAAGCCATCCGGCTTGCGGTCGAGCACGGGCCCGACCTCATCATCACCGACGTGCGCCTGCCATTGGTCTCCGGGCTCGAGGTGGTGCGCCAGATTCGCCGCCACCCATTGCTCCGCCGTACCGCGACCGTCGTGATCACGGCGGTCGCAACCCCGGAAAACGAGCAATTGAGCCTGGACGCCGGCTGCGACGCTTATCTCGTCAAGCCGGTGCCGGTGCTGACGTTTTTGGCCGCGGTGCGCCGATGCCTGGCCCAGGAAGAGTTACGGCGCAAGCAGGCTTGAGGATGGGTTCCGGGACCATAAAATGAAACGGGCGGGACCCATGGCCCCGCCCGTTTTCCGAATTCTCTGTCGACAGAAACCTCGGATTAGACCTCGGCGCAAGCGTAGCTGTTGATCTCGAGGCCGACGCAGATTTCAACGATCTTCGGTGTGGTCCAGGTCATTGCGGTGCTCCTTTTAGGATACATCGGATTAACGATGGTGCCGATAATGCCCCACCGCCGCTGAACCGATACTGAGCGGCCCGTTCATCTGGCATTCAGGATTCGAACCCCGATGGCATGGCGGAAGTTCCCGAAGACTCCGAAAGAACGGTCGCCGATGCGGATATGTATCTCGATATAGATCAATAAGTTGATTGATCTATCTCAGATCATTTCTGAACCAGACGGGGGTGGGATCCGATCCCGCGGCTAAGCGGCTTCGGTCACGAGTTCGCGCAGGCGCCGCGCCAGTTCGTCCTTGCGGAACGGCTTTCCGATCAGATTGACGGTACGGTCGAAAGTGGTGTTCCGGCCCGTGACATCCTCGGCGTAACCGGACATAAAAAGAATCTTGGCCTCCGGGAATAGGCTCTCGACCATCTTCGCCACGTCGATCCCACTCATACCTTTCGGCATGATGACATCGGTGAGCAGGAAATCGAGCCGGGCCAAGCCGCGGAGGGCGGCTTTTGCGGACGGGCCGTCGATCGCGGCGATAACCTGGTATCCGAGCGTGGTCAAATAGCGCACCGCCAGATCGCGCACGTCTGCGTCATCCTCCACCACCAAAACCACCTCGCCCTGGCCCTGGTAGGAGACGTGCGGGGCCGAAGTCTCGGCCTTTTTGATCTCGGCCACTTCCGCCTTCGGGAAGTAGAGATGGAAGGTCGTGCCCCGGCCCAACTCGCTCGTCACCCGGATGTGACCGCCGGATTGTTTTACGAAGCCGTAAACCATGCTGAGGCCGAGCCCGCTCCCCTTGCCGATCTCTTTGGTCGTGAAGAAAGGCTCGAAGATTCGCTCCATGACGGCTTGGCTCATGCCCACTCCCGTGTCGGTCGCGGTCAGCCTGACGTAGGGCCCCGGCCTGATATCCGCATTCGGGCCGCGGGCTTCGTCGCCAAGCACAATATTGGCGGTTTCGACCTGAAGCCGGCCGCCGCATTCCATCGCGTCGCGCGCGTTGACTGCCAGATTGATCAACGCCGATTCCATTTGCGCCCGGTCGAGCGCGGCGGGCCACAGATCGGGGCTCAAAACCGCGCGGATTTCAATCGACTCTCCCAGGGTGCGCCGCAACAGCTGGACCGTGCCTTCAACCAGGCGGTTGAGATCGGTTGGCTCCGGCTGCAGCACCTGTTGCCGGGCGAACGCGACCAGATGAGCCACCAGTTCCGCCCCGCGTCTCGCCGATTTGAGGGCGGCCGCTAGCATCTCGCGCAACACCTTGTTGTCTTTAACGCCATCCAGAATCATTTCCAGATTCATCTGAATGACCGTGAGAAGGTTGTTGAAGTCGTGGGCGATGCCCCCGGTCAATTGCCCGACGACCTCGAGCCGCTGCGCCTCGCGAATCCGTTCCTCCACCAGCCGCCGCTCGGTGACGTCGCGGGCATTGAAGACGATTGCCGCGACGCCCGGATCGTCCAGGAGGTTCCGCGCGACGGATTCGAGAATGCGCCACGAGCCATCGCTTCGCCGCAGGCGCAGAACGAGCGCATGGGTTTGCCCCGGCGAAACAGAGAGGCGTGCCAGGGTTTCGCGCGCATGCGACAGATCGTCGGGATGCACGAGGCCGATAAGATCCGTTCCCATAACGGCGGCGGGCTTTTGTCCGAGCACGCTTTCCAGAGACGGGCTTGCGAAGGTGACCCGTCCGCCGCCGTCGAACAGCAGAATCACGTCAAGCGCGTTTTCGATGAGGGCGCGGAAACGCCGCTCGCGCCGTTCCAGTACCTGCGCGGCTTGTTGGCGTTCGGAAAGCATGGAGGCGACCGCCAAGACCGAAAACACGGTCATGCCGAGGAACACCTGGACCAGCAGGACACGATCCGCCAACTCGTGGCCCGGGAGCGCCGCGATCGGGCCGTCGCCGGAGATCGTGCGCCATACGGCGATTCCGGAAATTGCCATGCCCGCCGCCGAAGCGCCGAAGACGCCGAAACGGTAGGCCGCCCAAAGCAGAACCGGAAACGCGAGGAACAGCGGGAAGAAACTAGGCTGGTAAAAGGCGAACTCGGCGATCGCCGCGGTAACCACCAGCACCGCCGCCCCTTCCGCCGCGCGCGCCCACGAAGCGGCGGCACGGAAATACGAGCCGGTTGCGGTCAGGAAAGCGGGCGCAATGATCAGCATGCCCATGACATGGGCGATCCACCAGGTTCGCCACACCGCATCGAAAGCGGCGCCGGTGAAGAGAGCCAAGAGGCTGGCCGCGATCGTGGCGCCGAGCGCCGGGGCGACTATCCCGGCCAGCGATACGAAGCGCACGCTTTGGCCGAGATCGGCCAAAGTGACGGCGGGCCCGATGAAGCGCCTGACCAACGCCGCGCCGACGACAACCTCAATCATATCGATCGCGGGCAGCCCAAACATGCGGATCAGGCTTTGACCCTCGGAGAGATCGACCGCCGCCTGGGCAACTAGCGCGATGACAACGAAAAGGGTCCAGCGTCGCGGGTTGCTACGCAAAAGGACCGCAATCAGAAGGGCGTTTGGAGGCCAGAAGGCGGCGACATTCCCCGCCTCCTCGCTGAGCATGTCCCCGCCCCATGCGGCCGCGAATATTCCGAGGAACAGCAAGCCGCACGGAACGAGCAGCGAGCGCCAAATCCCTCGCTCGGCGTCCGCCGCGGGAAGCTCCGCCGCGCCGCCGTTCTGCGGCATCGCGGTCAGAAACATGGCGCCTCCTGCCGCCGACGCCGCCCCAAACGCGTCATGGACCGGTCAAACCGCCGCGACATGCGTCACATTGCCTGCGGCTGAAACAGGAAATCTTCCCATTTGTATTTGTGAATGTGCATCGGCACCTCGGCGAGCGGTCCAACCCGGTCGCCGGCGACATAGCGCACGCCCGCGGCAACCGCCGCCATGACCATGCTGGTGGTCTGCACGCCGTGGAGGAAGGCCCAAAGCCTGTGGCGGTTCGCCTCGATAACGAATTGATTGATGCGGGCGATCGCCTCCGCTTCGGGCATCGGTTCGCGCCGCAAATCGGTGCCGATGGCGTGCAGACCGGTATCGATGAAATTCGCGGGCGTCTTGCCCCGCAAGGCGGTGTTCGCCAACACCGCGCTGCAGAACGGCTTGAGGGAGTTGACGAGTTCCGACAACCGGCTTTGCGGAACGCCGTCCGGCAGATTCACGAGCTCGATCACCAGGTATTTCCGCATGCGCTCGGGCAAGCGCTGCGCGATTTCGATGTACACCTCACGATACTTAAGCGTGGCTATGGTTTCGAACTGGACGGAGACCGCCATGAAAATTTGAAAGCGGTTGCGCTGCAGCTCGTCCAGCATGCACAGCGCAGCTTTGAAGGTTTCAAGATCGAGGCGCGCGACCGCATAGGAATCGGACCGGTCGTCCAGGACCGCATAGCCGTAGCGCCGCCCGAATCCGGGAAAGAGGCGCATGGGAACGCAGTAATAGGTGGATAGAAGCTTGTTGGCGACGTCCCATACCGGCCGGTAAACATAGGTCATCAAGGCGTTGTCGCGCTCGGCATCCCCGAAAGAGGGTAAATCGTCGACGATCCCCCATAGATCCGTGTCGTCGTGCACAGCCGTCGGCCCCGGCCGCCGCCGCACCGCAGGGGCCTCGAGAGGGCGCGTCGGCAGATTGGGGGGCATCACATAAGGAGCAGGCGTCGGATTCCCGCCGGCGGCTTTTGCAACGCGCGCCGAATTTTTGACATGCGCCGGGCGTTGCGGCGGCACGTCGGGCCCGGGCCGAGACGTGCCGGCAGGCACGGCCGCCCGCGCAGCAACCGCCCCGTCGGCGCCGTCACCCTTGATCGCGCGCGGCGCGGGCGCGCCGGCGGTCGATGGAGTCTTTGCGGGTTCGGGGCTTGGCTTCCCGGGCGTGGCTTCGACCTTATCGGCCCGGCTTGCGAGATCGTTCAACAGATTCGGAATCGAGATGTCTTCGAAGACAAGCTGGTCATTCACCCTTCCGACCGCGGTCTTGACGGAAATCGCCCCGGTTTCCGGGGTTCCCAGGAAATAGGCGCATATGTCGTCGGCAATCTTGGCGCATTTCAGACGAGCGGCATCGGTAGACATCGTCGCAAAGACGATCAGGTAGTCGCTTTCCGAATACCGCACATGGACGTCGAGCGCCGTCATGTGCTCGTGAATGATTTTCTCCGCGGCCGAATGCACTTTGTCTTTCATTTTTGGCCAGCGTGCTCCCATCCGCTCCTGAAGCTTGTCGAGACCGATGATGTTGATCTGACCGTAGGGAAGCGTGCCTTTCTTGGCGACGAGCTCTTGCAGCCTCTTGCCGAAGCGATCGAACGCCGCCTGATTGGGAATCGCATAAGAGCTAAGCGCAGCTTCCGGCGATGCGGCGGCGCTGCGCCCGGCGCCGCTTTCCGGGGGCGAATCTCGTTCCTTGTCGGGCGCGCCGTAAAGCCAGCCCCGGATTCGCGAACCGAGCGATGCCACGCCCTACCCCTCTTTCATCCGATTGGCGCGGAACGACATGCCGAAACCGATTCCCGCGGCGAGAAAAAGCGGACGCGATGCTATGATGGTGACCGCACGGTTAATGATTCGCTAAATGGTTTGCGCGACAATTGAATCGCGTGCGGCAACGTCACCCTAAACTTTCGGATAGGATCGCCACAAGATTTGCAGCACGATCTTCGCGCCGTGGACACGCCTGCGTTTTACGGAGCCGACGAAATTGGCCGAAATTCTGATCGTTGATGACGACGATTTGGTGCGCCGCGCTTTACGCCACGCGCTCGAAGCGGTCGGTCACACGGTGACCGAGGCCACGAACGGATTGGAGGCCCTGGCGGAACTCGCGCGGCACCGTCCGGCGCTTGTGGTCACCGATATCTTGATGCCGGAAAAGGAAGGGATCGGGACGATCATGGAAATCCGCCGTATTCACGGCGACCTCAAGATCATCGCCATTTCCGGCGGCGGCCGCACCGGTCAAGTCGAATTCCTGACCTACGCCCAACAGGTCGGTGCCGACCGCGTGATCAAGAAGCCCTTCTCCCGCGAGGAGCTGCTGGGCACGGTCACCGATCTGATCGGCCCCCGCCCCGACCAATCTTGACCCCGGCCAAAAATCTTAGCCGTGTATCGTCCGCGACGATGACGTGCGCCGGTATTTGCCTGACCCATCGAATACGTTCGTTCGAATGGTGCCGCTCACGCGGCGTAAATACATATCCGGGAATGCGACGACCGATGCCAGCGAATCGAAACCTCGGCTCATTCTCTTTTTTTTAACCAAAACAATTTCTAATTCATCTGCACGGGGGAGAAACGGCGGCGCTGCCGCCGACGTATTGCGGCCCATTTGGCCGGCACCGTGCAGAGCCCGAAGCGCAACCGCGCAATGCCGAACCGCTCCATGCGGCGGCCGCAAACGGTCCATCGGAATGTTTGCGGCCCAACATCGGCCATGGCGGACCGTTTCAAGAATACGGCGCCGGCGACCGCGAACCGCGGAGCGCCTGACATATGCCTATCGCCTTAAAATACGGTGTCGTATATGCGGTCGCGATCGGCCTGCTCGTGCTGTTGGCGCTGGTCGCGCATGACGGCACCGCCCGATTTAGGCAAGCGTCCGACGCCGCCGATCGCTCGCAAGAGCTGATTAACCAACTCGACGGTCTGCGCGGCGGTTTGATCGATATTGAAACCGGAAGCCGCGGTTTCGTCATTACCGGCGATCCCAAGTTTCTCGAGCCCTATCAAACCGCTCTTGCCGTGGTTCCCGGACGCTTGGCTGCCATCGATGGCCTGATCGACCGAAACACGGTGCAAGGCCAGTACTTCGATGACCTTCGCGACATTGTCCGGCAGCGATTGGACCAGTCGGCCAAAACCATTGCGCTGCGTGGCAGCGCTGGTTTCGAAGCTGCGGCTGAAGCCGTCAAGAGCGGCGTCGGCAAGCGGCTCATGGACCAAATTCGCGACGCGATCGCGACGATGATCGCGTCCGAAAGGGCTCATCTCGTTCAGCGCGACGCGCAAACCGTGGAGTCCTTCAATTACATTAAACGCGTTTCGATCTCCGGCGCAGGTGTTGTATCGGCGTTCATCCTCATCTGCGGCGGTCTTCTGGTGCGCGGCATGAATCGGCGAATCGGCCAACTTGTCGATGCCGCCGGCAAACTCGGCGCCGGCAAATTCGATCACAGACTCGTTGTGAAGGGGCAAGATGAAATCGCGGTTTTAGGTCGCGCCTTCAACCAAATGGCGGATCAGTTGCTGGAGCATAAGGATGCTCTCGATTCCTTTGCCTATACCGTGGCCCACGACCTGCGTGCGCCGCTTCGCTCCATGCAGGGATTCTCCCAGGCCTTGATCGAGGATTGTGCGGAGCAACTGGATGATCAAGGCCGCGATTACGCCACTCGCGTGATCGCAGCCGCGAGGAAAATGGACGGGCTGATTCAAGATCTTCTTGCGTATAGCCGGATCGGGCGCACGCAGATGGACGTTCAGCGCGTGCCTCTCGATCGAGTCGTGAACGGCGCCTTGGCGTCGCTTGCCGCGATCATCGACGACACCGGCGCCGAGGTGCACGTCGAGCGGCCGTTGCCTTCCGTGCGCGCCTTCGGTCCGATGCTGGAACAGGTCGTCACGAACCTTGTGGGCAATGCGGTCAAATTCGCAAAGGCCGGCATGAAGGCCGACGTCCGGGTGTCGGCGGAGACACGGAACGGCGCAGTGCGCTTGTGGGTCGCGGACAACGGCATCGGCATCGAACCCGACCACCATCAGCGCATCTTCAAGGTATTCGAGCGGCTACACGGCACCGAATCCTATCCCGGAACCGGCATCGGGCTCGCCATCGTCCGCAAAGGGATGGAACGCATGGGCGGGCGCAGCGGCGTCGAATCTTCGCCGGGCCAAGGAAGCCGCTTTTGGATCGAACTGCCGCGGGGAGAAATATCATGAATCCGGCCGACTGCACCGTCCTGCTCGTTGAAGACAATCCCGACGATGTTTTATTGACCAACCGGGCGTTCAAACGCGCCAATCTCATCAACCCGATCCAGGTCGTGGACGACGGGGACCGGGCAGTCGCCTATCTTTCCGGCGCGCCGCCCTTCGACGACCGCGGCCGCTTTCCCCTTCCCGTTCTGATCTTGCTCGATCTCAAGCTTCCGCGCCGCTCGGGATTGGAGGTTCTGAAATGGCTGCGCGCCGTCCCCGGGTTGAGGCGGCTGCCCGTGGTGGTGCTGACCTCATCCGCCGATTCGGGCGATGTCAACAATGCCTACGACATGGGTGCGAACTCGTATCTCGTGAAGCCGGTCGGGTTCGACGCGCTCTTCGACATGGTCAAGGTTTTGCAGCCCTATTGGCTCATCTTGAATCAGCAGCCGGCGGTTGTGGGGGCGTGAGCATGCCCTGGCCGGATTTGGGGAGGAACCCATGCACGCGCTGCTGATCGACGATAATCCCGACGACCGCGCCTTGGTGAAGCGCGAACTGGCGCATGCCTTCGATAAGGTCGAGGCGACGGATGTCTTTGACGCGGACGGGCTGAACAAATCGCTGATGCGCGGCGATTTCGATCTGGTCGTCACGGACTATTGCCTTATGTGGACCGACGGACTCGAGGTCTTGAAGGCCGTGCGCCGGAAATATCCCCTGCATCCGGTCATCATGTACACGGGAACGGGGAGCGAAGAGATCGCGGTCGCCGCCATGCAGGCGGGGCTCGACGAATACGTCGTGAAATCACCCGCCAACGTTGCCCAGATTCGGGTGGCGGCGGCCTCCGCGATGCAAAAAGCGGCACAGCGGCAGGCCTTGAAAGAGCAGGAAGACCGAACCCGAACAATCCTCGATATCATGGTGGACGCCATCATCACCATCGACGAGCGCGGCCTCGTTCAATCCTTCAATCCCGGCGCCGAGCGCATGTTCGGATATGCCGCGGCCGAGGTGATCGGCGAGAACATAAAACTCCTGATGCCGGAGCCCCATTTCAGCCAGCATGAACGCTACCTTGCCGATTATCTGAGGACCGGGGAGCGCAAGATCATCGGGATGCGGCGCGAGTTGGAAGGCCGCGCCAAGGACGGCCGTGTTTTCCCGCTCGAACTTGCCGTCGGCAAAGTGCGCCTCAGTTCGGGCAAGCGCCATTTCATCGGTTCGCTCCGCGATTTGAGCGAACGCACGCGATTGGAGGAGCAGCTGCGCCGCAGCCAGAAGATGGACGCGCTCGGCCAGCTCACCGGGGGCATCGCCCACGATTTCAACAATCTGCTTACCGTCATCCTCGGAAATCTCGAATTAGTTGGAGGTAAAGCCGGCGCGGACGCCGAATTGCGCCGCGCCGTCGAGATCGCCATGAGCGCGGCCGACCGGGCGGCAGCCTTGACCGGGCGGCTTCTTGGCTTTTCCCGGCGTCAGGTGCTGCAGCCCCAATCTCTCGATCTCGCAAGCGTGGTCAACGACATGTCCGAAATGCTCGCACGCACATTGGGCGAGAACGTCCGAGTGGAAACCGTATGCCCGGCGGACTTGTGGCATGTCATGGCCGACAAGCACGAAATTGAGAATGCCGTCCTCAACCTCGCCATCAACGGCCGGGATGCGATGTCGCGCGGCGGTATGATCACGATCGAAACCCAGAACGTGCGCATCGACGCGGACTACGCACGGGAGAATCCCGACGCCGTTGCCGGCGAACACGTGATGATTTCGGTCGCCGATACCGGAACCGGCATGCCGCCCGCGGTGTTGGCCCGCGCCTTCGAGCCGTTTTTCACGACCAAGGAAGTCGGCAAGGGGACGGGGCTTGGGCTCAGCATGGTGTACGGTTTTGCCCGCCAATCCTCGGGACATGTCAAAATAGAAAGCGAGATCGACAAGGGCACCACGGTCAAATTGTATCTTCCCCGCTGCGAGCTGGACCGGTCCCGCGCCGTGCCGGACACTGTAAGCACGGTGGCGAAGCGCAGCGGCGAGACCATTCTGGTGGTCGAGGATGACGAGCTCGTGCGCGGCACGGTGATTGCGCAACTGGAACGCCTGGGATACCGGGTGATGGCGGCCAAGGACGGGCCATCGGCCCTGATTATCCTGAACGGCGGCACGCCGATCGACCTGTTATTCACCGATGTCGTGATGCCGGGCGGGATTAGCGGACGGGAGTTGGCCTGCGAGGCCGTCAGACTACGCCCGCGGCTCAAGGTCGTGTTCACCTCCGGTTACGACCAGATGCGCAGCAACAGCAAGGAACCCTTGGTCGAACGCGCCGATTTCCTGCCGAAGCCATTCAAGCAGCAGGAACTCGCGTGCAAAATCCGCGAGGCCTTAGGCGCCGCGGCCGGCGCCGCGGCATAGTAGGCGCGGTTGGGCTAAGCACTTCCCGGCGAGCGAATCCGGTCCAGCGCGCCCTATTCGACGGCAAAGACCTTCGGCACGCCGCCGGAAATCACGTAGATCGTGAGCGGAGCGGTCTTTTCCCCGGCCATTCCCGGTGAACCCGCCGGCATACCCGGTAAGGCAATGCCCTTGATCTCGGGCTTCTGCGCCAGCAACCGGTGGATGACGCCCACCGGAACATGCCCTTCGACCACGTATCCGCCGATCAGCACGGTGTGACAGGCGGCAAGGGCATCGGGAACGCCGTATTTCGCCTTGACCGCGGCAAGGTCATCGGTGTCGACGACCGTGACCTGGAACCCGTTCTTTTTCAGATATTCCACGTAATTTGCGCAGCAGCCGCAGGCGGGGTCCTTGTAGACCGTGGCTTGCCGGGACTCGGCCGTAAACCCGTTGATCGGGGTCAGTGCCGCGACCAGAAGAATGAACGCCACAATAATTTTCTTCATATTGAACTCCTTCCGAATGCGACGGAATTTTGGCGTCATGAGGCGGGCGGCCAGCCGTGCGTTTCGCGGCGCGCCTCTTTCAGCCAAGCATACAGTGCATCATAGGCCACCATGCCGTGGCGCAACATCTCGTGATCGTCCCGGAATAACACCGACAGTCCGAGCGACAGCGCCAAAAGCCCCGCCGCCTCGGGCGCCAAGTCGAGCCGGCCGGTGTCGGCCCCGCGCACGATCACCGCAAGGTCGCGGAGTGCGGCGTCGTCGATCCGGTATTTTTTGAGAAAGGTATCGAAGCTGCACAGCGCCCCATCGTGGGACAACTCGACACCCGGAATGTCGAAGGGGATGGCGCCGGCCTCTTCCGCGACCGCCAGGACTCGGTCCGGGGGCACGAACAAAAACTCGGGCGCATCGTCGATGAATCGGGCGATCAGCCAGGGGCAGGCGATGCGGTCGATCTTCGGACGTTCGCGTGTAACCCACTTCAAGGGGCCGACTCTCTAACGGTATGAGGTTTGGCTAACGGCATGAGGTTTGGCGTCCCGGAAATACCGGGGGCCGCGACGCCCAATTCCCGTTTCCGCAATTGGTCGGAGCGGCGGGATTTGAACCCGCGACCCCCAGACCCCCAGTCTGATGCGCTACCAGGCTGCGCTACGCTCCGACCTTGCGGAAATTTTACAGGTTAGACCGGGCCGCGCCTATATGGCCCGTGGGCGCCGGTCTTAATCCTCGCGCAGACGCGTGGAGGCGCGAAGAATCTCCCGGATTTCCAGGAGATCGCGCAGTACGGATTCGAGTGCGGCGCGCTTGGACCCGGGAAGGGTCCCGGCGACGCCGTCGATCACGGAGGCCACATGGGGCGCGACCTCGGCCAAGGCCGGGCGCAACGGCGGATCGGCGGTGGGTTGCCCTTTGGGACCATCGCTGCGGAACAGGCGCTGGACCCCTTTGATGGTGTAGCCGTCGCGATAGAGAAGCTCGCGAATGCGATTGAGAAGCTGAACGTCCTCCGGCCGGTAATAGCGGCGCCCGCCGCCCCGTTTTAGCGGGCGAATCTGGGCGAATTTGGTTTCCCAGAACCGCAGCACATGCTGAGGCACATCGAGCTCGGCCGACACTTCGCTGATGGTGCGGAAAGCCGACGGCGACTTTTGCAGCCGGGGCGCGGTCACGCGGTCGAGATGGCCCATGATCAGGACGTGCCGCGGCCGGCGCCCGAAAGCGCCCGGTTGATCCGGTCCTTGAGCACGTGCGAGGCCCGGAAGACCAGCACGCGGCGCGGCAGGATGGGAACTTCCTCGCCGGTTTTGGGATTGCGCCCGACGCGGCGGCCCTTCTGGCGGACCGAGAAGCTTCCAAAGGACGATATCTTCACCATCTCGCCCCGGCTCAAGGCATCCGCGATCTGTTGCAGGACCGATTCGACCAGCTCCGCCGATTCGTTGCGCGACAACCCGACTTCCTCGTATACCGCCTCGCTCAGGTCCGATCGGGTAATCGTTTTTGCGCTCATGCTCCTGCCACTCCCTTTATGCAAAGGCTAACCGCGGGGCGGTAGCGCGTCAATTGCGAACGAAGGATTTTTTCGGACCGCGTTTACCATCTGAGCAAGCATGAACCCCAGGTGAGCCCGCCGCCGATTGCCTCCAAAAGGATAAGGTGGCCCGGCTTGATGCGGCCGTCGCGCTTGGCTTCGGCAAGCGCCAGCGGAATCGAAGCGGCCGAGGTGTTGGCGTGGCGGTCGATGGTGACGACGAGGCGCTCCTCCGGCAAGCCCAGCCTCTCAGCGGTGCCGGTCATGATGCGCCGGTTCGCCTGGTGCGGCACCAGCCAGTCGATGTCGGAGATTTGCAGCCCGTTTGCCGCGAGCGCCTCGTTGACCACCTCGGCGAGCTTGACCACGGCGTGGCGGAATATTTCTTTTCCTTGCATGCGGAGATGACCCGCGGTTTGCGTCGAAGACGGGCCGCCGTCCACGTATAGAAGGTCGTGGTATCGGCCGTCGGAATGGAGATGAGTCGAGAGAATGCCCCGGTCGCGAACCGTGCCCTCGCCTTCGCCGCGCCGTAAGACCACCGCCCCCGCCCCGTCCCCGAACAGCACGCAGGTGCCGCGGTCGGTCCAGTCCAGAATGCGCGAAAAGGTTTCGGCGCCGATGACGAGCACCGTGTTGGCGCCGCCGGTCCGGATCATGCTGTCCGCAACCCCAAAGGCGTAGACGAATCCGGTGCATACCGCCTGGAGGTCGAAGGCGGCGCCCTGCGTGATGCCAAGCGCCGCCTGAACCTTGGTCGCCGTCGCCGGAAAGGTTTCATCGGGGGTGCTGGTGGCGACGATCACGAGATCGACCCCGCCGGGCGGGATCCCGGCATCGGCGAGGGCGCCTGCTGCGGCGCGGGTGGCCAAATCCGAGGTCAGTTCGCCTTCGGCCGCAATATGGCGCTGGCGGATGCCGGTGCGCTCGGCGATCCACATATCCGTGGTGTCGAGCCGGCGCGAAAGCTCTTCATTGGTGACGATGCGCGCGGGCAGATACGATCCGCAGCCCGCGACCTGGGAACGCGGCACCATTAAACCGCCGCCGCCTGCGCCGCCAGATCCTGTTCGCCGCCGAGGCGTTCCAACTCGTCTTTAATCGTGGTGCTGTAGTCGTTGACGATCATGTCCGCGGCAACGCCGATCGCGTTCGCGAATCCGATGGCGTCGGTCCCGCCGTGGCTTTTCACGACGATGCCGTTGAGCCCCAGCAGGATCGCGCCGTTGTAGCGCCGCGGGTCGAGCCGGACGCGCAGTTTCTCGAGCGCCGGCCGGCACAAAAGATAGCCGAGCCGGGCGGCGAGCGAGCTGCGGAACGACTCGCGCAGGAAAACCGAGAACAGCCGCGCCGTTCCCTCGACCGTTTTGAGGGCGATGTTTCCCGTGAAACCGTCGGTGACGATCACATCCACGGTGCCGGCGCCGATATCGTCGCCCTCGATGAAGCCGTGAAACCGGATGGGCAATTTGGTCGCGCGCAGGATTGCCGCCGCCTGGCGCACCGCCTCGTGGCCTTTCAATTCTTCGGCGCCGACATTCAAAATGCCGATCGTGGGCTGCGAAAGGCCCAATGCCGCCCGCGCGAACACCTCGCCCATGACCGCGAATTGAACCAGGTTATTGGCGTCGCATTCGACGTTCGCGCCGAGGTCCAGCATCACGCTTTCTCCCCGCAGGGTGGGGAAGAAGGTGGCGATGGCCGGGCGGTCGATCTGGGGATGGGTCCTGAGGACGAATTTGGCGATGGCCATCAAGGCCCCGGTGTTTCCCGCCGACACCACCGCGCCGGCCTCGCCGCTTTGGACCGCATCGATGGCCAGCCCCATGCTGGAGGTTCGCCCGCTGCGCAGGGCCTGCGCCGGCTTTGCATCCCCGGTAATGATCTCCTCGGTATGGCGGATGGTGGTGACCCGGGCGAGTTCCGGGAAGCGGCCGATGAGGGGCGAAAGCTTCGATTCGGCGCCGAACATGAGATAGCGCACGGCCGGCAGCCGCTGGCGCGCGAGCTCGGCCCCGTGCACCACCATGTCGGGCGCACGGTCGCCGCCCATGGCGTCGAGCGCGATCGTAATCTTATGGGCCACCGAATCCCCCCAGGAATGGCCGGATATGGGGCCTCAGGCCCCTTCGGCCGGGACCACTTCGCGTTCGTTGTAATAGCCGCAGGACCCGCAGACGTGGTGGGGCCGCTTGGTCTCGCCGCAGTTCGGGCATTCGACCGTGGCCGCCGGTTTCAGGGCGTGATGGGACCGGCGCATGTCGCGGCGCGACTTCGATGTCTTCTTTTTCGGAACTGCCATGGCTATCCTTCGCTTCGCCCCCTCGCGGGGCTTATCGACCTCGCGGGGCGGGCGCTTAGTTAATCGAAAAGCCGGGACCAAGCAACCCGCTTGCCCTTATCGCCCTTGATCCTGCCCGTTTTTCCGCAATGAGGCGAGAGCGGCAAAGGGGCCGTTTTCCGGCCGTTCCGGGGCCAATCCCGAATAATTTTCGGCGGCGAAGGTGACGCCCGCGGCCCTCGGGTAGGGATCCAAGGCGACGGCCAATTGCTGGGCCACCGCCTCCCCGATGTCGAGGACGCCGCCCGTCAAAGGCTCCGGCAGGTCTTGGGCCCAGGGGGACAGGTCGAGCTCGGCGCCGTCGTCGAGCTCAACCGCGGGCGTGAACGTGATCGAAAATGCATCGGCGATGCGGGATTTTACCGGCTCGAGCGTCACCACGCAGGACTGGACCACGTCGGCGGCGAATTCGCCTTCGACCCTGACCTGGGACCCGCGCAGTTTTTTGAGGCGCACCGTCGCCTTCAAGCTATCGAGTGCCAGGAGTCCGAAGCGCGCGGCGAGCGCGGCCCGCTCCCCCGGCCCGGCCTCGATTTCCCGGCGGAGATCTTCGGCCGCCAGGGCTTCGATGTTGACGATGCGCGAGAATTCCACCGGGGCGGGTCCGGAATCGATCATGTCGCCCTCCCTCGATCGGCGCGCCCCAAGGGATCGCGCCGCAGGACCGTGGCGCGAAAGTTAGGGCGCGATGCGCCGCTTGGTCAACCGTGTGGGCCGAACAGGCCCGGTTCCGGCGCCGCCGGCGTTATCGCTCCGCCGTGTTGACAGGAGGCAAGCCGCGGTGCCAACGTCATCCCGAGATGGGGAAGAAATCGGGCAATTTGAAGGGGTTGGCCTTGGCCGCGTGCCTAGGCGGGCTGTTTCTTGGCGCCTGCTCGTCCATGGTCCATACCGACGGGGTGGTTCTGGACGACACGAAGGTCGGCTCGATCCAGCCCGGCGTGCAGTCCGAAGACGACATCAAGAGGCTGATCGGAACGCCGTCGAGCAAATCCATCTACGGCGAAAAGACCTGGTACTACATCACCCGGCGCACAAGCCGGGTGGCCTTTTTCGATCCGTCGGTCCAAGAGCAGAAGGTGATCGCGATCACCTTCGACGACTCCGGCAAGGTAAGCGGTGTCCGCCAATACGGGCTTAACGATTCCCAGGATGTGTCGCCGGTTGCGCGCACCACGCCCACCAAGGGCAAGCACCTAACCTTCCTCGACCAGATGATGGGCAATCTCAACCGCTATGGGCCGAGCGCCGGCAGCCGGCCGGGCGGCGGCGGACCAGGCGGCGGCGGACCGGGCGGCGGCGGTAGCCACTGAACGGCCGGCGGTTCGGCTCGCGCGGGCTCGCGCGGGCCGGCTCTAGGCAATAATTCGATTTCTTATCAGGCCGCGAGAATCGCGAGCAGCAGGATCGCCACGATATTGGTGATCTTGATCATCGGATTGACCGCGGGGCCGGCGGTGTCCTTATAGGGATCTCCCACCGTATCCCCGGTGACCGCGGCGCGGTGGGTGTCCGAGCCCTTGCCGCCGAAGTGCCCATCCTCGATGTATTTCTTGGCGTTGTCCCAGGCCCCTCCCCCGGAGGTCATGGAGATGGCGACGAAAATGCCGGTGACGATGGTCCCCAGCAGCATGGCGCCCAAAGCGGTGAACGCCGCGGCGCGGCCGGCGGCAAGCGTTATCACGGCGTAAAGCACGACCGGCGCCAAGACGGGCAGGAGCGACGGCACGATCATTTCCTTGATCGCGGCCTTGGTCAGCAAATCCACCAAGCGCCCGTATTCGGGCCGCGCCTTGCCCTCCATGATTCCCGGAATTTCGCGGAACTGGCGCCGCACTTCGACCACCACGCTTCCGGCGGCGCGTCCGACCGCGCGCATGCCGAGCGAGCCGAAGAGATAAGGAAGGAGCCCGCCCAGGAAGAGCCCGATCACCACGAACGGATCCTGGAGCCGGAAAGTGACGGATAGATCGGGAAAGTAGTAGCTAAGGTCCTCGGTGTAGGCGGCAAAGAGCACGAGCGCCGCCAGCCCCGCCGAGCCGATGGCATAGCCCTTGGTCACGGCTTTGGTGGTGTTGCCGACGGCGTCGAGCGCATCGGTCGTCTTGCGCACCTCGGGCGGCAAATCCGCCATTTCGGCGATGCCACCCGCGTTATCGGTGACGGGACCGTAGGCATCGAGCGCCACCACGATGCCGGCCAGCGCCAGCATGGTGGTCGCCGCAATCGCTACTCCGAACAGCCCGGCCTGCGAAAACGCGACCACAATTCCGGTGCAGATCACCAGCACCGGCAGCGCGGTCGATTCCATCGAAACCGCCAAGCCCTGGATGATGTTGGTGGCATGGCCGGTCTGCGAAGCGCTGGCGATCGAGCGGACCGGCCGGAAATCGGTGCCGGTGTAGTATTCGGTGATCCAAACGAGCCCGCCGGTCACGACCAGTCCGACCACCGCGCAGTAAAGCAGATTGCGGCCGCTGATGGTGGCGTCCCCGAGCGGGATCGGATCGGAAATACCGAGATAGCAGTACGTGACCACGGCAATCAGAACAGCCGAGATCACCGCCGCCGCGATCAATCCCTTATACAGCGCCTGCATGATTCGACCGCTCTGGCCGAGGCGCACGAAGAAGGTCCCGATCACGGAACCGATGATGCACACGGCGCCGATCAACAGCGGATAGGTCATCATGCGGGCCTGAACCTCGCCCGAAAAGAAGATGGCGGCGAGCAGCATGGTGGCGACGATGGTGACCGCGTAGGTTTCGAACAGGTCCGCCGCCATGCCGGCGCAATCGCCGACATTGTCGCCGACGTTGTCGGCGATCACGGCCGGGTTGCGCGGATCGTCTTCCGGAATTCCGGCCTCGATCTTGCCGACAAGATCGGCCCCGACATCGGCGCCCTTGGTGAAAATGCCGCCGCCCAGGCGCGCAAAAATCGAAATGAGGGACGCGCCGAAGGAGAGCGCGACCAAGCCCTCGAGAATCTGGCGCTGCGCCAAGCCGCTGTCGCGCAGCACGAAGTAATAGATGGAAACCCCCAGAAGCCCCAGGCCCACCACCAACATGCCGGTGATCGCCCCCGACTTGAAGGCGATGTCGAGGGCCGGCTTCAGGCCGCCGGTGCGCGCCGCATCGGCCGTGCGCACATTCGCGCGCACCGACACGTTCATTCCGATATAGCCGGCGGCGCCCGAAAGAATCGCGCCGATCGCATAGCCGATCGCGACATGGATTCCGAGGAACCATCCCAGGATCAGGCCCATCACGACGCCGACCATGGCGACCGTCTGGTATTGGCGATTGAGATAGGCCCGTGCGCCTTCCTGGATCGCGGCCGCGATTTCACGCATGCGGTCCGTGCCGGTGCTGGCGGCGAGCACGACGCGCGCGGCATAGCCGCCGTAAAGAAGCGCCAGCACCCCGCAGGCGACGATCAACAAATCGGCTTGGTTCATCGATGGAGATTCCCGTCGTCTCGAATGGAAGATGCGCGCCCTTGTCGCGACCCCCCTTCGGCGCCAGGAGGCGGCGCCCCAATCGGGCGCGAACATGCCAGATCGGCGGGGCTTAGGCAACGGGCCGGGAACGGCGGCGGCAGCCGCTACGGCGGATTCACCTTTTCGACCGCATTCTCGATCAGGACATCTTTCACGACGCCCGGGCCGACCACCTTTTCGCATTCGGCCAGCAATTGCCGCTTGAGCTTGGAAGCGTCGTAATTCTGGTTCACGTCGTTCCGAGATAAGGCGGTATGGAGCTTGGTCAAGAAGGCATCCCGGATATAGGGCAGAAATTCCTTCACCTTCTGCTCGGCGGCGGGTCCCGCGACCTCAAGCTTGACCGCGAGGCTCATGTGCTTGACCACCCGGTCCTCTTGAATGACCGGGATGATGAATGGCTCCATGGCGACGAATATGGCGCCCGCCGCGTGCTCGCCTTCTGGCGCGGGCGCTTCCGCTTCGCCCCCGCCTTTGAAATAGAAATACCAGGCCGCAAAACCGCCGCCCGCGAGCACCAGGAGCACAACCACGATGATGATTTTCTTCATCGCCTAGAAGTGCTGATAACCGAACGAGTCCAGGACCATTGCCGTTCCGTCCACGTCTTTGACCAAGACCCCGCTGCCGCGGTCGATCCGTCCAATCATGGTCACGGGCACGCCGCATTTTTGCGCCGCAGCCTGGATGGCATCGGCCGAGCCGGATTCGGCGGTGAACAGAAGCTCATAGTCGTCGCCGCCCGCAAGCACGGATTTTCGCGCGTCCGGGTCAAGGGCCAGGATCTGCTCCGCCGCTTCCGACAGCGGCATGCGCGTCCATTCGACAATCGCGCCGACATGCGAAGTTTCGCAGATGTGGGCTAGATCTGCGGCGAAGCCATCCGAAATATCGATGGCGGCGTGGGCGATCCCGCGCAGCGCCATGCCGAGGGTGACCCGGGGCTGGGGCAGGTGATAGCGGGACAACAGGAAGTTGCGAAGTTGGGGCGCCAGATCCGGAAACTCTCCGCGCATCACGCGAAGGCCGAGGGCTCCGTCTCCGATCGTGCCGGAAACGAATATCGCATCGCCCGCCTTGGCACCCGAGCGCAGCAACGCTTGACCTTCCGGCACCTCCCCCAGCGCCGTGACCGTGAACACGGCGGGGCCCGCCGTGGCGACGGTGTCGCCGCCGATCAACGCGAGTTTGAATCGTTCCTGATCTTCGCGCAGGCCCTCGCAAAACTTGGCCAGCCAGGGTTCATTGAGGGGTTTCGGCAAGGCCACCGAGAGAAGGTAGGCTGCCGGCGTAGCGCCCATCGCGGCCAGGTCCGAGAGATTGACGCGGAGCAGTTTGCGCGCGATCAGCTCCGGCGGGGTGCCGCCGGGAAAATGCACGCCCGCAATCAGGGTGTCGGTGGTGGCGACCAGCGCATGCCCGGCCGCGGGCGCAATAAGCGCTCCGTCGTCGGCAAGCCCGAGCGCGCCCGCCCGGCCTTCCGTGAGGGGCCGGAAATAGCGCGCGATGATCTCGAACTCACCGCGCTCTTGCGCCACCCTCTGCCGCCTCCGTACCGCCCGCCCGAACTCCGTGCGCCAGACGGTCGAGAACACCGTTCACGAAGGCCGGCTCCTTGTCCGCGAAAAAGGCGTGGGCGGCATTCATATATTCGTTGATGACGACTTCGAGCGGAATATCGGGACGCGCGAGCAGTTCGTAGGCGCCCGCCCACAACACGGCGCGAAGCAACGTCTCGAGCCGATCGAGCGGCCAGTCTTCGGCCAAGACCTGCACGAGATGCGAGTCGATCTCGGACTTTCGCGCCACCGCGCCGCGCACGATGTCGCAAAAAAGCGCAACGTCCGCCCCGCCGAGCGCGCAGGATTCCGCCTCGCCGCTCTGCCGGTAGGTCTTGAATTCCGCGACCACGTCTTCGGCCGACGCCGCGGTGACCAGGATTTGATAGAGCGCCTGGATCGCGGCGAGCCTTGCCGCAGTGCGCGGAGTTGTGCCCGCCCCAACGGATGACGCATCTGTTGGTTCGGCGCGCATCATCGCGGAAACAGCAGGAGTTGCCGCTTCACATCCAGCATCTGCAAACAAGCGCGCGCGGCCGCCCCGCCCCGGTTGCGCTTTTGCGGGGCGGCGCGTTCCACGGCCTGCTCGCGGTTGTCGGCGGTGACGATGCCGAATCCGAGCGCCAAGGTGTATTTCCGGACCAAATTTTGAAGGGCGTGGGCGGCTTCTCTGCCGACGAGATCGTGATGGCTGGTTTCGCCGCGGATGACACAACCCAAGACGACATAACCGTCGAAGCGGCCGCGCAGCGTCGAGAAATCGAGCGAGCGTATCGCCATCTGGATCGCGGCCGGAATTTCGAACACGCCGGGCACCGCGTAGCGCTCGTAGGTCGCCCCCACCGCGTCCAAGGCGGCGATGGCCCCACGGGCGAGTTCGTCGGCGATGTCTTCGTAATATCGCGATTCCACGATCATGATCTGGGGTTGGGTCGCCACTCAGCTCTCCCGCACGGTTAAGGGCTTTTGATCGACGACACTGAGGCCGTAGCCCTCGAGCCCGACGATCGTGCGTTTGGTATTGGAAAGAAGGATCATATCCTTGATCCCGAGATCGAGCAAAATCTGCGCGCCCACGCCGTAGTCGCGAAGCTCGGGCGGCTTGGGGCGCGACGCTTCGTGGCGCGCTTTCACGCGGTTGGACAGGGTCTTGGGCCGCGGCTCGCGGATCAGCACCACCACGCCCCGCTCCTCGGCGCCGATGATTTCCATGGCGCGCTGGAGCTCGCCGTGATGCGCGCCTTGCGTATCGCCCAAAACATCGTCCAACACGTTCAGCGCATGCATGCGCACGAGAACGGGGCCGGGCCGCGCAAGGTCGCCTTTGACGAGCGCCAAATGCTCGGCGTAGTCCACGGTATTGGCGTAAACGATCATGCGGAAGCCGCCGCCGTACCGGCTATCGAAATCGGTTTCGGCGACGCGCTCGATGATCCGCTCGACGCGCAGGCGATGGGCGATGAGATCGGCGATCGCCGCCATCTTCAAACCGTGGGCGCGGGCGAAATCCATGAGGTCCGGCAGCCGCGCCATGGTTCCGTCGTCCTTCATGATCTCGCACAAGACGCCGGCCGGCGTGAGCCCGGAAAGGCGCGCCAAATCGACCGCGGCTTCGGTATGGCCGGCGCGCACCAACACCCCGCCGTCGCGCGCCACCAGCGGAAACACGTGGCCGGGACTGACGATATCGCCCTTGCCGCGCGTGGGGTCGATGGCAACCGCGACGGTGCGCGCACGGTCGGGGGCCGAGATGCCGGTGGTGACGCCCTCGCGCGCCTCGATCGAAACGGTGAAGGCGGTCTGGTGGCGCGAAAGATTGTCGCGCGCCATGAGCGGCAGGCCCAGCTCTTCGACGCGCCGGCGGGTGAGCGCGAGGCAAATGAGGCCGCGCCCGAACCGCGCCATGAAATTGATCGACTCCGGGGTCGCCATCTGGGCGGCGATGATGAGATCGCCTTCGTTTTCCCGGTCCTCGTCGTCGACGAGCACGATCATCCGGCCATTGCGGATCTCCTCGAGGATCTCCGGAATCGGCGAGAGATGCGCGCGATTCGCAGCCAGGGCCGCGGAATCCCGGCGCTCTAGACTTCGGCGCGCCATTGCACAAGCCTTTCAACGTAGCGCGCCAAAAGATCGGCCTCGAGATTGACGAGGCCACCCAATCCCAGCGACCCCAGGGTCGTGGTCTTATGCGTGTGCGGAATGATGTTCACGCCGAATCTATTTCCTCGCACTTCGTTTACGGTGAGGGCCACCCCGTCGAGCGCCACGGAACCCTTGGGCGCAATGAATTTCATCAGCCGCGATTCGGTTTCGAAGGTGAATCTCAAGCTATCTCCTTCCGCGGCGCGGGCCGTGACCGAGGCCGTGCCATCGACGTGGCCGGCGACGAAATGACCGCCAAGCTCGCCGCCCGCAACCAGCGGCCGCTCCAGATTGACCGGCGTGCCCACCCGCCAAGATCCAAGCGTGGTGCGGGCCAG
>JBGQJC010000009.1:0-63124 GCA_041498815.1 Alphaproteobacteria bacterium
CGCGGCGCGGGCCGTGACCGAGGCCGTGCCATCGACGTGGCCGGCGACGAAATGACCGCCAAGCTCGCCGCCCGCAACCAGCGGCCGCTCCAGATTGACCGGCGTGCCCACCCGCCAAGATCCAAGCGTGGTGCGGGCCAGCGTCTCGGCCGAGGCATCGGCCGCGAACCAGTCCGGCCCCCGATCGACGACGGTGAGGCACACGCCGGAGCAGGCGATCGACGACCCGATCAAAGGTGCTGCCATGCTCCCGCCGGCCGCAATGACGAATCGGGGATCCTTGGCCGCCTCGATCGCACGCACCGTGCCGAGGCCGGTGATGATGCCGGTAAACATATAAAGAGATTAGGGCTTGCGCGTGTAGGTTTCCAGAAGGTCGCCGCCCGCGTCCATGACCCCGGTGCGGATAAAGCTGGGGGTGTCGAAGAGAAGATCGACGCCGAGCGGCGCCACGGCGGGGATGCCATCGCCGCCGATCAGCCGCGGCGCCCGGAACCAGGCTATGCGATCGACCATATCGGAGCGCAAAAGGGAAGCCACCACCCGGCTGCCGCCTTCGACCAGAACCCGGGTGACGCCGCGATCCCCCAATTGGGCCAAGGCTTGGCCCATATCGATATTGCCGTCCTGGCCCTCCTCCACCTCGATGACCTCAAGGCCGCAGGCGGCATAGGCATCCCGGCGGTGTCCGTCGCCCCCCGGCAACGTCACGAGCCAGGTCGGAATGCTGCCTGCGGTTATCACGAGCTGGCTGGTCAAGGGCAAGTGCATGCGTCCATCGACCACCACCCGGATCGGCGAGCGCGCGGCCAGTCCCGGCAATCGGCAGGTCAAGGCCGGATCGTCGGCGACCACGGTTCCGACGCCGATCATGACCGCGTCGTGGTTGGCCCTAAGCCCATGGGACAGATTGCGCGCGGTCTGCCCGGTGATCCATTGGCTGTCGCCGCGATGGGTCGCGATCCGCCCGTCCATGGTGCTCGCCAGCTTCAGGGTGACGAGCGGCCGGCCCAAGGTGGTGCGCAGGATGAAACCGGCGTTGAGCTCACGCGCCTCGGCGGCCAAGACTCCGGTCGTGACCTCGATTCCCGCTTCGCGCATGCGGGCGATACCGCGCCCCGAAACGCGGGGATCGGGATCCTCGAGCGCCACCACGGCCCGGGCAATGCCGGCCGCGATAAGCGCATCGGCGCAAGGCGGGGTTTCACCGTGATGGGCGCAGGGTTCGAGAGTCACATAGGCGGTCGATCCTTTGGCGAGATTGCCGGCGCGCTTGAGCGCCTCGGCCTCGGCGTGGGGACGGCCGGACGGCTGGGTCCAGCCGCGGGCAATCACACGGCCGGCGCGCCCATCGGGCTGCACCAAGATGCAGCCGACCGAAGGATTGGGATGGACGGTCCCGAGGCCGCGGGCCGCCAAAGACAGCGCCGCCGCCATCGGCCTGGTATCGGCGTGGTCAGTCCCGATCGGCACTCAGCTGGCCCACGAAATCCTCGAAGTCCTTGGCCTCGCGGAAATTGCGGTAGACCGAGGCGAAGCGCACATAGGCGACCTGGTCGAGCTGGGCCAGCGCATCCATGACCATTTCGCCGATTTGTTCGGACGGGATTTCGCTTTCGCCCGAACTTTCGATGCGTCGCTGGATGCCGTTGACGAGGCGATCGATCTTTTCGGCGTCCACCGGGCGCTTGCGGACCGCGAGATTGATGGAGCGAATGAGCTTTTCGCGGTCGAAGGGCACGCGCCGCCCGTTGCGCTTGATCACGGTGAGTTCACGCAGTTGCACGCGTTCGAAGGTGGTGAAGCGTGAGCCGCAGGCTGGGCACAGGCGCCGCCTGCGGATCGAGGCGCTATCCTCCGTCGGCCGCGAATCCTTGACCTGTGTGTCGTCGTGCCCGCAAAACGGACAACGCATGGTTCCCCCCCAATCGCTGCCGCCCTAAACGATGTCCGGATATATCGGAAAGCGCCGGCATAATGTCCCTACCTTCTGACGCACCGCGGCTTCGGCCGCGGCGTTGTCCTCTGGGTTGTCGTGCAGCCCGTCGAGCACGTCGCCGATCAGATTGCCGACCGTCTTCCATTCCTCGACCCCGAAGCCGCGCGTGGTCGAGGCCGGGGTGCCAAGACGAACGCCCGACGTGATCGTGGGCTTCTCCGGATCGAAGGGCACGCCGTTCTTGTTGCAGGTGATGTGCGCCCGCTCGAGGCTCGCTTCCGCCGCCTTGCCGGTCAGGTTCTTGGGCCGCAGATCGACCAGCATCAAATGCGTGTCGGTGCCGCCCGAAACGACCGCGAGCCCCCGGTCCACCACGGTCTTGGCGAGCATGCGTGCGCCGTCCACGACGGCTTGAGCGTAGGTCTTGAATCCCGGCTGAAGGGCCTCGCCGAAGGCGACCGCCTTGCCGGCGATGACATGCATGAGCGGCCCGCCTTGAAGGCCCGGGAAGGTCGCGGAATTGATCTTCTTGCCGATCTCTTCGTCGTTCGAGAGCACCATTCCGCCGCGCGGGCCGCGTAAAGTTTTATGCGTGGTCGTCGTCACGACATGGGCGTGGGGCAAGGGGCTGGGATGAACGCCCGCGGCGACGAGCCCGGCGAAATGCGCCATGTCGACCATCAGATAGGCGCCGATGGAATCCGCGATCGCGCGGAAGCGGGCGAAATCGATGATACGCGGATAGGCCGAGCCGCCGGCGATGATGAGCTTCGGCCGGTTCTCGTGGGCGAGCTTTTCGACCTCGTCGAAGTCGATGCGCTGGTCGTCGCGCCGGACCCCGTATTGCACCGCCTTGAACCATTTGCCCGAGAGATTGGGCGCGGCGCCGTGGGTCAAATGCCCGCCGCAGGCGAGCGACATGCCCATGATGACATCGCCCGGCTGCAACAGCGCCAGCATCACCGACTGATTGGCCTGCGAGCCGGAATGGGATTGGACGTTGACGAAGGCGCAGTTGAACAGCTTCTTCGCGCGCTCGATGGCCAGCGTCTCCACGACGTCGACGAATTCGCAGCCCCCGTAATAGCGCCGGCCCGGATAGCCTTCGGCGTATTTATTGGTGAGCATCGTGCCCATGGCGTCGATTACCGCCTGGGAAACCATGTTCTCCGAGGCGATGAGCTCGATCTGCTCCTGCTGGCGGCGCAATTCGTCGCGGCACGCCTTGTAGACCGCGGTGTCGGTTTCGGCCAGGCGGGCGCTAAAGAACCGTTCCAGATTTCCCGATTCGGCGGTTGCGGTTACGAGTGACATGTTCGTTCGTCCTCCCAGTATCTTTTCTATCTTTTCTTGGCCCGGCCGGTTCCATTAGCCGAGCTTGTCTACCCGGCGCGCATGGCGGCCCCCTTCAAACGCCGTGTTCATAAACACCTTCAGGCAATCCTTCGCCACATCGAGCCCGGTTGTCCGGGCGCCCAAGACCAGCACATTGGCGTCGTTGTGCTGCCGCGCGACGCGCGCCGTGACCGCATCGTGGCACAAGGCGGCGCGAACGCCCGGGTGCCGGTTGGCAGCGATACTGACGCCGATGCCGCTGCCGCAGACCAGAACGCCGCGCTTGGCCCGGCCTTCCCGGAGCGCGTCGGCAAGCTTGTTGGCATAATCCGGGTAATCGACCGATTCGGGGCCGTGGGTCCCGAGATCGAGCACCTCGAACCCGAGTTCGCCGAGCGCGGTCTTGAGCGTGTCCTTGAGCGACACCCCCGCGTGATCGGCGGCGATCGCGATCGTCTCCCTTGCCATGGCCTTTGATTAACATCACCCCGAGCCAAACTGAAAAGTACCATATGTCGCCGGGCCGTGCCAGCGGGCCACTATCCCTCGGCGGCGGCGGGCCGCCACGAATACGCCATAAGCCTTTGATGACCTTTGGTGGAAGTCAAATATCGGGAAAGCTCTAAACCCCTGCCCTGCCCGCGAAGACTATGGCCCATTCGGCGTTCCGTTGGCGCAGGGATAGGAAACGCGGCCGGCACCGCCCATGAATACATGGCTCTCTGCCCGCCCCCAGTATCCGTTGGCCCGGATGAAGGCTTGGCAGCGTAACGCCCGGCAGTCGAACAAAGATCAAGTCTTTGAATGGGGGTGGTCCGCCAGTTTCCGTCAAATTATGGTGAGCAATAGTTAATGTTAAGACCTGCGTTTATTTTCAATTTGACAAGATACGGACCCGGTGCAATCAAAGAAACCGGAATTTGAGCCAGAAAAAGGACCGGGCGATATGGATGCGCAGAACGGGGAACAGAACCGCCGCAGCGAGCTTCTGACGATGACCGCCGAGGTGGTCTCGGCCTACGCCAGCAATAATCTGCTGGGCGCCACCCAGCTCTCCGAGGTGATCAGCACGGTGTTCACGACTTTTGCGGCGCTGGAGCGTTCGGGCGGCGGTGACAAGGCCGAGGCCCTGAAGCCGGCCGTGCCGGTGCGCAAATCGGTGACGCCGGATTACATCATCTGCCTCGAGGACGGAAAGAAGCTCAAGATGCTGAAAAGGCATCTACGCTCGACTTACAACCTGACCCCCGACGAATACCGGGCCAAGTGGGGCCTGCCGCCCGATTATCCGATGGTGGCACCCAATTACGCCGAGCAGCGCTCCGCGTTCGCAAAGAGGATCGGGTTGGGGCGCAAGACCGGGCAGAAGGTGCTGCGCCGCGCCCGCAAGCAGAAGCCCGCATAAACCGGCCGGGAATCCGGGTCTTTTCCGGCCCGTTGGCTCGTCCGCCGGCGGCGCGCTATTTTTCGTCCGCGCGCTTTGCCAGCACGTACTCGAGCTTGCGCAATGCCGCGCGTTTCAAGGTTTCTTCGGTCGCGGTCGCGGAACCGACGATCGAGACCTCGATCAAGGTCTCCGGGTCGATCGCCGTGACCTTGACCGCGTTGCCCAGGGCCTGGAATTCGAGGATCACCTCGCGGCCGCCGCCCGCCATCGCCAACACCCGCCCGATTTTCTCCGGCCACGGATTATAGCGCCGTTTTGGCGGCCGACCCTTGCGGGATCCGCACCGCGATGCGAGTGTCTTTTTAGTGGACCACCCCTCCGCATTGCCGGTTGGCGGATTCATGAAATTCAAAACCCGCGCTTTCATCGTCTTCGCGGCCGCCCTTTTTGCGGCGGCGACGGCGGCCGCGCAATCGCCGCGCATCCTCACTTTTCAGAATATGACCTGCGGCCAGATCACGCTTTCCGTCGAGCCCAACGATTCCTGCGCCGCGCTAGCGACCGGCTGCCGGTTCACTTTGGACTACGGCATGACCCGCGACATGAGCTTGGGGCCGGCGGAATATACGCCGTATTTCGAGGCCAAGGTCGACGGCCGGTGTAGGCAAGCGCCGCCCGCCGTCATATCGGGGCGCTGTTCCTTCGACGCCGACCGCCTGTTTCCCCAAAGCCCCATCCAGATGACGGAAGGGCCGTCGGAAGATATGGCGTTCGAATTCTATGATTCCGCCGGCATCTACGATCCCTTTGAAACGGTTTACGGCGGCGATCAGGTTGTGCCCCAGCAATTCCCGCCGGTGATGATCACCGTCGAAACCAGCGACTGCCAATTGAGCGGCGACGGGTCGAGCCGCGTCTGCACCGTGGACTGCCGCCGCCGCCCGTACTGAAACCGGCCCGGGCCCCCGGGTTGCTGGCGCTCTTGCCGACCGGTCCTGACCGGATGGCTATAATTTGCGCCGCTTTCGTTACCGATTTGCCGCCTAATTCGGCAAATTTATAACTTTTTCCCTATTCAGTCGGGACCCCGATTATCCGATATTGAGAACCGGCCGGCGCCTCCGCCCGTTCAACTTTTGCGGGTTTTGTCGTCATCGGCTTTTGCCGCCGGCATTCGGCCGGGGGCCGAATTGGCCGAAACCTTTTCGGAGTGAGTTACCGCATGCCCTTTACCGCCGTGCTTGCCATCGCCCTGGTCCTCGAGGCCGCCGCCGCGGTTTATGCGGTGCGGCTTTTGCTGCAGCGCGGATCGCGTGCAACGGCATTGATGTTCGCGGCCGCCGTTTCGGTCCTGGGCGCGCTGCAGCTGGGCGGACTTTACGATCTGGCCGCAAACGGCGGCGAGTTTTCGGCGGAGGCGGCGGCCAATGCCATCGTCCTTGCGGTTGCCTTCCTTCTTGCGGTCGGCATCGCCGTGCTCCGGGTGATGATCGTGCAATCGGCGCAAACGCGCGATCATGCCATCGCCGCGCTCGACCAATTCCGCACCATGGCGGACGGGGCACCCAATATCCTGTGGATGTCGGACGACACGGGAAAGAGCGCTTTTTTCAATCAAAAGTGGCTTGACTTCACCGGCCGCAGCCGCGGGCAGGTCAGCGGGCAAAACTGGGTCCAAAGCCTTCATCCCGAAGACCGGGAACGGTCGGTGGACACCTATTTCACGGCCCTTGCGGCGCGCCAGCCGTTCCAGATGGAATATCGGCTGCGCCGGTTCGACGGCGAGTTCCGCTGGATCCTGGATACCGGCGTGCCGCACTTCGCGCCCGACGGACGGTTTCTCGGATTCATCGGATCGGGATTCGACATCACCGAGCGCAAGCGCATGGAGCAACACCTCAAGTCCGCGAAGGAGGAGGCGGAATCGGCGACTCGCACAAAATCGGCCTTCCTCGCCAACATGAGCCATGAATTGCGCACGCCCTTGAACGCGATCATCGGATTTTCCGAAATCATCAAGGACGAGATTTTCGGCTCGGTCGGCTCGAGCAAATACCGGGATTACGCCGAGGATATTCACGGCAGCGCCGTACTGCTGCTCGATCTCATCAACGACGTCCTGGATTTCTCTAAGGCAGAGGCGGGAAAGTTGCGCCCCCATGACGAAGATATCGACGTTCCCGACGCGATCGAAGCGACACTGCGCCTGATGCGCGACGATTCCCGCGCGGGCGCATTGACTTTCGGCACCGATGTGCCCAAGGGCTTGGCGTGGCTGCGCGCCGATTCGCGGATGCTGAAACAGATCCTGCTCAATCTTTTGTCGAACGCCGTGAAATTCACGCCTGCCGGCGGCACCATTCTCGTGAGCGCTTTCGTGGATCGCGATCGAACCTTCGTTTTGTCGGTGTACGATACCGGTATCGGCATCGCCGCCGACGACATTCCGGTGGTCATGTCCGCCTTCGGCCAGGCGGAAAACGTACTCAACCGCCATCAACGGGGCACCGGCCTCGGGCTTCCGCTCGTCAAGTCGCTGGCCGAAGCCCATGGCGGTAGCTTCAAGCTCGAAAGCGAGTTGGGCAAAGGCACCGCGGCAACGGTGCGTTTTCCGGCGGCACGCGTCGTCGAGCGGCCCGCCGCGCGCCAAGCGCGCTCGTCGTCCTAGATTCCCGCCAGCACCTCGCGGACCCCGGCATAGCCGCGCTCGAGATCCGCGTCCTCGATGCAATAGGGCGGCATCAGATAGACGACATTCCCCAAAGGGCGCAGCAAAAGACCGCGCTCCAGAAACGCCCGCTTCAAAACCTGGCCGATCGAAGCCGTATACCCCTCCTCTTCGCCGGCGATGTCGAAAGCCGCGATCGTGCCGGTAAGCCGCCTGCGCCGTACTCGATCGTGCCTGGCCAAGCTATCGAGGAAAGCGCGGTGGCCGGCATGGATCGCATCGGCCCGATCCCGCCATGGCCCGGTTTCGAACAGGTCGAGGGAGGCAAGCCCTGCCGCGCATCCCAAGGGATTCGCGGTAAAGGAATGGCCGTGGGCAAAAGCGCGCGCGAATCCCTCGCCGCGGAACGCATCGAAGATCGCCTCGCGGCAGAGGGTCGCGCCCATTGGCAGGAACCCGCCGGTCAGCCCCTTGGCGAGGCACATCATATCGGGCGCGATCCCGGCTTTGAGCGAGGCGAACATGGCGCCCGTGCGCCCGAAGCCCGTCATCACCTCGTCGCATATCAAGAGAACCCCCGCCGCGCGCGTGAGTTGCGCCAGACGGTGCAGGAACCCAGGGCTGCACATGCGCATGCCGCCGGCGCCCTGGACCAAGGGCTCGACGATCATGGCCGCGGTTTGCCCGCCATAATCCTCGAAATGCCGGCCCGCCGCCGCCAGCGCCGCTGCTTCCTTTTCGTCCGCTTCGTTGTCGCCATCCCAAGTTTCGGGAAACGGCAGGAAATGCGATTCGAACATCAGATCGGCATAGGGCGCGAAGAAGCCGGATGCGGCCCCGACCGACATCGCCCCCACGGTGTCGCCGTGATAGCCGCCGGAGAAAGCGACGAACCGGTTGCGCCGCGGTTCCCCGCGGTTGCGCCAATACTGGACCGCGATTTTCAGCGCGACCTCGACCGCGGTCGAGCCGTTGTCGGAGAAAAATACCCGGGTCAATCCATCGGGCGCGATGCGGCAAAGCCGCCCTGCCAGTTCCGCCGCTCCGCGGTGGGTGAAATCGGCGAAGATCACGTGCTCGAGCTCGGCCGCCTGGCGGGCAATCGCCGCCGCGATCGCGGGATGGGCGTGCCCGTGGACGTTGACCCACCAGGACGAAATCAGATCGAGGAACTCGCGCCCGTCGGCGGCGCGAAGCTTGGCGCCGCTGCCGGCCACGATTTCGACCGGCACGGGAGCACCCTCGGCCTGGGTATAGGGATGCCAGACATGCCGGGCATCGAGGGCAACGGGGTCCGGATCGCGGTTTTTGTCCATGCCGGCGCTTAAAGGGCCGCGGCCACGGGCAGCTTTGTTTCGATCGCCAACAGCTGCTCGCGGCCCAAGGGATCGAATACCGGCAGTTCGGCGATGACCGGAACCTTGCCGAAATTCGCGATCGCGTCGCGATTGCCCGGATCGGGTGCGCCGTTCAAAATCACGCCCGCGATCTCGATCCGGCGCCGCCGCAGCGCCTCGAGACTGAGGAGCGTGTGGTTGATGGTCCCCTGCGCGGTGCGCGCGACCAGCACCGCCGGCAGCCCAAGCTCGGCGATGAGATCGATCATGAATTCGCGGGCGTTGAGCGGCACCAAGAGACCGCCCGCACCCTCGACGATGAGCGGCCGGCGATGGCGCGGCAATTTGAGCCGAGCGGTATCGATGGTGATTCCTTCCCTGCCGGCGGCCTCGTGCGGGGAGAGCGCCGCTTTCAACCGGTAGATCGATTCATGAAACCGGGCGGAGGGCAATCCGGTCAGGCGGCGCACCGCTTGCTCGTCGGTTTCGCCGTCGAGGCCCGCCTGCACCGGTTTCCAATACTCGCCGTCCAGCGCCAGCATGAGCCAGCTTGCGGCCACCGTCTTGCCGACGCCGGTATCGGTTCCGGTAACGAAATATCCGGGCATGAAGTCCTCTATGGCGCGGGGCCGGTGCGCGTGAAACTGCCGTAAAGAACGTGATAGGTCACTTGGAATCCGGCGCGCCCGGTTTCCGCCGCGCGCAACAACCGGCGCAGCTGCGGGACGCCGGGCGCGGCGCCGGGACCTGGCGTGCCGGCGCCGAGCGATTTCAATTCGTGCAGGAACGTAGGAACGCCGCGATAGCGCCGCTCGACCCGCTCTTCCGCCACCGCCCCGCGAAGCCCCCCTTGCGCCGCCATGCGCGACAGCTCCGGCGCCGTGGGAAAGACCAAGCCGCCGAAGGAGAGCCCGGCGTTCTGGTGAAGGGAGCGCCATTCGGAAAGACTGTCCGCCCCCAATGTCGCACACACAAGGCGGCCTCCGGGCCGCAGGCAGGCGGCGAGATTGGTCATCGCGCCCGCGAGATCGAGGAACCATTGGAACGCGAAGCTCGAGGCGACGAGATCGAAGACCGGCGATACCGCGGGCATCTCCCCGTCCATGACGGCGAAGGCCGCCGTCCGGGCTCCGATCTTGCCCCGGCAGCAGCGCGTCATGGCGGCGGAAAGATCGGTGAACAGGCAGCGCGCATCCGGGCGGTCGCGAAGCAGGGCGGCGCTCAAGAATCCCGTGCCGCAGCCGATTTCGAGTATGCGCGGGGATGGGGGCAGCGGCAGTTCCGCGATGCGCGCGGCAAGCGCGGCCGCGGCACGGCGCTGGACCGCGGCATGGGTGTCGTAAGTCGCGGCGGCGGCATCGAACGAGCGCGCGATCGCGGATTTGCGCGAGCCGGGATCGCCGGCTTCCGGCAGCAGGGCCCGTTGCGGCGACAGACCCGTGGTCATGCCAGCCGCCCCACGAATTCGCGGATATTCGAAGCAACCCATTGCGGCCGGCTGAGAGGAAGCGCGTGCCCGCCGCCGGGACTGGCACCCAGCACCGTTTCGGGCCGCGACGCGAACACGTCTTCGCTCAACTCTTTCGGCACGATCTCGTCATCCGCCGCGTAAAGGGCAAGCAACGGCACGCGTTCCGCGGCGAGAGAGTCCCGCGCATCCCAATCCTTGAGCCACAGCAACGCTTCCGCCAGCCGCCGACAATCGGCGCCGTCGGGGGCCGCAGCCGTAGTTCCGCAGCGCGCGAAAAAATCGTCGAGCGTTGCTTGGGGCGCGCCGGCGAAGCGCGCGATCATGGAATCCAAGAGCCGGGCTGCTACGCCGCAACGATAATCCGCGGCCTTGGTGAAACGCGGCATCCCCGAAATGCTGATCAGCGCCCGCCACGGGAACGGCCGTTCGTGCAGCAGCCACAGGAACCCGAGCGAATGGCCGATGGCGACCGCCCTGCCGTTCGGCCTCGCCGCCGCCGGGCGGCCGTAGAATCCGAGATCCACCGTCTCGCATTCCAAATCCCGGAGCTCTTCGCGAACGCTTTCCCAAAGGCTCGAATCGAAGCCCCAGCCGTGGACGAAGACGAGGCTCATCCCGCCGCCTGGCGTCGCGCCGAGCGCAGCATCGCCGCGATCCGCGGCGCCGATTCGGTCAGCCGGGCGATGTCGGCTTGCGCGTGCTGGGTGGTAAGCGAGAAACGCACGCGCGCCGTTCCGGGCGGAACCGAGGGCGGCCGGATGGCAACGGCCAGGATACCTTCCGCTTCGAGCGCGCTTGCGAGATCGAGCGCCGCTTGTTCGGGGCCGAGGATGACCGGCACGATCTGCGTCGAGGATGCGCCGCAATCGAGCCCGCTTGCGCGCAACGCCTGGCGCACGCTTTCCGCCGTTTCCTGCAGGCTCCGGCGCGAGGATTCGAGCGCGGGAAGCAGATCGAGCGCGGCATCGATCGCGCCCAAGACCGGCGGCGGCAAAGCGGTGGAATAGATGAAGCCGGCACAGCGATTGACCAGATATTCGCGCAGGCGCGCCGAACAGGCGGCGTAGGCGCCGAAGCTCCCGAGCGCCTTGCTGAAGGTGCCGATCACGAGATCGGCGCCGGGGAATTCCGCCGACAGCCCGAAACCGCCGGGCCCCAGGACTCCGGTCGCATGGGCCTCGTCCAGATAGAGAAAGGCGTCGAACCGACGGGCGAGCGCAACGAGAGCGGCGATATCCGCCCGGTCGCCGTCCATGCTGAACACGGATTCCGACAGGATAAAGCAAGGGCGCCCCTCGCCCTGCCTTGCCGCCAAAAGCTCTTCGAGATGGCCGGGATCGTTGTGGCGGTACCGGATTTGCCCTACCCCCGCCGCGCGGCATCCGTCGTGAATGCTGGCGTGGTTGAGCCGGTCCGAGAACACCAGAGGGTCGGCGCCCAAGACCTTGGCATCGAACAGGGCCGGAAGCACCGAGACATTCGCCTGATAGCCCGAGGCGAACAAAAGTGCGGCCTCGGTACCTTTGCCGCGGGCGACCTTTATTTCGATCGCTTCGTGGATTTCCAAAGTGCCGCAGACCAGCCGCGAAGCCGTGCTTCCGACGCCCCAGCGCGCGGCAAATTCCTGCGCGCCGCGAACGACCTCGGGATGACGCGAAAGCCCGAGATAATCATTGGACGAGAAATTGAGGAGCGGCCCGGCCGGGGTTTCGATGCGGGCCCCCGCGGAGGGGCCGAAGGCGCGCATCGAGCGGCGCCTGCCTTCGCCGGCGAGGCGGTCGCAAACGCGGCCATAGTCGAATTCGGGCATGGGCGGAACCGGCAAGAGCCAAAACGAAGGCTAGTTTGTCTTGCCTGGACGGGGCGATGTCAACGCCGCCCTCTGGCGGCATGGCCAAGGAAAATCGCGGCGCGGCGCCTTGGGCGCGCGGCCGATCCTGGATTGCGGCGGGAGACTTAGGGACCTAGGCGCGCAGGCGAACTTCGCCGCTCACGCTCCGGGCGGGGCTGTTCAAAATCTCGTTCCAATAGCGCCCGAGTGCCACCAGCGTTTCATTGGCCGCGGTTATCTTGACCGGGGCCAGAGCACCGTCGGTGAGCTTGCCGCCATGGCGATCGAACATGGCCGCGATCTTCTCGCGCAGCGCCTTGCCTTTTTCGGTCAGGCGCACCCGGACCGTGCGCCGGTCGTGGGTGGAGCGTTCCTGTTCGAGATAGCCGGTTTCGACCATCTTCTTGAGGTTGTAGGACACGTTGGAGCCCAGGTAGTAGCCGCGGTAGGTCAACTCGCCGACCGTCACCTCTTCCTCGGCGATGTTGTAGAGGATGAGGCACTGGACGTTGTTGATGTCCTGGATATTCAGATGGTCGAGCTCGGCTTTCACCACTTCGAGGAACTGGCGATGCAGCCGCTCGATCAAGCCGATGACCTCAAGATAGCCCTTTTCCACGGCGTCCTCGCATGACTTGGGTTGTCGCCGTCATGCTACGAAACGAAGGTTAACAATCCCTATACCGGAGCCGTCTTTTCGAGCTTTTCCTGCTCCTTCAATCCCTTGGCAATCCCTTGGCAATCCCTTGGCAATCCCTTGGCCGAGGCCGTTTCCAACCGCCCGAAAGCCGCATTGTCCTTGGTGGGTTTCGCTTCGGAATGATATACCGCCCCGTCGCCCCGGTGGCCTGCCGTTACCGGGGCGGCGCTGGGTTGGCGCACCGTCCGCCAATGTCTTGATCAACGGGATAGGGCCAAGCCATGCCGACCACGAGCAAGCACCCGGAGACGATCGTCCTCCACGCCGGATACCGGAGCGACAGCGCGACCAACGCGGTGGCGGTTCCGATCTACCAGACGACCTCGTTCCAGTTCGGCAGCACCGAGCACGCGTCCAATCTGTTCGCGCTCAAGGAATTCGGGAACATTTACACCCGGATCATGAACCCGACCTCCGCGGTATTGGAAGAGCGGATGGCGGCGCTCGAGGGCGGCGTGGCCGCGCTTGCCGTGAGTTCGGGCCAGGCGGCGAGTCTGATGGCGGTGCAAAACATCTGCCATGCGGGCGATAATTTCGTGAGTTCCACGGACCTTTACGGCGGCACCTGGAACCTGTTTGCGAACACCCTGAGCACCATGGGGATCGAAGTCCGCTTCGTCGATCCAACCGACCCCGAAGCCTTTCGCAAGGCGACCGACCGGCGCACCCGCTGCTACTACGCCGAGACCTTGCCGAATCCAAAACTCAAAGTGTTCCCGATTAGGGAAGTGGCGGACATCGGCCGGGAGCTGGGCGTTCCTCTCATCGTCGACAATACCGCGGCGCCGATCCTGTGCCGGCCGATCGAGCATGGGGCGGCGATTGTCGTTTATTCCACGACCAAATACGTCGGCGGCCACGGCAATTCCATTGGCGGCGTGATCGTCGACGGCGGCAACTTCGATTGGGAGGCCCACGGCGACCGTTTCCCCATGCTCACCAGGCCCGACCCCAGCTACCACGGCGCAATCTGGACCGAGGCGGTAAAGCCGTTAGGCCCCATCGCCTACATCATCAAGGCGCGGGTGACCTTGTTGCGCGACATCGGCGCCTGCATGAGCCCGTTCAATGCATTCCTGTTTATCCAGGGACTGGAGACGTTGCCGCTTCGCATGAAGGCTCACTGTCAAAACGCTGAAAAGGTTGCAGAATATGTGGGCAAACACCCGAAGGTCACACAAGTCATCTTTCCCGGTTTGATGAAGGGCGAGGCCAGGCAGCGAGCGGATCGTTATCTTTCCGGGGGATACGGGGCCCTCGTCGGATTCGAACTGAAGGGCGGCCGCGATGCCGGCCGGAAATTCATCGATTCCCTCAAGATGCACTATCATGTTGCGAATATCGGGGATGCCCGGAGTTTGGCGATCCATCCCTCGAGCACCACCCACTCCCAGCTTACCGGCGAGGAGCAGATGGCGACGGGCGTTACCGAAGGCTATGTGCGCCTTTCGGTCGGGATCGAGCATATCGATGACATCATCGCCGACCTGGACCAAGCCTTGGCGGCGGCGTGACCGTATAGTTTCGCCGTGAGCCCAGGTTCCCGCAGGATCTTTGGCGCCTACCCCCGCACCAGGTTGCGGCGCAACCGCATGGCCGAGTGGTCGCGGAGGTTAGTGGCCGAATCGCGGCTTTCCGCGGATGACCTGATATGGCCGGTCTTCATCCAAGAGGGCCAACGATCGCATAGCGCAATCTCGTCCATGCCGGACGTGGATCGCGTGTCGATCGATCAGCTGGCGAAGATCGTCAACACCGCGGTTGCGCTCGGCATCCCCGCGATCGCCTTGTTTCCCGCGATCGAGCCCAATCTCAAGAGCGACGACGCGCGCGAAGCCGTCAATCCCAACGGCCTGGTGTGCCGGGCGGTACGCGCGGTGAAGAAGGCCGAGCCAAGCCTGGGCGTCATTTGCGACGTCGCGCTCGATCCCTATACCAGCCACGGCCACGACGGATTGGTGCGCGCCGGCGAAGTCGTGAACGACGAAACCCTCGCCGTGCTGTGCAAGCAAGCCATCGCTTTGGCCGAATCCGGCGCCGACGTCGTGGCGCCTTCGGAAATGATGGACGGGCGGGTGGGTGCTGTCCGCGACGCGCTGGAGACCCACGGCTTCAAAAACGTGCGGATTCTGGCTTATGCCGCAAAATATGCTTCCGCCCTCTATGGCCCGTATCGCGCCGCCGTGAATTCGGCCTCGGCCTTGGGGACCGGGGACAAGCGCAGCTATCAGATGGATCCCGCCAACGGCGACGAGGCGCTGCGCGAAGTTGCGCTCGACATCGCCGAGGGCGCCGACATGGTGATGGTGAAACCCGGGCTTCCCTATCTCGACGTGCTGTGGCGCATCAAGGAGGCTTTCGGCATGCCGACCTTCGTGTATCAGGTGAGCGGCGAATACGCGATGCTGAAGGCGGCGGCGCAACAGGGCTGGATCGACGAACAGCAGGCGTTCCTCGAAACCATGCTGTGCTTCAAGCGGGCCGGGGCCGACGCCATCATGACCTACGCCGCGCCCATGATCGCGCAGCTCCTAGCAAAGCCGACGTGAGCGCCGCCGTGAGCGCCGGCCCGCTCGCCGGGATCACGGTCGTCGATCTGACGCGGGTGCTGGCCGGGCCGTTTTGCACCTTGGTGTTGTGCGATCTCGGCGCCCGCGTGATCAAGGTCGAATCCCCCGAAGGCGACGACGCGCGGCGCATCGGCCCGTTCGTCAACGGCAAGTCCGCCTATTTCATGTCGCTCAACCGCGGTAAGGAAAGCATCGTGCTCGATCTCCACCGGACGGAGGACCGGGCGATATTCGAAAAACTTCTCGGGCGCGCCGACGTCCTGGTCGAAAATTTCCGCCCCGGAACCATGGAGCGGCTGGGCATCGGATTCGACGAGCTCCACCAACGCTTTCCGCGCCTCATTTACGCCGCCGCTTCCGGGTTCGGCCATACCGGCCCGCAGGCCAACCGCCCGGCCTACGACATGGTGGTTCAGGCGATGGGCGGGATCATGAGCTTGACCGGCCATCCGGGCGGACCGCCCACGCGCGTCGGCACCTCGATCGGCGACATCACGGCGGGGCTGTTCACGGCGATCGGGATCGCTTCAGCACTTTACCACCGCACGCTGAGCGGCCAGGGCGCCAAGATCGATGTCGCCATGCTCGATTGCCAGCTGGCCATTCTCGAAAACGCGATCGCCCGCTATTTCGCAACCGGCGAGGTGCCGGGTCCGCTGGGCGCGCGTCATCCCTCGATCACGCCGTTCGCCGCCTTCCGCACCCAGGACGGGCATATCGTGATCGCCGCCGGCAATGACCGGCTGTTCGCGAAGCTGTGCGAGACGATCGGGCGCGAAAGCTTGGCCGCCGACCCCAGATTCGCCGCCAACGACGACCGCACGCGCCACGCCGCGGCGCTCGAATCCGAAATCGAGGCGGCGCTTGCCGCCCGCGGTTCGGGCGAGTGGCTGAGTGTACTCGAGGCCGCGGGCGTGCCTTGCGGCCCCATCAACAACATCGCGCAGGCGATGGCCGATCCGCAGGTTGCCGCGCGCAACATGGTGATCACCGTGGCGGATGAGACCGCGGGGACACTGCGCATGGCGGGAAATCCCATCAAGATATCGCCGTTCCCGGACCCGCCCGCGCGCCCTTCCGCCCCGGATTTGGGGCGCGACCAAGCGCGCGTGATCGGCGAGCTTTCGGATTGAGACGGTGACGCGGCGGACCGTATTTCGCGTCGCCGCGGCCGCCATCGCGCTTTTGGGGGCCGGTGTGATTTCGGGCTACCTGTGGCTGCGTAGCTCCTTGCCGCAAGAAGACGGCGGCATTTCCCTGGCCGGGCTCGATCATGCCGTGCAGATCCTGCGCGACAACCATGGAATTCCGTTGATCCGCGCCCAATCGGAGCGCGACGCCTATTTCGCGCTGGGCTTCGTCCATGCCCAGGACCGGCTGTGGCAGATGGACTTCATGCGCCGCGTGGGAGCGGGCCGGCTCGCCGAGATCGTCGGCCAGCCGGGATTGCGCACCGACCGGCTAATGCGGACGCTTGGCCTCTATCGTTTGGCGGAGGCCGAACTTGCGGGCCTCGATGCCGGAACGCGTGCCGCGTTCGAGGCCTATGCGGCAGGCGTGAATGCCTTTCTCGCCAAACATGAGGGCGCCTGGCCGATCGAGTATTACGTACTTCGCACAAGGCCTTGGGAGTGGCGGCCCGCCGATTCGCTGGTTTGGGGCCGGCTCATGGCGTTGCGGCTTTCCGCCGATTTCCGGAGCGAGCTCTTACGCGCGCGGCTGTTGAAGACCTTGACGCCGTCGCAAATCGAGGACCTGTGGCCGAATAGTCCGGAATCGGCAAGACGCGCCGCATCGCTTTCCGGCGAAGCTTTGCCGGCTCTGGCTGCGGTGCGATGGGACGCGATTCCGCAAATGCCGCCACCGGCAAGCGCATCCAATAGCTTGGCGGTGAGCGGCGCCCACAGCGCGAGCGGCAAGCCGGTTCTGGCAAACGATCCCCATCTTGCCCTCGAAGCCCCCGACTTGTGGTACCTCGCCCGCATCGAGGCGCCGGGGCTGACGCTTGCGGGCGGCACGGTTCCCGGGATTCCGTTCATGGTGCTCGGGCATAACGCCGAGGTCGCTTGGGGATTCAGCAGCAGCGAGGTCGATTCCCAGGATTTGTTCATCGAGCGGGTATCGGATGCCGATCCAAGCCGCTACGTAACGCCGGACGGAAGCCTTCCCTTCATCACCCGCGACGAGATCATCAAGGTTCGGGGCGGCGCCGACGTCGTACTCAAGGTGCGCGAGACGCGCCACGGTCCCGTGATCTCGGATGCCGTGACGGGCGCCGCAGACATCCCCGTCCCGGCCGGAGGCAATTACGTCGTGGCGCTGGCCGATGCCGGGCTTCGCCCCGACGACCGCACGCCCGATGCGCTGTACGGGATCGACCACGCAAAGTCCGTGGACGACATGACGGCGGCACTTTCCCATTTCGATACCCCGCCCCAGAATATCGTCTACGCCGACAAAGAGGGCGCCATCGCCCTTTATTCCGTCGGCCGCGTGCCGCTGCGCAAACGGGGTGTCAGCCTTTATCCGGTGCCGGGATGGAGCGGCGAATATGACTGGACCGGCCTCATCCCCTTTTCCGAGTTGCCCCATTCGCTCAATCCGGCGTCCGGCTTCTTGGTCACCGCGAACAACCGATGGGTCGGCGACGACTACCCCTATCCGCTCGCGGCCTATTGGCCGGCGTCCTATCGCGCGCGGCGAATCGCCGAGATGTTCGATGATCTTGCGCCGCTGTCGCCGGCGGAGGCTGCGGCGATGCAACTCGACACCGAATCGGTCGCTGCGCGCGACCTCCTGCCGCGTTTGCTTGCCGTGCCCGCGCACGGCGCGCAAGGGCAGGCGGCGCGAAAGCTGCTTTCCGATTGGGACGGCGACATGCGCCGGGACCAATCCCAGCCGCTGATCTATTCGGCGTGGCTTTTGGAACTCGGCAACCAGATCGTCGAACGGAAACTTGGCGCGGCGGCCGATTCGGCCCAGGTCGCAGACCCCATGGTGCTGGGCCATCTGCTGAGGGACGCACCCCAATGGTGCGACGATCCGGCGACGGCGGCGATCGAGACCTGCGATGACGCGATCGCCGCGTCGCTCGACCGCGCGCTGGACCGGCTTTCGCGGAAATTCGGGAGCGACCCGGGGCGCTGGCAATGGGGCGCCGCCCATCGGGCCCGGTTTCACCACGCGGTCCTGGGCAACGTGCCACTTTTGGACGCGCTCTCGGAGGTCGAGATTGCGACCGGCGGCGATGATTCCACCGTCAACCGCGGGACGTTCGGCGCGGTCGATTCCGGCAACCCCTTTGTCCATATTCACGGCCCCGGTCTCCGGGCCGTTTACGATCTTTCCGATCTCGACGGCGCTTTGTTCATGATCGCGCCGGGCGAATCGGGAAATCCGCTTTCGCCCCATTACCGCGATTTCGCGTATCCCTGGCGCGAAGGCCAATATTTGTTGCTGTCCGGCGCCGGGCCATCCGGGAGCGGGACGGTGCCTGGATTCCGGCAATTGACTCTGACGCCGGAGGGACGGTGACGGGAGGCCGGACCGAAGTCCGCAATCGGGCCGGAACGGGCCGGTTTCCGGGGCGTTAAACGTCTTATTAACATAAATGATCCAAGCTTTGGCGTGCGCCCGGCGGACAACGCTGGCCGCACGGTTTTGGCGCATCTAAAAGGCCCCCGAAGCATGCTGTTCATCGTTGGAGCGTTGCTCGTCATCGCTAGTGTCATCGGCGGCTACCTCGGCGGCGGCGGACATCTTGTGGTGCTTTGGCAGCCGTTCGAGATCTTGATCATCGTCGGCGCCGGCGCCGGCGGATTCGTGATCGCGAACCCAAAGCCGGTTCTTGTCGGTTGCGGCCGCGCCTTCGGCCATCTCCTCAAAGGTTCGCCCTACACCAAGGAAAGCTATCTCGAGGTGCTGAGCCTGCTTTACTCCGTGTTCAAGCTGGCCCGGACCAAGGGCATGCTGGTGCTCGAGAGTCACGTCGAAAAACCCGAGGAAAGCTCGCTCTTCGCGCGGTTCCCGGGCGTCGCCTCGAACCACCACGCGATGACGTTCCTGTGCGACTACCTGCGTCTGCTGACGCTCGGCACCGAAAACGCCCTCGAGATGGAAACGCTGATGGACGAAGAAATCGAGACCCATCACCACGAGGCCAAACAAGTCGCGGATGCCTGGCAAACGCTGGCCGACGGGTTGCCGGCGCTCGGCATCGTCGCCGCGGTGCTCGGCGTCATTCACACCATGGGTCTGATCTCGGAGCCGCCGGCGATCCTTGGTCACGCCATTGGCGGCGCGCTGGTCGGCACCTTCATGGGCGTGTTGTTGTCTTACGGCTTCGTCGGCCCGATCTCCCATTCGCTCGCCGGCATCTACGACGCCGAGACCAAATATTACCAATGCATCAAGGCGGGTTTGCTCGCCTATCTTCAGGGTTACTCCCCGTCCGTCGCCGTGGAGTTCGCGCGCAAGGCACTGACCTCGAACGTCCGGCCCACATTCTACGAGGTCGAGGAGGCGGTCTCGGCCTTGCCTTCGCCGCAGGCCTGATCCATGGCGGATAAGGACAACAACGCCCCGCCGATCATCAAGAGAGTCAAGAAAAAGGACCACGGCGGCCACCACGGCGGCGCGTGGAAGGTGGCCTATGCCGATTTCGTCACGGCGATGATGGCGTTCTTCCTCCTGATGTGGCTGATCAATGCCACCACCGAGGAGCAAAAAAAAGGCATCTCGGAATATTTTTCGCCGGTCCCGGGCGCCATCGGCGAAACCACGGGCGGCCAGGGATTCTTCAAGGGCGAGAGCGTTACCAGCAACGGCCAGATGGTGAACGACAACGCCCCGGTGTCGGTCACCATTCCTATCCCGACCACGAGTTTCGATCAGGACAAATCCGAGGGCGAGAGCGAAAGACAGGCCGCACCCGACAAGAGCGACCCAACGAAGAATCCTCCCCAGGACTCCGCGGACCCGGAAAAGGCGGAGCAGGTTTTGGCCGCGCTCGAGGACAAGCAGTTCAGCGAAGCCGAGCACGAGTTGCGCCAGGCGATCCAGAACAGTCCCGACATCAAGGAACTGGCGGAAAACCTCATCGTCGAAAAAACGCCCGAGGGTCTGCGCATCCAGATCGTGGACCAGGACAAAATGTCGATGTTCCCGCGCGGCAGCAGCGAGCTGCAGAACAAGGCCAAAATCCTGATGCAGCAGGTCGCCAAGGTGATCGCACGCCTGCCGGAAAAAATCGCGATTTCGGGGCATACCGACGCGACGCCCTATGCCAACGCCAACGGCTACGACAACTGGGACCTTGCGACCGACCGGGCGAACGCGAGCCGCCGCGCGCTCATCGCGGCGGGGCTTCCCGCCCAGCGCATCGTGAATTTGACGGGCAAGGCCGACACCGAGCCGATGGTCAAGGACGACCCGACCTCGCCGCGCAACCGCAGGATCAGCATCGTGCTTTTGCGCGAGAAAAAGGCCGGCGGCGGCGCGGACAGCGGCGCGGAAGATCCGAACAAATCGGTGGCCCAAGCGCCCAAGCCCAAGACCTAGGCCGCTTTTCCCCGATTGCATCGAAGCCGGACCGGGCTTAATTCTTCTTCCGGTAAAACGCCGCTGACGAGGCTCGGCCGAGAAACCCATGATCAACACCGGATTCCAGTTGGGCGTGTCGGACGCGAAGGCGCCCGATCCCATGGCCCATTTCGAGCTTTACCGCGGGGTCGCGTGGAAGCGCGCAATTGCCTACCTATGCGACGTCGTCGTGATCGGGTTCATCATGCTCTTCGCCTTCTTCATATTCGGAATCATCGGCATCATGACCTTCGGCCTGCTCCATCCGCTTCTGGTCGTCGTCTTCGCCTTGATCCCGTTCTGCTATCACATGCTGCTGTTGAGCGGCCCGCGGCACGCGACCTTCGGCATGCGCCTGTTCGGGCTGGAAATGCGAAGCCTGACCAACGGCTATCCCGATCAAGTGCAGGCGGCGGTGCAGACTTTTCTTTTCTATCTCACGGTTTACCCGACCGGCTCCCTGGTTCTGATCTGGGCGATATTCGATCCGCGCCGCCGCACGCTTCATGACGTCATCGCCGGCACCTATGTCGTAAACCGGCAGGCGGCCCTGGCGATTGCCGCATGACCCGCGAATCCCTTGAAGCCTTCGGCGCGTTCTATCGCACCCGGCCGCATCCTTGCCCGTATCTCCCCGGCCAGATGGAAAGCCGCATCTTCACCGAACTCACGGCCGACGGCGCCGACATCCAGTATCATGCGCTGACCAGGGCCGGATTTCGTCGCAGCCATCGCATGGCCTACCGGCCGGTTTGCCCGAATTGCAACGCCTGCGTGCCGGTCCGCGTGTTGGCGCGCGATTTTGCGCCGAACCGCTCGCAGCGCCGGATCTTGCGCCGCAACTGCGACCTCGCCGAGCGCGAATGCCCGGCCAAGGCCAGCGACGAGCAATACCGGCTGTTCGGCCGCTATCTCAACGCGCGCCACGCGGGCGGCCCGATGGCGCGGATGAGCACCGACGATTACCGCGCCATGGTCGAGGAGACGCCGGTCGAGTCGCACGTCCTCGAATACCGGGACTTTTCCGGTACCTTGCTCGCCGCCTGCCTCGCCGACCGGTTGAGCGACGGCTATTCCGCCGTCTACAGCATCGCCGAGCCCGACGAGGCCAAGCGCGGCTTGGGCAACTTCATGATTTTGCGCCTGATCGCGCGCGCCCGCGAGCGCGGCCTCCCCTTCGTCTATCTCGGCTATTGGATCGCCGAAAGCTCCAATATGTCCTACAAGGACCGGTTCCGGCCGATCGAGGCCCTGGGGCCGGACGGATGGCGGGTGCTGCCCGAGGCCGGTGGCGCGGCACTTGAAAGCTTCGGGAAATCCAAATAACGGCCCGGACTTCGGGGATGCGCGCGATAGCAAAGCGAAAAATTGGAACCGGCTTGGCGAGTGCCTTGTGGAATTGGCTGCGCGAGGCGAGCGGCGATGACGCCTATGACCGCTACCTCGATCACCGGCGCCGAAACCAAGCCGCGCATTCCGGGGAGCCGTTGAGCCGGCGCGAATTTTTCCGCGCACGGCAAGCCGGCCGGTGGCAAGGCGTGCGGCGCTGCTGCTGAGCGAAAGGCGGGCGCCGTGACGAACCCTGATAGCGCCGCTGATGCCGGGAACGGCCGCCGGCTTTTGGCGGTCACGGCCTGGGTTGCCATCGCCGTCCTCGGTGCCGCCGCGCTGGGCGGGATCGCGCTTCATCGCGGCGAATCGGTCAACAGCGCCTGGTTTGTGGTGGCGGCCGTGTGCGTCTATGCGCTGGGCTATCGCTTTTACAGCGCCTTCATCGCCGCAAAACTTCTGGCGCTCGACGGCAACCGCGCCTGCCCTTCGGAGCGCCTCAACAACGGCCGCGATTTCATGCCCACCAACCGGTGGATCGTGTTCGGCCACCATTTCGCCGCGATCGCGGGACCGGGGCCCTTGATCGGGCCGACGCTGGCGGCGCAATTCGGTTACCTGCCGGGGACGCTTTGGATTTTGATCGGCGCCGTCTTCGGCGGCTGCGTCCAGGACTTCGTCATCTTGCTGTTCTCGACCCGGCGCGACGGGCGGTCCCTCGGGCAAATGGCGCGCGACGAATTGGGCCCGATCGGCGGGTTCGCGGCGCTGGTCGGCGTCATGGCGATCATGATCATCCTTATCGCCGTCCTCGGGCTCGTGGTGGTGAACGCCATGAAGCACAGCCCTTGGGCGACCTCGACCGTCGCCGCCACCATCCCGATCGCGATGCTGGTCGGGCTTTACATGCGCGACATCCGCCCCGGGCGCGTGCTCGAAGCCTCGGCCATCGGGGTGGCGCTGCTGCTTTTGGCGGTCGCGGGCGGCGGGCTCATCGACCAGTACCCAAACCTTCGCGCCATGTTCGACCAGGATGCGCCGACGCTCGCCCTGTGGGTGATCGGTTATGGGTTCGCCGCGGCGGTTCTGCCCGTTTGGCTGCTGCTGGCCCCGCGCGATTATCTTTCCACCTTCATGAAGCTCGGCACCATATTCCTCCTTGCCGTCGCCATCGTGATCCTGCGCCCGGAAGTGCGAATGCCGGCATTGACGCAGTTCATCGACGGGACCGGGCCCATCTTCGGCGGAAAACTGTTTCCGTTCGTCTTCATCACCATTGCCTGCGGCGCGATCTCCGGCTTTCATGCGCTCATCGCTTCGGGCACCACGCCCAAGCTCATCACCGACGAGCGCGACGCGCGATTCATCGGTTACGGCGCGATGATGATGGAATCCTTCGTCGCCATCATGGCGATGGTGGCGGCGACCGTGCTCGAGCCCGGAATCTATTTCGCCATCAACAGCCCGGCGGGCGTGGTCGGTGCCGACGCCGCCCAGGCGGTGGCGGCGATCTCGAGCTGGGGATTCCCGGTGACGGCGGATCAAATGGCGGCCCTCGCGCACCGTGTCGGCGAGGCGACTCTGTTTGCGCGGGCCGGCGGGGCGCCGTCGCTTGCGGTCGGCATGGCCAGCCTCTTCGCGGGCGTCACCAGCAATGCCATGATCGCGATCTGGTACCACTTCGCCATCATGTTCGAGGCGCTGTTTATTCTCACCACGCTCGATGCGGGCACCCGCGTCGGGCGGTTCATGCTCCAGGATTTGCTCGGCAACGCGGTGCCGGCGCTCGGGCGCACCAGCTGGTATCCGGGGGTGATCTTGACCTCGACGCTGGTGGTGGGGGCCTGGGGCTATTTCCTTTACACCGGAACCATCGATCCCCTGGGCGGCATCAACAGCCTGTGGCCGCTGTTCGGAATCTCGAATCAGATGCTGGCCGCGATTGCGTTGTGTGTTGCGACCACGATCATCGTCAAAAGCGGCAAGGAAAAATTCGCGTGGGTGACCGTGGCGCCCTTGGCCTGGCTCGTGACCATGACGAGCTGGGCGGCCTTGGAGAAACTTTTCAGCCCCGAGCTTCGCGTCGGATTTTTGGCGCACGCCAACGATCTCGTGGCCCAAGTTGCGGCGGGCGCGTTGCCGCCCGAAATAGCCGCGACCGCAACGCGACTCATCTTCAACGACCGGCTCGATGCGGCGCTGACTGTTTTTTTCCTCGCCGTCACCTGGGTGATGGTGGCCGACACCGCGCGCGTCTGTTACTGCGTGTTCACGGGGCGGCGGCACCCGCCCTTGAGCGAAACGCCCTACGAGCCCAAGCGCGGCGAAGCCGAACTTCTGCCCGAGCCGCTTTCGCTCTGAACGGGCTCTAAACCGGTTTGGACCGGATGGCACCCCGGTTTTCCCGGGAAATGTAAACATTTGTCATCATCCCCTCGCGCGAGAGGCCGGAAAACCGGGGCCGTGACGCGCCGCTTTGTTTCAACATGCAACGCTGATGTTGCGTTATGCGGCGGTTTGCCGCGTTTTTCGGGCCAGATGCGCGCGATGTCATCATGGCATTCGTTCAGCCGCGCCCGCACGGAGGTGATTGCGTTTGTGCGCGGCGTTCAGCGGGTTTCACGATGTCAAAGACCGGAAGCGGACTATATTCCTATACTAATCAATTGTCAAGCCCGGCTGGTGCACGGTAGCGGGTCGGGGCAACTGAGCACCGATGGCCAGGGGTTGATTGCTTTCTTCGTTGTTGCGCGGCAGCGAGGACCAGTCCTTCCTGGCCGCCATCGTTTTGCAAATCGGAATGCAGGTAAGGGCCAGCCTTGAAATCAGATCGCTTGGAATATCGCCTTCAGGCCTGAGTCGTATTTGATCGCGTGATCAAGAAACCACTGCCTTAGTTCCATGCAAAGAAAGGTCTCCGCACTGACAGCATTGGGACTGGCCGCGCGCATTATGGTTCGCAATTGAATTAGGTTTCGCTTGTGCTCAGCGATATGCTCCTCAATGGCCTTATGGGTCATTGCTCTGACCTCATCAGGGATTGGCCGCTTCGTATCAGCGCAGATTTCGAGCATGACTGCGTTTTCATGTTGCAGATGCTTCTCTGTCTCCCTTTCCAGAGATTTCAATAGGGAATATATGAAATTGCGGGATTTTCTTGCCCTGTACGCGTCGCAAACATCGTTCACTGCCTTCACGAGACGACGATGCTCCTCGTCGAGCTCGTCGTGGCCGACAGAAAAGGCTTCGCTCCATCTTAGGGATGCCTCCATGGCGGCACCTCCTGAGCAGTTGAGCAACCTTACTCCAACTCAACTTATCTTACCACCCCGTCGATTACTTTGCTCCGGGCACTGATTTCCGTATTCGGTTTGCGCATTCACGCAAAATTCTGACGTAGGCGTAAGTGACTTATGCCGATTGGCGCCTTGAGATGCATAGCGCTGGCGTCCCCGCCCGTGGGCTTGAGCCCCAAGTGTCCCGCTTCGGGTCAGTTCGTGACTTGTCCAATCTTAGCCGAGGCTTTTGAAAAACTCCTGTTGTGAGAGCTCGTGAACCGTGATTCGGCCGCGGAGTGACGATGCAGGTGTGATCGAGGCGATGACGCAGCGATCCACGCGGCGATTCTCCCTACGATGACGGCGGATGAGTTTTTGACGAAATGGGACGTCGACGCTGCGGCGGAGCCAGTAATTGTGGCGCGCGGGCCATAATGCGAAGCAGAAATAATTAACTTAGCTCGCTATTTCACTAAACGATGAATACACTAAAGACTTTACTTCGGATAATTTATCTACTGTGGACTGACTAATTTCGTAGGAAAGGGCCATGTTATTTATTGTAGTGTCAAAATTGCGGCCATTGATACTATTTATAAATACTCCGCCAGATGGATGTCTTCGGCCAATAACAACCGGATCATGCTCAATTTCGGCGGCGTGCCCTACCGCGTTGCGAATCGACTCGCTACGGGGGAAGTATCGCGCAAAGAGTTTGCCCGCTGATCCCAACATCTTCAGATTAACAGCGGCATTAATGGTTGGGCAAAGGCGAAGCGACGCACGCAACTGATCCATGGTTTTTTTGAAGTGGTAGATGGTCATGGCTCCATCCCGCGCTGCTGTTTTGGACCACTTCATATAATGCTGTGAAGCTAAATGGAAATTCCAAGGATTGGTGCTGAGATATTTTTTGGCTTCCTGAATTTGGATACCGGCGAAATCGAAGATAGCTAGATCACCCCGAAAATCATCTGTAAAAGAGTGCAGGTTGTATAGAAAATTATTTAGTTCCGTTGCAGCATATGTTTCTTCCTTTGGGACGACGCTAACGGGTATGGTGGGCCACCAGTTAGGATCGGTTGGACTGGGCATGGCGGGCCTTCATGATTGAATCTAAAGACGACCTGCACCGCGAGACGACGACCAAATGTGGTCGCGACGATATTCTGCTACGGCTATCGTAACATTCATCTCAGCAGTCGTGACCATTCTTGTTGGCTATCAGGACGCCATCAAGCTGGTGCGTCAAATCTTGCCAGGCTGATCGCGTCTCGATCATATCCCGGAGCGGATTTTCGCGGGAGGCCCGCTCCAGGTCACACGCTTCCGAGATAATCCGTTTTGCCGATCTCGACCCCGTTGTGGCGCAGGATGGCGTAGGCCGTTGTGACGTGAAAGAAGCGGGCGGCTTCGGGCCGGCTGCGTGCAAATGCCGATTTGCTCCGTCATCTGAGCGATTTCTGCCAGCCCGCCGCGCGTGCTTCTTCCTCGGTGCAAAACCAGCGTTCGCCTTTCGTAATGTCTATGACCGTCTTGTCGTAAAAGTCCCCGCCCGGCACGTGGTAGATGTGCTCGCCGCGAGGGTTGATGTTGCCTTTGATGAGACAGGCCCCCGGTTGTTGCGGTTCCGTCTTTACGGCCTCGGGACGCTTGCCGTGGCGCCAATCCCATGGCGTGACGAATTCGCCCTGCCAGATGCCGAGATTAGCCTGGGATGCGCTGTCCTCCTCCTCGGCGTAATCGGCCGTGTATTGGCGATAGGCCATCGCCCACCCATGGGCGACCATCCACGCATTCAAATCATCGCCGCCGGAATGGCAAACCGCCAGAACGCGATTATTTTTATCGCGGTCTTTGGGTTCGCATGTGACGAGAGCGCTGCCAATTTTGTCGGAAAGCGCGTGCGCCGCGTTCTGACCGCACGGAATGTTTTTGCCGCGCAGGATGCACATCTGGTCGTATTCGGGCGCATCGACGCCGTAAAGCCGAATCTGCGTTCCGTGGATGTCGAGCGTGTCGCCATCGATGACCGTCGCATGGCCGACGATCGCTTCGGCACCGGTTGCGCCATGCGCGGCGAGAACGAGAGCGGCCAAGAGGGCGAGCGCGCGGATCATGCCCCGATTATCCCGTACGCGCGAATTCTCGGCAAGCTCCGGGTCACTAGCTGCCGAGATAATCCCCCTTGCCGATCTCGACGCCGTTGTGGCGCAGGATGGCGTAGGCCGTGGTCACGTGAAAATAGAAATTGGGGATCACGAAATCGAAGAGATACGGCTGGCCGAGAAAGGTCTCGTCTTTGCCGCCCAATTTCAAGGTCACCTTGCGCGCCTCGCTGCCGTCGATCTTGGCCGCGTCAACGCTTTGCAAAAAGGCGATGGTCTTGGCGACGCGCGCCTTCAATTCGGGAAATGTGGACTCGGTATCGGGGAAGCTCGGCACCTCGATGCCGGCCAGACGCGCGGCGCAACCTTTCACGGCGCCGGACGCGATCCGCACGGCCGCCATGGCAAATAAAATAATTGGCACCTTCCCGGTCAGCCGCCCCTTGACAGCCGGACCAATAGATGCATATACATGTACATTAATGAACAGGAGGACGCGGCAATGACGAAACAGGCAACCAATCCGACGCTCGTCGAAGTCCGGCAAGGGCGTCTCCATGCCCGGTGGGCGCGAACGAGCCTCGCCAAAGGCACGCGGAACATACTTTGGCCGGAACAATATATGTATCTACATGTAACTGGCGGCATTTCGCCGCCGCGGCGCCCCAAGCCGGCTCGACGGCCGGTTCGGGGGACCGCAGCGGTCCGAGGGAAAGCCGGTGCTTTCCCGAGTCTCAACATTGAAAAAGGAGAATTGCGATGAACACACGTCTGAAAATAGCCCTCTTGAGCGCGTCCCTGGTTGTTGCCGCCCTGCCTTCCTTCGATGCGGCGCTTGCCGGCGATTGGAACGAGGCGGTATCCGCACGGGCCGCGCTTTTGAACGATCCCCAGGTTCCCGCCGGCTCCGTCATGGCGGGTCAGTGGACCACCCCGGTCTCCGGCAAAACCTCGGTGACGGGCGACCCGCAAACCGCCGACCGCTCCAGCGATTGGGTCAAGGCGGTCGCCGCCAAGGAGGATACGAGGGGCCCGGCCCAGGCTGGCGGCCACGAGCCGTACGGCTTCCTCGCCCAGGCGCGGCCAGCGGGCACAACCTCCTCCAAGGAGGTCGCGGGACGGTGACTGAGGGCCGTTCCACACCCAGCGTGCGGGCCGCGGATGCGGAGCATCGATTACCGCTTCCGCGGCCCCTGCGCTGCGATGCGCCGGGTCTTGACAAACGCATACTATATGCATATACATACGTTGAAGGAACGATGGGATGCCGGCGATGAACACTCTGCCCTCTCTGCCCTGTGGATGCGCGACGCTGCGGCGAGCCGCCCGTGCCGTCACGCAGCTGTACGATGAGGCACTTCGCCCAATCGATATGCGCATCACCGAGTTCACCATTCTTCAGCTTCTCGACCTTGTAGGGACGATCACTCAAGGCCGGCTGGGCGAAGTTTTGGCGATGGACAGCACGACGCTCAGCCGGACGCTGAAATTGGTCGAACGCGGCGGCGCGATCGTCGCCATTCCGGGCAAGGACCGGCGGGAACGCCACTATCAGATCACGCGCAAAGGCAAGAAGCGGCTCGAGCGCGCGTTGCCGTTTTGGGAGGAAGCCCAAAAGCGGCTGCAGAAAGCCATGGGGCAGCCGGGTTGGTCGCAATTCACCGTGATTTCGGACCAGGTGGCCGGCGCGGCGACCCGGCTTTGACGCGCCGTTTTTTTTACGAAGTGGATGTATCTACATATGATTACGGACCATCCGACGATTTTGGCTCATCGTTCCCGGCCGCCGGTTCCGCCGGCCGGGGAGGCGCCGCTCGATGCCGAGATGTTGCGCCGGCTGTGCCTTGCGGCCGGCGCCGATGACGCCGGCTTTGTCGAGATCGAGCGGCCGGAGATTCAGGATCAACGGGCGGAGATCGAGCACCTTCTGCCGCATGCGAAGACGCTGATAAGCCTGGTCCGGCGCATGAATCGAGACAACGTCCGGACGCCGGCGCGGTCGATCGCAAATGTGGAATTTCATCACGCCACCGACGAGGTCACCGAGGCCGCCCGGAAAATCGTCGCCTGGTGCGAAAGCCAGGGAATCCGCGCGATCAACGGCGCCGCCGCCGGCTTCCCCATGGAAGCCGACCGGTGGCCAAACAAGATCTGGCTCATCTCCCACAAGGCCGTCGCGGTTGCGGCGGGGTTGGGGCAGATGGGGATCCACCGCAACGTGATCCATCCGAAGTTCGGCAGCTTCATTTTGCTCGGCACCGTCGTCATCGACCGGGACATCGACAAGAAGTCCCGGCCCGTCGAATACAACCCGTGCGTCGAATGCAAGCTGTGCGTGGCCGCCTGCCCGACCGGGGCCATCCACGCCGACGGCACCTTCAATTTTTCCGCCTGTTATACCCACAACTACCGGGAATTCATGGGCGGATTCGTGGATTGGGTCGAGACCGTCGCCGACAGCCGGAACGCGCGCGACTATCGCAACCGCGTCAGCGATGCGGAAACCGTGTCGATGTGGCAGAGCCTCGGCTATGGCCCGAATTACAAGGCGGCCTATTGCCTGGGGGTCTGTCCGGCGGGCGATGATGTCATCGGCCCGTTTCTCGATAACCGGAAACGGTTCCTCGATGACATTGTCCGGCCCCTGCAGGAAAAGCCGGAGACCGTCTACGTCATCCCGAAATCCGACGCCGAGATGCATGTCGCGCGGCGCTTTCCGAACAAGCGGACCAAGCGCGTCCACAACGGCACCCGTCCCGCCAGCATCCCCGTATTTCTCCGCGGCCTGCAATCGAATTTCCAGCGGGAGCAGTCCAAAGGCCTGAATGCGGCCTATCACTTCACCTTCACCGGCGCGGAAAAATACTCGGCGACCGTGATGATTCGCGATCAAAAAATCCAGGTCAGCGACGGCCATCAGGGCGCCGCCGACTTCCAACTCATTGCCGACAGCGCGGCATGGCTTCGATTCATCCGGAAAGAAGGCGGTCTCATCGGACCCATCCTGCGGCGGAAGATCCGTTTCAAGGGATCGCCGAAATATCTGCTCGCCTTCGGCCGTTGCTTCCCGTCTTAACCCCGCTTGCAAGTGAAAGGAGCGAACATGGACACATTCGTCATCATTCTCGGCGGCGCCGCCGTTATAGCCGCGGCCGTGCCGATCTCTATGATCGTCGAGGCGCTTCGCCCGCGGCCCCATGCGCCGGGCTCGCTTTATTGGGATCCGGCCATCCCGATTCGCCATGCCAGCATCGGCGGCATGCGGATCCGCTATGTAACGGCCGGCAGCGGACCCGATCTCGTGCTGTTGCACACGATGCGAACCCAACTGGATATTTTCGAAACGCTCATCCCGAAGCTGGTCCGGGACTTCACCGTTTATGCCCTGGATTATCCGGGACATGGATTCTCGGATATTCCCGATTCGGACTACCGGCCGGAGCTATTCGTCGATACCGTGGAGAAATTCCTCGAACAGATGGGGATCGACAATGCGACGGTCGCCGGGATCTCCATCGGCGGGGTGATCCCGCTGCTGATGGCCGCCAAACAAAACCCCAGGGTCGCCAAGGTTGTCTCGATCAATCCCTATGACTACGACGAGGGCGGCGGCATCCGCCGCGCGAACCTCACGGCCAGGCTGATCTTTACGCTGGCCGAGATTCCGGTGATCGGCGAGACCGTCATGCGATTGCGAAATTCCATGATCGAGCGGAAAATTCTGGAGGGCGGGGTCTTCGACCGCTCGGCCGTGTCGAAGAAATTCGCCGGGCAGATTGTCGCTTCGGGCGCCAGAAAAGGACATTACCGCGCTTTTCTGCGCGTCGTGCGGGCGGGACATTACTGGAACGACGCACACGGGGCCTACCCGCGGATTAAAGTTCCGGTGCTTGTTATCTACGGCGACGAAGATTGGTCGAAACCGGAAGAGCGGCGCCGGACCATTAGCGAGATCCCGGGCGCCAATTCGGAACAAATCCCGCGAGGCGGCCATTTCCTCTCCCTCGATCAACCGGAGCGGCTCGCCTCTCTGATTCGGCGCTTCGCGAACCGGCGGCCGACACATGAACAATCATTGGCGATTGCGGGCGTGCCGGCGCTTGCCCCTACCCGATAGCGACGTGCCGGGCTAGAGCGCGAAGGCCGGTGACGGCGCGTGCGCCGCACCGCCAACGCATCCAGCCATCTTAGAATCGGCCGAGATAATCCCCCTTACCAATCTCGACCCCGTTGTGGCGCAGGATGGCGTAGGCCGTGGTCACGTGAAAATAGAAATTGGGGATCACGAAATCGAGCAGATACGGCTGGCCGAGAAAGGTCTCGTCTTTGCCGCCCAATTTCAAGGTCACCTTGCGCGCCTCGCTGCCGTCGATCTTTGCGGCAGGGACGCTTTGCAAAAAGGCGATGGTCTTGGCGACGCGCGCCTTCAATTCGGGAAATGTGGACTCGGTATCGGGGAAGCTCGGCACCTCGATGCCGGCGAGACGCGCCGCGCAGCCTTTCACGCCATCGGTCGCGATCTGCACCTGACGCGCGAGCGGGAGCATATCGGGCGCCAGGCGGGCGTTGATAAAGACGGCGGGATCGATCTTTTTCGCCTCGGCGTGCGCCGCCGCCTTGTCGAGAATCACCGACAGATTGTTCAGCATCCGGACGAAACCGGGAATGGAAGCTTGGTACATCGATAGCGGCATGATTATTGCTCCGATTAGTGGGGATTTTCGCGGCGGGGAATCGTGAACCGCATGTTACCACATGGTTCACCCATATCCTTTCGCTGGATTATTCAAGCGCGACTAAAACCGATTCGTCTTCGGGAAGCCGGTTGGGGGCAGGCGGCCGGCCTGGGCACGCTTGCCGCGCCAGGCGCGAAGATCGGTTTCGGTCCGGGTGCGCTCGCCGATCGACCAAGTCAAGCCGTCCGAAAGCTTGAAGGTCTTCACGTCGGAAAGCCCGCCGTCCTTGTATTTCTGCAGGATCACGCCGCGCCCGCGCGCCATAACGGGAAGCTCCGCGAGCGGGAAGATTATGAGCTTGCGGTTTTCGCCCACGGCCGCGACGTGATCGCCGTCAACAACGGCACACGCCACCGCGGCCGTGCCTTCGGCCAGGTTCAAAACCTGCTTGCCGGTCCGGGTTTGCGCGACGACATCGTCTTCGGCGACCACGAACCCGCGCCCGTCGCGGGCCGCCACCACCAATTTCCGGCCCGGCTGGTGCACGAAGAGGGCGACGATCTCCCGATCGTTGGGAAGATCGATCATGAGGCGCACGGGCTCGCCGTGGCCACGCGCCCCGGGCAGCTTGTCCACGCCCAGCGTATAAAACCGGCCGTCGGTGCCGAACAGAACCAGCTTGTCGGTGGACCACGCCGGTAAGACAAAGCGCGCCGCGTCGCCCTCCTTGTAACGGATATCGGCATCGGGCCCGAGATGGCCCTTGGCGGTGCGGATCCAGCCCTTTTCCGAACAGACGACCGTGACGGGCTCGCGGATGGTTACGGCCTCAACCGGAATCTCGATTGCTTCCGGCGGCTTGCCGATATGGGTGCGGCGCCGTCCCAACCCGCCCGGGCCGCCGAATTGCTTTTTCATGGCGGCGATTTCGTCGGCGATGACGCGCCAGCGGCGCTTGGAATCCTTCAAGAGACCGCGGAGCTGTTTCTGCTCGCCCGATAGCGCTTCGTGTTCCTTGCGCACGGCGATTTCATCGAGCTTGCGGAGCGCCCGCAGGCGCATGTCGAGGATCGCCTCGGTCTGGCGCTCGGTGAGCCGGAAGCGCTTCATCAACACGGGCTTGGGGTCGTCTTCCCGGCGGATGATGCGGATCACTTCGTCGAGATGGGCATAGACCGCGATATAGCCCGCCAAGACCTCGAGGCGCAGCGCGATTTTTTCCAGCCTATGGCGGGTGCGGCGCAGCAGCACCTCGTGGCGGTGGTCGAGGAAGCTTTGCAGCACCTCGCGCAGCGCCATGACGCGCGGCGTCCCGGCGGCATCGAGCACGTTCATGTTGAGCGGCACGCGGACCTCGAGCTCGGTCTGGCGGAACAAGGTTTCCATCAACAGCCCGGCCTCGACGCCGCGGCTTTTGGGTTCCAGCACGAGGCGCAAATCCGCCGCCGATTCGTCGCGGACGTCGTCGAGAAGCGCCAGTTTCTTTTCCTCGAGCAATTGGGCGATGCGCTCGATGAGGCGCGACTTCTGCACCTGGTACGGGATTTCGGTGACCACGATCCGGTACTGGCCGTGGCCGAGGTTTTCGGCCATCCAGCGCGCGCGCAGGCGGAAACTTCCGCGGCCCTTGGCGTAGGATTCGAGGATGCTCTCGCGGGGCTCCACCAGCTCGCCGCCGGTCGGGAAATCGGGCCCGGGCATGAATTCGACCAGTTTGGCCACGGTGGCGCGCGGGAACTTGATGAGGTGGAGGAGCGCCGCGCAGATCTCGCCCGCGTTATGGGGCGGGATGCTGGTCGCCATGCCGACCGCAATTCCCGAGGCGCCGTTGGCGAGCAGATTGGGGAAGGCCGCCGGCAGGACGACCGGCTCGTGGCCCTCGCCGTCGTAGGTGTCGCGGAAATCGACGGCGTCTTCGTCGATCCCCTCGAGCAGAGCTTGGGCGACCGCGGTTAGCCTGGCCTCGGTGTAGCGCATGGCGGCGGCGTTATCGCCGTCGATGCTGCCGAAATTCCCCTGCCCGTCCACCAGCGGATAACGCTGGGCGAATTCCTGGGCGAGGCGCACCAGGGCGTCATAGACCGCAACGTCGCCGTGGGGATGATATTTGCCGATCACGTCGCCCACGACCCGCGCGCATTTCTTGAAGCCCGAGCCGGGGTCGAGATGGAGCTCGCGCATGGCGAAGAGAAGGCGGCGGTGGACGGGTTTCAGCCCGTCGCGCACGTCGGGGAGCGAGCGCGACATGATGGTGGAGAGGGCGTAGGAGAGATAGCGCTCGGACAGCGCGTCGGCGAACGCGGTGTTGCGGATTTCCGCCGTTGCTTGAGCCGGTTTTTTCATTCCACGTCTTTCGCGGGCAACACATTATCGCAAGCCCCGATCCGGTCAATGAGGCGGGTGCGCGCGGCCGGAATCGTCTTGCCGTGGGGGGCGAAGACATGGCGCTCGAGGAAATATCCGGTGAGCGCAAGTGCCGCCGCCACTTCCGAAGGTGACGCGGGAGCGGCATCCGGCTTGGCGAGGAAGGCGGGAAGCGCCAGAAGCTTGTCGCGATAAGGCTCGCCGGCTTCCATCGAAACCGCGCGGCCGGTTTTCGGCGACACATAGGCCAAAGATTCGGTGGCACCCGTGGCGGCGCAATGGGAGAGGTCGAGGCCGAAGCCGAGATCCGTCAAAAGATCGAGCTCGAAGCGGGCATAGGCGGCTTGCCAAGCGCCGGTCTCGCCGGTTTCGAGCGCGGCCAGCAGCGCGCTCAGCGCCAGATAGACCTTGTCGTGGCGTTCGCGCTCGGGCAGGGCGGAATCGGTCAGGGCGCAGGCGGCGGTGAGTGCTGCCAGGCGCGGCGGATCATCGAGCAGGCTGGCGGCGTGGCTGTGCAGCAATTCGCCGGTGAAATTGCCGAGATGCTCGTCGAGGCGGGCGCGCCAGCGCAGCTGGACCAGATTGCCCGGCTCGTAGGTCCCGCCCTGGCGCTTGAATGCGCCCCGCACCAGCCCGGCATGGCGGCCGTGGGACGGGGTGAGGGCGACCACAATCGCGGAAGATTCGCCGTGGCGGCGGGCCGAAAGCACGATGCCCCGGTCGGTCCATTCCATGAATCAGCGGCCGGCGGCGCGGCGTGGCGAGGCCGGGCTAGGCATCGAAATCGAGTCCGAGCGCCTTGTAGTGCTCGGGTTTTTCCGACCAGTCGCGGACCTTGACGTGCAGGAAGAGATGCACGGGATGGCCGAACATGCGCTCGAGCTCGGCGCGCGCCGCCTGTCCGATCGCCTTGATGCGGGCGCCCCCCTTCCCCAGCACGATCGGCTTCTGGCTGTCGCGCGCGACATAGATGACTTGATCGATCCGGGCGCTGCCGTCGTCGAACGGGGTCCAATTCTCGGTCTCGACGGCCGCGGCATAGGGGAGCTCCTGGCGGAGCTGAAGGAACACTTGCTCGCGCGTGACCTCCGCCGCGAGTGCCATCTGCGGCATGTCCGACAACTGGTCTTCGGGATAATGCCAGGGGCCCTCGGGAACGCGCGCGCTTAAAAATTCCATCAAATCGGCGACGCCGTCGCCGGTTTCGGCGGAGATCATGAAAATGTCGGTGAAGACGCCGGTGCGGTCGAGCGCGGCAGCTAAGCCCAGGAGCGCCTCGCGCTTCACGAGATCGATCTTGTTCAAGGCCAGCACCGCTTTCACGCCTTGGTCTTTCAGGCCCGCGACGATGGCCTGCGTGTCGGAGCCTACCCCGCGCGAGGAATCGACGAGCACGACGACGATGTCCGCGGACCTGGCGCCGTTCCAGGCCGCCGCCACCATGGCGCGGTCGAAGCGCTTGCGCGGGGCGAAGACGCCCGGCGTGTCGATGAACAGGAGCTGGGCGTTGCCGTTCATGGCGATGCCGAGAACCCGGCTGCGGGTGGTCTGGGGCTTGGGCGTCACGATCGAGATCTTGGCCCCCACCAGCCGGTTGAGGAGCGTCGATTTCCCGGCGTTCGGGGCGCCCATGAGCGCCACGAAGCCGCAACGCCTCTGGGCCTCAGCGGTCATGGGACGCCGCCAGCCGGCGCAATAATTCCGCGGCCGCCGCCCGTTCCGCGGCGCGTTTGGAAGGACCGCTCGCCGACGCCGGCGCAAATCCTTCGACCGCGACCTCGATGCAAAATACCGGCTCGTGCGACGGGCCCGATACGCCCACGGTGCGATAGGCGGGGAGCGGCTTTTTCATGGCCTGGGCCCATTCCTGGAGCGCGGTCTTGGCATCCTGCGGCGGCTCGATGTCGGCCTCGATCGGCCCCGCCCATTGGGCGGCGACGAAGCGACGGGCCGCGGCAAAACCGCCGTCGAGGTACAAAGCGCCGATGACCGCTTCGCAGGAATCGGCGAGCGTCGCCGGATTCTCGCGCCCGCCTGAATCCTCTTCGCTTTTCGCCAGCGCCAGGAACCGCCCGAGATCGAGGCTCCGGGCCACGGCGGCAAGCGTATCGCGGTTGACGAGGGCGGCAAAGCGCCGGGCCAGATCGCCCTCGGGCTCCTGCGGAAAGCGGGCGAGAAGAAGGTCCGCCACCACCAATCCCAGCACCCGGTCGCCCAAGAACTCGAGCCGCTCGTAGGACGGCGGGGAAGCGCTGGTGTGAGTCAGGGCCTCGTGCAGCAGGGCGTCATTCGCGAATTCATGCCCGAGCGCCGCGGCGAGTTCGTGATGGGGGCGATCGGCGGGGGTCACGGCTCGAGCGCGCGGAAGAGACGCGGATAGCGCAGCGCCACCGGCCACTTCCAGACCTCCCAACCCGAGGCGTTGTGGAGCGATAAGAACAGAAACTCCGCGCGCCCGACCAGGTTTTCGTCGGGTACGAAGCCGACCTGCGTCAAGACGCGGCTATCCAATGAGTTATCCCGGTTATCGCCCATCACGAAATAATGCGCCTCGGGGACGGTGTAGACCCCGGTGTTGTCGAGCGTTCCGTTCGGGGTCGCCTCGATGACACGATAGCTGCGGCCGTTCGGCAGCGTCTCGATAAATTGGACGATACCGCGGGAGCCGGGCGGGGCGTCTTCGGGCATGTAGTCCTCGATCTGGCGGCGCGGCACCGCCTGATCGTTGAGGTAGAGAGTTCCGTCGCGAACCTGGATGCGGTCGCCGGGCAGGCCGATGACCCGCTTGATGTAATCGGTCTTGTTGTCGCGCGGCAGCTTGAAGACCGCGACATCGCCGCGCTCGGGCGGGTGCGCGAAGATGCGGCCCGGAATCAGCGGCAGGCCGAGCGGCAGCGAATACCGGCTGTAGCCATAGGCGTATTTCGACACGAACAGATAGTCGCCGACGAGCAAGGTCGGAATCATGGAGCCGGACGGGATATTGAACGGCTCGTAGCCAAAGCTGCGCACGAGCAGGGCGATGCCGATGGCATAGAGGACGACTCGGACCGATTCCGCCGTACCCCCGGGTTTACGTTTCCGCATTAAACAATCCCTTTAAATAATTGGAAACCAACCAAAACGACGAACCCGTTAGCCGCGATCGCCCGCCCCCAAGGCTACCGCCGAGATGACGACGATCGCCTGGGCGATCCGCTCGTCGTCGCTGAGGCTGAGATCGATCTTCGCCGCCATGCCGGGCGGCGTGATCTCGGCCAAGCGGCGCGCCGCCCCGCCGGTAAGATGAAGGGTTGGCTGGCCGGAGGGAAGATTAACGACGCCCATGTCGCGCAAATAAACGCCGCGCCGGAAGCCGGTGCCGAGCGCCTTCGAGCACGCCTCTTTGGCGGCGAAGCGCTTGGCGTAGCTGGCTGCGCGGGCGCTGCGCTCTTCCGAGCGCCGGCGCTCGAGGTCGGTGAAGACCCGGTTCGTGAACCGGGCGCCGAACCGCGACAAGGTCTTCTCGATGCGCCGGATGTCGATGATGTCGCTGCCCAAGCCGATGATCATCGCCGATGCCCCTTACGCCCGCCGCGCCCGGACGGCGCGCCCCGATTCGATCGCCGCCACCATGCGGCGCACGGCCTCGGCAAGACCGGTGAACATCGCCTCGCTGACCAAAAAATGCCCGATATTAAGCTCGCAAATTTCGCGGATCGCCGCGACCTCGCGGGCGCGCTCATAGGTCAATCCGTGCCCGGCGTGGATTTCGAGCCCAAGGGCTTGGCCGAACGCCGCCGATTCGGCCAGCCGCCGGAACTCGTCCAGTTGCGCGGGACCCGCCGCTTCGCAGTAGCCGCCGGTATGAAACTCCACGGCCGGCGCGCCGATGTCGCGGGCCGCTTCCAGTTGGCTGCTGTCGGGGGCGATGAAGAGGGCGACCGCAATCCCGGCATCGCCGAGGCTTTTCACGAAGGGCGCGAGGCGGTCTTTCGCCCCCGCCGCATCCAGGCCGCCTTCGGTCGTCAGTTCCTGGCGGCGTTCCGGAACCAGACAGGCGGCGGGCGGGCGCAAGCGCAGCGCGATCGCGCGCATCTCTTCGGTTGCGGCCATCTCGAGATTGACGGGCAACGGGCCGTCGCGGATCAGGCGCTCCACGTCGGCATCGCGGATGTGGCGGCGATCCTCGCGCAGATGGACCGTGATGCTGTCCGCGCCGCCGTCCGCGGCCGCGCGCGCCGCCAGCAAAAGATCGGGGTAAGCGGTGCCCCGGGCGTTTCGCAGCGTCGCGACATGATCGATGTTGACGCCAAGCCTGACCCGCCCGCTCATGGCGTCTCGACCCGCGCGTTGCCGTCCTTGGGCGCCGGGTTCGTGAAACGCTGGCGGCGCAGGTTCTGGGCGCGCTTGACCAGAAATTTGACGGGAAAGAAAGTGACGATCCAAGCGGCGAACGCGGTCGGGATGCTGCCTACGGTTATCGGCAACAACACATGCCCCGGGTGACGCAACAAATAATGCCAGGTAATTTCATCGGGAAGATTGCGGAGCGCGCCGCCGCCCAAAAGCCAGTGGCCGACGCTATAGCTCGACCATAGGAGGAACGGCAGCACCCAGGGATTACCGATCAGCGTGCCCAAGGCGGACGCGATGATATTGCCGCGGATCAGCCACGCAATAAGGGCCGCCAGCACGAAATGGAAGCCGACGAACGGCGTGAAGGCAACGGCGACGCCGCAGGCGAGCCCGGCCGCGATGCTGTAGGACGTGTCGTTGATCCGCAGCATCCGGTACAGGAGATAGCGCCAAGCGCGCCTGTAGCCGGTGCGCGGCCATAGGTGCTCGCGCAGGCGCTGCATTCGCGGCAGCGGCTCGCGGCGCCGGAACATCATGCGCGGCGGCCCTCGATTGCTCCTGCCTCGGGTTTGCGCACGTCCCTCAACCCCGCGCCCGTTCCACCGAATTGATCGCCGGCGTTGCGCGCAAGGCGGCGATGATGTTGGTGAGGTGCTTCACGTCCTTCACCTCGACGTCGATCATCATCTCGAAGAACTCGGGGGAGCGGTTGGTGATCTTGAGGTTGAGGATGTTGCCCATGTTCTTCCCGATCACGGTCGAAAGATTGCCCAGGCTTCCGGCCTCATTCGCCAGCACCACCGACAGGCGGCCGACGTGGGACTCGTCGGTGAGGGAGTCCATGTCCCAGGCGACGTCGATCCAGCGTTCCGGAGTTTCCGAGAAGTTTTCGAGGCTGTCGCAATCGATGGTGTGAATCGTGACCCCCTTGCCCGTGGTGACGATGCCGACGATGCGGTCGCCGGGCAGCGGGTGGCAGCAGCCGGCGTAATGAATCGCCATCCCGGGGATCAGGCCCTTGATCGGAATCGCGAATTCCTTGGAGGCCTTGCGCCTGTTGCGGGCCTGGGACAGCGGCACCACCTTGGACGATTTTGCAATTCGCTTGTGGCCGGGAAAGACCGCGTGCAAGACCTCGGACCCGGTGTGACGGCCCTCGCCGACGATGGCGTACAGATCCTCGACCGTCTCGCTTTGGAATTTCTTGAGCACGGCCTGGAGCGCCTTTTCCGAGAAATCCAGGTTTTCCTGGCGGAAGGTCTTGTGCAGGATCGAGCGTCCAAGCTCGACGTATTCCGCGCGCTGGCGCGTGCGCACGAAGCGGCGGATACGCGCCCGCGCCTTCCCCGTTACGACGAAGCGCTCCCAGGTCGGCGAAGGCGTTTGCGCCTTCGAGGTCATGATATCGACCTGGTCGCCGTTCGAAAGCTGGGTGCGCAGCGGCATGATGCGGCCGTTGATCTTGGATCCCACGCAGGTATCGCCGACCACGGAATGGACGGCATAGGCGAAATCGACCGGGGTGGCGCCGCGCGGGAGCGCAATCAGATCGCCCTTGGGCGTGAAGCAGAAGACCTGATCGCTGAACATCTCGAGCTTGGTGTGCTCGAGGAACTCCTCGGGCCCGGCGGCCTGATCGAGGATGTCGAGAAGCTCGCGGACCCACCGGTACTGACGGCCGTCGGTATTGTGCACGCCCTGCTTATACGACCAATGGGCGGCGACCCCCCGTTCCGCGATTTCATCCATCTCGCGGGTGCGAATCTGGATTTCGATGCGCTGCCGGAACGGCCCGATGACGGCGGTATGGATCGAGCGGTAATTGTTCGGCTTCGGCGTGCTGATGTAGTCCTTGAAGCGGCCGGGCACGACCGGATAGCGGCTATGGAGGATGCCGAGCGCCTGATAGCAATGCTCGACGCTGTCGACCACCACGCGAAACGCCATGATATCGGACAATTGCTCGAAGGTGACGGCCTTGAATTCCATCTTGTGCCAGATCGAATAGGGCCGCTTTTCACGCCCGACCACGGCCCCCGGGATTCCGCCATCGGCGAGCGCCTTCTTGAGCTCGACGAATATCTTTTCCACGACATTGGCGCCGCGCTCGCGCAGGAAGCTGAGGCGCGCCAATACGGATTCGCGCGCATCCGGGTTAAGGACGGAAAACGCCAAATCCTCGAGCTCGTCCTTCGTCGCCTGCATGCCGATACGCTCGGCAAGCGGGGCGTAGATATCCATGGTCTCGCGGGCGATGCGGCGGCGCTTGTCGGGATCCTTGATGTATTGAATCGTGCGCATGTTGTGCAGCCGATCCGCGAGCTTGACCAGAAGCACGCGAATGTCTTCGGACATGGCCAGCAGAAGCTTGCGGAAGTTTTCCGCCTGCTGGGTCTGGTCGGATTGAAGCTCGATCTTCGAGAGCTTGGTGACGCCGTCCACCAGCCTCGCGATGTCCTTGCCGAACATTTTCTCGATGTCGGAAAGGGTTGCGACGGTGTCTTCGACCACGTCGTGCAACAAGGCGGTGATGATCGATTGGCAGTCGAGCTTCATTCCGGCCAGGATGCCGGCGACCTCGATGGAATGGGAGAAGTAGGGATCGCCCGAGGCCCTTTTTTGCGAGCCGTGGGCCTTCATGGCGAACACGTAGGCCCGGTTCAGGGCCTCTTCATCGGCACCGGGATCGTAAGTCTTGACGCGCTCGACGAGTTCGAACTGACGGATCATGCCGCCTCACTGATTCGGGCGGCCGCACTGGCACCTCCGCCCGGCGCGGCCGGGACTTCCGCGCCGCGGCGCTCCGCCGGAATCAGTCTTGATCCGGACGGGTGTCCGGCTCTTTGGACGGGGCATCGTCCTCGCCGGAGCCTGCGTTCTCACCGATGTCGCCGTCTTCGCCGGGGCCGGCATCCTCGCCGGCTTCGTCATCGTCCTCGATAGGCGCTTCGTCATCCTCGATGGCTTCGTCATCCTCGAGGGCTTCGTCGTCCTCAACGGCCACTTTGGTCTTCGCGGCCTCGCCCGCAAGCTGGGACAAGTCTTCGGCGCTGGCCGAAAGCTCCATCATCTCGGCCTCGGGCTCGTCCACCTCGACGTGCTTCTGGAAAGCGCGGATGATTTGGTCGCCAAGGACCTCGGTTGAAATGGTTCCATCCGCGATCTCGCGCAACGCCACCACCGCATTCTTGTCGTTGTCGCGCTCGACGGTGAGCGGCGCACCCGCCGCGATATCGCGGCCGCGGCGCGCCCCCAAGAGAACGAGGTCGAAGCGGTTGGGAACCCTGGTGACGCAATCTTCGACGGTAACGCGGGCCATAGCCTCTCCTTGCGCTCTTTATAGCCGTTGAGCGCGCGGTCAGGAATATAGGTAGCACCCCCCGGCAAGGCAAGGAGAATCCTAGGAAAATCGCGGATTTCCGGGACTAGCAGGGGGTCCCGCTGCTCCCCGTTTGGGGGCTCAAATCGGACGGATGATCTGCCCCGGCGGCAGTGCTGCGATGAGGTCCGGTAGGCTCTTGCCCAGGGCCGGGTGGCGCCAGCCCGGCGCGATATCGGCCAGAGGCAGCAGCACGAAGGCCCGTTGATGCATCCGGGGATGGGGCAAACTCGGCGGTCCGGCCGCGACCAGGTCGTTATAGGCGAGCAAATCGAGGTCGAGGATGCGGGCTTCGTTGCGCTCGCGCCGTATCCGCCCGAATCGTTCCTCGATGCCGTGAAGCACCGCAAGCAAGGCATCCGGCGCAAGCCGGGTTTCGACCTCCGCCACGGCGTTGACGAACCAGGGCTGGTCCGACACGGGCACCGGTGCGCTCTCGAACCAGCGCGAGGTGCGGCGGAGTGCCACCCCTTCCCGTTCCAATTCGGCGAGCGCCGCGCGGCCGGTATCGAGCGGCGAGCCGAATCGGGCGCTCTGGAGGTTGGAACCGACGCCGATGAGGATCAAATCCTTGAATTCCCGGCCCTTGCGGGGCGCTGCCGTCCGGTTTAACTATGGATCGATAACCCAATACTGGGGCCCGCGGTACTTTCGTCCGGCAAGCCGTCCGGAGGGACCGCGGGGATTCATTCATTTCATTAGGATATTGCCAAATGATTTTCTACCCGGAAGAACGCCTCGCCTTATTCATCGACGGCGCCAATCTTTATGCCGCGGCCAAGGCCGTGGGTTTCGACATCGATTACAAGCGCCTGCTGGACCATTTCTCCGCCAAGGGCCGGCTCATCCGCGCCTTTTATTACACGGCCTTGATCGACGACCAGGAATTTTCGCCGATCCGGCCGCTGGTCGATTGGCTCGACTACAACGGCTACACCATGGTGACGAAGCCGGCGAAGGAATTCACCGACTCGGCCGGCCGGCGCAAGATCAAGGGCAACATGGACATCGAAATCGCGATCGACATGATGGAGATGGCGGAATCGGTCGAGCACCAAGTGTTGTTTTCGGGCGACGGCGATTTCCGCCGCCTGGTCGAAGCCGTCCAGCGCAAGGGCGTCCGCGTCACGGTGGTCAGCACCGTACGCACGGCGCCGCCCATGGCGGCCGATGAATTGCGGCGCCAAGCCGACAATTTCATCGAGCTGCAGGACTTGGTGCCGACGATCTCGCGCACACCGCCCGACCGCGACCAGGACGCAACGAAACTCGCCCATTCGGCATAACGCATGGCCGCGCGGAATTGCCGGGCACCGCACCGCGACTGCCCCCGGTGTCCGCGGCTTGCCGCATTCCGACGGGCGAACCGCGACGCGCACCCCGATTGGCACAACGCGCCGGTCCCGTCCTTCGCGCCGAATCCACGCCGCGGGCCGGTGCGGCTTTTGATCGTCGGCCTCGCTCCGGGATTGAAAGGGGCGAACCGGACCGGCCGCCCATTCACCGGAGATCACGCGGGGGAGATTCTCTATCCAGCACTCCTGCGCCACGGCTTTGCCGCCGGGCGCTATGGCGCGACCCGGGATGATGGGCTGCTTCTTGCAGGCTGCCGTATCACCAATGCGGTGCGCTGCGTGCCGCCGCAAAACAAGCCGACACCGGCCGAGATCAGAACATGCGGCACGTTCCTCGAAGCCGAGATTGCGGCCCTTCCAGATCTCGCCATCATCCTGGCGCTGGGCACCGTCGCCCACGGGTCGGCGCTGCGCGCGCTCGGCCTCGCCAAATCCGCGAAACCCTTCCGCCACGGCGCGTTTCACACCGTGCCCGGCGCGGACCCCAAACGCGCGCTTACGCTTGCCGACAGCTATCACTGCTCGCGCTACAACCTCAACACCGGGCGTCTCACGGAAAAGATGTTCGACTCGGTCATCGCCGGCATCCGGCGGCGCCTGGAAAAGAAAGTCAGGCGCGCAGCAACCGGCGTTTCTGGCGCTGCCAGTCGCGCTCCTTCTCGGCGGCGCGCTTGTCGTGCTTCTTCTTGCCGCGGCCAAGCCCCAGTTCCACCTTCGCGCGGCCGGTGGGGCCAAAATAAATACTGAGCGCCACCAGCGTGTACCCTTCCCGGGTGATCGCGCCGATCAGCCGGGCGACCTGACGCCGGTGCAGCAGGAGCTTCCGGGTGCGGCGCGGCTCGTGATTGAAGCGGCCGGCGGGCGGATATTCGGGGATGTGGGAGTTGAACAAATACAGCTCGCCGTCTTGTTCCGCGGCGTAACTTTCATTGATGCCGCCGCGTCCCGCGCGAAGCGACTTGACCTCGGTGCCGGTCAAAACGATTCCGGCCTCGATCGTCTCTTCGATCGCGTAGTTGTGCCGCGCCTTGCGGTTCTGCGCGATCACCCGCCGTGCGGCGGCCTTCGCCATGGCGTCCGCTAGGACAACAGACCGGCCAGGGCCGATTCGATCCGGGCCTTGCTGGCATCCGAGACCTCGCACATCGGCAACCGGAGCTCGCCGGTGCAGAGCTTCAGGAGGCTCGCCGCATATTTGACGGGCGCGGGACTGGTTTCGACGAACATGGCGTCATGGACGGGAAAAAGTTTTTCGTTGAGCGCCATGACCCTCGCCATGTCGCCCTTCGCCCAGGCCTTGTGCAATTCGGCGCAAAGCCTCGGCGCGATATTGGCGGTGACCGAGATGCAGCCGACCCCGCCCTGGACCAGGAACGGGACGACCGTCGCGTCTTCGCCCGAGAGCTGGCAGAAGTCGCGCCCGATCGCAAGCCGGGTGCGGAGCGGCCGTGCGAGGTCGCTGGTTGCATCCTTGACGCCGACGATGTTTTTCAGCTTGGCGAGCCGCGCCATGGTCGCAACCGACATATCCACCACGCTGCGCCCGGGAATGTTGTAGATGATGATCGGAATATCGGCCGCGTCGTGCACCGCCTTGAAGTGGCGGTACATGCCTTCCTGCGACGGCTTGTTATAATAAGGTGTGACGACCAATGCCGCATCGGCGCCGACCTTTTCGGCGTGGCGCGTGAGCATGATCGCTTCGTCGGTGGAATTCGATCCGGCCCCGGCGATCACCGGGACGCGGCCTTTGGCCGCCTTGACGCACAGCTCCACCACCCGCATGTGCTCGTCGTGGGAGAGCGTGGGCGATTCGCCCGTGGTGCCGCAAGGCACCAAGCCGTTGGTGCCCTCGGCGATCTGCCAATCGATGAGCGAGGCAAACGCGGGCTCGTCCACCTTGCCGCCGCGAAACGGCGTAATCAGGGCGACGATCGATCCTGTGAACATCCGGCCACTCCGGGGTGCTTGCCGAGGCGAACATAGCGGCCTCCGCTGGCACCCACAAGCACGCCCCCATCTGGTGCCGGCCCCCGGCGGCGCTTACAATGCGTTAAGAGAACGGGGGCACGATTGCGAGCGGTGAAAACCGTCCCCGGGGGAAGGATGACGTTGCCTATGCTTTCGACCCGGCGCGCAAGGGTTGGCGCCGCGGGTTTGGCGTTGGGGGTGCTTCTGGCGGGCGCGCCCGCGGTTGCGGCACCCCTATCGCACCATGACGAACAGATTTATGGCGAGGCCTTCGCCGCCGCAGGCGCCGGCAAGTGGAGCTATGCGCGCGGCCTTGCCGCCAAGGCCCAAGATCCGCTCCTCGCCAAGGCGCTGTTGTGGCTCGGCATGTCGGAGCCCGATTCCGACATGGGTTTCGAGGATCGCGTCGCCTTCATGGCCGACAATCCGGATTGGCCCGCCGGCGACACCTTTCGCCAGCATCTCGAGGAGTCGATGGACGAGTCGACGCCCGATCGGGCGATTCTCGACTGGTTCGCGAACAACGAGCCCGTCACCGCCCACGGCATGGTGCGCGCCGCCGAGGCCTTGGAGCGCAAGGGCGATGCCGCAAAGGCGCAAGCCTTGCTGCGGCGGGCCTGGATCGAAGGCAATTTCGCGCTCAGCGAAGAGCGCACCTTCCTGGCCCGCCACGGCAAGATGCTGCGGCCCGCCGATCACCTGGCCCGGCTGGATCGTCTGCTCTGGGACGGGCGTTACGATGCGGCGCACCGCCTGCTGAGCAAGGTCGATCGCGCCCACCAGGCCCTGGCCGAGGCGCGGCGGCGGCTGCGCGAGATGGAAGGTGCCGTGGATTGGGCCATGCGCCGCGTGCCGCCCGAGCTGCAGAACGATCCCGGGCTTCTTTACGACCGCCTGCGCTGGCGCCGGCGCAAGGACAATGTCGCGGCGGCGCGGGAAATCCTCGAACATCCGCCCGCAAATTTGGTGCGGCCCGAGCTTTGGTGGGTCGAGCGCGGGGCGATCGCAAGGCGCGTCTTGGCTTCGGGCGACATCTCGGTCGCGTACCGCTTGGCGACGCACCACGGCCTAAGCGACGGTCCCGCTTTCATCGAGGCCGAATGGCTTTCGGGCTGGATCGCGTTCCGTTTCCTGCAAGACCCGCCAACGGCGCTCGATCATTTCGCACGCGCTTACGGCGCGGCCCATTTCCCCGCGAGCCGCGCGCGCGCCGCCTATTGGGCCGGCCGCGCCGCCGAAGCGATCAAGGACAAACCGGGTCTCGCCCAGGAATGGTTCGGCCGCGCCGCCGCCAGCGTCACCACCTATCACGGCCAGCTTGCCGCCCACCGCCTGGCCGGCGGCAAGGGATTGAACCTGCCTTCCGATCCGCAGCCGACCGCGGAGGATAAGGCCCGGTTCGAATCGCGCGAGCTTGTTTCCGCCGTGCACCAACTGAGCCAGATCGGGGAGGAGAAAACGGCGCGCCCCTTCGTCCTGCACTTGCTCGAGATCGCGGAAGGGCCCGGCGAAGCCGGTCTGGTCGCCCAACTCGCGCTCGATATCGGCCGCCCGGATATCGCGGTCACGGTGGCCAAACGGGCCCTGAAGAACGACGTCGTCCTCATCGCCTCGGCCTATCCGATTCCGCACCAGCCGCCTTCCGACGAGCCCGAGGCGGCCTTGGTGCTGGCCGTGATGCGTCAGGAAAGCGCGTTCGATTCGGTCGCCGAAAGCAGCGCCGGCGCCCGCGGCCTGATGCAGCTCATGCCCGCAACCGCGAAACAAATGGCGCGCAGCCTCGGAATCAACTACTCGCACAAGAAACTCGATTCCGATCCCGAATATAATCTCAGGCTCGGCACCGCGTATCTCGACGATCTGCTGCGGCACTATGACGGTTCTTACGTGTTGGCCTTGACCGCCTATAACGCGGGCCCGGCGCGCCTTTCGGGATGGATGAAGGACAACGGCGATCCCCGCGCCCACGATGTCGACGCCATCGACTGGATCGAAATGATTCCCTTCAACGAAACCCGCGACTATGTGCAGCGCGTCCTCGAGAATCTCCAGATCTACCGCGCGCGCCTCGGCAAAACGACGATGGCGCAATCGATCGAAGACGATCTGCACATTTCCGAATAAGAGAATTGACCGCGCCAACGACTTTCAAGGCCGATCCGGGCGACGCCGGTTTTAGGGGGTGTTACCTGACGGCGGGCGATGGCCTGCGGCTTTACTTCCGGGACTACGGCCCGCAGGAATCGCATCGCGCCGTCATCCTAGCTCTCCCGGGACTGACCCGTAATTCGAAGGATTTCCGCGGTCTTGCCGCCAGATACTCCGGCACGCGCCGGGTGATTTGTCCCGATTACCGCGGCCGCGGGCGGTCCGCTTACGATCCCGACTGGCGCCATTACGAGCCGCGCAATTATGTCGAGGACATGCGCCACCTGCTCGCCGCCCTCAACATCCACCGGGTCGTGGCGGTCGGAACGTCGCTCGGCGTGTTCGTGGCCCTCGGGCTTGCGCTGGCCGTGCCAAGCACACTTTGCGGCGCCGTCCTCAACGACGCGGGACCCGAGGTCGATCCCGATGGAATGGCGCGCATTCTCAATTATATCCATGGCTTACGCCCACAATCCAATTGGCAGGAAGCGGTTCTCGCACTCCGTCGCGCCCTTCCCAACCAGTCCATCCAAGACGATGCCGACTGGCTTGCTTTCGCCCGCGCCACCTATCGCGAAGCTGCGGACGCCCGGCTCTATACCGACTGGGACCCGAATATCGTCAAGCCCTTCATGCGGCCCGCGGAGGCGCCCGCCGATTTGTGGGCCGTCTATCGCGGGATCGCGAAAATTCCGGCGCTGGCGGTGCGCGCGGGAGAATCGGATGTGTTGAGCGAGGCAACCTTCCGGCGCATGAAAGCCCTGAAGCCGGACCTCATCCAGGTGACGGTGCCGGGCGTGGGCCACGCGCCGAGCCTCAAGGAACCCGCGGTGACGCAGGCGCTCGATGAATTCTTCGCCCGGGTTTAGGGCAGGCGATCCACCAAGAGACGCGATTTCTTCAAAATGTAGACGGCCAGAAACAGCGCGGTGACGGCGGCGAACAGGATTCCAAACCCGGTCAGGAAATCGCCCGGTGCCGCAAAACCCTCCGCCCGCAGCGTCTTCACGGTTTCGAGCAACAGCGCGACGACGATCCAGGAATAGACGCTGCTGTATTCCTTGAGGATGACGCGGCGCCAGTTGAAGGTCATGCTATCCAACGTCGCCTTGAGCCCGTGCAAATTCGGAATCCAGCGGTTGACCTGCCGGGCGTACGCTTCGTATTCGGCGCCGAATTTGGAGCGGAGGTAGTTTTCCTCGGCGGCCACGATGGTGACATAGGCGAACAGGAAGAAGGCGCCGCCGATGACATAGACCCAGAGGTTGTTCGCCAGCACGAGAAGAGCCGACAGCAGCAGCAGATTGCCGACGTAAAGCGGGTTGCGGCAATGCGCGAACAGGCCCTCGATCACCAGCTTTTCGGCAAAGACCTGCTTGTCGACGCCGCCGCGCTTGATGTAGGCAAGACCGACGACCAGGGCGCGCAAGCCTTCCCCCAGCAGCGCCAGAGCCAGAGCCAGAACGCCGAGCGGGGAGCCGTCGGCCGCGTCCTGCGGCGGGAACAGCAGGACCAAAGGGATCAATAACATCGGGAAGGCGTAGTTCCGGTAGCGGAACAGGAAGTTTCCGGCGCGAATCAGCAGGCCGTCGCGCGCGGCCCGGAAAGCTGCGGCCATCTACTTGATGGCGACGACGCCGCAGAAATTGTACCAGCGGAAAAATTCCTCGACGCTGCTGTAACCGGCGGCCACCAGCATGTCGCGGTTTTCCTCGTACCGGTACGGGATGAGGACGTTTTCGAGCGCCTCGCGTTTGAGCGTAATTTCCGTGTTGGAATATCCGTTGCGCCGTTTCATCTCGTAATAGTGCTTGATGAACAGGCGGTTCAGAAGCGAATCGGTGAGCGTGATCTTTTCGACCAATATGAGACAGCCGGATTTATTCAGCCCCTCGTGAATCTTGCGGATCACCTTTTCCCGGTACAGCGGCCGCACGAATTGCAGCGTCAGGATCATCACCGCGACGGACGCGTTCTCCATCATCTGGAATTGGTCGAGATCACCGTTCACCAGCTCGAAGGCGCGTGTCATCTTGTTCGCTTCGAGCTTCTGGCGCGCCTTGGCGAGCATGTCGTCGGAATTGTCGACGCCCACGAAGCGCACGCCCGGATCGACCACCCGGTCGAGCGCCAGCAAGGTGTTGCCGGTGGCGCAACCGAGGTCGTAGAGATTCGTGCCCGGGGCTCCGAAATCGGCGGCGATATCGGCGGTCATGCGCTGAATCTCGTCATAGAACGGGACCGAGCGGTCGACCATGTCGTCGAAGACGGACGCCGTCTCCTTGCCGAATTTGAAGTCGCCGATGGTCGGCTTCTCTTCCGCGAAGATGTTGTCGCGGGCTTCCGCCGCCCCGGCGCGGGATTCGGCCGAGCCGATGCCGATGACTTTGCGATCCGTCATGTTCCCCTTTCCGTTTCCGGCCTTCAGCCGAAGCCTCGAATCGTGATCGAGGAAAGCCAAAAGGTCAACCGCCCCGTACCATCGCCCGGCGGCAGCAAACATAGCGCCACCCGCGCCATCGGGCCCGGAGCGGGGCCCGGAGCACCCGGAATGGTATGGCAAAACCGCCTGGAAAGGGGTGGAAACTTCGCCCCCGGACTTCTATGGTAACGCCGCCCGGACCCGCGCGGAAATGCAAGGGTTTCGCGCCTCGGACGGGTTGTTCGCGGCGCGGAGCTTTGCAGGTTGCAACCCAGCGGGCCGCGATGGTGACCGTGACTGCCTGCACAGCGACCTTTCGGCGCCTGGCCGCCGTGCTTCTGGTGCTGCCCGCGGTGGGCTGCGCCCCGCGCGATTACCGGCCGGAGCCGTTGGAGCCGGCGCGCATCGCGGCGGGCTTGGCCGAACGCCGCAGCAATGACGGGGGTCTGCGCGCCTTCATGGAACGCCACGGTGCATCCGTTTCAAAGTGGCCGTTGCCGCGGTGGGATATGACCTCCCTCACGCCGATGGCGGTCTATTTCCATCCCGACATGGAAGTGGCGCGGGCCAATCTCGAGGTCCAGCGCGCGGCCGAGATCACCGCCGGCGCACGCCCCAACCCCAGGGGCGGCCCGCTCTTGGAGCATCACACCGGACCGGGCACCGTCGATTCGCCGTGGAGCATCGGGCTTGGCCTCGATATCCCGATCGAGATCGGCGACAAGCGGGAGGCGCGAATTGCCCGCGCCCGGCAGTTGAGCGAAGAGGCGCGGCTGGCGATCGCCGAAACCGCCTGGCGCGTGCGCAGCCGGCTCAGCCAGCGCTTCGTCGAGGTTTACGGCGCCGAATCCGCCGCCGCCTTGTCGAAGCAGGAACTCGAGTTCCGGCAACAGGAGGTGACGCTGCTCGATCGTTTTCAGAAGGCGGGCGAGGCCAGCTCGTCCGAGGTCAGTTTGTCGCACCTCAAATTTCAGGAAGCGCGCCTGGCCGCGGACGCCGCCGACGGCGATATCCGCTCGGCTGAGGCCGGACTGGCCCAGGCGCTGGGTCTTCCCTTCGATCAGGTTTTGGCGCTTCCCATCGGCTTCGACCGGCTGAGCGGGGATACGCTCCCGTCCATGCCCGATGCGGGCTTACAGCAGGCGGCGCTTCAAAACCGGCTCGATCTGCAGGGCGGGCTTGCGCGCTACGCGGCGGCGGAGGCGTCGTTGCGCGAAGAGATCGCGAAGCAATATCCCGACCTCGATCTCTCGCCCGGGTTGCTATGGGATCAGGGCGATTGGGTGAAGAGCCTGGGCGCCATGATCCTGCTTCCCATCCTCAACCGCAACGAGGGTCCGATCGCCGAGGCCGAGGCCAAGCGCAAGCTCGAGGCGGCGCGTTTTAAATCGCTCGAGGCCGATGTGTTCGCGCAATTGACGGAAAGCCGGGTGCGATTCGATGCCGCGGTCACCCGGTGGCAAACCGCGAAAAGCTTGATCGCGACCCAGACCGATCGCCTGGCCTCGATCAAGAAGTCGATCGAACACGGTGAATTGGATCGCCTGTCCCTGGTCGAGTCGGAGATCGAGCTGTTGGCGGCCAAACGCTCCGAACTCGACGCCCGGATCGCCGCCCATCGGGCCTGGAGCGCCCTCGAAGACGCGGTTCAAAAGCCGCTCGATCAATCCGCGTCGCCGCCGGACGGGACCGGCGCGGCACCGGCTGCCGCCGGCGAAGGCCGCCCCCCATGATGCGCCGGAAACCCGCCCTTCGCGCCGGAATGTGGATCGCGGCCCTCGCCGTCGCCGGAATCGCCGCCCTGGTTCTGCTTCGACCGGACCGCGACGAGCTCACCGGCAAGGACCGAGCACCCCAAACCGCCGATAGCGGCGGCAACGACGAGGAAAAGCAACCGGCCGGGGAGCCGGGCGCACAGGCAGCACCCAGCCATGAGGATGCGCTTCGCCGCGGCGGCTCGCGCGACGACAACAGCACGTCGCGCGTCGAGGTGGTGAACGGGCGCACGACGTTGCGCATCGATCCCGAGACGCAAGAGCGCAGCGGGCTTCGCGTCGTGGCGATGAAGGCCATTGCTTTCGCGCCGGAAATCGACGCCCTCGGGCGGGTCGTGGATCTGCAGCCCCTGCTGGCGCAGCGCGCGCGTTATGCCGCCGCAAGGTCCGACGCCGACGTGGTGCGCGCGTCGCTGACGGCGGCCAAGGCCGAATACGACCGGCTTTCCGCCCTCAACAAAGAGCAAGGGGACATCGCGGCCAAGAGGCTGCAACAGGCGGACGCGGATTTCAAACGCAACCAAGCGGAGCTGCGCCGGTCCGAATCCGAAATGGCGTCGGTGCGCGACGAAACCCGCCAGCAATGGGGGCCGGTCTTGGCTTCCTGGGCGCTGGACGGTTCTTCGCCCGAATTCGAGCGGCTGCTGACCCATCAGGATGCGTTGCTGCTGGTAACACTTCCGCCCGGCCAAACGCTGCCGCCCGAAACCCAGCCCGTGCAGGTTGCGCGCAACGGCGACCGCGCCGCAGCCGTGCCCGCAAGCTATGTATCTCCGGCGCCTGCGGCCGATGCCGTGATGCAGGGCGAAACGCATTTCTTCCGTACCGCGGCCGCGGGCCTGCGCACCGGGATGCGTCTCGACGTTTGGGCGGAGCAGTCGAAGGATGCGAAATCCGGCGTCGTCGTCCCGCAAGAGGCGGTGGTGTGGGCGCTGGGCCAGGCTTGGGCCTACGTCAAGATCGACGACGCCCATTTCGCGCGCCGCCCGGTCGCAACCGACATCGAGGCGCCGGGCGGCTGGTTCGTGACCGATTCGGTCAAGCCCGGAGAGGCCGTCGTCGTGGCCGGCGCTCAGATGCTGTATGCGGAGGAATTCCGCTGGCAGATTCGAGACCAAGACAACTAGCCGCCCCGCGACCGCCGCATGCTCGCATCCGTCGTCCGTTTTTCGATCCATTTCCGCGGCGTTGTCATCGGCATCGCCTGTTTGCTGCTGGCCTACGGCGGTTACCGCGTGTGGAACACGAGCCTCGACATATTCCCTGAGTTCGCGCCCAAGCTGGTCATCATCCAAACCGAATCGCCGGGGCTATCCGCGGGCGAGGTCGAGATTCTGGTGTCGCAACAAGTCGAGAACGCGTTGGGCGGCCTGGTCGGCCTCGAGACGGTGCGCTCGCAGTCCATCCAGGGACTTTCGGTGGTGACCCTGACCTTCGCCGACTCGACCGATCTCTATCGCGCCCGGCAACTGGTGGCCGAGCGGTTGGGCGGCGTCGAGTCGCATTTGCCCGCGGGGATGGGCCCTCCGAACATGGTGCCCCTCAGTACCTCTTCCGCCACCATCATGACGATCGGGCTCACGTCCAAGACCCATTCGCAGATGGAGCTTCGCACCCTGGTCGATTGGACGATCAAGCCGCGGCTCTTGAGCGTGCCGGGAGTGGCCGATCTCAACGTCTTCGGCGGCGACATCCGGCAGCTTCAGGTCCAGGTCCGGCCCGAGCGGCTGGAGCGCTTCGGCTTTTCGCTTCAGGACGTTGTCGCGGCGGCTGGTCAAGCCACCGACACCATCGGGACCGGTTATATCGAGACCGCAAACCAACGCATCGCGCTGCGCGCCGAGGGCCAGCCACACACGCCGGAGGAGCTTGCCAAGGTCGTGCTGGCGCACCGCGACGGAACCAGCGTCACGCTCGGCGACGTGGCGGACGTGGCGATAGGTGCTGCGCCCGCCATCGGCGGCGCGAACGTCAACGGCGACCGCGGTGTCCTCATGATGGTAATCGGCCAGTATGGTGCGCGCACCATGGCGGTGACCCGGGACGTCGAAAAGGTCTTGGGCGAATTCAAGACCCTGCTCGCCGAACGCGGGATCGAGCTGCACCCGGACCTGTTCCGGCCGGCCAATTACATCGAGACCTCGCTCAAGAACATTTCGACCCACCTCTTGATCGGCGGCGTGCTGGTGATCTCGGTGCTGTTCCTGTTCCTGTTCAATATCCGGAGCGCCTTCATATCCATGACGGCGATCCCGCTTTCGCTTATGTCCGCCGCTCTCGTATTGGTCGAGACGGGAAGAAGCATCAATATCATGGTGTTGGGCGGCCTCGCGATCGCCTTGGGCGAAGTGGTGGACGACGCCATCATCGACACCGAAAACATTTACCGCCGGCTACGCGAAAACCGGCGATTGCCCCAGCCGCGGCCGATGCGCGAGGTGGTGTTCGACGCCTCGATGGAGGTCCGCGGCTCGGTCGTCTACGCGAGCTTCATCGTCGCCTTGGTGTTCGTGCCGCTGTTGACGCTTTCCGGCGTCGCCGGCCGCATGTTCCAGCCGCTCGGCATCGCCTACATCCTGGCCATCATGGCTTCCCTCATCACCGCGCTCACGGTGACGCCGGCACTCTGCGCGTGGCTGCTGGCGACCGACCGTTTAACGACCAGCGAGCCGCCGCTCATCCGCCTGCTCAAGCCCGGTTACGGACGGGTGCTGCGGGTGATCGGCCGCAAACCAAGCCTTGCGATCGCGGGCGTGCTCGCACTTTGCGGCGTCGGCATCTCGATCCTTCCCTATTTGGGCGGCGGCTTCCTCCCCGACCTGCGCGAAGGGCATTACATCATGCACACCTCGGGCGTTCCCGGAACTTCGGTCGCCGAATCCTTGCGCAGCGGCGGCGAGATCGCGCGCCAGGTTCTGAAGATTCCCGGGGTGCGCTCGGTGTCGCAATGGGCCGGGCGGGCGGAACGCGGCGCCGATACCTACGGCCCGCATTATTCCGAATACGAGGTGGACCTCGTTCCCTTGAGCGGCCCCGAGCAACAGCGCGTGCTCGGTTCGATTCGCGCCGTGCTGTCGCGGATTCCGGGCCTGGCGACCGAGGTCAACACCTTCCTGACCGAACGCGTGGACGAAACGATTTCGGGCTACACCGCGCCCATCGTCGTCAACATCTACGGCAACGACCTCGACCTCCTCGACCGCAAGGCCCTCGAGCTCGCGGCGGTCATGCGATCGGTTCCGGGCGCAACCGATGTCCAGCTTCGCGCCCCGCCGGCAACGCCGCAGCTGGACGTGCGGGTTCGGCTGGACGACCTGGCGCGGCGCGGCATGTCGCCGCATCAAGTCTTCGAAGCCCTTGAGATCGCGTATGACGGAGCCTCGGTCGGTCAGGCTTTCGACGGCAACCGCGTCTTGCCGGTGTCGGTCGTGTTGGCGCCCGATTTGCGCACCAATCCGGAAACGGTAGCCAAACTCCCGCTGGCCACGGCGGAGGGCTTGATCGTGCCCCTGGCCGAGGTCGCAGACGTGCACCAGGGCACCGGGCGCTATATCGTGCTTCATGAGGGCGGGCAGCGCCTTCAAACGCTCACCAGCAACGTGACGGGACGCGATTTGAACTCCTTTTTCAAGGAGCTCAAGCAACGCATCCACAACGACGTCCAGTTCCCGGCGGACGTCTATCTCGAATTTACGGGTGCTGCGGTGGCGCAGGCGAAATCGCAGGAGGATTTGATCGTTCATTCCCTGATCGCCGGAGCCGCGATCATGGCGCTTCTCTACGTCGCGCTGCGTCGGGTGCGCAACATGTTGCTGGTGCTGGTCAACCTGCCGTTCTCGCTGGTCGGCGGCGTGCTGGCCGCACTTTACACCGGCGGCTGGCTGTCGGTCGGCTCGCTGGTCGGTTTCGTGACGCTGTTCGGCATAACGCTCAGAAATTCCATCATGCTGGTTTCCCACTTCCAGCACCTGGTGGACAAGGAAGGGCTCACCTGGAATCTCGAGACCGCCATTCGCGGCGCCCAGGAACGGCTGCCGTCGATCCTGATCACGGCCCTCGTCACCGCGCTCGCCATGCTGCCGATCGCGGTCGACAGCGACAATCCCGGGCGCGAGATCATGGGCCCCATGGCCGCCATCATCATCGGCGGCCTGGTTTCTTCGACCGTGCTCAATCTTTTGATCCTGCCATCGATCATGGTCCGGTTCGGCCTGTTCAAGAAATTGGAAGCATGATGATCGAGCTCTATACCGCCAACACGCCCAACGGCATCAAGGCCTCGATCATGCTGGAGGAGGTCGAGTTGCCCTACCAGGTCACCAAGATCGATCTTCGAGGCGGCGAGCAGAGAAGCCCTTCGTTTCTGAAGCTCAACCCCAACGGCAAGATTCCGGTGATCGTGGACCGCGACATTGGCCTGCGCGTGTTCGAATCGGGCGCGATCTTGATCTATCTCGCCGAAAAATCGGGCCGGCTGATGCCTTCGGATGCGCCAACCCGCACCGCCATCTTGGAATGGCTGTTCTTTCAGGTCGGCAACATCGGGCCGATGCTGGGACAGCTTTGGCATTTCGTCGAACTCGACCACCAGATTCATTATGCCTTGGAGCGCTACCGCAAGGAGACGCTGCGCCTTTACGGCGTGGTCGACGGACGGCTCGGCGAGGCGCGGTATTTGGCGGGCGATTCTTATACCATTGCCGATATCGCGAACTGGCCGTGGCTGCGCGTCCACCAGGCGCTGGGCATCGATATCGAAGGCTTCCCCAAGGTGAAGCGGTGGCTGATTGATGTCGCCGGGCGCCCGGCGGTCAAAAAGGGAATCACCATTCCCGGCTGACGGGCACCTCGACTATCGCGATTTCCTTAATCCCGCATTCATCAGATGATCGACAGGCTCGACCAGGGCGAATGGCGCGATGTTGAGCCAAGCTGCACCGCTGCACGCGTTAACCCACGGGAGAACTGCGTCTGACAACCTGCTGAACGGATTGAAATGCCGGATTCCGACGGCGCAATCCTGGATCGGAGGCCGGTACGGGGCTAGAAACGATGTTCTCACGCTTTCCCGCTGTTTGGAACGAGACTACTCTGGCATTTAGGGGCTGGACCGACCGGCTATCTGGGAAATGTCGTTTAAATGGGAAATGTCCGTCAAGAAGAGCAAATGGCTCGCGCAGCGGAGCTCGTTAGGTGATGCGGATCATTGCGATCACCGGACTTTCGGCAATCGCAATCGCCGCGTTTCTTTCCCAGGCCCGCGCGATGGAACCGCCTGAGCCGCGTATTTCATCTCCCTCTCCCGGCGTCGTCAACATTGCTCTCGAATTGGCGGCTCGGATGGGTGGGGTCGCGATTCAAAATGATGGAACAATAGTCGTTGCGGCGACCACGATTTCGGGAGGATCGCACCGGGGTATCCTGATTAGGCTGACCCCTAATGGCGTCCTGGCCGATCACGGTATCTTGCAGATAGGCGACGTTATCATGAACGTGGGTGACGTGACGGTCACATCCGAAGGAGAGATCGTTGTAGTCGGTGACGCCTATCGGCCTGAAAGCGCAGGGAACCAACAAGTTCGTGCTGATTTCCTGGTCGCACGTTTCTTGCCTGATGGCAGGCCTGACACGAGTTTTGGGCGCGGCGGCTGGACTTTGACCGACGTAGGACAACGCGACGATCACGACATTGCAAAAAGCGTTGTGGTGCAACCTGACGGCAGAATTCTTGTGACCGGCCAAAGCAATGTTCCTTACTGGCTCATCATGAGAGCGTATTCGTTCGCGACTGTCCGCTACAACGTCGATGGCAGCCTTGATAATAGCTTTGGTGATGGCGGGCGGGTCATCACACGAATGGGCGTGTCTCGGGAGGACGATGGGTGTGCAGTGCTGATTCTGCCAGGCGGAAAGATTGTTGTAGCGGGAGCGGCGGATTCCTCTTCGGGAAGACCTGATTTTGCCCTGGCCCGCTATCTGCCGAATGGCCAACTCGACAGATCGTTTGGCCGAAGTGGCAAGAGCGGACCATTTGGACTTGGTTTGGCGAGCTATGCCTATAGTGCGGCTTTGGACGCGCACCAGCGCGTCGTAGTTGGCGGCTTTGTAACGCTGTCGGAGGACCACCTTGTGTCACAAGCGCCCGTGCTCGTGCGTTACAACATTGATGGTAGCCTCGATCAATCTTTCGGAAACGGCGGCGTTGTCGTGCTGCAAGCGGGCGGGTATTTGGGAGAGATTGAGGCGGTTGCTGTGCAACCGGACGCCAAGATCATCGGGCTCGGCCTCCTTCGCGGAGGGAAATGCACCGGAACCGACGGCTCATGCATTGCCGCGATAAGGCTCAATGATAATGGAAGCTTAGACAAAACGTTTGCCGATGACGGTGTGTATATCCTGCCATTCCGCCCTGCCAGAAGGCCATTCCGCCTGGGCGTTGGTAATTTAGCAATACAACGAGACGGAAAGCTTGTGCTGGCGGGCCAGCGAGATCAATCAATCATGTTCGTCAGGTTAAATTCAGACGGTACGCCCGACGCGATGTTTGGCGCGGCGGGAACACGGTAAGAGAAGAAGCCGAATTCTGGCTTAGCTTGGTATAAGAAACTCACGCCACGACCCGAGCACGGCGGCGCAGGTCACTTAACAGCGCCCCAGTGTGTGTCCGCTTCTTTTCAAGATCAACTGTGGCCAGGATTGCGAAGAGGGCGCGAGTGGCAAGTTCCTTACCAAACACTCGGCGGCTTCGGGCAAGACTAACTCAATTGTATGGTCAGCGGACTTGCTCATTCATTTACGATTAATGGAGGTCAGCGGCCTCCTTCGAGTTCCACCGAACCAGCGCAGACGTGATCGCGTACACGACCGATCCCACAAATGGGAGGCCCTGAAAAATCACGTAGAGGCATTCCGATGGGCCACAGTTAGGGCCAAAGATATTATTCAACGCATCAAAAAATTCGTGGTACTTAAAATATGGCGCAATTAGTAACGCCCATGGCACCCACACCCATCTCGCTCCATCGCTTGATATTCTGCGACACGCTGTGGAGGCGGCGATAGCGTTTGTGATCGCTATGGGCAATCCGGGAAAAAGTAACAGATTGGTTGACGCATCCATCTGGAAGAGCGCGCCGATGCCAAAGGCGGCAATCCATCCCACCACGTAAGCGGCGACACAGATGACGAAGTGCAACAAGAACATCTATCCCTGCCCGTTCTCAGAGGAGCCAGCGAGCAATGAGTCCGACGGCCATCGCCAGACCGATTGCAACTATCGCTTTCGCCACGGCGCTTGGGGTGCCCTCGGCCATGATGGCACCAGGCAACGCTCCCCCGAATGCGACCGCCGCCAACATCAGGACATGGGTGAGCATCTGCTTTCGCGCCAGCGACGGTTGCGGGTCGTTGACCACGAGCGCGACAAACAACAGGAGTAGGCCCGCGCCGGTCGCGACGAGGACATACCGTTCGATCTGGTTCGCTCGCTTACGATCCATAGCTGTCAGCCGCCCCGTTCGCGTCGCACCGAACCACCACAGCGGTGATCGCGTATGTCACGACCAACCCGGGCATACTCAACATGGCATCCTCAGGCAGGTGGGGCAATCATGGTTAAGCGCATCCTGGTCGATGGGATCAGGAGTTCCTGATTACTTGATCAGATCAGCAATGTCACCGGGAAGGTTATTGTGGCGGCGGTTTCTGGCCGCTGCCGATGTATATATTTTCTGCACTTGCTCACGGCCGGTTTTGGCACATCCCCGAGGTGCTGCGTGCCGCGGGCACCGGCCGCTGAGGCGCTCGCGGCTGCATTAAACTCCATAAATAGTATAGACGATGTGCCGAGGGGCCGAAGCCGCAGCCCGTCAAAGGATTTCTGTCGTTCTCGGCGGGCTAGGCATCCGGAGTAGACGCACACCCAACCTCAAGCTTGCGATGATCTTCTTCTGGGGTGACGACCTACTCAACGAGACCACTGGCCTGGACATTCTGGGTTAAAAGCTTTCCCTCGCTCGCGCCGAGCAATGCGAGCAGGCCCGAGAGCAGCGCCATCGGCGCCGGCGGGCAGCCGCGGATGTGAAGGTCCACCGGCAGGACTTCGGAAACCGCCCCGATGCAGGCATAGCTTCCGGCGAAGATTCCGCCGCCGCAGGCGCAGTCGCCGGCCGCCACCACCCACTTCGGATCGGGAGTTGCGGCGTAGGTCCGAACCAGGGCCTCGCGCATGTTGGCGGTGACCGGCCCGGTGACAAGAAGCACGTCGGCATGCCGCGGCGACGCGACGAAGCGGATGCCGAAGCGCTCGAGATCGTAGATCGGATTATTGAGGGCGTGGATTTCGAGCTCGCATCCATTGCAGGAGCCGGCATCGATCTCGCGGATCGAAAGGCTCCGCCCGAGTTGCCGGCGCGCGGCCCGGTCCACCTTGGACGCGAGCTCGGCCAAAGCCTCCGGTGCGGGCGCGGGCGCCGCAATCGTGAGCGGCGCGCTCGTGATGTTCTTGAAAAGAGTCTTGCGCATCGCTGGTCCCTAAAGATCGTGGCCGGAATAGGAGCAATTGAACGATTTGTTGCAGAGAGGGAAATCGGCGACGATATTGCCCTCGACCGCCGCCTCCAAGAGCGGCCACTGGAACCACGACGGATCGCGCGGGTGGCAGCGCGCAACCCGCCCATCTTCCCGAAGCCGCAGCCAAACCATCACGTCGCCCCGGAATCCCTCGACCAACGCCATGCCTTCGCCCGGCGCAAAGGGCGCCGGACCGTCCGCCTTGATCGGCCCGCCGGGCAGGCGATCCGAAATCTGCTCGATCAGGTTGAGGCTTTGGCCGATCTCGCGCGCGCGGATCAGGATGCGCGCATTGACGTCGCCCACGGTCAGAACCGGAATCTCGAAGTCGAGTTCGCCGTACGGCGGATAGCCGGGGCTGCGGCGCGCATCGAAGGGGCGGCCCGACGCCCGTCCCACGAAACCGCCCGCGCCGAAGCGGCGTACCAGCGCGCCGGAAACGATTCCCGTCCCCTCGGTACGATCGAGCAGCGACGCCGTGCTGTCGTAAAGCTCGAATAATTCCGCGAATCGGCCGCGGAGATCGACCGCAAGCGCTGAAATCCGTGCGCGATTCGAATCGCCGATGTCGCCGGCGACGCCGCCCGGAACGATTTGGTCCATCATCAGACGGTGGCCGAAACTGGCGAATGATTCCTGGAGCACCATCTCGCGCAACACGCCGCAGTGCGCGTGAAGCAGCGAGAACGAGGCGTCGTTACAGATCGCCCCGATGTCGCCGAAATGATTGGCCAGCCGTTCGAGCTCGGCCATCAGCGCGCGCAGCCATTGCGCCCGCGGCGGCGGCTCGATTCCGGTTGCCGCCTCCACCGCCCGGGCGAAGGCGAAGGAGTAGGCAACCGTGCTGTCTCCGGAAACCCGCGCCACCAGCCGGCCCGCGCGCTCAACCGTGCTGCCTTCGATCAATCCTTCGATGCCCTTATGGGCGTAGCCCAGCCTTTCCTCGAGCCGCACCACGGTCTCGCCGTTGGCATGAAAACGGAAATGGCCGGGTTCGATGATCCCGGCATGGACCGGCCCGACCGGAATCTGATGCAGGTTCTCGCCCTCCGCCGCCAGGAACGGATACGCGGACGCCTGCGGCGGAATCCGCCTGCCCAAGGGATGTGCTATGCCCCATCGCCCGTGATCGAGCCAGGGCCTGGTATCGGCGGCGTTCTCGGGAACGAGGCCGAAAAGATCGGCGGCGGCCCGCTCCAGCCGGATGGCGCCCGGCCGCACGCTGGCCAATGACGGAAAGCGGCCATCCGGGCATTCCAGGCTCAGGACCGCGATTTCGGTCTCATCGTGCAGGGCCAGGTGAACCGACGAGGCATCGGCCCAAAGCCCAAGCAGCGGCCAGTCGGATTCGCCGAGCCGGATAACAACCTCGTGCCAGCGGTCGCGGGCGAATACGGCGCGCGGCCACGGGCGGTGGGCGGCGACGCGGTTGCCGCGGGAAACGAGATCGAGCAATGTCGCCGGCGCAGCCATCACCCGAGCAGCCGCGCCACATGCTGGAACCAGGCGACCAGGGGTGCTGGAAGATACATCCCCGCGATCAACACCAGCGCCAAGTGCCCGAACAGCGGCAGATACGAAGCCTTGGCCGGCGCCGCGCTCCCCTTGGGCTCGCCGAAGACGATGCCCTGCAGGCGCAAGATCAGGGCGCCGAGGGCGATGAGAAGACCGAGCACGAGCGGAAGGGCCAGCCACGGTTGCCGCGCGAAGGTCGTGGTCACCACCAGAAACTCGCTCATGAAAACGCCGAACGGCGGCAAGCCCGCGATGGCGAGCACGCCGAAGACCAAGCCAAGGGCGAGCCCGGGATGGGTCACGCTGAGGCCGCCCATGTCCGCGATCCGCTGCGTTCCCTTTACCTGGGCTATAAGGCCGACGGAAAAGAAGATCGCGGACTTCGAAAGGCTGTGCATGGTCATGTGCAGCAACCCGGCGAAGTTCGCCAGCGGCCCGCCCATGCCGAAGGCGAAGGTGATGATGCCCATATGCTCGATCGACGAGTAGGCGAACAGGCGTTTTATGTCGCGCCGGCGATAGAGCATGACCGCGGCGAACAGCACCGAGGCAAGTCCCATCGTGATCATGAGCGGTCCCGGTGCGAGCGCCGCGGCGTTGGCCGCAAGCAGCATCTTGAAGCGCAAAATTGCATATAGGGCGACGTTGAGAAGGAGCCCCGAGAGCACCGCCGAAATCGGGGTCGGCCCTTCGGCATGGGCATCGGGCAGCCAGGCATGCAGCGGCACAAGCCCGACTTTCGTGCCGTAGCCCACCAGCAAGAAAACGAATGCGAGATTGAGGAGCGGCGCGTCGAAATTCGCGGCCCTTGCCACCAGCGAACTCCAAGCCATCGCCGGAAGCCCCTCCCCCATCACCGATTGAGCGGCGAAATAGATAAGGATCGTGCCGAACATGGCGAGCGCGATGCCGACGCTTCCCAGGATGAAATATTTCCAGGCCGCCTCCAGCGCCTCGTGCGTGCGATAAATCCCGACCATCAGCACGGTCGATAGCGTCGCGGTTTCCACGCCCACCCACATGAGGCCGATGTTGTTCGAAAGCAGCGCCAGATTCATGGCGAACATCATTCCCTGA
>JBGQJC010000010.1:0-56970 GCA_041498815.1 Alphaproteobacteria bacterium
CGCAATCCATGTTCCGCCAGGCGGGCCTCGATATCGCGGCGCTTTCGGGCAAACGGATTCGCGTGCGCGGCTGGATCGAATCCTACCGCGGTCCGCTGATCGAGGCGACGCATCCGGAGCAGATCGAGCTCTTAGGGCCATAGGGTTCGCGCCCGGCGTGCTCGTCAAGCTCGTGACGGAATAGAATTCACGCCTCGATCGTTTCGACGATGGCGCCCTTGCGGTCGAAACAGGCGGCGATCAAGGGCCCGCCGAATCCGCATCCGCCGTCCACCCCGGTGGTGAATGGCGTCGCCAAAATCCCGCGGTGCTGCGGATCGAATCCGCGCACCACCATGCGGAATCCGGCATAGGGCTCGGCGATCCGCGAAAATCCGGCCAATCCCCACCAAAAGCTGTCGCTTTGCGCCGACAAGGGACGCGAGGGATCGATGCCGGCGTTGACGAACAAGATCGGATCGCCTTCGTCTTCGGCGGTAAAGGCCGCGCGCCTAAGCGCCGCGAACAGGGCCGCGTGCCCGGGCGCCGCGTTCATCGCCGCGCGCAAGCCGCTCGTCCATCTCGTGATCTGCATCGGCCCTTGCCTTGCGAATTCCAGGGCGTCGCGCGGATTGCCGCCGTAGGCGGTAAGCGTCGCCTCGATTCCCTGGTCGAGCATCCAGCGCAGGACCTCGCCCGGATTGGGCGCCATCTGAAGCGAGAGAAGCTTCTGCCACATCTCTTCCTGGCTGCCGCGCAGGTAAGCGATGTCGCAGGCGAACATCGAAGGCCTCGCCAGCATCCCGACGCGGAATTGAAGCAGCTCGTCCACCACCGCGCGGACTTGGCCGCCGCGCCCGAGCATGTTGCCGAGATAGACGAGACGGTCGCCGGCCTCGAACCGGGGTTCGATCAAACGGTGGAGCGCCCTGAGCCGCTCCGCTTCGCCATGGACCGACGGGATCGCCCAGATGCGCCGCGCCCGCCGTAATGTCGCGAAAATTTGGTCGTCGGACATCCTGCGCGCGGTATCCTTTCGCGGCGCGCTTGCGCTCCCCGCAACCCGTGAGGCTCGCGCGGTGGGCGTGAGGCTCGCGCGGCGGGGATCAATGCGGGATCAAGCGGCCTTGAGGACCTGTTCTAAACGCTCGGCCGCGACCTTGTCATCAATCTTCTCGACCGCCGCCAGCTCGCGCGCCAGCCGGTTCAACGCCGACTGATAGATCTGCCGCTCGCTGTATGATTGCTCCGGCTGCTCCGAGCTGCGGAACAGGTCGCGCACCACCTCGGCGATCGAGACCGGATCGCCCGAGTTGATCTTGGCCTCGTACTCCTGGGCGCGGCGGCTCCACATGGCGCGGTTGACCTTGGCCCGGCTTCGAAGCGTCGCCATTGCCGATTCCAACCGGTCGCGCGAGGAGAGGCGGCGCAATCCGGACGATTTGGCTTTGTCGATCGGCACGCGCAGCGTCATCCGCTCCTTATCGAAGCGGATCACGAACAGCTGCAGGCTGTGCCCGGAAATGTCCTGATGCTCGATGGCGATGATTCGGCCCACCCCGTGCGTCGGATAGACGACGAAATCGCCGGAAGAAAAGCCGAGTTTGTCGTGGATCGCTTTTTTGCTTGGCATGGCCTTTGGGTAAAATAAAGCGCCGGGCATCCAGCCTTTAGAGCGGAATGCGCCGAACGCGCTAACGCTTGAGCCGAGCCTCGAAATCCGACGCTCTATGTGTCATTTATACCATATTTTGCAGCGCAATAACAGGCCCGGTTAAAGGGCTGCGGCAACATGTCCTAAAGGCCGGTTTAGAAGGCGCCTCCGGGGCCAAGGCCCCCGGGCGGTCAGCGCTTGGCGGGGTCGGGATTGAAGTGCTTTTCGAACTTGTCCGGCACGCCCTTCCACTGGTCGGCATCGGCGGGCGGCGGGGCCTTGCGGGTGATATTGGGCCAGGCTTCGGCGAATTTCTGGTTCATCGCGACCCATCTTTCGGCGTTGGGGTCGGAATCGGGGATGATCGCTTCCACCGGGCATTCCGGCTCGCACACCCCGCAGTCGATGCACTCCTCGGGGTGGATCACCAGCATGTTCTCGCCCTCATAGAAGCAGTCCACGGGACATACCTCGACGCAGTCCATGTACTTGCATTTGATGCAGGCTTCGGTGACGACGTAGGTCATGCCTAGCTTTCCGGACCGGCCTTGTTCAAGGGGTAGAGCGAGTGCCTAACACGGCCTCCCGCCGCCTTGCAACCCTGCCCGTTTTGGGGCTTTCACGGCCCCGGGCGCGCCGCTCGCGGCTATCACCGTCCGGTGAGCTTCGCGATTGCCCGGCGGTCCAATTTGGTCGGGCGCCCTGCGCCCTGCTCCCTCTTCGCCAAGGAACCGGATGTCGTATCGGGATTGCGCCGGACAAGGGGGGCCAGGTCCTCGTAAAGCTCCCTTGCCGCCGCCGCCGGCCCGCGCCGGGCGGCCAGCGCCACGACTTTGATCACGCGCACGTTCTCCCCTCGCGCGAACGTCAAAACGTCGCCGGGGCGCACCAATTGGTGCGCTTTCTCCACGATATGACCGGAAATCCGAATTCTTCCATCCTGGCAAAACGCCGAAGCCAGGCTCCGACTTTTGAAAAACCTGGCGAACCACAGCCATTTATCGAGCCGCAGCGACGGCGCGGGGGTCGCGTCGCGTTCAGGTGCCAAGGTCGAGATCGCGAAGCTTTGCAAACGGCGATTCGGATTTCTTGTTCGCGCCCGGGGCGCGCGATTTGTTTCCCGCCCTTTGCCGTCGCCGAGGCCTTAAACGGAACGCGACGCCCGATGGATCGCACATGGCTTCGAAGCCGAGGGCTTCCAGCACCGGCACAAGATCTCCGGGCAAACAGGCGGCAAGCGCGCAAAGCGCCGGGGTCGCTATGAACGGTCCCTGGCGCGCCAAGCGCAGCGCCTCGCGGGAAAGGCGCTCCACCGCGTCGAAGCGAATCGCTACGCCGCCGTTACGTTCCCGAAACGGCCGGTAGCCGATGGCGCGATAGAATCCATCCATGGTGGCGTCGGCGAGCGAGACCGAGATTTCGCCGTCCTTGGGATAAAGCGGCGCCGCGATGCCATGGTGCGCCGCCCATAATTGTGCCCGCGCCTCGATCGCCGGCGGCTTCAAGAGCGCCGGGAAATAGAGCCCGAACACGCCGAATTTCAGGCCCATGTCCCGAAGTGTCCTAAGATCTCCTGAGGTAACGCGCGGCTCTGCGTCGTGGCGCGTTTTGCGGGGCAGGCAGCCGAGCGATTCGCAAAGCTGGAACACCAGCCCGCGCGCGGCGGCACCAAGCTTGGTTTCCCGCGCGCGCACCAGCGGGCGGAGCCGCGATCCGACGAAGCTCGTCAGCCAATCTGAAAGGCGTTTGCGCAACCGTTCGCGCTGGGAGGGTTCCAGAAAATCGCTCGCCAAAACTTCGATCTGCGGCGCCAGGATACTCTTATCGGGGCGAAGCCGGGCAACCGGCGCGCCGCGCCAGGCGATGCGGCCATCCGCCGCCAGCGCGAAAGACGGATCGCCGTCGCCCTCGAATGCGGCAACCCGCCGTGCGACTTCGCCCTTCAACGCGATGCGGGCGGCGCTCATCAGCGCCTTGGCGCCTTCGCGCGTGCCCATGACATCGGCGATGAACCGGAAGCCGTCGATCCGCCCGACTGGCTCCCCTTCGACCGCCACTTCGCCCGCAGAGTCGATCACCGCTTGCAGGTCGCCCTTGTCCCTGAGCCTGCCGATGAACAGCGCGCTGCGGCGATCGACGAAACGCTGCGTCAAGCCGCGGTGGAGCGCGTCCGAAAGTTTGTCCTCGATCGCGCGCGTCGCTTCCTGCCAGCGCAGCGAATCGGTCATCCAGTCCCCGCGAAAGGCGATATAGGTCCAAGTGCGGATATGGGCGATGCGGTTGGCCAGCGTGTCGATGTCGCCGTCCGCGCGATCGAGCCGCGTGATGTTGCCGGCAACCCAAGCCTCTGGCAGCCGCGCGGCCGGCCCCGTCAGATGCAGGTAAATACGCTTGATGAGCCCGGTGTGCGTCTCGCTCAGGATCTTGCGGTAATCGGGAATCTGGCAAACTTCCCACAGCAACCGGACCGCAGCAAGGTTGGTCGCGCGCGGTGAAACTTCCGGATCGCGGGCCAAAGTCGCCAACGCCATATGATCGTCGGCAACGGGCGAGCGCATCAGTTGCGGCGCGCGGGGCGTACGTTCCAGGCTCGCGAGCAATCCGCGCAGCGACGAAAAATCAAGATCCGTGTTGCGCCAAAATATTCCGGCCAAGGGATCGAACCGGTGTTCCTCGACCGCTTCGACGATCTCGGGGTCCAAATGTCCGATTTCGGTCGTGGTGCCGAAGGTGCCGTCGCTCATGTGACGGCCCGCGCGTCCCGCAATTTGCGCGATCTCGGCCGCTTGCAAACGGCGCGGCACATGCCCGTCGAATTTGGTGATGCGGGCGAATGCGACGTGATCGATGTCCATGTTGAGACCCATGCCGATCGCATCGGTCGCGACGATGTGGTCCACCTCGCCCGACTGGAACATGGCGACCTGGGCGTTGCGCGCGCGGGGGCTGAGCGCTCCCAACACCACCGCCGCGCCGCCGCGGTGGCGGCGCACGAGCTCGGCAAGTTCGTACACGTCGGCGGCGGAGAATGCGATGACGGCGCTGCGCTTGGGCAGGCGTGTGATTTTCTTCGGACCGGAATAGGTCAGAGTCGAAAATCGCGGCCGCGCCACGAATTCGGCTTCGGGAAGCAATCGGCGGATCAAGGGCCGGATCGTGTCGGCCCCGAGCAGCATCGTTTCCTGAAAGCCGCGGGCGCGCAGCAACCGGTCGGTAAAGACGTGGCCGCGGTCGCGGTCGGCGGCCAGCTGCACCTCGTCGATCGCCAGGAACGCCACCTGCCTATCGAGCGGCATCGATTCCACGGTGCACAGGAAATAGCGCGCATGCGGCGGGATGATCTTTTCCTCGCCGGTCACGAGCGCCGCATGGCGCGCGCCCACGATGCGCGCCACCCGGTCGTAATTCTCGCGTGCGAGCAGGCGCAGCGGAAATCCGATCATCCCGCTCGCGTGTCCGAGCATGCGCTCGATCGCAAGATAGGTCTTGCCGGTGTTGGTGGGGCCGAGCACCGCGGTCAGCTTGGGACCGAGCATCGCCATGAATCGAGAATCGGGCTTTTGCCGCCGCGATGCAAGGAGGGCTTTGGCGGTCAGGGTTTGCTTGGCACCAGCGGCACGAAAGCGACGGGAAGAACCGGATATTCGGAAATCCGCCCGGCGGCGTCCTTCGTCACCAGCGTCAGTTGCTGGGTATCATGGACCCGGCCCACCGGGATCACCATGCGCCCGCCGGGCTTGAGCTGGGCCACCAGCGGCTCCGGGATAATGGCCGCCGCGGCGGTGACGATGATGGCGTCAAAGGGTGCCGCTTCGGGCCAGCCCAGCGACCCGTCGCCGGTGCGCACCTCGACATTGGCATAGCCCATTTGCCGCAAACGCAGCGCCGCCCGGTCGGCCAGTTCGGGGATGGTCTCGATGCTGAAAACCCGGTCCGCAAGCGCAGCTAAAATCGCGGCCTGATAGCCGGACCCGGTTCCGATCTCGAGCACCTTGAAGGTTGGTTCCAGCTCCAAGAGGTCGGTCATGATGGCGACGATATAAGGCTGGGAGATCGTCTGGCCGAAGCCGATGGCCAGGGGCACATTGGCGTAGGCGGCATCCACCGCCGCTTCCGGCACGAACGCCTCGCGCGGCACCTTCAAAAGCGCCGCCCGCAGCCGGGGGCCGATTTCCTCCTTCCCGGTCCATTGCGCCGTCTCGCGGTATTCCGCCGCGATCTGGTCCAAAAGCGCGTTCCGCTCGCCGGCCGATTCCGCCGCCATGACATCTCCCCGGTTCCCGTTACATGCTATATTATTTCCCGGTTCAGCGCAGAGCGGGGGGCTCCTATGGCGTTGGCCCTAAGAAGTTCCGCATTTGCCGAGGGGGAACGCATCCCCAGCCGCCAGTCTTGCGAGGGCGACGATCTTTCGCCGCCCTTGGCTTGGGCGGGCGCGCCGGCCAAAACCCAAAGCTTCGCCCTGGTTTGCGAAGACCCCGATGCCCCCATGGGCACCTGGCACCATTGGGGCATTTACAACATTCCGGCGCATGAATCGGGCCTGGCGGAGGGCTTCGCGCCCGATGCGGTGGTGGGTACGGTGCGCCAAGCCGTCACCGATTTCGACCGGCCCGGCTACGGCGGTCCCTGTCCGCCGCGCGGCCACGGCACCCATCATTATTATTTCAGGCTGATGGCGCTCGACGTCGCGAAACTCGATCTGCCGCTCGACGCCGATTGCGAGCAGCTGAAGCGCGCGGCCAAGCCGCATGTGCTGGAAGAAGCGGTGCTGATGGGAACTTTTGCTCGCTGAGCGCGCGAGCCCGTGCTTATTCAGCGCAGCGAAATCGCCGTCGCGCCCAAAACCGGCCCGGCTTCGCCCGATTGGACTATGATCGCGCAGCCGTCGCGGTCGTCCGATAGATCGGCCGTCAATTCCACCGCTTGGCCATTCCATTCGCCGATGCGCTTCAGGCTCCGCACGACATTGGCGTTGGTCAAAGACTTGCCGCTGTTCTCGCCGCGCATGACCGCGGTCACGTGCTCGCGATCGAATTGGAACAGCCACACGGTCGCCTTCCTTCCCTCGGGCGCCGCCGGTATCGAGACCGTCAGCTTGCTGCCGTCCGCTTTGGCCGTGACCGGCAGGCGCAGCCGGTCGCGCTTGCGCGCGCCGGAGATCGCGCTATCGACGCTCCCGCCGTCGGTGCCGGTCAGATCGGTGAATCCGTCCACCACCATCTCGGGCGTATAGACATAGCGCTGGTGGAGCGTATCGGCATAGTGGTGCTGCCGCTCGGTCGTTTCCGCCGAAGCGAACGGATCTTTCCAGCCGATGTAGTCCCAATAATTGACGTGGAGCGAGAGCGCGATGATGTTCGGCTCCTTGCTCAACCGCCTAAGCTCGGCATCGGCGGGCGGGCAGGACGAACAACCCTGCGAGGTAAAGAGCTCGACGACCGTGGCGGTCTCTGCGGCGATGGCAGCGCCGGCCGGAATCGGTCCCGATGCGGCCATGACGGCGAGAGCCAATAGCAAGCGCATGGCGCAAGCATGCTTGATCCGCTTGCTCACGCACCAATCACTTATGGGTGAGAACCGCGCGAGAAAAGGGTTCAGGCCGCCGTCAGATTGCGCAGAACGTATTGCAGAATACCGCCGTACCGGAAGTATTCGGCCTCGTCCAGGGTGTCGATCCGCGAGCGCAACTTTACGGTCTCGGTCTTTCCACCCGGCCTCGTGATCCGGCAGGTCACGGCCATGCCGGGCGTGACCCCGCCCTTGAGTCCCGTGAGGTCGAAGACCTCGCTGCCGTCGAGATTGAGCGTCTTGCGATTCGTGCCTTTCTCGAATTCGAGCGGCAGCACCCCCATTCCGACGAGGTTGGAGCGATGGATGCGCTCGAAGCTTTCGGCGATCACCGCGCGCACGCCCAAAAGCGTCGTGCCTTTCGCCGCCCAGTCGCGCGACGAGCCGGTGCCGTATTCCATGCCGGCGATGATGATGAGCGGGACTTTTTCCTGCGCATAGCGCATGGCGGCGTCGAAGATCGTCATCGCCTCGCCGCCGGGCATGTGGCGGGTGACGCCGCCTTCGGTGCCGGGAGCCATTTCGTTGCGCAGCCGGATGTTGGCGAAGGTCCCGCGCATCATCACTTAGTGATTGCCGCGGCGCGCGCCATAGGAATTGAAATCGGCCGGCCCGACGCCGTGCTCCATCAAATAACGCCCCGCCGGGCTGTCCTTCTTGATCGCGCCGGCGGGCGAAATGTGATCGGTCGTGACCGAATCGCCCAGAAGTGCCAAGAGCCTTGCGCCGGTGACGTCGGAAGCTTCGCGCGGCGCCCCGCCGCTCGCGTCATCGAAGAACGGCGGGCGCTTCACATAGGTCGAATCGCCGCGCCAGGAATAAGTGACGCCGGCGCCGATCTCGACCGCGCGCCACATCTCGTCGCCCCGGAACACGTTCGAATAGCGCTTGCGGAACATCTCGGGCGTAAGCGTCGCGGAAATCGCCCGATCGATCTCGGCGTTCGAAGGCCAGATGTCGCGCAAATAAACCGGCTTGCCGTCGGAGCCCTCGCCCAGCGAATCGCGGGCGACGTCGCAATTGAGCGTGCCCGCCAGCGCATAGGCGACCACCAGCGGGGGCGAGGCGAGATAATTCGCCCGCACATGGGCGTTGATGCGCCCCTCGAAATTGCGGTTGCCCGACAACACGGCGCAAACCACCAGTTTCCCGCGGTCCACCGCCGCCGCGATCTCGGGATCGAGCGGCCCCGAATTGCCGATGCAGGTGGTGCACCCATACCCCACCAGATTGAACCCGAGCTTATCGAGGTATTCGGTTAGCCCGGCCGCGGCCAGATAATCGGTCACCACCTGGGAGCCGGGCGCGAACGAAGTCTTGACCCAGGGTTTGACCTGCAACCCGCGCTTGATGGCGTTGCGGGCCAAAAGCCCCGCGCCCACCAGCACGCTCGGATTCGAGGTGTTGGTGCAACTCGTAATCGCCGCGATCACCACCGCCCCGTCGGTGAGTTCGTAATTCTTGCCCTGGACCGGAACCGAGCGCACGGCCGGCGGTGCCCCGCCGCCTTCATCCGCCATCATGTTGGCGCCGCCCGCCCCATTGTTTCCCAGGGCGCCGGCAAGAGTCTGGGCGAAGGATTTCGCGGCCTGCGACAAAGGCACCCGGTCCTGGGGGCGCCTGGGGCCCGCGAGGCACGGCTCGACGTCCTTGAGGTCGAGCTCGAGGGTGTCGCTGAAAACCGGATCGGTCGTTTTCTCGTCGCGCCAGAGTCCTTGCGCCTTGGCATAGGCCTCGACCAGCGCGACCCGGCCCGGATCGCGGCCGGTGAAGGCCAGAAACCGCAACGTCTCCTTGTCGATCGGGAAGAAGCCGCAGGTGGCGCCGTATTCGGGCGCCATATTGGCGATGGTCGCGCGGTCGGGAAGCGTCAGATTGGAAAGCCCCGGCCCGAAGAACTCGACGAATTTGCCCACCACCCCCTTCTTGCGCAGTATGGCCGTGACCGTGAGCACGAGATCGGTCGCGGTCGCGCCCTCGCTCAGCTTGCCCTTCATGCGGAATCCCACGACCTCCGGGATCAGCATCGAGATCGGCTGGCCCAGCATCGCCGCCTCGGCCTCGATGCCGCCAACGCCCCAGCCCAAGACCGCCAAGCCGTTCACCATGGTGGTGTGGCTGTCGGTGCCGACCAGCGTATCGGGGAAACACAGCGTCGCGCCGTCCGATTCCCGCGTCCAAACGGTCTGCGCCAGATATTCGAGATTGACCTGGTGGCAAATACCCGTTCCCGGCGGCACCACCCGGAAATTGTCGAAAGCGTTCTGCCCCCAGCGCAGGAACTCGTAGCGCTCGCGGTTGCGCTCGTATTCGAACTCGACATTGGCGCGGAAGGAGTCCGCCGTGCCGGATTTGTCCACCATCACCGAATGGTCGATGACGAGATCGACCTCGGACAGCGGGTTGATGCGTTTCGGGTCGCCTTTGGCGCGCAGGATGGCGTCGCGCATCCCGGCCAAATCCACGACCGCGGGAACGCCGGTGAAGTCCTGCATCAAGACGCGCGCCGGGCGGAAGGCAATCTCGCGGTCGGAGCGCCGGGCCTCCAACCACTCGGCCACCGCCTTGACATCGTCCGCGGTGACGCTCCGCCCGTCCTCGTAGCGCAGAAGATTTTCCAGCAGGACCTTGAGGGACACCGGCAAGCGCGCGACATCGCCGATTTTTGCCGCCGCGGCCTCCAGGCTGTAATAGGCGTAGGTCTTGCCGCCGGCTTTCAGCTCCCGGCGGGTCTTGAAGCTGTCCAAAGACGGCTGGGCCAAGGATGAACTCCCTTCGGGCGGGTAATCCACAAGCACGGTTTTTACCGCAACCGCGGCGGTGCGCGGTTTATAGCAGGTTTATCCACAACCAGCCCCGGCGAGTGCCACGAAGCTTGGATTTCCGCCGGTTTCAAAGTGGTTAATGAAAAATCACATTGTTGCCATAATCCTGGCCAAATGCCGCCACGCTTGACCGATTAACTCGCGGTCGATGAAACGGCATGTTGCTCCCTAGCACTGCTGTTCAATAAGTCCAGCCTCCCCCGGCTGGACACCCCTAATCCAGCCTCCCCCGGCTGGATACCCCTTATCCGGTCCTCCCCCGACTGGATAGCTGAAGCGGCCATCGGATCCGTCCGATGGCCGTTTTCTTTTGGGGCACGGAACGCACCTTGCCACCATGCTAGGCTCCCGCGCCGCAAGGGAACCACCGTCCATGAGTCTGTTCGAGGGAAAGAATCTCCTCTGCGTCCGCGGCGAACGCCCGGTCTTCGCCGGCCTCTCCTTCGCGCTCGATCCCGGCGACCTGGTCTTGATCACGGGCAAAAACGGCAGCGGCAAGTCGAGTTTGCTTCGCCTCATGGCCGGCCTCCTGCAGCCGGCATCTGGGAACGTGACATGGAATTTGCAATCGATCGCCCGCGGTTCCGATGACCATCATCTGCGTTTGCATTATGTCGGGCACCTCGACGCGGTGAAGCCGGCCCTGACCGTGGGCGAAAATTTGCGCTTCTGGGCGGCGCTCTCGGGCGGACAAGAAAATGAATCGGACGTCGCGCTCGCCCGCTTCGGGCTCGCCCCGCTTGCCGGAATTCCGGCGCGCATGCTCTCCGAAGGCCAGAAGCGGCGCTTGGCGCTCTCGCGGTTGCTCGCCGCACCCGCGCGGCTCTGGCTGCTCGACGAGCCCACCGCGTCGCTCGATCGCGAATCGACCGCCGTTCTTGCCGAAATTTTGGCCGAGCACCGCAAAGGGGGCGGCATGGCCGCGATCGCAACCCATTCGGAGCAGGAGTTTCACGGCGCCAAGCGCCTCGACCTCGACGCCTTTTCGGCAACGCCTTTGCTTGGTGCTTGGGATTGCGTCGCATGAGCCGATTTGCGCTCATCGTCGCGCGCGAGCTTCGCGTAGCACTTCGCCAAGGCGGGGACGCCATGCTTGCCGTCGCGTTCTTCGTGATCGCGGCGGCGCTGTTTCCCTTGGGCGTCGGCCCCGAATCCGATTTGCTGCTGCGCATTTCGGGCGGCGTCATCTGGGTCACCGCGCTCCTGGCCGCGATGCTTTCGCTGGAGCGCCTGTTCCAAGCGGATTATGACGACGGCAGCCTGGATCTTTTGGCGCTTTCGCCGTTGCCGCTCGAGGCCGTAGTGCTCGCAAAATCTCTCGCCAATTGGTTGCTGTCCGGCCTGCCGCTCGTCGCCGCCGCTCCGGTGCTGGCGCTTCTTCTGCATATGAAGGCGGACGGTTTCGGCGCTTTGATCGCGGCAATGATGCTCGGCACGCCGGCGCTTTCTCTGGTGGGCACGGTGGGCGCGGCGCTTACCGTGGGGGCTCGCCGCGGCGGCGTCCTGCTTTCGCTCCTGGTGCTCCCGATCTATGTGCCGGTGTTGATTTTCGGGGTCGGGGCGGTGGATGCGGCGCTCTCGGGCCGTGAAGTGAGGGCGGAGCTTCTGGTACTCGGCGGCCTGCTTTTGGGGGCGCTGGCGCTCGCTCCCTTCGCCGCCGCCGCCGCCTTGCGCCAAACCCTTGAATAGCCTAGATCAACCGTGATGCATCGATTCGCCAATCCCGCCCGGTTCCAGCGAGTTAGCGCGGCAATCCTGCCCTGGGCCGCTGGCCTCGCCGCGGGGCTGATCGCGGCCGGCCTCTATTACGGATTATTCGCATCGCCGCCCGATTATCAGCAGGGCGAATCGGTGCGGATTATGTACGTTCACGTTCCCGCCGCGTGGATGGCGCTCTTCGTCTACGCCGTGCTCGCGGGCGCAAGCGCCGTGGCGCTGGTCTGGAAATTTCCGCTCGCCCATGTCGCGGCCAAGGCCAGCTCGCCGATCGGCGCGTGCTTCACCTTCGTAGCACTTGCCACCGGCTCGCTCTGGGGCAAGCCGATGTGGGGAACCTGGTGGGTGTGGGACGCGCGCCTCACTTCGGTCTTGATTCTCTTCTTTCTCTATCTCGGCCACATGGCGCTGCTGAACGCTTTCGAAGATTCCTCGCGCGGCGAACGCGCGGGCGCCGTACTCGCACTCGTCGGCATCGTCAATCTTCCGATCATCAAATTCTCGGTCGATTGGTGGAACACGCTTCATCAGCCGGCCAGCGTGTTCCGCATCGGCGGGCCGACGATCGATCCCGCCATGCTGCGGCCGCTCTTCCTCATGGGCCTCGGCTTCACCGCTTATTTCGTCACGGTATTGATCTTGCGCATGCGCGCCGAATTGCTGGCGCGCAAGATTCGCGCGCTTCGCATGGCCCGTGTCCAAAACGAGCCCGCGTTGCGCACGGCACCCGGCCGGACGGTATAAGATTTCATGGACCGCATTTCGCAGTTTCTCGTCATGGGCGGTTACGCGGGTTTCATTTGGCCCGCGCTCGGAATTGCGGCCGCCGTGCTCGCCGGTTTGCTCGTTCAGACGCTGCGAACCTTACGCGCCCGGGAATCGGAGATTGCTTCGATCGGCGGGGATGATCGGGCAAATCCGGAACCCGGGCGATGACGCGCAAGCGCCAGCGGCTTTACATTCTGCTCGCCGCCATGCTGGCGCTGGCCGGAAGCGCCGCGCTCATACTATCGTCCTTTCGCGAGAACCTCGTCTTCTTCTACACGCCGACCGAGGCACTGGCAAAATCCCTCGCGCCCGATGCCAAGATCCGCATCGGCGGGCTGGTCGAGAACGGAACCGTGGTGAAGACCGGAGACGCCGTGACATTCCGCATCACCGATCTCAAGAATGAGATTGCCGTTTCCTACCGGGGCGCGCTTCCCGATCTCTTTCGCGAAGGCCAGGGCGTGGTGGCGGAAGGCTCGCTTCGCGGCGGCAGGTTCGAGGCGGTCGAAATCCTGGCCAAGCACGACGAGCGCTATATGCCCCCCGAGGTCGCGGCGGCCCTGAAGAAATCGGGGCGGTGGCGCGGCGGCGATCAACCCGCTAAACCGGGCCCGCCATGATCGCCGAAATCGGCCATTTCGCCCTGGGCCTCGCCCTCGTGCTTGCCTGCGCCCAAGCCTTCTTTCCGCTGGTGGGCGCCGCGCGCGCCAACACGCTTTGGATGAATGTCGCCGAGCCCGCCGCCGTCGGAGGGTTCGCCTTTGTCGCGACCGCTTTCAGCTGCCTTGCTTATCTTTATGTCGTTTCCGATTTTTCGGTGGCGACGGTTGCGTCGAATTCGAACTCCCTGCTGCCGTTGCTCTATAAGGTGTCCGGCACCTGGGGCAATCACGAAGGCTCCATGGTGCTGTGGGTTTTGATTCTTTCCCTGTTCGGGATGTCGGTCGCGGTATTCGGCGCCAATTTGCCCCAGGGGCTTCGCGCCCGCGTGCTCTCGGTTCAGGGCATGATCGCCGCCGGATTCCTGCTCTTTATTCTGCTGACCTCGAATCCGTTCCTGCGCCTGCTGCCGGTCCCGGAAGACGGCCGCGATTTGAACCCCCTGCTGCAGGACCCCGGTCTCGCCTTCCATCCCCCGTTTCTTTATCTCGGTTACGTCGGTTTCTCGATGGCGTTTTCCTTTGCCATTGCCGCGCTCATCGAGGGGCGGGTGGACGCCGCTTGGGCGCGCTGGGTGCGGCCGTGGACGCTCGCCGCCTGGTGCTTTCTGACACTCGGCATCGCCATGGGAAGCTGGTGGTCCTATTACACGCTGGGCTGGGGCGGATGGTGGGCCTGGGACCCGGTCGAGAACGCCTCGTTCATGCCGTGGCTTGCGGGCACAGCACTTCTGCATTCCGCGATCGTGACCGAAAAGCGCGATGCCTTGAAAACCTGGACCATTTTGTTGGCGATCCTGACCTTTTCGCTCAGCCTCATCGGCACGTTCTTGGTGCGCTCGGGAGTCTTGAGCTCGGTCCATTCCTTCGCCAACGATCCCGCGCGCGGGTTGTTCATCCTGTTCCTGCTGGCGATCACCATCGGCGGGTCGCTCATTCTCTTTGCGCTGCGCGCTCCGCGCCTCAAGGGCGGCGGGCTGTTTGCGCCCATGAGCCGCGAAGGGGCGTTGATCTTCAACAATTTCCTGCTTGCGGTCGGGGCCGCGACCGTTTTCCTCGGCACGCTTTATCCCCTCTTCCTCGATGCCATCGGCGGCGACAAGGTTTCGGTCGGCCCACCCTATTTCAACGCCACCTTCATTCCGATCATGATCCCGCTCGTCCTCGTCATGGGGATCGGGCCGCTCTTGTCGTGGAAGCGCGCCGATGTCGAAGGCGCGCTCGGCCGCCTGAAATTCGCCGCCGCGATCGCGGCAATTGCAGCACTCGCCGTCTTCGCGCTCGCCGCCCGCGCCTCGCCGTTTGCCTATGTCGGCATCGCGCTCGGCGTCTGGCTGTTCATCGCCGCGCTGGTCGAATTTTCGGATCGGATCAAGCTTTTCCGCGCCCCGTTCATGGAAAGCCTGCAACGCGCCGTCCGTCTTCCCCGCGCCGCACTCGGCATGACATTGGCCCATGCCGGGCTTGCGATCGCCATCTTCGGCATGACGGCATCGGTTGCCTGGCGGATCGAGCGCATCCAAGTCATGCATCCGGGAGAAACAATCGCGCTTGCGGGCTACGCCATCACCCTCGATGACGTGACGCAGGTGCAAGGCCCGAATTACACCGCCGATCGCGCCAAGCTGACCGTCACGAAAGACGGGGCTCCCGTTGCGGTGATGGAGCCGGAAAAGCGTCTCTATACGGTGCAAGGCATGCCGATCACCGATGCCGCGATCCGCACCAACGGGCTTTTCGATCTTTACGCCACGTTGGGCGATCCGACCGAGGACGGCGGATGGGTCACAAGACTGTATTTCAATCCGCTCGTGCCCTGGCTCTTCGGCGGCGTGGTCGTCATGTTCGCGGGCGGCCTCGTGTCCTTAAGCGACCGCCGCTACCGGGTGGGCGCGCCGGCAAAGCCCCGGGCCGCCGCAACCGGCAAGGCCCCGGCCTGAATCGCGATGCGCCTCAAGTTCTTTCTGCCGCTCGTCCTCTTTGCCGCACTCGTCGTGGTCTTCTTTTCCGGTTTGTGGCGCAATCCGGAAGAGCTTCCCTCCGCCTTGATCGGGAAGCCCGCGCCTGAGTTCGATCTTCCCCCGCTGCCGCTGCCCGAAAAAGATTCGCGCCCCGGCCTCAAGACCTCGGATTTGAGCGGCGCGCCCGGCCTCGTCAACGTGTTCGCGTCCTGGTGCATCCCCTGCAAGGCCGAGCATCCGTTGCTGTTGCGACTATCTCAAAGCGGCGCGGTTCCGATCTATGGCATCAACTACAAGGACAAGCCCGACGACGCCGTGAATTGGCTGCAGGAACTCGGCAATCCCTACATGCGGATCGGGGCGGATTCCGACGGGCGGGTCGGTATCGACTGGGGAGTTTACGGGGTGCCGGAAACTTTCGTCGTCGATTCCTCGGGAATCATCCGTTACCGCCATGTCGGCCCCCTCACCTCGCGCGATCTCGACGAGGCGATACTTCCCCTCTTGAAAAGCTTGAAACAATGACGCGCGCCGCCGTAATCGCGCTCGCTCTTCTCATGGTCGCCGGAATCGGCGCGGCGCGCGCGGTCGAGCCCGGCGAAATGCTGTCCGATCCGGTTCTCGAACAGCGCGCCCGCGACATCGGCCGGCATCTGCGCTGCCTCGTGTGCCAGAATCAATCGATCGACGAATCGAAAGCCGATCTCGCCCGCGATTTGCGGATTCTGGTGCGTGAGCGTCTCAAGGCCGGCGATACCGATCGGCAGGCAATGGATTTCATTACCGCCCGCTACGGCGATTTCGTGCTCTTGAGGCCCCCGGTCAACGAACAGACGCTGCCGCTTTGGCTGGGGCCGTTCACGCTCATTTTTCTCGGACTCGCCGCGATCGCTTTTTATTTTTGGCGCCGGCCGCGCGCCGGCCCGCCGCCGCTGACGGCCGCCGAGCGCAAGCGGCTGGACGAACTGCTCCGCGACAAGACGCCATGAGACCTTCATGAATCTTTGGATCGTCATCGCGGCGATGACGGTGGTGGCCGCGGCAATTCTTCTTTTGCCGCTGGTCCGGCGCCGTACCGGTGCGCCTAGGTCCGCCTTCGATCTCGCCGTCTATCGCGATCAGTTGGCGGAGCTGGCGCGGGACGAGGCGCGGGGGTTGCTCGCCGGCGACGAGGCCGCGGCCGCCCGGCTCGAAATCGAACGGCGGATTCTGGCAACCGGTTCAAGCGAGCCACCGGCTCGTCCCGGATCGAGGCGCGCGCGCATAACCCTGATGCTGGTCGCGGTGCTCGGCCCCTTGGCCGCGATCGCATTGTATCTCGATCAGGGCGCGCCGCGCATGCCGGGGCATCCCTTCGCCGAGCGCGCAAAGACGCCGTCAACGCCCGAGGCCAACGAGGCGAAAATAGCCGCCATGGTCGCCAAGCTCGCCGAAAGGCTGAATAATGCCCCCGGCGATCTCGACGGCTGGACGCTCTTGGGGCGCTCCTACATGGCGCTCGCCCGCTATGACGAGGCCGCCGCCGCCTTCACCCATGCCGCCTCGCTCAATCCCACGGATGCAAGCTTGCAAGCCGGCCAAGGCGAAGCGCTCGTCTTCGCCGCCAAGGGGATCGTGACGCCCGCGGCGCGCGACGTCTTCGAGGCGGCGCTGGCCATCGATCCCAAGGAACCGCGCTCGCGCTTTTATTCGGGCCTCGCCAGCATCCAAGCCGGAGAGCCGAAAGCCGCCCTTGCCGCCTGGGAGGCCCTGGCCGCGGAAGGGCCGGCGGATGCGCCTTGGCTGCCGGAATTGAATCGCCAGATCGCGAAGCTCAAGGAATCCTTGGCGGGCGAATCGAAAGAGACGCCGGAAAAATCCCCGCCGAATAAATCCTCGGACTCCGCGCCGCGGCGTGACGCGCCCCCCGAAGCGCCCCCCGAAGCGCCCCCCGAGGCGCCCCCCGAGGCGCCCTAAGTCCCCGCGGCGGCGCGGTCTTTGATGAGGCGCAAGACGGCCTCCGATAACTCCGCCGTCACGCTGCCGGGGCGCAATTTGCGGTCCTTGATGGCGCGCACCGGCCAGATTCCGATGACGCTGTTGGTGACGAAGACCTCGTCCACCTGGTCCAGGTCGCTTCGCTCGATGCGGCGGACCTCGATTTCGAAGCCGAGGTTGCGGGCGATTTCCAGAATCACGGCGCGCATGATGCCGGCCACGCCGCAGCGGGTCAGATCCGGCGTATGCAGCGCGCCGTTGCGGACCAGAAACAGATTCGACATGGTGCCCTCGATAACGGCATCGGAGGTATCGCACATCAGCCCTTCCGCGGTATCCGCGTCGCTCCATTCCGAGCGGGCCAGAATTTGCTCGAGCCGGTTCAGGTGCTTGAGGCCTGCAAGCCGCGGCTGATCGGCGAGCCTCATCTCGCAGAGGTGCAGCCGCACCCCCTCGCGGGCCCAGGATTCGGGATGATCGGGCGCGGGATAGAGGGCGACGATGCGCGACGGCGTCGCGGGTTCGGGCGGGCGGTAGCCGCGCCCGCCCTGGCCGCGGGTGACGATGATCTTGAGCACTCCGTTTGCGGCGCCCTCGCAAAGCTGCATCGCCTCGCGCCGCAGCAGGCCGTTGTCGGGCGCCGGGATCGCGAGCCGCCCGCAGCCGAAGGCGAGCCGGGCCAAGTGCCGGTCCCAGAATTCGGGCGCGCCCGCCGTGATCTTGATCGTTTCGAACAGCCCGTCGCCGTATTGAACGCCGCGGTCGGCAACCGCGATGACATCCGCCGCGGCGCCGTTGACGAGCATCGAAGTGGCGCTCATTTCCGCCTCAGGTTTCGGTGACGAGGGCGAGCAGGATGGCGCCGGCCTTGGCCCGCGTCTCCTCCAGTTCCCGCTCGGGAATCGAATCGGCGACGATGCCGGCCCCGACGCGAAGCATGATCGAATCGCCCTCGCGCACGATGGTGCGGATGAGAATATTGAGGTCCATGCCGCCGTCCCGGTTCACGTAGCCCATCGAACCGGTATAAGCCCCGCGCCCGGCCGGCTCCAATTCGGCGATGATCTCCATGCAGCGCACCTTCGGGCATCCCGTGATGGTGCCGCCGGGAAAGATCGCGCGGATCACGTCGCCCGGCCCCACGTCCTCGTACAATTGGCCGCGGATGTTGGAAACGATGTGATGCACCTGGGCGTAGGATTCGATCACCATGCTCTCGTTGACCTTGACGCTGCCGGGCACGCACACGCGCGACAAATCGTTGCGTTCCAAATCCACGAGCATGATGTGCTCGGCGCGCTCTTTGGGATGGGCGATCAGCTCTTCCGAAAGTGCGACGTCGGTCAAGCCGCTGGTGCCGCGCGGCCGCGTGCCCGCGATCGGGCGCGTTTGAACCAGCCGGCCCTTGACCTCGACGAGACGCTCGGGAGACGAGCTGATGATCGCGCGGTCACCTAATGTGGCCAACCCCGCAAAGGGGGCGGGGTTGTGCTTGCGCAGCCGGTCGTAGAGCGCGGCGTGGCTCAGCCCGGGCCTTAAATTTCCGGTCCACACCCGCGACAGATTGACCTGGAACACGTCTCCGGCCAGCACGTAGTCGATGACCCGCCGGACGCCGCCGAGATAGATCGCGGGGTCTTCCTCGCTCAACGGACCGGCCAAGCACGGATCGTGGGAATCGTGGATCCAATCGCCGGCGTGCGCCGCCGCCGACAGGTCGTCCGCCATGAGGTCGAGAAGGTTCTCGTTGCCGGGCTCGGCTATGAGCAACAGCCGTTCATCGTCCCGGTCGCGGATGATCGCGGCCGGGATCCGGCAGGCATGGGCGATGGGCAGCGATCCCGGGGCATGGGGAAGAACAAGTTTCGACTCGATCTCGCCCGCAAGCTCATAGCCGGCGACGACGAACCAGCCGCCGCGAAACAGGGGCAAGCCGCGGGCCGATTCGTGCGGCAGGCGCAACTCCTCCCACCAGCCGTTGAAGGCATCGAGGAACCCGCCGGGCTTTGCGCCATGGCCGGTCAGTGCACCCTGTGCCGAAAGCTCCAAGGTTTCCCCCGGAAAGGCGAACAGGATGTCGAATCGCGCCTGGGGCGTGCCCGAGGCAGCACTTTCCAGGAAAAACGGGTACCGCCCGGGATTGCGCGCGTGCAGCGCCAAAAGATCGCACGCGCCGTCGATGCCGCGCACCAGGCATGCCGGCTTCGCATCGGCTAAGGAAGTGGTCCGTGGCACTTGTGCGCCCTCCCGAAGGCCTGTCCCGGGCTTCTTGCGGCGCAGGCCTAACCGGCCAAAAAGGCTGGCCAATCTAGCCGGGGCCCTGGGGGCTTGCAATTGCTTCGGGCGGGACGCAATGGCAGGCACCCAAAAAAACGGCGGCGGGAATGCCCGCCGCCGCATCGGCTCGGGGGTTCGCAAGGGGTTAGGCGGCGCGGCGCAGTTCCAGGCGCTGCCACACGTCCTTCATGGCGGCCACCAATTGGGCCATCATCGCGTCGGTATGAAGCGGCGAGGGGGTAAAGCGCAGCCGCTCCGTGCCCTTCGTCACGGTCGGGAAGTTGATCGGCTGGACATAGATCCGGTGCCGCGCCAAAAGCTCGTCGCTTGCCTGCTTGCACGACACCGCGTCGCCCACCAACACGGGCACGATGTGGCTGTCGGAGGGCATCGTCGGAATTCCCGCCTCGCGGAACATGCGCTTCAGGGTTCCCGCGCGCTCCTGCTGTTGTTCGCGCTCGGCGGTGCTGTGCTTCAGATGCGTCACCGCGGCCAGCGCGCCCGCCGCCACCGCCGGCGGCAGCGAGGTGGTGAAGATAAATCCGGAGGCGAAGCTGCGCACGAAATCCACCAGGAGCGCGCTTCCCGCGATATAGCCGCCCATCACCCCGAAGGCTTTTGCGAGCGTCCCCTGGATGATGTGAACGCGGTCCATGACGCCCTGGCGCTCGGCGATCCCGCCGCCCCGCGGCCCGTACATGCCCACCGCATGGACCTCGTCGAGATAGACGAGGGCGTTGTGGCGTTCGGCGATCTCGACGAATTCGGCGACCGGCGCGATGTCGCCGTCCATGGAATAAACCGACTCAAGGGCCACGATCTTGGGGCGGTCCGGATCGAAGTCATTCAAGATCTCGTTCAGATGTTCGGTGTCGTTATGGCGGAAGATCCGCTTCTCGGCGCGACTGAAGCGGATACCTTGGATCATCGAGGCGTGATTCAACTCGTCCGACAGGATCACGCAATTCGGAATCCGCGAGCCCAGCGTGGACAGCGTCGCCTCGTTCGCCATATAGCCGGAGTTGAACAGCAGCGCCGCTTCCTTGCGGTGGAGCCCGGCGAGCTCGCGCTCAAGAAGCACATGGTAGTGATTGGTGCCGGCGATATTGCGGGTGCCGCCCGCGCCCGCGCCCACGCGGTCCAGCGCCTCGCGCATCGCGCCCAGCACCAGCGGACTCTGGCCCATGCCGAGATAGTCGTTGCTGCACCACACGACGACGTCGGCATCGAATCCGTCGCGATGCGAGGTGGCCCAGGGAAAGGTTCCCGCCCGCCGCTCCAGGTCCAGGAATATGCGGTAGTTGCCCTCGGATTTGAGGTCCGCGATCGCGTCGGCGAAAAACCTTCGATAGTCCATCCACGCCGTCCCCTGGAGGCTCTTTGGCTGGCGCCGGTCCGGGGCCCCCGACGCTACCGGCACAAGCCGGGGGGCGCCGATGTCCGGATCGATTGCCCAACCCCCGGCCGAGACTGGCTGCATCGCCGCGTCACTGGTTGATTATACTCCCCGTGGCGTTCCGGAATCCCTCCACCATCGAGAACCAAGAGCGAGGTACGGAGGAGCGGAAAGTTCGCCGTAAGGTCTGGTATCGGCCTCCATAGTTACGCGGCGCGGACCTGGCCAAAGAACTTGTCGACTTCGGTACGGAGCGTCACCGCTTGCTTAGCGAGCCCATCGGAGGCTACGCGAACCCCCTCGGAGGCTTGGCCGGTCTCGCTCGCCGCCTTGGTGACGCCCGCGATATTGGACGAAACCTCCTGGGTCCCGCTTGCCGCCTGCTGCACGCTTCGGGCGATCTCGGAAGTCGCCGCGTTTTGCTCTTCGACCGCGGTGGCGATTGCGGTTGCGATCTCGCTGATTTCCGTGATCGTGGTGCCGATGCTCTTGATGGCATCGACCGCGCCCTGGGTCGCGCTTTGGATCGAGCCGATTTGAGCCGAGATGTCTTCGGTCGCCTTCGCCGTCTGGTTGGCGAGCGATTTGACCTCGCTTGCTACGACCGCGAATCCCTTGCCCGCCTCGCCCGCGCGCGCCGCCTCGATGGTGGCATTGAGCGCAAGCAAATTGGTTTGGCTGGCGATATCGTTGATGAGGTTTACCACTTCGCCGATCTTTTGCGCGCCCTCGGCCAGGCCTTGGACGATCTGATTGGTGTGCTGTGCTTCTTCCACCGCCTTTTGGGCGATCTTGGCGGACTGCGACACTTGGCGGCCGATCTCGCCGATGGATTGCGACAGCTCTTCCGCAGCCGATGCAGCGGTTTGCACGCTGACCGAGGCTTCTTCGGACGCCGCCGCGACAGCACTCGCTTGCCGGCTCGTCTCTTCCGCCGTCGCCGACATAGATGCCGCCGTTTTCTGCATATCGCCGGCCGCGTTTGACACCGTGTCGAGAACGGTTTTCATCGTGGCATCGAAAGTCTGAACGGCCGAATTGAGCCCGTCCTGGCGCTTCTGCCGCTCGCTCAGCATCGCTTCCTGATAGACCGAAATCGCGAAATCCATGTCCAGCATGACCGCCGAATTGACGGCGGTAATCACTGCGTGGAGTTTCTTGGGTGACAAGCGATAGGTGCGCGCGGCGAGGACAAGAAGGCGCGACAGCACATAGTTATAGCCGCCGATGTACCATCGTGGCTCCAGGCCAATCCGATAGTGCGTTAGACCGATGGTTCGAACGCCTTGGATATAGCCATCGTCGAACCTGCCCGAAAACAGCCGCGACCAATGCGCCCGTTGCGCCGCCTTTAGGCGGGATGCCTGATCGCCGACCATTTTTGCCAGATTCGGAGCCTCGCCCACATGTTTATAGAACCCCTCCAAAATATCCGGCAGTTCGCGTTCAATGGTTTTCCAGAATCCGCGGAGGAGATTGCCGGTCTCTTCGTCGATTGACATGAAGCGAAGGCGTGCCTCGCGATCAACATTGGCCTCGGCCATGGGTGTTATCCTTGTCTGTGAGTTTCAGTTGCGTGATCGATCACTGCAGCGCCCAAAAAGGATGAAGACGCATGGGCGCCGGGGTAACGCTCCGTTCTACGGCCCGCCCCTTAAAACGCAGTTAAAATTTTAAAGAAATGCGTGTAATTAGGCTGCTTAATACGAACGTATATAATAATGACGGGGATATGTACTCAGAAATATCGGAAATTATAAGAGAAAATATCGTTCAGAACTTTGTAATGCCTTTATCTATACGTTTGTATAGGAATCACCGGCCTTTTCTTTATTACTTTTGTCGCGCTTCGGCCGGCCGCGCGGCGCATGGCTGCGATGCGCGCCGCCGCGCGGGGCATTACGGCGAGGCGCGCCGCCGCGCGCCCGGGTCGCAGGCGCAATCGTCGCGATTCGTTTACCGAAAAAAGATCTTGGTGCCGTACGCGGTTTGCACCGCGGCTTTTCGGATGGCCGGTGTGTCGCGTTTAATCTGTGCCAGGACATCGGCTGCTTTATCGCAGAGCCGGACCGCATGCGGGATAACGTGAAACGCGAAATGGCGATGCTGGAAACCGATCGTATACAGCCGACCGGTCCCATTGGCGATGATGCCGCGTGCCGCCGCAAACATGCGACAAAGCCGTCCCGCGCATTCCGGCACTCGCGATGTGGCCCGCGAGAGAAACTCTCATCGCCCGCGCCCAAAGACGTATTGTCCAACCATATTTCTTGCGGCAACATCCCGATCGGATCGGAGTCGATGGCCGGTTCATCCCGAAACCGACGGATAACGGAGGGAACGCATGACAGGATCACTGTTCGAACGCATCGGCGGCGCCCCCGCGGTCGATGCCGCCGTTGATGTGTTCTATCGAAAGGTCTTGGGTGACGCGCGCATCGGCCGATTCTTCAACGATGTCGACATGGATACTCAGCGCGCAAAGCAGAAATCGTTCCTCACGATGGTGTTCGGCGGCCCCAACAACTACACGGGCAAGGACTTGCGCAAGGCGCATGCCACACTCGTCGAGAAGGGGCTGAACGATTCGCACTTCAACATCGTCGCCGAGCACCTCGCAGCGACGCTTAAGGATCTCAATGTCGCCCAGGATGTCATTGCCGAAGTAATGGCGATCGCGGGCTCGACACGTTCTGACGTCCTCAACCACTAATTAAAACCGGCAGCCGGGAGAACCGGGTTGCCAAGCCTGACCTACGCCGGCCGCGTCTACGATTGCAATCGCGGCGAGACCGTTCTCGACGCCTTGCTCCGGCAGGGCGTCGATATGGCGTATTCATGCAAGAAAGGCAGCTGCCTCACATGCCTCACGCGCTGCGCAAAGGGCCGGGTCGATGGGCGCGCACAGGATGGTCTTCGCGATACCTTGCGCGCGGAGGGCTACTTTCTCCCCTGCGTCTGTACCCCCGACGACGATCTCGTCCTCGACGGCGTTGAAGACGCTGCCCTCTACGGCCGGGTGCGGGTGACGGCAAAAGAGCGTCTGGCGGCGGCGATCACCCGTATCCGCCTGGAGCCGGCGACGCCTCTCTATTATCACGCCGGACAGTTCGTGAACCTGCGCCGGGCCGATGGGCTCGCGCGGAGCTATTCGCTGGCGAGCGTGCCGCGTCTCGACCGGGATCTCGAAATCCACATCCAGAAACTCCCCAACGGCAAGATGAGCAATTGGCTTTCGGACGAGGTGCGGCCGGGCGACGCGCTCGATCTTCAAGGACCGAACGGCGCCTGCTTCTACCTGCCCGGGCGGCCCGGCGGGCCGATGCTCCTGCTCGGCAGCGGATCGGGCCTCGCCCCGCTCTTCGGTATCGCGCGCGACGCACTGGCCGCGGGGCACAGCGGCGAGATTCGGCTGTACCACGGCAGCCAGCGTCGCGAAGGTCTTTACCTGCGCGCGGAGCTGGAAAACGTCGCCGCACGCCACGCGAATTTCCGTTATTTCCCATGCGTGTCCGGCTTCGAGCCGGGGCTCGGCGACCGCGCCGAACCTGCCGAAGCCGCGGCCTTCGGCGACCTGCCGCGGCTTGCCGGTTGGCGGGTCTTTCTTTGCGGTTCTCCGCCGATGGTTCACGCGGCGCGCCGGATGGCGTATTTGGCCGGCGCGGCGCTTCCCGACATCCATGCCGACGCGTTCGAGCTCCGCGAACTGCGGCAAAAACCCCGTCCCTGACGGCCGCTGCCTGCCGGCGCGCGGGTCCGGCCGGCGCAAGCGCGGCGAAATCGGATGTCGGATGATCGCGATGTGCGGCGGGATGGTGGAGCCGAGGGGAATCGAACCCCTGACCTCAACATTGCGAACGTTGCGCTCTCCCAACTGAGCTACGGCCCCGCCGCGGGTGGCGGATAATGGGAACGAAGCCAGCACCCTGTCAAGCTTGGGCGGGGCGGCCGGCCGAAGCGAGCGGAGGCGCGCCCGGTGCCGCGGGCTTCCGCGCCTCAGCCAGGAATCGCAATGGCTTGCACGGGGTGCGGCGGGACGCTAGGGTTCCGCAACTGCCGGGGAAGGGGGCCTAAGTACCGCGATGTATGAACTGCTCAACTTCATTGGAGAGCTCGTTTGGATTTACAGCTGGATCGTGATTCTGTCGGTGATCCTGAGCTGGCTCGTCGCCTTCAATGTGGTGAACACCGGCAACCGCATCGTCTCGGTGGTTGGCGAGTTTTTGTTTCGGGTGACGGAGCCTCTGTTGCGGCCAATTCGTCGTGTCGTTCCAAATATAGGCGGAATTGATATTTCGCCGGTGATCCTCTTGTTGATACTTTGGTTCGTTCTTCAAGTCGTAATTCCCAACTTGCAAAAACACCTTGCATGACCGCGGCCTGCCCTTTGTGGCGGCGCCGGACGGGGTCAAGGTCTTGGTGCGACTGACGCCCCGGGCAAACGCCGATCGCGTTATGGGAACGGCGCTGGATGCGGATGGCAAGGCCTTGCTCAAAGTCGCGGTCCGGGTTCCTCCCGAAAAGGGCCGCGCGAACGAGGCGATGATCGCGCTGCTTGCGAAAACTTGGCGCCTCCCGAAATCGCGCCTGACGATCGCGGCGGGCGCCGCCAGCAGGCGCAAGACCGTGACGATTTCGGGCGACCCGCAGGCGTTGATGCAATATTTGTCGGATTGGATGACGAAGCTTAATGGCTGAATCGAACATCATCGACGGCAAGGCGTTCGCGGCCAAGGTGCGCGAAGGCGTCGCGCGCCGGGCAAGCGTGCTCAAGGAAAAGCATAATCTAATTCCCGGTCTTGCCGTGGTCCTGGTCGGAGAGAATCCGGCAAGCGAGGTCTATGTCCGCAACAAGGCGAAGCAGACCGTCGAAGTCGGATTCAATTCGTTCAAGCATGAGCTCGATGTGAATACGAGCGAGAAGGATTTGCTCGCCCTGATCGCCAGGCTCAATGCTGACGCGCGTGTTCACGGCATCCTGGTCCAGCTTCCGCTGCCGAGCCAGATCGACTCGCAAAAGGTCTTGGACGCCATCGATCCCGCGAAAGACGTGGACGGATTCCACGCCATGAACGCAGGGAAACTCTGGACCGGCGGCAAGGCCATGGTGCCCTGCACGCCGCTCGGCTGCCTGATGATGCTCAAGGACCGCCTCGGCAATCTCTCGGGCTTGAGCGCGGTCGTGGTCGGGCGGTCCAACATCGTGGGCAAGCCGATGGCGGCCCTCTTGTTGAATGAGAGCTGCACCGTGACCATCGCCCATTCCCGCACCAAGGATTTGGCCGGAGTCTGCCGGGGCGCGGATATCCTGGTCGCGGCGGTGGGCAAGCCGGAAATGATCAAGGGCGATTGGGTGAAGCCGGGCGCGGCGGTGATCGACGTCGGCATCAACCGTGTTGAGCTCCCCGACGGCCGCAGCAAGCTGGTGGGCGACGTGGATTTCGCCGGGGCCAGCAAGGTCGCGGGCGCGATCACGCCGGTTCCGGGCGGGGTCGGGCCGATGACGATCGCTTGTCTGCTGGTGAATACGCTGACCGCCTGCTGCCGCCAGGCCGGCATCCCCGAGCCCGAAGACCCGGGCGCTTAGCTCTTATTTCTTCCGGCCCAGGCGCATCAATCTCAGCCGCAGCGCGTTGAGCTTGATGAAGCCCTCGGCGTCGCGCTGGTTATAGACCTTGTCCGCCTCGAAGGTCGCGAATTCCTGCCGGTAAAGGCTATCCGGGGATTTGCGCCCCACCACCTGCACCGATCCCTTGTAAAGCTTCAGGCGCACCGTGCCGTTGACGTGCTCCTGGCTTTTGTCGATCAGCGCCTGGATCATCACCCGCTCGGGCGCGAACCAGAATCCGTTGTAGATCAGCTCCGCATAGCGCGGCATCAACTCGTCCTTCAAATGCGCGGCACCCCGGTCGAGCGTGAGACTTTCCATCGCCCGGTGGGTGGCGGCCAGCACCGTTCCCCCCGGCGTCTCGTAAACGCCGCGCGATTTCATGCCGACGAATCTGTTCTCGACGATATCGGCGCGCCCGATGCCGTTCGCCCCCGCGATTTCGTTCAACCGCGCAAGCAACGCCGCCGGCGTCAGTTTCTTGCCGTCCACCGCAACCGCGTCGCCACGCGCGAACTCGATCTCGACATAGGTCGGCTTGTCCGGCGCCTTTTCCGGCGCCACGGTGCGGGTGAACATCTCTTCGTCCGGTTCCACCCAAGGGTCTTCGAGCGCCTTGCCTTCATATGAGATGTGCAGAAGATTGGCGTCGGTCGAATAGGGTGGCTCGCCCTGCTTGCCGCGGGGAATCGGAATCTGATGTTTCTCCGCGTATTCGACGAGCTTGGCCCTCGAGTCGAGATCCCATTCCCGCCATGGCGCGATGACTCTGATTCCCGGCTCCAGCGCGTAATAGGTGAGCTCGAACCGCACTTGATCGTTGCCTTTGCCCGTGGCGCCGTGAGCGACCGCATCCGCGCCCACCTCCCGCGCGATCTCGATCTGGCGCTTGGCGATCAAGGGCCGCGCGATCGACGTGCCGAGAAGATACGTGCCCTCGTAAAGGGCGTTGGCCCGGAACATCGGGAACACGAAATCGCGGACGAATTCCTCGCGCAAATCCTCGACGAAGATCTGGCTTGCTCCCATCGCCACCGCTTTTTTCCGCGCCGGCTCCAACTCCTCGCCTTGGCCGAGGTCGGCGGTAAAGGTCACGACTTGGCAGCCGTAGGTCTCCTGCAGCCAGCGCAGGATGATCGAGGTGTCGAGCCCGCCCGAATAGGCGAGAACGACCTTCTTGACGGGGTTGCTGGCGCTCATGGCCCTGGCTCCGGAAAACGGGCGGGAGAGTATAGGCGGGGCTTGCCCGCCGCAAGACTGGGGGCCGCCGGCTTGCGGTTCAGGCCTCGATGGCGGCGGTCTGGCTCCGGCGCCGCTTCAGGCTTTCGGTGCGAAGCTGGCCGCAGGCGGCCATGATGTCCTGGCCGCGCGGGGTGCGCACCGGCGCGATATATCCGGCCTTGGTCAGCACCTCGGCGAAGGCCGAAATCGCCGCTGCGCCCGAGCATTCGAACGGCGCCCCGGGCCAGGGGTTGAAGGGGATGAGGTTCACCTTGGCCGGGATTCCCGCCAAAAGTTTTACCAGCCGCCTGGCTTCGGCCGTGGAATCGTTGACGCCCTTGAGCATCACGTATTCGAAGGTGATGCGCCGCGCCTTGCTCGACCCCGGATAATCGCGGCAGGCCGCCAAAAGCTCCGACAGCGGATACTTCTTATTGAGCGGCACGATTTGCTCCCGCAGCTCGTCGGTCACGGCGTGGAGCGAAACCGCGAGCTTGACGCCCAGCTCCTCGCCGCAGCGCCGGATCATCGGCACCACGCCCGCGGTGGATAAGGTGATGCGCCGGCGCGAGATCGCGATGCCCTCATTGTCCATGATGATGCGGATGGCCTTGGCCACGTTGTCGTAGTTGAACAGCGGCTCGCCCATGCCCATGAGCACGACGTTGGACAACAACCGCCCTTCCTTGGGCGACGGCCATTCGCCCAACTCATCGCGCGCCAGCATGACCTGGCCGACGATCTCCGCCGCGCTCAGATTGCGCACCAGCGGTTGCGTGCCCGTGTGGCAGAACTTGCAGGTGAGCGTGCAGCCGACCTGGGAGGAAACGCACAAGGCGCCCCGGTCCTTTTCCGGGATGTGAACGCACTCCGCCTCGTTGCCGTCCGCGAATTTCAAAAGCCATTTTCGGGTGCCATCGAACGAAACCTGTGCCTGGGCCGCGACCGGCCGCAACACGCTAAAGCGCGCGGCAAGCGTGTCTCGAAACGCCTTCGACAGCGAGGTCATGTCCGAAAAATCCCGCGCCCCGCGGTGATAGATCCAATGCCACAGCTGCTTCGCGCGGAATTTAGGCGCGCCGATTTCCGCCATCAGCTGCGCCAGCTCCGCCCGGTCGAGGCCGGCCAAATTCACGGCTGTGCTTGAAGCTACCGCCGACGCCGCGGATATCTTGGGAACCGGTTTCATGATGGGCCCAATATAAGACGCCGGGCCGCCCGGCAACAGCGGGCGAAATGCGCTACTTCTTGCCTTTATCCGGCTTGGCGGGCTTGGGCGCCGGCTTCTGGACCGCTTGGGGGCAAGCCTTGGTGATCGCCTCGTAGGCCTTGCCGAAGCCGGACAAAGAATAAGTGTCGGTGGTGCGCGTGCCTTTGTTCGAACTGCCGACGACCAGCATTTTCGAACTCTTTTTCATTTCCGCGACCATCGCCTTGTCCGCCGCGGCGTCGCTGTTCCAGGCGCGGTCGCCCTTGGAAAACAGGTTGAACTTCTTCTCGTCCACCTGAACCAGCACGTCTTCCTTCGGCTGGAAGTCGTAACCGGACACCACGCTCACCACGTCGAAGGTCTTGTCGCTTAAATTATCGGTGACCAAAACCGCCACGTCGCCGCGGTTGGTATATTTCCCCTCCTTCTTCACCGGGGCGCTGGCCGCGTAACAAAGCTTCGAGGCGCCTTGGCCTTCGGCAAAGGCCGACCACTCCCCGAAGGTCCCCAAGACTTCCGGCGGTTCGGCGGCGGGCAACGGCGCCGCCGCACAAGAAACCGAAATCGTCAAAAGAATCGTCTTCAACGCACGCATCGCTTTCGCCGTCTCCTTCTTGTTTCTGCGCGCCGTTTGCGCCGCACTCATTTTTGCGCGCGCCGTTTGCGCCGCACTCATTTCTGGGCGCGCCTTTTCCGGCGCTCCACGGGCGGGCCGAATACATGGGGCGGAAGCGGCGTCACCTTTCCACCCACCGCCACCGGGCGCTCGGCGAAGCGGCCGGCCGAAAGCAGCCGGTCGTACATCACGATCGCGCCCGCAACCGCCAGATTCAAACAAAACCGTGTCGGAATTTTGACGACCTCGTCGCACAAAGCCAGAAGCTCGGGCGACAGGCTCCCCCGCTCGTGCCCCAGCACATAGGCCGCCGCCCGCGGGTGGCGGAAGCTGGGCAAGGCCGCCGCGTCTTCGAGAAATTCAATGCCCACAAGGCGGCAGTCGCGCGGCAGGCGCAACGACTTGACGTCCGGAAACTCGTAAAGGGGAATCTGGCCCGGCGTATCGGAGGTGTCGGCGTTCGCCGCTTCCGCCCTGGCGTAATTCGCGCCGATCAGGAACACGAAGCTCGCGCCAAAGGCGTGCGCCGCGCGGAACACCCCGCCCGCGTTCATGGCTTTGGAAACGCCCTCGACGCCGATGCCGAAATAGCCCCGCATCGGCCTTGACGCTTGCACAAGGCTCACCGCCAGGCAAGGCGGTTGTGGCCGGCCGCCGGACCGGGCGTGCCGTCGCTTCCAGCAACCGCGGTTTCGCCTTAACCTCCGCGCCGATGTTTCCGCTTCCCATGCCCTCCTGGATCGCCCGGCTGCAAGGGGCGATCGCGCGCGCCTCGCCCGCGACGCGCGGCGCCTTATGGATGGTGCTGGCCGCCGGTCTGGCCGCGCTCATGGCCGGCCTCATCCGCTTTCTCTCGGCGACGCTGCATCCCTTCGAGATCGCCTTCATCCGGAGCTTCCTGGGGCTCGTGTTCATCGCGCCCTGGCTGCTGCGCGCGGGACTGCCGGCCGCCCGCACCAACCGGCTGCCTCTGTTCTCGATCCGCGCCGTCGTCGGCGCCGTGGCCATGCTCAGCTGGTTTTACGGGCTGGCGCTGATGCCGCTCGCCGATGCGGTGGCCCTCAGCTTCACGGCGCCGTTGTTTGCCACCGCGGGCGCGGCGATTTTCCTGGGCGAACACGTGCGGGCCCGGCGCTGGACCGCAACCGCCATCGGCTTTTGCGGCGCCATGGTGATCCTGCGCCCCGGCACGGAGAGCCTCACTTTCGGCGCCCTGGTGGTTCTGGTTTCGGCCGCGACCATGGCGGCTGCCGGGCTGATGGTGAAAGAGCTTTCGCGCACCGAGCCGGCCAAGGTGATCGTGTTCTACATGGTGCTGTTCATGAGCCCGCTCACCCTGGTTCCGGCGCTTTTCGTCTGGCACTGGCCGAGCCTTGGCGAATTCATCTGGCTCATTGCCCTGTCGGCGGTTGCGACCGCGGCGAATTTTGCGACCACGAGGGCGCTGGTCGAAGCCGACATTTCGGTCGTCGCCTCCTTCGATTTCGTGCGCCTGCCGGCGACGGCGATCCTGGCCTATTTCGCCTTCGCCGAAGTGCCGGACCGCTGGACCTGGATCGGTGGTGCTGCTATCGCCGCCTCCACACTTTATATTGTGCTGCGGGAAGCGAAGCTCGACCGGCTGCGCCGCAAGGCGCTCGAAGCCGAATCTCCGGCGCCAGGCGCGCCCTGAATGTTTCATCCCGTGCCCGAAAGATTCCGCGCGTGTGCGGCCGCCCTGGTGCGGCGCTGGGATCTCCTGCCCGTCAACATCCGCGGCTCGATCTGGGTCACGCTCGCGGCCTTGACCTTCACCCTCATGGCCGGCGTCATCAAGACGTTGGGAGCGCGTCTCGACAGTTTCGAGATTTCCTTCTTCCGCTGCCTGTTCGCGCTCATCGTCACCTTCCCCTTCGCTTTGCGCGAAGGCCCCGCCGCGTTCCGCACCCGGCACCTCGGGCTGCATCTGGCGCGGGCCGGCGTCGGCGTGCTCGCCATGTTCTGCGGCTACTACGGAATCACGAAATTGCCGCTTGCCGATGTCACCACCATCGGCTTCACCCGCGCGCTGTTCATGATTCCGCTGGCCGTCCTGTTCCTCGGCGAAAAAGTGCACCTCGCGCGGTGGACCGCGACGGCCGCGGGGTTCATCGGGGTCCTCGTCATGCTGCGCCCCGGCGGCGAGGGCCCGGTCTTCGCCGTGCTGGTGGCGCTCGCGGCCGCGGCCTTCACCGCGGGCGGCATCGTGCTCATCAAAAAACTTTCCGAGACCGAGCATCCGGTGACGATTCTGGTGTTCTACAATTTCGCGACCACGCTGGTGTCGTTCCCCACTATTTTCCCGGTCTGGACCGCGCCCACGCTTCGCGAACTCGTGCTTCTCGGCGTGGTCGCAGCCCTCGCCGGCATCGGCCAGTTTTGCACCATCCGCGGCTACGCCGATTCGGAAGCCTCCGCCGTCGTCGCCTTCGGCTATTCGCGCATGATCTTCGCGCTCGGGATCGGCTTTTTGATTTGGGGCGAGATCCCCGATCTTTGGTCGCTCATGGGCGCCGCCATCATCGTCGCCAGCACGCTCTTCATCGGCTTGCGCGAAGCGCGGCGCAAAACCCTGCGCGAAGCCGCCCCGCCCTAAAGCCGGCCCGGCGCCTTGGCGCGCGGCGGCAAGCTAAGGTATCGTGCCGCCATGCCGCGGTTTCACCTCAACCCGCCGACCCTTGCCGACCTCGAGGCCATAGCCGCCACGGCGCTTGCCACGATTCCGGACGAGCTCAAGCGGCATGCCCGCGACGTGGTGATCCGGGTCGATGATTTCCCCGACGAAGACGCGCTCGACGAGCTCGGCATGGAAGACCCGTTCGAGCTCCTGGGGCTTTACCGCGGGGTGGCGCTGCCGCGCAAAAGCGTGCTCGATACCCCGCGCAGCGTCGACATGGTGTTTCTCTATCGCCGCCCGATCCTCGACTACTGGTGCGAAACCGGCGACGAGCTGCCCGACATCGTGCGTCATGTCCTGATCCACGAGATCGGCCATCATTTCGGTTTTTCCGACGAGGACATGGAGCGGATCGAGAACGAGCCGTAGCGGCGAGCGGATCGAGAACGAGCCGTAGCGGCGAGGTTCCGTCACCCTTCCAGGATCAGCGAAACCCGCCGGCGCAATTCCGGCACCAGTTTTTTCTCGAACCACGGATTGCGGGCGAGCCAGCCGGTGTTGCGCCAGCTCGGATGCGGCAGCGGCAGGAACTCCGGCAGAAACTCGCGCCAGGCACGCACCGTCCCGGTCATGGAATCCTTTTGCTCCGCCCCCAGGTAATAGGCCAAGGCATAGCTTCCCACCAGCAGCGTCAATCTTATATTCGACAGCGCCGGGCGCAGCTTCGGGTGCCAAAGGGGCGCGCATTCGCTCCTCGGCGGCAAATCGCCGCCCGCCTTGTCGCGGCCGGGATAACACATGCCGACGGGAAGGATCGCGACCCGCCGGTCGTCGTAGAATTGCTCGCGGGTCAAGCCCAGCCAGCCGCGCAACCGGTCCCCGGAGCGGTCGTTGAACGGAATTCCGGTTGCATGGACTTTCGTGCCCGGCGCCTGGCTGACGATCAGGAGTCGCGCCGATTTGCGCAACTGCAATACCGGCCGGGGACCGAGCGGCAGGTGCGCTTCGCAAACCCGGCAGGCCCGCACCTCGGCGAGCAGATCGTCGAGCTTGGTCATGGGGCATTCAAAATGCGCGCGACGAATTCGGGAACGATCTTGCCCGCCGGCCCATGGATCGCTTCCGCGAATTGCCCGCGCACCAGGGACGGCTCGAGATTGAGTTCCACCGTATGCGCATGGCCGCGCACCTGGGCGACAAGCCCGGCCGCGGGATAAACGGCCCCCGAGGTTCCGATGGCGGCGAAAAGCCCGCAAGACTCGCAAGCCGCCATGATCTCATCGAGCCGCAACGGCATTTCGCCGAACCAAACCACATGAGGACGAAGCGTGCCGATCGCGCCGCAGGCGGGGCAGGATTCCGCCCGCCCGAGGTCGCCCAACCGTTCGCGTACATCGAGACAGGAGCCGCACCGCGCCTTCAAGATCTCGCCGTGCATGTGGATGAGGTTGCGGCTGCCCGCCCGTTCGTGCAGGTTATCGATGTTTTGCGTCACGATCAGGACCTCGCCCGGATAATGGCGTTCCAACTCGGCCAAGGCCAGATGGGCGGCATTGGGCGCGACCTTGCCGGACAAGAGGGATCTCCGCCGCGCATTATAAAATTCATGCACGCGGTCCGGGTCACGGGCGAAAGCCTCGGGTGTCGCCACGTCCTCGATCTTGACTTCGGCCCAAATGCCGTCCGGATCGCGAAAGGTATCCAAGCCGGACTCTTTCGAAATTCCGGACCCCGTGAGAACCACGACGCTGGGCTTGGGTTGCGCCGGCATTTTGCGATGCGATGATAGCGGAGGCCGGGGTGGTCCGGATTCTTTTCGTTTGTCTTGGCAACATCTGCCGCTCGCCCACGGCCGACGGCGTGTTCCGCAAATTGGTGGCGGAGGCCGGGCTTTCGCAGCTCATCGAATCCGCTTCGGCCGGCGCCAGCGACTACCATGCCGGCGCGCCGCCGGACGCCCGCGCCATCGCCGCCGCCGGGCGGCGCGGCATCGACCTTTCCGCCATGCGCGCCCGTAAGGTAACCCCCGGGGATCTCAAGGATTTCGACCTTTTGCTTGCCATGGATGGCATGGTGCTCGACCACCTTGCCACCCTGCGGCGCAGGGCCTCGCGGGGAGAGATCGGGCTCTTCCTCGATCATGCGCCGCACCTCAATCTCCGCGACATGCCGGACCCTTACCTCGGCGGCGACGAAGGATTCGAACGGATCCTCGATCTCGCCGAGCATGGGGCAAAGGGCCTCTTGGCCAACATCCGGCGCGACCGGCTGGGCTAGGGCGATGCCCGCCGGAGCCCGGTGGCAGGCGATCGAATCGGCGGCGCACAAAAAAATAAAACATGCGCATCCGCTATCCGGCGGCTGCGTTTCCGAAGTCCTGCTGGTGGAATTCGAAGACGGCACGGCCTCGGTCGCCAAATCGGGCGGGCCCAATGCTTGGTTGCCGCTCGAAGCCTGGATGCTCGGCTACTTAAAAAAGGAGAGCCGGCTTCCGGTCCCGGCCGTCCTCCATGCCGCGGACGATCTCCTGCTTCTCGAATATCTCGAATCGGGGGATGCGATCGATGCGCAGGCCCAAATCCATGCCGCCGATCTGCTCGCCGATCTTCACGGCATAACCGCGCCCGAGTTTGGGCTTTCGCGCGATACCGTGATCGGCGGGCTCCCGCAGCCCAATCCGCGCTCCCAATCCTGGATCGGCTTCTTCCGCGACTCGAGACTTGTTCATATGGCGCGCCTCGCGCGCGACGAGAACCGCATCGACTCCGGCCTTCTCGAGCGGATTGAAAGCCTGGCCGCGCGCCTCGGCGAATTCCTCGAAGAACCGGCGGCGCCCGCGCTCATCCATGGCGATATGTGGGGCGGCAATGTGCTGTGCCGCAGGGGACGTGTCGCGGGGTTCATAGACCCGGCCATCTATTACGCCGATCCCGAAATCGAGCTTGCGTTCTCGACCCTGTTTTCGACGTTCGGTGATTCGTTCTTCGCGCGCTACCGCGAGCATCGCCAAATCCGCCCCGGCTTCTTCGAGACGCGGCGCGATATCTACAATCTATATCCGCTGCTCGTGCATGTGCGCTTGTTCGGCGGCGGCTATGCGCACGCCGTCGAGCAAACCTTGCGCCGATTCGGATTCTAACCGCCGATGCGTTTCAAGACGTGATGGCCCGAGAACAAGCTGCTGTTCTCGTCGCCGTCCATCACCAGGTCGCTGTTTTCGAAAGTCACGCGCGCGATCTGCGGTCCCGCGAGCCCGATGATCACCCCGCTGAACTCGATCTTGATGCGGTCGTCGCTGACAAAGCCGTACACGCCCGAGAAATTCTTGACCGCGGTCGCCAGCACCAGCGTCTTGTCGGGGAAGAATTCGATGGTCTGGTTTTCCGCCATTCGCCACTTGCCGACGATCTCTTTTTCGGCCGGCTTGGCGCAGGCGGAGATCGACACGGCGATCAAAATCGCGAACAGGCCGCGGAAGATGTTGCGAACTTGCATGTGCCCCCTTGCCGGCGGACGGTCTGAAGCCGCCCATTGACCCGGTCTGCCCCACGCATTTACCGGCAGAGCGGGGGCCGGAGTCAACCGCCGATGTCGTCTTCGGCCGCCGCACCCAATGCCTGTGCCGGGGCGGCGCGATTTGCCAAAGGATAGATCCGCTCCGCCCGGTAGATGGGCCCGCTGTGCGAGAGGAAGCTCGAGAACAGCGTGAACCGCCCGACCGCGATCGGCCCGGCATGGAACAAATTATTATGGGCGAGAAAGACGCCCAACCGCTCGGCGCTCGTCCCCTTGAGCCGCGCGAGCGTGACATGGGGCGAGAATTTCCGCGCCTCGGGCGGCAGACCCATGCGCACCAGCGCCGATTCTATTTTGTCGCGCAGGAACCCAAGCTCCGGATTACGCGCGACCTCGACGTGGATCGAGCGCGCGGCTTTGCCCGATCCGAAATATCCGATGCCCTCGAGCGTCAAATCGAATCCGGGCGCATGAACTTCCTCAAGCACTCCGGCGACGTCCCGGTACATGCCCTCGTCCACTTCGCCGATGAACCGCAAGTTGAGATGAAGATTCTGGGATTCCACCCAACGCGCGCCGGGCATGCCGGCTCCGAGTGCCGCCATGCGCAGGCGGACAGTTTCAGGAATCTCGATCGCGACGAAAAGGCGAATCATTCCGTGCCTGCTCGAAGCCGCTTATGGCGATGGATTGGGATCGGCATTGTGAACCGCTTCGATCTCGGCCAGCACTTCATCGGATAAGCGCAGACTCGCCGCCCCGATATTTTCCTTGAGCTGCTCCAAAGTCGTCGCCCCGATGATGACGCTGGTGACGAACGGCCTGCTCAAAGCATAGGCGATCGCAAGCTGCGCGGGTTTCAGCCCATGCCTTCGGGCGATTCCGACATAGGCCGCGGTCGCGTGCCGGGCCCGCCCGCTCTGGTAGCGCTTGTATTCGGGGAACAAGGTGAGGCGCGCGTTCTTGGGATTTGCCCCGTTCAGGTATTTGCCCGACAGCACGCCGAAGCCGAGCGGCGAATACGCCAAGAGCCCGCAGGATTCCCGGATCGCGATCTCGGCCAAGCCGATCTCGAAGGTGCGGTTCAAGAGGCTATAGGGATTCTGGATCGAGGCGACACGCGGTAGCGCCCGGGTATCGGCGAGGTTGAGATAGCGCGTCAGTCCCCAAGGCGTTTCATTCGAGACCCCGGCATGGCGAATCTTTCCGGCCGTGACGAGATCGCCCAAAACCGAAAGCGTTTCCTCGAGCGGAACGGAATCATCCGGCGCGCGATGCACGTAGCCCAGCGCCCCGAAGAAATTCGTGCGCCGGTCCGGCCAGTGGAGCTGATAAAGATCGATGACGTCGATTCCAAGCCGCCGCAAGCTCGCTTCGACGGCGGCGGTGATATTGGCGCGGTCGAGTCTGGTTCCCCCGCCGCGCAGCCAGGTGAATTCGCGGCTGCGGCCGCTCACCTTGGTGGCGATCGCCACGCGACCGCGATTTTGGGCGCGCTTCAGCCAGCTGCCGATGATGCTTTCGGTGAACCCTTGCGTCCCGGCCTTGACCGGGATTGGGTACATTTCCGCGGCATCGATGAAGGTGACGCCCGAATCCGCCGCCAGGTCCAACTGGCGGTGGGCGTCGGCCTCGCTGTTCTGCTCGCCCCAGGTCATGGTCCCGAGGCAGATCGCGGAAACCTTGATGCCGGTTTTCCCAAGCGGACGGCTGTCCATGGCGGTCCTTAAGATAACGGTGGGGGAAAATCCGGCAAGGGCGCTCGAGGCCCCGCCGGGCGCGGCTAGAGAACCCGCCGGGCGCGGCTAGAGAACCCGCCGGGCGCGGCTAGAGAAAGAGCGCAAGCACGCCGGTATAGCCGTAAAGCCGGTTGTTGCAGATCTCGCCGTTCGCCGAAAATCCGATGAGCGGGAAGGAGCCGAATTCTTTCCGGATGAGGTCGAGCTCGCGGTTCGCCGGAGAAAAGATCGCCGGCCCGCGGCCGACGCAAGCGACGTAAATTCCCGCCTTGGGCGGATCGGCGATGCGGCGGCGAAGCTGCGAGAGCATCTGCGCCATGTCGGTCACGGCCTCTTCCTCGCCGCGGCGCACGAACATGATCTTGTCGCCGATCGCAACCTTTTCCCCGATCACAAGCAGGCCGCGCTCGGCGTCGATCCCGATCAGGTTGCGGACCATATAATCTCCCGTGTCCGACGCCTCGACCGGGAACGCCGCTTCGATGGCGGCGATCCGCTCCGCGAAATTCTCGGTGATCTCCTCGCCCGCGTCCTTGGCCAGCACCGTCAGCGCCTCCTGGCCGTCGAGCTCGGCCAGCACATTGCCGAAGCCCGCGGTCACGGTATGCACCGCGCCGATCGGACGGCAGCCTTGGGTCAAGCCGGTCGCAACCGCGACGTCGCTTCCGAAAAGAACGCCCGAAATTCCGCCCTGGGTGATATCGCCCGCCACCTGATCGAAGCCGCGGCGCGACGAGGTAAGCCCGCCCACCAAAAACGCCGACGCCGCTTCCGCAAGCTCGCAGACGAGGGCCGGGATGCGCGGGTTGCGGGGATCGCCGTGCACGAGGCCGAGCTTGGGATGGTGAACCGCGATCCAATCGCACGCCGTGCGCCGGAAGCCGCCCATGTCGGCGGAGATCGCGGGAAACACCCGGTAAGAATCCGGCGCCAGCTCGGCCGTCATCACCGCGATCGCCGGCACGTCGAAATATTCGGTCCCCGTCGCGCACACGCCGACGCCGATCGTCCCTACCCAATCCTCGATCCCGGTGCGGCTGCGCAGGAACGTCAAAATGCTCGGGAAGTCGTCGGCCAGAACGTCGGTGACGTAAACGAAGCCGAGATTGGCCGAGCCGGGTGCCGGTCCCAGTTGGCTCACGCAGTCCTTTGCCGCCTGCGGCCACTTGCCGGTGGCGTGGGCGATGCGAAACCGGGTTTTGGCCTCGGTGCCGAGGATGGCGCCCTCCCTTCGCGTCATCGGTCCGGATGCGTATTGCCGGATGTGTATTGAATGTAGGGTGTAAACCGCCCGCCGGTAAGCCTCAAGGCCGCGATCCGCGCGAAAACTTGAGCGATTCGGGCCCGGCGTTGACCTTTTCCCCCCATGGCCTAAGTTGATATCAGCCGGTCTCGGAGGTGTCCCATGCGCAGGGTGGCGGCGGGCTTGGCCGTAATGATGCTCGCAACGGGTGCCGCGGCCGCGGATCCCAACCAGGAAAGCCGGGAAAAGCAGCAGCAGGCGCAGGCTCTCGCCGTCGAGGCGACCCAGAAGTTCATGCAGGCGATCGAGCTCATGATCCAGGCCCTACCGCAGTACGGTATGCCGCGGATCGACGACCAGGGGAACATCGTCATTCCCCGGCTCCCCAACGCGACACCCAAGCCCAAGCCGCCGGTCTCCGGGCCGGACGGCGATTCCGGTACCCCGGATAAGACCGGCACGAAGCTTTGAATATCAAAGAGTTACGGAATTTCGCGGTTCCGGCCGGGCACAAGGTCCCGGTACCGCCGGGCTTATTGAATAGCCCCGATCTCATGCCAATATCAGCGGCAGGCAAGCGGGCACACGGTTGAGTTTTAGAGTCTTCGAATCGAAGAGAGGAATGTGACATGTCGTACGATGCGGGAAACCGCGGTTCCATCGGTATTTCACGCGCCGCAGCCGTCGTCGACGAGGGCCTGCGCCATTATATGCTGCGCGTTTACAACTACATGGCCTCGGGCCTCGCGCTCACCGGAATCGTCGCCTGGTTTGTCGCCGCTTCACCCGCGGCCATGGCGGCGATCTACGGCAATCCGCTGGTCTTTTGGATCGTGGCCCTGGCGCCCCTCGGATTCGTCCTTGTGCTCGGCTACCGCATCAACCGGATGAGCGTCGGCGCCGCCCAGGCGCTGTTCTGGGTTTTCTCGGCGGTCATGGGCCTCTCGCTCGCCGGAATCTTCGTCGTTTATACGGGTATGAGCATCGCCCGGGTGTTCTTCATCACCGGGGGCGTTTTTGCGGGCATGAGCCTTTACGGCTACACCACCAAGCGCGACCTGACGGCGATGGGCGCGTTTCTGTTCATGGGTCTGATCGGCATCATCATCGCCTCTCTCGTGAATCTTTTCATCGGCTCGACGGCGCTGCAATTCGCGGTCTCGGTTATCGGCGTCATCGTGTTCACCGGGCTCACGGCTTACGATACCCAGAACATCAAAGAGCTCTATCTCGATTCGGACACGGTCGAGGTCGCCGACAAAAAGGCGATCACGGGTGCCTTGCGCCTCTATCTCGATTTCCTCAATCTGTTCCTGATGCTCATGCAGCTCATGGGCAACCGGCGTTAACCATCGGCCGACCGCAAGCACATAGGCCCGGGACCCAACGGTACCGGGCCTTTTCATTCGTAATATCCGGAAATTTATCCGAAAATAGGCCGCGATTCCGGCTTCCGCTTAACCCGCGATTAAGACCGTCACCCCTAGGTTGTGTGCGCAAGATGGCCGCGCCGCGGCCACGGGGAGATTGTCATGGAGCTACGCGCCGGTTCCGTCGCCTTTGCGCCGTCCGCCGGATCGGGCGAGCCCGACTGGATCGCCCATTGGCACGGGCGGATCTCCCGCACCGCCGCCTATGACGTCGCCATCAAGGCGATATTCTCCCTCTGGTTTTTCTTCATCGCGTACCGGGTGCTGCACGAGCTGGTGGACTATTTAGCGCGCGCGGAAACCCTGGCGTCGCCGGCGCTGTTCATCACCTCGATCGCGTCGCGGATCGCGGTTCTGGTCTTTCTCTTAAGCTTCGTGATATTCACCGTGTTGCGCTCGCGGCCCATCGCCAAGGCACCGGGCTTTTTGCCTCGCATCACCGCCTTCGCCGGAACTTTCTCGCTGATGGTCTTGCCGTTTTTCCCGCACGGCACACTTTCCATCGAAATGAACGTGTTGAGCACGTTCCTCACGCTCGCCGGAAGCTCTCTCGCAATCTATGTCCTGTGCCATCTCGGGCGTTCGGTCAGCATCATGGCCGAAGCGCGCCGCTTGGTGACGGACGGCCCTTATCGCTACGTCCGCCATCCGCTTTACCTGGCGGAAGAAGTCGCGGTGATCGGCGCATTCCTCCAATACCTATCGCCCTGGACCACGCTTCTCGTCTGCATCCATTGGCTGCTGCAAATGGCCCGTATGCGGAACGAAGAAAAAGTGCTGCGCGCCACCCTACCGGGTTACGGCGCGTATATGCATCGGACCGCCCGCCTCATTCCCGGCATTTACTGATCCGCCTTTGCCGCCGCCAGGCCGTCGCTCGCCGCGGCCCAAGGCCGGGGCCGCATTCCCGTTGCCGGGTACCTTTCCGGACCCGCATTTTCGATTCCGGGCGCGATTTCGGCCCCGGCCCGCCCCGGGTTTTGGCGATCAAACCAAGTCAAGCTCAGGTCCAGCCCAAGAATTAGAAATCGACCGGACAGGGCTCGAAATACACGGCTATCAATAGATGGACCGAAGTAAATAGGAACGCCGCTCGCATTTCTATCGTTCTCTAGGAGCAATTACTCGAATTTCTTGACTTCTTTCGATAAAATTTACTGCAATTTATTACTTTATGCGTTTGTTTTTCTTGTTGCCGATTAACCTCCTGTTAAGAAGCGCCGCCTATCATCGCACCATCACTTCTGCCATGAGGAGGACTTCGAGCATGTTTAAGACCATTCGTAACTTCTTGCGCGACGAAACCGGCGCCACCGCGATCGAATACGGCCTGATCGCCGGCCTCGTTTCGGTCGCCGCGATTGCCGCGATGAGCGCATTGGGTACGTCGCTGACGACGATCTTCAATTACGTCGCCACCACGCTCGGCGCAGTCGTTCCCGCCGCCTAGTTCATCGCCGAGGAAATTGTTTCCGGGTACGGGGCGCGTTTCAAGCGCGCTCCGTACCCGCGATTTCCGGGGCAATCTGGGGAATTCCGGCGCGGCGCTTGAACGGAAAAAATAACAGCGCCGGAACACGTGTTTAAGGCGCCACCAAGGACCACGAAGAATGGCCTCCGCACTCGTTGATCAATTCGCGATCGTTCTGTTCATCGGCCTGCTGATCTGGGCCGCGCTGAACGACTTCAAGACCTATCTCATCCCCAATTCGGTCAGCTTTTCGGTCGCGCTGCTTTATCCCGCGCATGTTCTGGCAAGTGCCGCCGCCGTCGATTGGCTGGGTGCCGTTATCGTCGTCGGCGCGGTTCTCGCCGCCGGCTTCGCGATGTTTACGATGCGCTGGGCCGGTGGCGGCGACGTCAAGCTGTTGGCGGCGGTTTCCCTTTGGGCCGGGCCCAATCAAATTCTTGCCTTGGTGCTGCTCACCACCGTGGCGGGCGGCCTGCTCGCAGTGCTGACCGGAAGTCATTTGCGGTATTTGCGGCCCTGGCCTTCCGGGGCGCTCGCACCCGACGAGGCCCAGGCCATCAAGCTGCGCACCTCCGTTCCCTACGGCATCGCCATCGCGCTGGGCGGAATGTGGCTCGCCGGCCAAATGATCGTGCATTGAGAGAACGAAGGAGAGTGCCATGAAAATGCGCGTCGTTCTCTTGATCGTCTTGGCCCTTGGGGCCGCGATGGGGACCGTCTATTTCGCGCACAACTGGATGGAGGCCCAGCGTGCGGCCATGAGCCAGGCCCCGGCGCCGCCGCCCGCGCATAACGAGATCCTGGTCGCAAAAGAGGATTTGCCCGCCGGCACCTTGATCAAGCCGGAACAGCTGCGCTGGCAGGCTTGGCCCGATGCGAGCATGGCGGCCACCTATGTTCCGAACGACGGCAAGCGCGCGCCCGAAGATTTCGCGGGCGCGGTGGTGCGCGAAGGCCTTTCGACCGGCCAGCCGATCACCGATTCGATTGTGGTAAAGCCCGGCGAAAGCGGATTCCTGGCGGCGGTGCTGGCACCCGGCATGCGCGCGGTTTCGGTTTCGATCAACGCCACCACCGGGATTTCCGGTTTCATCTTTCCGGGCGACCGCGTGGACGTGATCCTGACCCAGAACATCAAGCACGAAGGCGAGGAACAAAAAGATATTGTGCACCGGGCCAGCGAAACCGTGCTGTCCAACGCGCGCGTGATCGCCGTCGACCAGACCACGAACGATCAGGAAGAAAAGCCGGTCGTCGCCAAGACCGTGACTCTCGAGGTCACGCCCAAACAGGCCGAAGTCGTGACGCTGGCAAGCGAGATCGGAAAATTATCGTTCAGCTTGCGCAGCATGGTACGCGACGAGTCCGGTCCGTCGGTGCCGGAACAAATCGCGCAAAGAGAAAACGTCGCGGATAAATCCGATGCCGACAAAAAACCAGAACAAAAAGACGGCAAGCCCGCGCCGGCTCCGGGACGCCACACTTTCACGTGGGATTCCGAGGCCAGCGTCCTGTTGGGCAGAGGCCGCCCGGTCAACGTCCTCCACGGGGAAAAAGCCGAAACCCAGGATCTCCGGAGTACGAAATGAGCCTGCGCCAAAAACTCGCCGCACTTTCCCTCGCCCTGCTGCCGTGCCTGGTCACGGCGGCTTTCGCTTTGCCCGCAGGCGCCAAAGAAGTCACGGCGTCGCAAGGGTCGGCGATTCAAATCGAGCTCAATAAGGGCCAGCTCATCCGCCTGGAACACGCGGCCGCAACCGTGTTCGTCGCCAATCCCGAGATCGCGGACATCCAGGTCAAATCGCCGACCCTCATCTACGTGTTCGCCAAGAAAGTCGGCGAAACCACGCTGTTTGCGGTCGACGAACACGAGCGCACGCTTCTCGACGCGCCGGTCACCGTGAGCCACGATCTCACCCGCCTCAACGGGGCTCTCAAATCCCTGCTTCCCGATTCCGACATTGCCGCGCGCTCGGTGGACGGCGGCGTGGTGCTGTCGGGCGCGGTCGATTCCGCGGTCCAGGCCGAAGACGCGCGCCGGATGTCGGCCCGCTTCATCGGCAAGGACGAGGAGGTCATCAACCGCCTCAATGTCACCGGGCCGAATCAGGTGAACTTGAGGGTGCGCGTCGCCGAGGTTTCGCGCAACGTGACGAAACAACTCGGCATCAACTGGGAATCGGTATTCTCCACCGCCGGCTTCGTGTTCGGCCTGGGCGTCGGTGCGCCGTTCATTGCCGGCGTGGGCGCTCTCGGAGCAGTCCCGCGCAGCACGGACTCGACGCTGAACAACGCCTTCTTTCACGGTAATTCGGGCGATTTCGATCTCAACGCGCTGATCGATGCGCTGGCCGACGAGAATTTAATCACGGTCCTGGCCGAGCCCAATCTGATCGCCTTGTCGGGCGAGACGGCGAGTTTCCTGGCCGGCGGTGAATTCCCGGTTCCGGTGCCGCAGTCGGGCACCTCCAACAACATCACCATCGAGTTCAAGAAATTCGGCGTGAGTCTCGCTTTCACGCCCACCGTGCTCGACAGCGGCCGCATCGGCCTCAAGGTCATCCCGGAGGTGAGCGAGCTCGCCACCAACACCGCGAACGGCGCGGTCGAGATCGACAGCTTCACGATCCCGGCCTTGACCACGCGGCGCGCCGAAACCACGGTCGAATTGGGCAGCGGCCAAAGCTTCGCGATCGCCGGCCTGTTGCAGAACAACATCAGCCACGACGTCTCCAAGTTCCCGGGGCTGGGCGACTTGCCGGTCATAGGCACGCTGTTCCGCTCGAGCCGGTTCCTGCGCAATGAGTCCGAGCTCGTGATCATTGTCACGCCCTACATCGTGCGCCCGGTATCGTCGATGAGAATGGCGTCTCCGACCGACGGGCTGGTGGCGCCCAGCGACCGCGAGCGCATCTTCCTCGGGCGCTCCTACAGTCCGCAACTGAAGCAACAGCCCAAGCCCGGCCCGGTCGGTCCCGGAGGCGAAGGCCTGAATGGCTCGGTCGGCTTCATGATGGATCAATAGGGGGACGCGCCATGACCTCGGAAAAAATCGCCTCTTCTCTCCTCAGCGCGTCAGCCGGCCTGGCGATGCTTGCGCTTTTGTCCGGCTGCGGGTTCACGCCCTCCGAAGCACAGTGGTCGCCGGCCGAGTCGCCCAAGGAAAACAGAGTCATTTTCCTGCGCGAGGTCTTCGAGGCCCGCTTCGACCCCGGCAAGGACCAGCTTTCACCGGCCGAGCAGAAGCGTTTCGGCGATTTCCTGGCCCGCGAAGAGGTGGGCTACGGGGACGAAATCTCGATTGCGGTGGCGTCCGGCGATGCCAAGGACAAAAGCCTGGCCGCCCGGCGCCAGGCCTCCGTCACCGCCTATCTGAAGAGCCTCCATCTTAAAGCCGCGGCCGATTCGAACGGCGACGCGCCCCTCGATCGGGCGGTCATCACCGTCGCGCGCTATGTCGTGGTGCCGCCCGATTGCCCCGATTGGAGCAAGCCGGCGGATGACGATCCGCGCAATACCCCCGCCAGCAATTTCGGCTGCGCCAACACCACCAATCTCGGTCTCATGGTCGCCGATCCCCACGACCTGGTAAGTGGAAAACGCTCGAATACCGCCGACGGCGAACGCGCGGCCATGGCCATCGACCGCTACCGCCAGGGCAAGGAAAAGCTCCCGCCGGAAGCGACGGAGCCGGTAACGGGTGGATCGTCGGGCGGCGGCAGCAGCAAAAGCAGCAGCGGCGGCGGCGCCACCACCGGCGGCGGCGGCGGCGCCACCACCGGCGGAGGCGCCACGCAATGAGCAGCGCCGCCGCGATGCTGAACCGCCTGCGCGAGGCGTACCATCACGAGGAATTCCTCGCCTTCTCGCAGGATCCCGCGGTGCGGACGGTTCTGGGTGAATTCGCCAAGCATCACGCCTGGCCCGATTACACCGTCCATGAGGGCGGCGTATCGGCGGCGATTCAATTTCTCGTCACGGCGCCGGCACCCCGCCGGCTGATCGTGGACCTGGGCGAAAGCCCGGACCCGGTCACGGCCGTTCAGATGCTGCGCGATACCTGCGCCGCCGATACCGTGATCCTGACTTTAGGCGCGGTCAATGACGTGCGCCTCTACCGCGACATCTTGCGGGCGGGCGCCGCCGATTACATCGTCAAGCCGATCAGCAAGGAAATGCTCGAGGAAACGATCGAGCGGGCGCTGCGCAGCCACGGCCACGGGGCCGAGGCCAAGCCCGGCGAGGCCAAGCTCGGCCGCTTCGTCGTGTTCATCGGCGCCAAGGGCGGCATCGGGGCCAGCACGATTGCCACCAATTGCGCCTGGCTCATTGCCCACGAACGCGGGACCAAGGTGGCGCTGGTCGATTTGGATCTTCAGTTCGGCACCACCGCCTTGAACCTTGATCTCGAGCCGAGCCACGGCCTCTCCGAGGCACTCGCGAATTCCAGCCGCATCGACAGCCTGTTCCTATCGAGCGCGATGGTGAACGCAAGCGAAAACCTGAGCGTGCTCGCCAGCGAAGAGTCGCTGGACCGCGAACCCGCGATCAATCCCGAAGCGGTGGCGCTCCTGCTCGATCAGTTGCGCCAGGGCTTCCCCATCGTGGTGGCCGATCTGCCGCGCGCGCAATTGTCGGCGAGCCGCGATCTTGTCGGCAAGGCGACCGATGTGGTCGTGGTGTGCGACCTCTCGCTTCCATCGGTGCGCGACACGCTGCGCCTGCTCGCTTTCCTCAAGGAAGCGGCGCCCGTTGCCAAGGTCAGCGTGCTCGCAAACCGCGTGACCAACGGCAAGGGCCAGATCTCCAAGGGCGATTTCGAGCGCGGGATCGAATCCAAGGTCACGTACCTCGTTCCGGACGAACCGAAGACCGCGGCCACGGCGACCAATGCGGGAAAAGCGCTCCCGGCGGTGGCGAAGAAAAGCGGCGTCGTGAAAGTTCTGCGCAGGCTCGCCCTCGATCTCGCCGGCCCCGGTGCGGGCAAGACCAAGCGCGGGTTCTGGCACAGGTTTTCAAGGTAAAACGCGATGTTCGGCCGGCGCAAAGAAGAAGAGGCGGTAAGCGGCAGCCGCATGGACGCCGTCCGGCGCCGCCCGCAGGCACAGCCCGAGGATTTGCAGCAAGGGGTGCCGGCGGCCAATCCCGCCCCCCTTTCCATCGCCAATGCGCCGTCCCCATCCACGGCGGCGGCCCTCGTTGAATCTCCCGCGCCGGCACAAGCACCGGGCGCGGCCCGCGTCGCCGGCATCGACGAAATCAAGCCGCAACTGTTCGCGGTGATCATGACCCGCATCGGGGAGCAATCCGCGCTCACCCTGCCGCGCAAGGAAATCGCGCGCCTGGTGGGCGAGATCGTCACCCAGTATTTGTCGCAACAAAATCTCGCGGTACCGGCGCTCGAATCCCGCGGATTGATCACCACCCTCATCAATGAATTGATCGTCGCCGCCAAGACCACGGCCGGAGGCCGCGCCGCCGCCAGGGGCCAGCCCAAGGCCGATAACGCCCCCAATCTGAGCCAGGCGGTGGCGGAACTCGCCATGTCTCCGGCCGTGCTCGCCGCCGCCCAAAGTCCCGCGCGCCAAACCAGCCGCGCCAGCGTCGAAGACGCCGCGATCCGGATTCAGGCGCTCATCATGGACCGTATCGACGTTGTGGCGGCCTCCAAGCTCCCGCGCGACCAGATTGCGCGCCAGATCTCCGAAATCGTTTCCGAAATTCTGACCGAGCAGAAGATTCAGCTCAACGCGCTCGAACAGCGCGATCTCGTCACCCTGCTGTTGAACGAGATGCTGGGTCTGGGACCTCTGGAGTCCCTGTTGGCCGATGAAACGATCACCGACATCATGGTCAACGGCGCCAAGCGGGTCTACATCGAGCGCCGCGGCAAGCTCGAGCTGAGCGAGGTCGAATTCCGCGACGATGCCCACGTGATGAACGTCGCAAGCCGCATCGTCACCGCGATCGGCCGGCGCGTGGATGAATCGAGCCCGCTCGTGGATGCGCGGCTGCAAGACGGAAGCCGCGTCAACATCATCATCCCGCCGCTTGCGATCGACGGGCCCACGATCTCGATCCGCAAATTCTCGAAAAAGGGAATCACGCTCGACATCATGGGCCGCCAGGGCAACATGTCGGAACAGATGGCGACCGTGCTCAAGATCGCCGCGCGCTCGCGCCTCAATATTCTGATCTCCGGCGGCACCGGCTCGGGTAAGACGACGCTGCTCAACGCGCTTTCGCAGTTGATCGACTCGACCGAGCGCATCGTCACCATCGAGGATGCGGCGGAATTGCAACTCCAGCAGCCGCACGTGGTCCGACTCGAAACCCGGCCCGCCAATCTCGAAGGCGACGGCGAAATCAACATGCGCGATCTCGTCAAGAACTCGCTCCGCATGCGCCCCGACCGCATCATCCTGGGCGAGGTCCGCGGCTCCGAGGCGGTGGACATGCTTCAGGCCATGAACACCGGCCATGAAGGTTCGCTCGGCACCATCCACGCCAACCGCCCGCGCGAGGCGCTCACCCGCCTCGAAAACATGATCGGGCTCGCCGGGATCAATCTGCCGGCCAAGGCGGTGCGCACCCAGATCGCGGCCGCGATCGACATGATCATCCAGATAGCGCGCATGCGCGACGGCATGCGGCGCATTACCTCGATCATGGAAATCGTCGGCATGGAAGGCGACGTCATCACCACCCAGGAACTTTTCAATTACGAGTTCGAAGGCGAAACGGCGGAAGGGATGCTGCGCGGAACCTTCAAGTCCATGGGCCTGCGCCCCAATTTCACGCCCAAGGCGGAATACTTCAACCTCGACCGCGCGCTGCTTGAGGCGATCTGATGGACATCCAGGCGGTGACGCCCTTGGGGCCGGTCAATCTCGTCGGCGTCCTGGTCTTCGCCGGAGCGTTCGTGGTGATCGCGGCGCTGGCGCTCGCGTTCTTTGCCGGCGGCTCCGAAGAGCGCCTGCTGCGCGGCCGGCTGCACAAGCTTCGGCTGCGGCTCTCCGAGAAAGGCGGGCTTGAAGCCGTCGGCCAGCTCAAGCGCAGCTTTCAGGATTCCACGATCCCCGGCCTGGATCGCCTGATCAAGCGCATCGTTCCGCCCCCCGCGGAATTGCGCCGCAAGCTCGCGCGCACGGGCAAGCGCATTTCGCTCGGCGAATATTTGTTGACCAATTTGCTGATCGCGGCCGTGGTGGCGGCGCTCGCGCATTACTTCACTTCAGCCCAGCCGGTGCTCGGAATACTCATCGGCGCCACCGTCGGAATCGGCCTTCCCTACATGGCGATCGGGCGCATGGCGGCGAAGCGGCTGACGAATTTCCTGAAGCAATTCCCCGATGCGATCGATCTCATCGTGCGCGGCCTCAAATCGGGATTGCCGGCGACCGAATCGATCACCCTCGTCGGCCAGGAGATTCCCGATCCCGTCGGAATCGAATTCCGCCGCATCACGGATAGCATGAAGCTCGGCCAGCCGCTCGAAACCGCGCTCGCCGAGGCGGCGGGGCGTGTCCCGGTCAATGATTTCCAGTTCTTCGTCATCAGCCTGTCGGTGCAAAAAGAAACCGGCGGCAACCTGACCGAAACCCTGGAAAATCTGTCGAATTTGCTCCGCCGCCGGCAGCAGATGAAATTGAAGATTCGCGCCATGTCGTCGGAGGCCCGCGCCAGCGCCTATATCATCGGCTCGCTCCCCTTCATCCTGGGGGCCATCATCTACGTCATGAATCCGGAATACACGTCGGCGCTGTTCTTGGATCCGCGCGGGCGGATCATGACCGGCGCCGGCCTGGTGTGGCTTTCGATCGGCGCCGCGATCATGGGCAAGATGGTGCGCTTCGAGATATGAACTTCGCCAATTTCACTCACCTGCTGCCTTATGGCCTGCTGCATTCGGGGCTATCGGCCGAAGACGCGATGATCGGCACGGCGGCGCTTGCCGCGGTGCTCACCGTGATCGCGGTCTGGAACGGGCTCTTGGTCCGCGACCCCACGGGCGCACGCATCCGCGAGCTCGCGCGCCGGCGCGATTCCCTGATGAGCAAGCTCAGGACGCCGACGCGCCACTCGTCGCGGACCAGGGGGCTGGGGTTCATGCACCAGGTGGTCTCGCGCCTCAAGCTCTTGAGCAGCGATAAGGCGCGCAACACCGCCGACAAGCTGGCCCAGGCGGGCATGCGCTCGCGCGACGCGCTCATCACCTATCTGTTCACGAAGCTGTGCCTACCGGCCGCGCTCGGCGGGTGTGCCGCGGTGCTGTTCTATGGGCTCGGCGCTTACAATCTGACGCCGATGATGCGCCTCGCCGTGGTGATGGGCACCATGGTCGCGGCCTTCTCCCTTCCCGAAATCATCCTCAAGAACATGGCCGACAAGCGGCGCAACAAGCTCCGCCTTGGCCTTCCCGATGCGCTCGACCTCATGGTGATCTGCGCCGAAGCCGGCTTGTCCCTGGACTCGGCGCTGAAACGGGTGGCGAGGGAAATGGCGCTGTCTTCCGCCGAAATCGCCGATGAATTCGGCCTCACCTCGGTCGAGTTCGGATTCCTGCCCGAGCGTGCCCAGGCCCTCAGGAATTTGGTGCGCCGCTGCAATCTGCCCAGCATCCGGGGCGTGGTCAACACGCTGCTCCAATGCGAGCGCTACGGCACGCCGCTCGCCCAGTCGCTGCGCGTGCTCTCCGCCGAATATCGCAACGAACGCCTGATGAGGGCCGAGGAAAAGGCGGCCCGCCTGCCCGCCATCATGACCGTGCCGATGATCATGTTCGTACTGCCGCCCTTGTTCATCGTCTTGATCGGCCCCGGCATCCTCCGCTTCATCGACAGCATGAAGGGCATGACCATGCCGCACTGACGGGCCAGCCGCCCGGAACTCCGGGCGGGTGGGGGTTTATTTACGAGACCCAGCCGCTTTGGATCGCGAGGCGCACCGCCTGGGTGCGGTTGCTGACGTGGAACTTGCGGAACACTCCGCGCAGGTGAAGCTTCACCGTCACCTCTTGGATCCCGAGCTTCTCGCCGATCGCCTTGTTGGTGAGGCCGGAGGTCAGGAACTTCAGAACCTCGCGCTCGCGCGCCGTAAGCGCCGAAAGCGGACCATCCTCGCCGGGATCGGACGCGTCGTCTCCGTTCAGGGGCTCGAGACTGTCGCGCGCCACCATCGCGGGCACGAAAGTCTCGCCCGCGAGCACCAGACGCAAGGCGCCGAGCATGGCCTTGCTGCCGAGCGTCTTGGGAATGACGCCGGCGGCGCCGTGCTGGATCGCCTCGATCACGTCGTCGCGCCCGACGAAGCCCGAGATGATGATGATCGGAATATTCGGGAAGCGCTGGCGCATGGCCTGGAGCCCGCCGAAGCGGTTCATCCCCGGCATGCGCAGATCGAGCAGGATGAGGTCGAGGTGGTCAACCCGCGCGGCGACGTCCAGCGCCTCGGGGAATGTTTTGGCCTCGGTTACCTTGACGTCGGGATCGAACCGTTCGAGGAAGAATCTCAGTGTCTCTCGAACCAAATCGTGATCATCGGCGAGGAGAAAATTCATCTCCCTATCCCCGTTTTGACCGGGATGCCGCGGCTTCCCGGCAGCCGCCGTATGTCGCGCGTTTTCCCCCGCGCTTGTTACCCCAGAATGTTCCCCTACTCGGTAGTGTGCTCCCAGATTAGATTCATATACAAGAGGAGAACAGCCTTTAGATATTGAATATCGGGAATTAGATCGAGTGTACGGTGTACAAATGATACAAACGTATAGGACGAGCTCTTCTTTCCTAGTTTTGTCATTACTCGATCGTATAGGCACAAAAAAGATTGAAACCGATCGATATCTCAACTGCATGCCCCCGTAACCAGAATCGACGCCTGTCCGCTCGGGTTCCTCGTCGCTCCATCGCGGTATTGACTGAGAATGAGGAGCCGAATCCTCGCTCCCCATTTGGCCGCATTTGGAAAATGCCGTATCGTTTTCGCGGCGGACCGAGGTCCCGCCGTCAAGCCCGCCGCGTCGGAAATATGCGCCGCGTAATTCGTAGACTCCGCGAATACGCCCAGCGGTTGCGCCCGCGCCGTGCCAATTTCAATGTTTCGATGTTCTTGAAATCGGCCTCGCGCGGCCACATTTCAGCCGCCCATCCCGGTAAAAGCCACGGCGCCTCCCGCGACCAACGATTATATCCTCGTGATTTCAATTACTTATGAAAATAACCCGCGGAAATTGCCGGGTCAGGTGGAGCTTCGATGAATTTGATGCTATGCAACACGCCGCGCTTTAGGCGCCGCCCGCCTTGGGGCCGGCCCGTTTCCGGGCCGGGGCCGTGCGACGCGAAACCTCCGGATCAAGAGGCGCCCTTGGGCGTTTGCGGCTGATGGCTGGCTCGGATCGAGACAAGCTGATCGGCGCTGCCGATCTCGAAGCGATCGCCGCGCGCTGCGGGGCCGCGAGCAAGGGCCCGTGGGAAGTGCTTGAAGACCGTTTGGTGGATACCGCCTGGCTGAACGCCGCGACGCCCGACGACGACAAGCCCATCGCGCTATTCGATTATCGCAGCGGCACCGAAAACAAGGCCAATGCCGCGTTTGTGGCGGCCGCGCGCAGCGACGTGTCGATGCTGCTCCAGCTGGTCAAGAGTCTGAGCAAGCGCGTCGAAGAGCTGCTCGAGGCCAATAACCGGGAAATCGCGGCGCGCGTCGAGGCCAACAAGCGGCTGCAGGAGGCGCTCGCCCGGACCGGCGCCCCGGCCGACAAGAAATGACCCCCGGGCGCCCCTGCTGCCGGCCCGCACCCGACTCTCTATATATATATGTGACGTGAAGCGGGGCCATTGGTCATGAGGCTCCGGACCTTTATCTTCGGCAGCCCGCTCAAAACCGCGGCGCTCGACGAGCAAAAGCTGGGGAAGATCTCAGCGCTGCCGGTGTTCGCTTCCGATGCCCTGTCCTCGGTCGCCTACGCCACCGAGGAAATGCTGTTGGCCCTGGTCGTCGCGGGCACCGCCTTCCTCCATTTCACGCTCCCGATCACACTTGTTATATGTGCGCTCTTGGCGATCGTGGCCGCGTCTTATGTTCAGACCATCCACGCCTATCCCCAGGGCGGAGGTTCCTATCTCGTCGCCCATGAAAATCTCGGCCGGTGGCCGGGGCTGATTGCGGCCGCGGCCCTCCTGATCGATTACATTCTCACCGTCGCGGTCAGCATCTCGGCCGGCGTGCGCGCGATAACCTCTGCCTTCCCGGAGTTTCTGCCGTTCACCATTATCCTGTGCTTGCTTGCGGTCGTGTTGATGGCCTGGGCCAATTTGCGCGGCGTCCGGGAATCGGCCAAGGTTCTGGCTTTTCCCACTTACGGCTTCGTGGTCGTCATGCTGCTGCTCGTCGCCGCCGGCCTGTGGCAGCTCGGCCGCGGCGAATTGGTGCCGCACGCGCTCCGCCAAGTCAGCGATAGCGGCGCGCAGCTCACGCACCTCGCCGCCGTGCTGTTGCTGTTGCGGGCGTTTTCGTCGGGCTGCACCGCCATGACCGGGATCGAGGCGGTGAGCAACGGCGTGCCCGCGTTCAAAAAACCCGAAGCGCGCAACGCCGGGCTCACGCTCATCATGCTCGCGGTCGTTCTCGCCGCGCTGTTCATCGGCGTCACCGTGCTGGCGCGGTCCCTGCATATCCTTCCGCTCGAGGATGAAAGCGTGCTCTCGCAGATCGCACATCGGGTTTTCGACGGCGGGCCGCTTTATTACGCGGTCCAGATCACGACCATGCTGATTTTGGTGCTCGCCGCCAACACCTCCTTTGCCGGCTTCCCGCGGCTCACCTCGATCCTGGCGCGCGACGGCTATCTGCCGAAACAGCTCTCCAACATGGGCGATCGCTTGGCGTTCTCGAACGGCATCATCGCGCTGGCCGGGGCCGCCGCATTCCTCCTCATCGTTTTTTCTGGCAACACGCACCGCTTGATTCCGCTTTATGTGATCGGCGTGTTCCTCGCCTTCACGCTGTCGCAGACCGGCATGGTCTGGCTGTGGCTGAAGCGCCGCGGCCCGCGCTGGATCATGAAGGCCGCCGTCAACGGCATGGGCGCGGCGGCGACGCTCGTCGCCCTCCTCGTCATCGTCGAAAGCAAGTTTCTGAATGGCGCCTGGATGGTGCTGCTGCTGATTCCGTTCATCCTGATCGGCTTCGCGCGCGTCAGCGCCCACTACCGCGAGGCCGCGCCGCAAATGAGCCCGCGCCTGGGGGGCCTGGGCGAGTGGCTGCCCTGGGTCCACAGATTCCATCCCAAGGTGGTGGTGCCGATCTCCAAGATGCATCCCGGCACCTTGGCGGCGCTGCAATTCGCGCGCGCCATTTCCGACGACATCACGGCGGTGACGGTGGATCTCGATCCGGTCGCAACCGCGAGCATCAGGCTCACCTGGCGGGCGCTGCGCTTCAAAGAAAATCTGGTGGTGCTGGAGACGCCGTTCCGCTCGGTGATCGAACCGATCATGACGTATCTGACCAAGGTCGATGCGCGCGAGCCGGAGCGGGGCTTGGCCGTCGTCGTGCTGCCGGAGTTCTTGGCCAACCGCTGGTGGGAAAACCTGCTCCACAATCAGACCGCCCTCATGCTCAAGGCGGAACTCCTGATGCGCAAGGGACCGCGCGGCGACAACCGCATCGTCATCGACGTGCCCTACCGCCTGCGCAAAGGCGGGTTGCAGGACGGGGCCCCGGTCAAGAGCCCCGGATAGGGGCGGGACGTTTCCGAGGGGTCAAGCGGGAAAATGCGCTTGTCCCCCGCCCGGTACCGCGGCACCGGCCCGTTAACACCCGCCGTATTCCATGGGATCGCGCCAAACAAGCCTCCCCGGCCCGGGCCCGGCACCGGCTGGATTTCTCTAAGTATATGATTTTACTTGTTTCCTAACATGCCCCCCAGGAGGGTATCGCGCTCGCGCCGATCGCTAAAAATAGCCATAAAATTAAAACATATCTTAAAAAAAACGAAAATGCGCACACCCCGATGTATAGTAGTTAATCCCTATCAGGTTGATTCATGCACCCCAAATCGAATTAATTAACGATCCGTAAAGGGCGATTCTTGCGCGGCGGGTGTGCCGTGCGGCCAAGGGAAAAAGTTTTATCAATTTTGACAGCGCCTGTTGCCCTTCAAGGGACCAACGGGGCGGTAACAGGCGAAAGAGGGAGCGGGGAAAATGGACAGCCAAAATTTCGATAGCGCGCAGAATGCGGGCACCGGATCCAATCAGGGTTCGGCCGATAATAGCGCGGCCGTGCAGACGACCACCGTCGCTGCGGCAAATACGCAGCACATTGCGACTCCGCCTGCGGGTCAGCAGGTCGCGATCGCCGTCGTCCCCGGCACCGAATACGATTTCGATTTCCACCGCGCCGATGCGGATTTCATTTTCTCCGACGGGAATCTCGTCATTCTCGTTCATGGCGGCGGCGAAATCATCCTCCAGGGCTTCGGCGCGGAAGCGGCCGGCCATGATCTTCCCCCCCTCAATTTCGCGGGCGACACCGTCGGCGCGTTCGATCTCCTGAGCTCCACGGCTTCGGCCGAAGAGCTGGCCAACATCCAGCCGGCGGCTGGTCCTGCCGGCGGCGCCATTCCGCCCGGCCCGGGATCGTTCAATCCCTTCGCGCCCGCGCCGATCGGCCCGGGCATTCCGGGAGAGGGTCCAATTCCTCCCACGTCTTTGGCGTTTGCGCCCCCCGCGCTCGTCCCCTTCGTGTTCACGAATCCGGGAGAGGAAGCGCCGCAGGATTTCTGCGACAGGTTGCTGGACCAATACCTGCACGGCAGCCACGCCGATGTCGTCGGCGAACTCAGGGGCATCACTTGCGATTCCGACATCGCGAACGGTGTTGCCAATCTCATTGTCGACCTGGTCGGCATTGTGCCTTGGCAGGGCGGCACGTTCAGTGAAACCGCGTGCGTTCAGCCCGATATCTCCGCGCCGACGGGTGACGTGCAGGACACGATCAACGTCGTCGACGATGGCCAGCTCGTCGAAGGCAGCGACGGCGGCGCCGGCGAATTCGGCAACAACAGCATCGTCGCCACCTTCGACGCCAGCGGCAACACGCTGGTCGGCGACGATATCGGCGGCACGTCCCACACGGTTCATGCGGGCGATACCGAGCAAGGCAACGACGTCATCGTCAGCGGCGAGGGTAACAATACCTTGGTCGGCGATGTGTATGCGGGCGGCTCGGTCGATCTCACCGCCGCCGCGAGCGGCGGCGGCAACTCCGTCAACGCGTTCAATGACGTGCTGCACGGCGAAGCCGGCGGCGCGGCGGTTATCGTCGGCGACGTTTACGCCTATGGCGGCAGCGGCGTTCAGCTCACGGCGGTGGCCGCGGGCGAGGGCGGCTACGGCGGCAACACCGCCAATGCGTTCAACGATTGGATGCAAGGCGGCGCTGGCGGCGGCAATCACCTCACCGGCGACGTATCCGCAACCGACATTACCGGTCACGACGGCAACAGCGGCGCCAATGGCGGCGCGGGAAGCAACTCCGCTGGCTCCACAGGCAACGGCAGCAACGGCGGCAACGGCGGCAACGGCTACGGCGGCGGCGCGGCCGCCATCGACCTCACGGCCGAGGCTATCGGCGACAACAATCACGTCTCCGCGTTCAACGATGTCCTGATCGCGGGCGGCGACGGCAACAACATGACCGGTGATGTCAGCGCCCAACACCTCACGGGCGGCGACGGCAGCAACGGCGGCGACGGCGGCCAGGGCGGCATTGGCGGCAGCGACAGCGGCCAGGGCGGTAACGGCGGCGACGGCGGCCAGGGCGGCGGCGGCGGCAACGCCCAGGTCGATCTTATCGCCGAGACGGAGGGCAACGGCAACCAAGTCTCCGCGTTCAACGACGCGATCGTGGCCGGTGGCGGCAGCTCTAACACGCTGACCGGCGACGTCAGCGCCCAATGCTTCCAGGGCGGCGGCGGCAGCGCCGGCGGCGACGGCGGCAACGGCGGCGGGGGCTCCGGCGACGATTCCGACGATTTCAACGTCATTCCCGGCAACGGCGGCCAGGGCGGCCAGGGCGGCGCCGGCGGCGACGCCGATGTCTTTCTCGGCGCTTTCGCGGGCGGCGGTGACAACACCATCTCCGCGTTCAACGATTTCATTCAGGGCGGCGCCTATGGCGGCGACACCATCACCGGCGACGTCAGCGCCCAGCACCTCACGGGCGGCGACGGCGGCAACGGCGGCGGCGGCGGCGACGGCGCGGATGTCCCCGGCAGCGGCGGCGGTAGCCAAACCGAGGTCACAGGCAACGGCGGCGACGGCGGCGACGGCGGCAGGGGCGGCGACGGCGGCCAGGCTGCCATCCTTCTCGAGGCCGAGACGGAGGGCGCCGGCAACCATGTCTCCGCGTTCAACGATTGCCTGATCGCGGCCGGCGGCGGCAACACCATCACCGGCGATGTCTTCGCCCAGTATTTGACGGGCGGCGATGGCG
>JBGQJC010000011.1:0-53378 GCA_041498815.1 Alphaproteobacteria bacterium
CGATGCGGGCCGGGAGGCGGCCCCTGGGCATTGCATCCGGGCTGCCGGATACGCGCCCGAGCGGTATAATCCAAAATCCCGCGCTTGCAAAGCGGACACGCGGGTTTTTCGTCGCACCCCGCAGGCTTCGCGCCCCCGATGCGTCTTGCCCTCTTTGAGCCCGACATTCCGCAAAATACCGGCGCCATGCTCCGGCTTGCCGCATGCCTCGAGGTGCCGGTGGATGTCATCGAGCCCTGCGGTTTCGTGTTCTCGGATCGGCGGATGCGGCGCGCCGGGCTCGATTACCTCGAACGGGTAGTCTTGATCCGCCATAGTTCCTGGCCGGCCTATCTCGAATGGCGCCAGGCTCAGGCCAATTCCAGCCGCCTTGTGCTCGCGACCACCAAGGGCGAGACCCCGTACACGTCATTCGCTTTCGCGGCCTCCGACACGATCCTGATGGGCCGGGAATCGTCGGGCGTGCCCGCCGAGGCCGCGGGCGGTTGCGATGCGCGCTTGCGCATTCCATTGGCCCCGGGATTGCGCTCGATAAATGTTGCCCAGGCGGCCGCGATGGTGTTGGGTGAGGCGCTCCGCCAAACCAACACATTTCCCGTTGCGCGATGAACGAGGCTTCGACCGCGGAAAGGCAAAAGCGCGCGAGCGCGTGGTTCGCGGAGCTGCGCGATTCGATTTGCGCCGCGCTCGAATCTCTCGAGGACGCCCACAAAGGCCCGCGCGCGAATTTGCCCGCGGGCCGCTTCAAGCGCGAGAGCTGGACGCGGGAGGGCGGAGGCGGCGGGACCATGGCGACCCTGCACGGCCGCGTGTTCGAGAAAGCCGGCGTCAATGTTTCGACCGTCTGGGGCGAATTGGGCCCCGAATTCCGCAAGCAGATTCCCGGCACCGCCGACGATCCGCGATTCTGGGCCGGCGGAATTTCGCTGGTCGCCCATCCCTACTCGCCTCTCGTCCCCGCGGTCCACATGAACACGCGCTTTATCGTGACCGCCAAATCCTGGTTCGGCGGCGGCGCCGATCTGACGCCGATGGAGCCGGACGCGCGCGACGCGCAGGATTTTCACGCCCGCCTCAAGCGGGCCTGCGACGCCCACGATCCGTCCTATTACCCGCGCTTCAAGAAATGGTGCGACGATTATTTCTATCTGCCCCATCGCAATGAGCCGCGCGGCATCGGGGGAATTTTCTTCGATGATCTGGACACGGGGGATTGGGAGTCGGACTTCACCTTCACCCGCGAAGTCGGACTTGCATTCCTGGACATTTACCCCGAGATCGTCCGCCGGCACTTGGACGCGGCGTGGATGGTTGAGCAGCGCCAAAATCAACTGGTGCGCCGCGGCCGCTACGTCGAATTCAACCTGCTTTACGACCGCGGCACCAAATTCGGCCTTGCGACCGGCGGCAACACCGAAGCGATCCTGATGTCGCTGCCGCCCGAAGTCCACTGGCCGTGACCGGATTCAGTGCAACGCCAGCGATTTCAGCTTCGCCAGACAAGCCTCGCGGTCCGGCTTGAAGTCGTTCTCGATCCACCACGCCTCGATCGCTTTCAGGAGGCGCCCGACCTCGGGCCCGTTTTCGACGCCCAGCGCCAGCACGTCCCGGCCCTTGATGGGAAGCGCGATCGTTTGCCAGGATTCCGCCGCGGCAACCATCGAGCCGTAAACGGAGTCATCCGTATGGCCCGTGGTTTGCGCCCAGGCAATAAGCGTTAGATCGCGGTACCGCGCGGACCCCAGTCGGTACAGTTCGCGGCGTTGAATCTTTGCCTCGTTCGTCGCCGTGACCGGAGATTGGGGCGCCGCGAGCGCGACCAAACGCTCGGCCTCGGCGTTCGATAGCCGCAGCCGTTTCGCCACGGCTTGCGCGCCCGCAGCAGCCACGGTGAGCATAGCAGCGAGGCGGCGCAGCGCATCCGTCTCCCGGTATCCGCGTTCGATCGCAACCAGACCCGCAAGCCGCGGAAGATTTTGCGCCTCGGGCAGCACCTGCGCCAAAACCCCTTCGGCCCGCATCAGGGCCAGCGCCGGCACCGGGTCGTCCGCCGCGAGCAGCCGCAAAATTTCGGCCCCCACCCGCTCGCCCGATAGCGTCGGAAGCAGATGCGCAAGCTTGCGGCAGGCGGCCACCGCCTGCCCGTCGGCCTCGCCCTTCCCGTAATAAGCGTGGAAGCGGAAGAAGCGGAGCAGGCGCAGGACGTCTTCCCTGATCCTTGTTTCCGCGTCGCCGACGAACCGCACGCGACCCGCCTTGAGGTCTTCGATTCCGCCGAAGGGATCGAAGATCGTTCCATCGGGGGTGCAGAAAATCGCGTTGAAGGTGAAATCGCGCCGCGCCGCGTCCGCTTTCCAATCGTCGGTGAAGGCGACTTTCGCGCGCCGCCCGTCGGTTTCGATGTCTTCGCGCAGAGTCGTGATCTCGAAATGCTCCTTGCCGATGACCGCGGTGACGGTGCCGTGGGCAATCCCGGTCGGAATCGCATGGATGCCCGCGGCTTCAAGCAGCTTCATCACCGTCACCGGATCGTCATGGGTCGCGATATCGACGTCCTTGACCGGACGGCCCAAGAGCGCGTCGCGCACGCAACCGCCAACGAACCGGACGCGGGCACCTCGCGCGGTCAAGGCTTCCAAGACCTTGCGCGTCTCGGGTGCGGTCATCCAGGGCTGGGATTCTATCTTGGATTCCACGGGCTTGGATTCCACGGGCTTGGATTCCACGGGAACGTCCGCTCGCTACGAACCGGGACGGACATGGCCGGGCACGATCTTTCCGTTTTCCACATGGGGCGGCTCATAGATTCCGTCCTTGTCCCCACCCGAAAGTGCCAGACCGGACAGCACCAGGGCGGCAAGCCCCAGCCCCGCGATCGCGAGCCACATCCACGGCACCTCGCGCCGCGCCCCGCCGCCGGCAAAGCGCAGCCACAATAGATAGAGTGCGGTCGGCAGCAGCAGCGGCAAGACATAAGTGAGCAAAATCCTTGTCATCGCAGGTCCATAACCTCGCATAGGTTCATGATCATCCCGGCGGTGGCACCCCAAATCACATGGGGCCCGAACGGGATGGCGTAAAAATGCCGGACGGTCCCGCCGCCTTCAGCCTCGAACCGGCGATGATTGGCGCGCTCCAGCAGATGCGCGAGCGGAACCTGAAGAACCTCCGCCACCTCGCGCGCATCGGGCCGCAAGACAACCGGCGGCGCCACTAGTCCGACGACCGGCGAAACGCGAAATCCCGTGCGCGTCTCGTAGATATCGAGCGCGCCCAGGATTTCGACTTGGGCCGGCGGAATCCCGAGTTCTTCTTCGCTCTCGCGCAGCGCCGCCGCAACCGGATCAAGGTCGCCGGGTTCGATCCGTCCGCCGGGAAAACTGATCTCGCCCGCATGATCGGCAAGCCCCGCCGCGCGCTTGGTGAACAGCACATCCGGTCCGGAAGCGGCGCCGATGACCGCAATGAGCACCGCGGCCGGAACCAGCTCAGGGTTGCGCGCCATGCCGGGATTGAGGTCGTGGTCGCCGCGGCTTGCCCTTCGAGGCGCCCGCGGGCGCATGAGGTTTTCGCGCAGCCGCGTCAGCAACCCCTCTTCGGGCGCGTTGCGGCCCTCTGCCAATCCCTCGAATCGGTTGTCCTCGGCGCGCGGCGTCATGGCCGATTGGTCCTTGTTGCGGCGTTTCCGCATCCATCCCCTGGCCCTGAAGGTATAAGAATCCCGGGGCTCTGTCGCATCCGGTTTCGAGGGGGTCTTGGCGAAAATCGCCGTAAATCCGGGCAAGGGCTTACTCATCCGGCGTTGGACCTGATAAGCTGGCTCGTTTCCGGCGGGCCCGGCGGGAGACAGAATTGGACGCATCCGAACAGCTAACCGTGGACGTGCCGCAAACCCAATTGGTCGCGGGGATCGAGGAACTCGCACGCCGCATGGCCGCCGTGCGCGAGGCGGTCGGCCGCGTCATCTTCGGCCAGCGCGAGGTGGTGGACGAATCCCTGATCACGCTGCTGTCGGGCGGCCATGCCTTGCTCATCGGCGTGCCGGGACTTGGCAAGACCCGCCTGGTCGAAACTTTGGGCCAGGTCTTGGGCCTCGCCGAAAAGCGCATCCAATGCACCCCGGACCTCATGCCCGCAGACATTCTGGGTTCCGAGGTGCTGGAGGAATCGGAACGCGGCAAGCGCTCCTTCCGTTTTATTCAAGGTCCCGTCTTCTGCCAGCTCCTGATGGCGGACGAAATCAATCGCGCGAGTCCGCGCACCCAGTCCGCGCTGCTGCAGGCGATGCAGGAGCGCCGGGTGTCGGTCGCGGGGCATTACCAGGCGTTGCCCCGGCCCTTCCACGTGCTCGCCACCCAAAATCCTCTGGAGCAGGAAGGAACCTATCCGCTTCCCGAAGCGCAGCTCGACCGGTTCCTGCTCGAGATCGACGTCACTTACCCGGATCGCGACGCCGAGCGGACCATTCTCCTCGCCACCACCGGGCCGGAAGAAGAAAGCCCGGCGCGGGTCATGAGCGCCGATGAATTGCTCGCCGCCCAGCGCCTGGTGCGCCAGGTGCCGGTGGGCGAATCCGTCGTCAACGCCATTCTCGATCTCGTGCGCTGGTGCCGTCCCGATGCCGGGGGCTTGCCCGAAGTCGCGCGCCACGTCTCCTGGGGGCCGGGGCCGCGCGCGGCCCAGGCGCTCATGCTCGCTTGCCGCGCGCGCGCGATTCTGGAAGGCCGCCTTGCGCCCTCGGCGGATGACGTGGTGGCTTTGGCTGCGCCCGTGCTGCGCCACCGCATGGCGCTCAATTTCGCGGCGCGCGCCGACGGCGTCACGATCGCCGAGGTGATTCGTACCCTGTGCGCGAGACTGTCCTGAGCGCGCAGGCTCCGCCCGATCCCGCCGCGGCGGTTCGCCAAAGGGCCGAGGCGCTTGCATCCACCCTTCCCCCGCTCCTGATCGAAGCAAGCCGCGTCGCGGCGACCGTGGCGCAAGGCGTGCACGGGAGACGGCGGGTCGGGCGCGGCGAGACGTTCTGGCAATTCCGCCGCTACAGCCCGGGCGATCCCGTGCAGGGCATCGATTGGCGCCAATCCGCCAAGTCGGATGCGCTCTATGTCCGCGAGAAGGAATGGGAGGCGGCGGAGTCGGTCTGGCTGTGGTGCGACCAATCGCCCTCCATGCGCTACCGGTCGCTAGCCGAGCTTCCGGAAAAGCTGGAGCGGGCCCAGTTGCTGCTGCTGGCGCTGGCGGCCCTTTTGGTTCGCGGCGGCGAGCGCGTTGCGCTTCTGGGCGGCGCGGATGCGCCTCAAGGCGGTCAATACGCCCTCAATCGCCTCGCCGAATCGCTGATGCGCCCGGCCGCAATTACCGCGGACGACGGCAACCTGCCGCCGCTTGCCCCGCTGCCGCGTTTCGCGCGCCTGGTCATGATCGGCGACATGTTGTCGCCCTTGCCCAAGATCGCGGCCGGCGTACGGGCCTATTCGGCCGCGGGCGCAACCTGCCATCTGCTGCAGATCCTCGATCCCGCCGAAGAGACGCTGCCGTATTCGGGCCGCGTGCGTTTCGAAGGTTTGGAAGGCGAAACCCCGCTGCTGGTGAACCGGGTCGAAAGCCTGCGCGCCGCCTATCTCGCGCGCCTGGCCGCGCGCAAGGAGCAGCTGAACGATTTGGCGCGCAAGAGCGGCGGAACCTATGCGCTCCACCGCAGCGATCATCCGCCCCAGACCGCGCTCTTGGCTCTTTTCGAGGCCCTGGGCGAAGGCCCGGCCGGCTACCGGCGGGACTGACCCATGGGACTAGGCTCCCTCAGCTTCGTCTCGCCTTGGCTCTTGGTCGCCCTGGTGGTGCTGCCGGCGCTGTGGTGGCTGCTGAAAATCACGCCGCCCATGGCGCAAAAGCTGCCCTTCCCGGCGCTGCGCCTTCTCATCGGTCTTGCGGCGGAAGAGGAAACTCCGGCGCGCACGCCGCTGTGGCTGGCCATTCTCCGCCTCATCCTCGCCTCGGCCATCGTGTTGGCCCTGGCCCATCCGCTGCTGGGCTCCGGCCTGCGATTCGAAAGGAGCGGCCCGGTTCTGCTGGTGGTGGACGACGGATATGCCGCCGCGCCCGATTGGCCCAAGCGCCAGGCGGTGATGCAGGAGATTCTCTCCGCCGCCGAGCGCGAGAGCCGCCCCGTCGCCGTGCTCACCACGGCGCCGCCCGAATCGGGCGAAGCGGCCGCGGCGCCGCAGCCCCTCTCGGCCAGCGAGGCGCGCAAACTCGTCCAGGCGCTGGTCCCGAAACCCTGGCCCGCGGATCGCGCCGCCGCAAGCAAAGCACTCGCCGCCGCGCTCGAAAGCAAGGACGGCGACGTCATGCGCAAAGCCGCCAACGTCGTCTGGATCTGCGATGGAATCGACGACCATGACGGCGCCGCCAAAACCTTTGCCCGGCAACTCGCCGGTCTTGGCGGCTTGCGCGTGCTGACTTCGGGCGGCACGGGGTTCCCGCATCTGGTGCTTCCGCCCGCAACCGAAAACGGGCATTTCACGGCGAAGGCGCTGCGCCCGGCCGGCACCGACGCGCCGGCGGAAGCGGTGTCGCTGGTTGCGAGCGATGAATCGGGGCATGTGCTTGCCGAACAGACGCTTAATTTCACCGCGGGCGCGCCGCGCGCGGAGGCCCTGGTCGATCTTCCGGTCGAGATCGCAAACGGCATTTCGCGCCTTGAGGTCGCGGAGGAACCCGGCGCCGCGTCCGTTTTCCTTCTCGATGAGAGATGGCGCCGCCGCACCGTCGGGTTGGTTTCCGTGACGCCGCAGGAATCCGACCGGCCGCTCTTGGGCGATCTTTATTACCTGAAGCGCGCGCTCATCCCCTTCAGCGAGGTGCGCATCGGCGTTTTGAACGACCTCTTGAAATCCGAGCCCTCGGTCTTGGCGCTTCCCGACGCGGTGGTCCTCTCGCCCAAGGATCGCGACGCTTTGGCCGATTGGATCGCGAAAGGCGGCGTGCTGGTCCGCTTCGCGGGACCGCACATGGCCGAGTCCGCCGATCTTGCCTCGGGGACGCCCGCCGCCGAATTGATTCCGGTGGCGTTGCGCCGCGGCGGACGCGCCTTGGGCGGAGTCATGTCCTGGACCGCGCCCATGGCGCTGGCGCCCTTCGACGCCGCCAGTCCCTTTGCCGGGCTGGTCATTCCCGGCGACGTCACGGTCGAGCGCCAGGTCCTGGCCGAGCCCGCCCTCGATCTCGGTTCCAGGACCTGGGCGCAATTGGCCGACGGCACGCCGCTTGTAACCGGAGAGCGCCGCGGTGAGGGCACGCTCGTCCTCTTTCACATCACCGCCAACGCCGATTGGTCGAACCTGCCGCTATCGGGCCTGTTCGTCGAAATGCTGAAGCGGGTCGTGGCGCTCTCCCACGGCGCCGCCGGCAAGTCCGGCGCATCGCCCTTGTCCCCCTATCGCTCGCTCGACGGTTTCGGGCGGTTGGGCGCGCCGCCCGCGGCCGCGATCGCCTTCGATCCCGGCAAACCTCCGGAGATCGGGCCAAAGCATCCGCCGGGTTATTACGGCACCGAGTCGGCGCGGCTTGCCGTCAATCTCGGAAGCGAGATCGCGGCCCTGGTCCCGGTCACCGATTTTCCCGCGGGCACCATCCTGGCGACGCTGGCCCCCGTTCCCGTCTTCGATCTCAAACCCTGGCTGTGGTTGGCCGCTTTCCTGCTGACGCTCGCCGATGTGGTCATAAGCCTATGGCTGCGCGGCCTGCTGCCGAGATTTAATCGCAGGGCCGCCGCGGCGGCGGCGATACTTCTCGCGGCATTCCTGGCCTCGCTACCGGCCCGCGCCGAAACCGATGCGGCCAATGGCGACGACGCCGTGATCGCCGCGACATCGGCAACGCGGCTTGCCTATGTGCGCACCGGCGATGCGTCGCTCGATGAAGAAAGCGCCGCCGGAATGCGGGGGCTGACGCGCGTCGTCGATCGCCGCACCGCGGCCGAGCTTGCCGATCCCATGGCGGTGGACATCGAGCGCGACGAGATTCTGTTCTTCCCCATCCTCTATTGGCCGGTTTCGGCGGACCAGAAGCCCCCGAGTGCTGCGGCCGCGGCCAAGCTCAACCAATATCTGGCCACCGGCGGCATCATCCTGTTCGACACCGGCGACGCCAAGCTGGGCTTGGGCGACGACCGGCGCGGCGGGTTCGGCTGGAACGGACCGGGCGCCTCCAACCTGCGGCGTATCGTCGGAGGCTTGCGCATCCCGCCGCTGGTTCCCCTTCCCGCCGATCACGTTCTCACGCGTTCCTACTATCTCATGCAGGAATTTCCCGGGCGCTTCGCGGGCGGTTCGCTTTGGGTCGCGGGCGAAGAAGGCCAAGGCAACGACGGCGTCTCGCCCGTCGTCATCGGCGGCAATGACTGGGCCGCCGCCTGGGCGCTCGATCAGGATTCAAAGCCCATGTACCCGGTCGTTCCCGGCGGCGGGATGCAGCGCGAGCAGGCGTTCCGCTTCGGCATCAATCTCGTGATGTACGCGCTGACCGGAAATTACAAGGCCGACCAGGTCCACGTGCCGGCGATCTTGGAAAGGCTCGGCCAATGACCGGGCTCGAAGTAACACTTTCACCCCTTTTCACTTGGCCCATGACATGGGTGCTCTTGGGCTGTGCCGCGGCGGGCGCGGCGCTGGTGATCCTGCTTCGGGCACGGGGCGCGTTGTGGCGCGTATCGGTCTTGGCGGTGCTGGCGGCGGCGCTGGTCAATCCAACCCTGGTCGAGGAAGAGCGCAGCCTCCGCAAGGACGTTGCCGTGATCGTGCTCGATCAGTCCCAAAGCCAGACGATCGGCGAGCGAAGCAAGCGCGCGGAAGATGCGCTGGCCGAAATCGACCGGGCGCTTGCCGCTTACGACGACCTCGAGCTGCGCGTGGTGCGGGCGCCCCTGGAGGGGGCGAATGGCCAAGGGGGCCTGCCGCGCGATGGCACCTATCTGTTCGAGGCGCTGACCAATGCCCTCGCCGACGTGCCGCGCCGCCGTGTCGCGGGCGCGGTTTTCATCACCGACGGGCAGATTCATGACGTTCCCGAAGACCTGAAGCATCTGCCGCTCGATGCGCCGCTTCATGTGCTCGTCACCGGCGACCGGAACGAGCGCGACCGGCGTTTGGTCGTGGAGCAAACGCCGCGGTTCGGCCTGGTCGGCCAGGATCTGAAGATCACTCTCCGGGTGGATGACGGCGCCGGCGTTCAAGGTGCGGCGAAAATCACCATCCGCCGCGACCAAGGCGAGCCGGTCACGACCGAAGTCCGCGCCGGCGTTCCCGAAACCGTGGCGCTTGCCATCGATCATCCGGGCGAAAACGTGTTCGAGATCGCCGCCGATCCGGGCCCGCAGGAGCTGACGCTCGAAAATAACCGCGCCGTGGTGGTGGTGAACGGGGTGCGCGACCGCCTCAGGGTGCTTTTGGTTTCCGGCGAGCCTTATCCGGGCGAACGCGTCTGGCGCAATCTTTTGAAATCCGACCCGGCCGTCGATCTCATTCACTTTACGATTTTGCGCCCGCCCGAGAAGCTCGATTTGACGCCGGTGCGCGAGCTTTCCCTCATCTCCTTCCCGATCCAGGAGCTGTTCGAAACCAAGCTCGGCGAATTCGACCTCATCATCTTCGATCATTACCAGCGCCGTGCGCTCTTGCCGCCGGAGTACTACGACAACATCGTCAATTACGTGCGCGGGGGCGGCGCGCTTCTCGTGGTCGCGGGGCCGGATTTCGCGGCGCAAGACAGCCTCTACCGCTCGTCCCTATCGGAGGTTCTGCCGGGTTCGCCCACGGGCGACACGACCGAGCGCGGGTTCCGCCCCAAGGTCACCGAGGTCGGTCACCGCCACCCCGTCACCGCCGAGCTCACGGGCGCCGACGGCAACGAGCCGCAATGGGGCCGCTGGTTCCGCCAAATCGACGCCGAGGCGAAAGAGGGCGAGGTGGTGCTGGACGGCATCAACGCCCGCCCGATTCTGATTCTGAACCGCGCCGGCCGGGGCCGTGTCGCCCAGCTCCTGAGCGATCAGATCTGGCTGTGGTCGCGCGGCTTCGAGTCGGGCGGGCCCCACGCCGAGTTGATGCGAAGGCTGGCCCACTGGCTGATGAAGGAACCGGAGCTCGAAGAAAATGCGCTGGCGGCCCGGGTCCAGGGCAACCGCATGGAGATCATCCGCCGCAGCCTGGAGCCCGCCAATGCCCCGGTTACGGTGACGGCGCCCTCGGGGGCAAAGCGCGACGTCACCCTTGGCCCCGAAGACCACGGCGAGGCGCGGGCGGCCATCGTGGTGGATGAGCCCGGGCTCTATCATCTGTCCGACGGCACGCGCTCCGCGGTGGCGGCGGTCGGCACCTTGCAGCCCATCGAACTTTCGGACGTGCGCGCGACCGACGAAAAGATCAAACCCGTCGCGGCCGAAACCGGCGGCGGCATCGTCTGGCTTGCCGACGGCGCCGGGATCGAGACGCGCCGCATCAAGCGCGGCGCCACGGCGACGGGCTCGTCCGGCGGGGCAAACTGGCTCGGCTTCATCGCCAACCGAGATTTCGTGGTGACCGGCGTGCACCAGACGCCGCTCCTGCCTTCAAGCCTGGTTCTGGCCGCGGCGTTGGGGTTGCTGGCCCTCGCCTGGCGGCGCGAGGGAATGTAAGATCACGAGCCAAAGCCGCGCGGCATAAACCGAAACCAAGGGGGCGGAGGATGGAAGGCCAAAGCGAAAGCAAGTGCCCGGCCGGGAAGAAACCGGATCTCATATTCCCGTTCATGGCGCCGCTCTATTGCGCCGGAAGTTGCATCTACTGGCCGCTGCTGCGTTTCATCGCCGGCATCGATCTCGTTCCCCACGGATCGCAAAAGCTGTTCGGCCTGTTCGGCGGCGGCGGCATGGAACACACGATCGCCGCGTTCGGCCAGATGGGCTTCTCCCCGGCTTTGACCTGGGCTGCCGCCTGCACCGAGTTTTTCGGCGGTCTCATGATCGCCTTCGGATTCTTGACCCGCTTCGGCGCGGCCGCCGCCACGATTCTCCTGACGGTGGCCATGTTCAAGGTCCACATGCCGCACGGGTATTTCAACGGCAACGGCGGTTATGAGTATCCGATGCTGTGGGCCGTCGTCTGCTTCGCCATATTCCTGCGCGGCGGCGGGCCGTTCTCGGTCGACGCCCGGATCGGTAAAGAACTTTAATCGGCAAGGAGCTTTAGGAGATTCGAACCGTGACTTTACCGGCCTTGCCGGGCTGACCGGGTTTTCCCGGCTGGCCCGGCTTTCCGGCCTTGCCCGTTTTTCCGGGCTTTCCGGGTTTGCCCGGTTTTCCCGGCTTTCCCGACCCCGCCCGGACCTCGATTTTTACCGTTCCGCCCCGCTTTTCTTCGGCCATGTCCCGCCACCCGGTTGAAGCCCGAGCTTATAGGGCCGGACGCTCCCGCGAAAGTCCGGCGCATTTGTCGCACCCCGGTTTTCCACTGGGGCGGCCTGGTGTTAGACTTGGAGGCACGGCAATTGCCCCAATGCAATCCAAGAGCGCCATGCCCGATCGCGCGAAACGCCCCCCAATGCTCGAAATCGCCGTCGACAAAGTCTGCTACCTCATCATCAAGGCCCGCGAATTCGACGTGAAGGAAGAGGCCGACGAAGACGCGGGCTCGAATCCAGCGGACGATGGCGTGCGCGAGATCCTGCTCGATCTTCCCGAGGATCCCACCTACCAGGAACTGAAAGGCTTCCTCGAATCGCTCAACCGCGACGAATACGTGGACCTCTTGGCCCTGGTGTGGCTCGGGCGCGGCGATTACACCGCCGATGAGTGGGACGAAGTGGTGAAAGAAGCGCATGCCACCGTGGACAAGAAGGCACCCGACTATCTTCTCGGCATCCCGCTCTTGGGCGATTTCCTGGAAGAAGGATTAAACGCGCTCGGCTTGTCCTGCGAAGATATGGAGCGCAAGCATCTCTAGCCGCACGCGGTTTGCGCGCCGCGCACCCGGTTCACTCGTTGGCGGCTTGCGCGAGCGGGGCCGGGCCGCCGATCTTGAGCGTGAGTGCGACGCCGTCGCCCGAGCGCTCGACCGATTTCTCGGCGGTGCGGGGCATCGGAATCTTCTTTTCCATGCAGAACCGGATGAGCGCCGCGGCAATCGAGGCATGATCGAAGGTCACGGTGTGCTTCGAGCCTTCGGCCGGGTGATGGACCGAAAGCGCGATCGTGATCCGGTCCTTGCCATCGACGCGGCAGCCGACGACCTTGCCCGCCGGCATCGATTTCTTCGTGTGCTTGGCGAAACCCTCGATCGCGTCGATCAGCTCGCCGTTCGAAAAGACGATTTTTCTCAATTCGGTCGGCATTCTTGGCCCCGCTCTGTCCGCCACCGAGGTATGGCATTCCGGGGTCTTGTGACGCCCTTCTCTACCCGTGGCGGCGCCATCATCGCCGACGAGTATTAAACGATTCTGAGCAGGCTCCATGCCGTTGAAACAACACGCGTTTCGATGAGCTATCGCGAAGGTTGCCGGGCGCCGGAGCGCGATATTGCCGATGGCCACGCGGAGCCTCCCCGCCGGACGGCAAGACTTCGGGCGGTGGAGTCTCGTTTGCGCCGATGCGGGTTTTTGCGCCGGCATGAGTTTGGCTGGGGCGCCAGGATTCGAACCTGGGATCGCGGGTCCAAAGCCCGCTGCCTTACCGCTTGGCCACGCCCCAATCGCGATCAACGCCGCGGCACCTTAATGCGCGGCAAGCCGCGCCCGCAACCGCGACCTCCGGCCCAGGCCCGGCTTTCGCGGCCCTGCCGCGCCTACCGGCCGGCTCAACCTCTGGGTTCGAGCTTCGCGGTATCGGTCACCAGCGGGCAGGCCACGACCCACCAGCCCGGTTCGCTGGCGACGATGCTGCCGGCGGCGCGCTTGGCCGAAATCTCGTCTTCGAACAGGCCGAAGCAGGTCGCGCCCGACCCGGACATGCGCGCAAGCCTGCAACCGGAAACGCGCGCCAGCGCCCCGACGGCCTCGGAGATTTCGGGGCAGAGCGCGATTGCGGCGGGGGCCAAGTCGTTGCGCCGCGCGACCAGTTGGAACGCAAGCTCGGCCAAATCTTTCTGCGCTTCGGAAAATCTCGCCGCCTTGCCGAACGCGCCCTGGCGCGCCGCGAAAACCTCCGCCGTCGAAACGGCTTTGCGCGGGTTGACCAGCACCAAGTGGGCCGGCGGCAAGGGCGGCGCGTCGGCGATCTTTTCCCCGATGCCGCCGACGAAAGCGGCGCGCCCATGCAGGCATGCCGGCACATCGGCCCCGATTTCAAGGGCGAGCGTCATAAGGTCGTTTTCATCGGCATTGCAGCGCCAAACCGAATCGAGCGCGCGCAAGCAGGCCGCCGCATCGGCCGAGCCGCCGCCGATCCCGGAGGCGACCGGAAGACGCTTGGTGAGCCGGATTTCGGCACCGGTCCGGACGCCCGCGTGCTCACGAAAAGCCTTCGCCGCCTTGAGTACGATGTTGCCGCCCGATTCGGGCAGGTCGGCCGCGAACGGGCCTTCGGCCGTGAGCGTGAGAGAGTCCGCCTCGCGCACCGCAACGCTGTCGTGAATAGCGGCAAAGGCGATCAGGCTGTCGAGCAGATGATACCCGTCCGGCCTTTTGCCGGTGACATGGAGATAAAGGTTCAGCTTCGCCGGCGCGGCGCGCAGGACCGCGCTTGCCGCCGGGTTGCGGATTTCCGCCAATGTGCCGCTCAACTCCGGGGATCCGCCACACGGATTGCAGATAGACCGTTCTTCAACTTGTCTTCGATCTTGGTGGTGGCGGCCGCGTCGGGCTTCAAGGCCAGCGCACGCCGCCATTGGAACTGGGCTTCGGTGTGCCGCCCGGCCTTCCAATAGGCGTCGCCCAGATGGTCGTTGATGGTCGGGTCCTGCGGCTCGAGCTCGACCGCCTGCTCGAGCTTGTCCACCGCGTCAGCCGTCTGGCCCATGGAGAGCAGAATCCAGCCGAGTGAGTCGACGATGAATCCGTCGTTGGGGCGCAGCTCCGCCGCGCGCTCCAGCATCTTCTTCGCTTTGTCGAGGTTGACGCCCTTCTCGACCCAGGAATAGGCGAGGTAATTGAGGACATAGGGCTGGTCGGGACGCAGTTCGAGCGCCTTCAGGAAATCGGCCTCGGCCTTCGCCCACTGCCCCAAGCGCTCGTACACGATGCCGCGTGCGTAAAGAACCGCCCAATGCCGCTCCTCGAACTTCTGGATTCGATCGATCGCGCGCGTATAGGCCTCCACCGCCTCGGCGTGCTTGTCGTGGGCGCGCAGGATGTCGCCCTTGGTGATCAGCGCATCCACCCGGTCGGGACGCTCGGCGGCCATCTGGTCCAATTCGGCGAGCGCCTCACCGGTCTTGCCCTGGCCGTCGAGGTCGATCGCGATCCGCATCCGGCCCAACCAATAGAATGGCGAATCCTTCGGCACCGTGCGGTAGATCGCGACCGCCTCTTCGGTGCGGCCCTGACCGTCGAAGGTGTCGGCGATCAGCACCTGGCACACCGCGAAATCCGGCTTGAGCGCCAGCGCGAGGCGGGCGTAGCTCAGCGCCAGCAAATTGGCGCCCTGCTGCTGCAGGGTGCTCGCCACATTGAACAGGGCCTCGGCCAAACCGTCGGTGGCGTTGCGCGCCAAGGGTTCGGCCGGTGACTTGTCGGCCAGCCGTTTCAATTCGGGATCGAGCAGGATGGTGTCGGGGTTTTCCTTGAGATAATCGTCGTAAAGCTTCTTGGCTTCGTCGCGCTTGTTGGTCCGCTCGTAAAAGCTGCCCAGCGCCTGAATGAGGCGCAGCGCGCCGCCCTGACTTCCGTCGAGCGCGTTCTTGTAGTTTTTCTCGGCCGCGCCGTTGCGCCCGGCGACGTCATTGAGGAGACCGGCGTGCATATCGCGCAACACCGCGAAGCCGCTGTTCTGGGCCAGCGGGTCGAGGGCCGCGATCGCGCCGTCGGTGTCGCCTTCCGCCTCCCGGATCCAGGCCATGACCAGGGGCACGAAGAATTTATTGAGCCCGCTGTCGGGCAGCGCCTTGAGCCGCGCCTCCGCCCCCTTGAAATCGCCGTGCTTGAATTCGTCCACGGCGAGGGTGAGCGCCGGAAGCGCCGATTCGGGCGCATGCTCGCTGAGCTTCTTCGCGACCGCGGTCGCCTCGTCCACCCGGCCCTCGCTGAGCGTGAGCAGGAAACTGCGCTCCATCAGATCGAGGTTGGTCGGATCCCGGGTGAGGGCGGATTTCAAGAAGTCCGCGGCACCGGTGACATCGCCCAGCCGCTCGGCGTGGAGCCCGGCCAGATATCCGCCGGGCGCGCTGGAGGGCGAGATCGGGCCGGTTTCGGCGGTGGCGACCGTTTTGTCGGTCTTGGCGCCGGCGGGAGGTCCCGCCGCCTGCTCCTCTACCGCGCAGCCGGATACCAGCAGCGCGCATAGGCCGGCGGCAATAAGGGCGACGCTCCGGACGCCAAAGCCGGCGGCGGATTCCGTGCGCGGAGTGGTTTGAGTGCGCGCCAAATCGTACTCCCGAAGGCGGGTTGTGGATGGTCGGCCGCGGACCGTGAATCCCCCGTTAACAAATCGCCGCGGACATCCACTTGCCGAATATGTGTTCAGATTAGCGCAGTCCTACAAGCCCCGCCACAACCCCCGAGGCCGGCCGGCCTTACATGTTCGGGTAATTGGGCCCGCCGCCCCCTTCGGGAACCACCCAATCGATGTTCTGCAAGGGGTCCTTGATGTCGCAGGTTTTGCAGTGGACGCAGTTCACGGCGTTGATCTGAAGCCGGGGCTTGCCCGCCCCATCGCGCAGGATTTCGTAAACTCCGGCCGGGCAGTAGCGCTGCTCCGGCGCATCGAAAAGAGCGAGGTTGTATTCGACGGCAAGCGCCGGATCGCGCAGCACCAAATGGACCGGCTGGTCCTCCTCGTGATTGGTGTTCGAAAGATACACCGACGACATCTTGTCGAAGCTGACGATCCCGTCGGGCTTGGGATAGTCGATCGGGCGGCAATTGGCCGCCGGCAGAAGGGTCTCGAAGTCCGACTGCCGGTGACGCAGCGTCCAAGGCACCAGCCAGCCCAGCCCCAGGTCATTGAGCCACATATGGATTCCGGCGTGGACCGTCCCCGGCCACAAGCCCCATTTGAAGCCGGGCTTGGCGTTCCGCACCTTATGGAGATCGCGGTAAACCCAAGACCCGCGGTAGGCCTCCTCATACGCCGCGAGGCTTTCGCTGCCGTCGCTTCCGCGCGCCAGCGCCGCGAATGCCGCTTCCGCCGCCAGCATCCCGGTCTTCATCGCATTGTGGCTGCCCTTGATGCGGGGCAAGTTTACAAACCCCGCCGCACAGCCGATGAGCGCCCCGCCGGGGAACACCAGCTTCGGCACCGATTGCAAACCGCCTTCGTTGATCGCGCGCGCGCCATACGAGTGTCTTTTCCCGCCCTCGAACATGGGCCGGATCGCGGGATGCGTCTTGAAGCGCTGGAATTCGTCGTAAGGGTTCAAATAGGGGTTGCGGTAATCGAGGTGGACGACAAACCCGACCGCCACTTGGCCGTCCTCCAGGTGATAGATGAAGGAACCGCCCCCGGTCTTGGAATCGAGCGGCCAGCCCTGGCTGTGAATGACGAGCCCCGGCCTGTGCTTTCCCTTTTCCACTTGCCACAGCTCCTTGAGCCCGATCCCGTATTTCTGCGGGTCGGCCCCGGCATCCAGCCGGAACTTCGCCATCAAGGCTTTGGAGAGCGAGCCGCGGGCCCCCTCGGCGAACAGCGTGTATTTGCCGGTGAGTTCGACCCCCGGCGCGAAGGTCGCTTTGCGGCTGCCGTCGCGCGCAACACCCATGTCGCCGGTTGCAACCCCTTTGACCCGGCCATCGGCATCGAACAACACTTCCGCCGCGGCGAATCCGGGAAAGATTTCCACACCCAGCTTCTCGGCCTCGCCCGCAAGCCAGCGGCACAGGTTCCCGAGCGAGACGATGTAATTGCCGTGATTGCTCATGAGCGGCGGCAAAAAAATGTTCGGGACCCGGGTTGCCCGCCGTTCCGTGAGCATCAGGAACCGGTCTTCGGTGACGGGGGTCTTGACCGGGGCGCCGCGCGCCTTCCAATCGGGGATGAGCTCGGTGAGCGCGATCGGATCGATGACGGCGCCGGACAAGATATGCGCGCCGACTTCGGAACCCTTCTCGACCACGCACACCGAGAAATCCTTGCCGCGCTCCCTTGCCAGCTGCTTGAAGCGGATCGCGGCGGCAAGCCCGGCCGGGCCTGCGCCGACGATCACGACATCGAATTTCATCGCCTCGCGTTCCAAGATCGCCTCGTGTTACTTTGGGCGAATCTCATAGCATATCGGGACGGCCCGCCGCGCAATGCCCACCCTCCCTGAGTTGGCCGGAATTTTGACCTGGCAAATCGACTCCGGCGCCGACGAGGCGATCGCGGATCGCCCGCAGAATCGCTACGCCCAGGATATTCACGCCAAGCCCGCGCCGGCAGCAGCGGTTCGCATCGAACCCCGGCCAAAGGCGCCCGAGCCCGCCCTGCCCGGCTTTGCGCCCCAGCCGTCCGCGCGCCAATCCGCGCACGCGCTCGCGGCAAGCGCCGCGACGCTCGAGGAACTCCGGCAGGCGGTCGCAAGCTTCGAGGAATGCGCGCTGAAGCGCACCGCGACGAATCTGGTTTTCGCCGACGGCAATCCCAAGGCCCCGATCATGTTCGTGGGCGAGGCGCCGGGCGCGGAGGAAGATTTGCGCGGGCTTCCCTTCGTCGGCAAGGCGGGCCAGCTTCTCGACCGGATGCTGGCCGCGATCGGGCTCACCCGGCAATCGGCCTATATCACCAACATCCTGTTCTGGCGCCCGCCCGGGAACCGCCCGCCGACCTCGGGCGAGATCGCCGCCTGTCTCCCCTTCGTCGAGCGCCATGTCGAGCTCGTCTCGCCCGAAATCCTGGTGCTATTGGGCGGCACCGCCGCCAAGACCTTGCTCGCCCGCAGCGAAGGCATCATGCGGCTGCGCGGCCGCTGGTTCGATTACTCGACGCCCGGACTGGCGCGCCCGGTTCCGGCGCTCCCCACCTTTCACCCCGCCTATCTCTTGCGCTCGCCGGGGCAAAAAAAGGCGGCTTGGCAGGATCTACTCATCCTCAGGGATCGCTTGGCGGCTCTCGGCCGTTAAAAAATCACCAACGCGCACCGTCGATCGGGCAGCATTTGGCTCGATTATCCACAGGTTTGGAGGCTGTTCCTCTTGCCTCGCTCCGGGCAAGCCGGTATCAACGCTACATGGGGGGACTCATAACCTTTCGTCTAGGCCGCAAGCTTCGACCGGCGCTGTTCGCGCTCGCTCTTAGTTCCGGCGTCGCGCTCACGTACCAGGCAGCGCCCGCCGCGGACGGTTTCGACGGCGCGCGCGCGGAGCAGCGACCGGTTGCGGCCGATGCCCTCCCGCAACCGCTCTCGCAATCGGACGCCGAACATTACCGGCGTATCTTCGCCTTTGAGCGCGAGGGCGATTGGAGCTCTGCCGACGCCGAAATCGGGCAGCTTAACGACCGTCTGCTCATGGGCCATGTGCTGGCCCAGCGCCTGATGCACCCGAAGCTTTACCGCGCAAACTATGCGGAGCTCGGCAACTGGCTCGCCCTCTACCGCGATCATCCCGAAGCCCCCGATATTTATGCTCTGGCACTGCGCCGCAAACCGGCCAAAGAGCCCGCGCCCGAGCGCCCCGGCGGGGCGTATTTGTCGGGAATCGGCACCGATTACGGCGTCGAGGGGGAGAATCCGCCGCGTGAATCTTTGAACCTGGGTGACGCCGACGCCCATAAGGCCCAAGTGCTGAAATCGCGGGTCCGTGCCCATATCCGCTCGGGCTGGCCGACGGGGGCCAAACAAATCCTCGAATCGGCGGAGGCACACCGGCTGCTCGATTCCATCGAATACGACGAAGCCCGCACCGACGTCGCCGCCGGCTATTTCGCCTACGGCAAGGATGAAGAGGCGCTGGCGGAGGCCGAAGAAATCGCGCGCCACGCCGGCGCCAAACTGCCCGAGGCCCATTGGATCGCCGGCATCGCCGCCTGGCGCATGGGCGATCCCGAATTGGCCTCGCGCCATTTCGAGGCGGTCACGAAATCCCGCTATGCCTCGCGCTGGGACATCGCGGCTGCGGCCTTCTGGGCGGCCCGCGCCAATCTCGTCACACGCAAGCCCGCCGAGGTCAGCCGCTGGCTCGCGGTAGCAGGCGCAACCGGACGCAGCTTTTACGGCATGCTGGCGCGGCGCGCGCTCGGCATGGATTCCGATCTCGATTGGACCGCGCCCGCATTCGACAGCACCGCGCTCGACCGTGTTTTGGCGGCGCCGGGATCCAAACGCGCCTTGGCGCTTTTGCAGGCCGGCGAACGCGGGCACGCCGAGGCCGAGCTCCGGAAAATCTACGCGGGCGCCGATCCCGATCTTGCCGATGCCATCTACGGCTTGGCGCTGCGCGGCGATTTCCCGGCGCTCGCCATGCGGATCGGGGTCGAGATCGCGCGCAATACCGCCCACGCCCCGGACGCCGCCCTCTACCCGGTTCCCAACTGGACGCCCGCCGGCGGCTACAAGGTGGACCGCGCGCTGTTGTTCGCCGTGATCCGCCAGGAATCGCGCTTCGATTCGGGCGCGAAGTCCTGGGCGGGCGCGCGCGGGCTGATGCAGATCATGCCCGGCACCGCGCGCTTCCTTGCGTCCTACGATACGGATGACGACCCCGAAGGGGCGAATGATCTTTACGACCCCGAATCGAATATCGCGATGGGGCAGAAGTATCTCGCCCATCTGCTGGAAGACGATACGGTGCAAAATAACCTATTCCTCCTGGTCGCGGCTTATAACGGCGGCCCGGCCAAGGTCGCGGAATGGCGCCGCAAGATCGCCGATAACGGCGATCCCCTGCTGTTCCTGGAATCGATTCCGTCCCGTGAAACCCGCACCTTCGTCGAGCGCGTTCTCGCCAACATGTGGATCTATCAGCAGCACCTGGGCCAGCCCAGCCCGGCGCTCGACGCCGTTGTTTCGGGCGAGTGGCCCATCTACAAGCCGCAGGATCGAAGCGATTTGAACGTCGCTCAAAAATGAGCGAGATTGACGAAACCCGCCCCTTCATTCCGGTCAACATCGCCGTTCTCACGGTCTCCGACACACGAATCCCGGCCAGCGACCGCTCGGGTCTGCTGCTGGCGCTCCGCATCAAGGAAGCCGGCCACAACTTGGTCGAGGCAGCCATCGTGCGCGACGACAAGCGCGCGATCGTCGCCAAGCTCAAGCGATGGATCGCGGACCGGAATGTGGATGTCGTGATTGCGACCGGCGGGACTGGCGTCACCGGGCGCGACGTGACGCCCGAAGCCTTTGCCTCCGTTTATGAAAAGGAAATTTCCGGCTTCGGCGAATTGTTCCGGATGCTGAGCTACGACAAGATCAAATCCTCCACCATCCAGTCGCGCGCGACCGCCGGCGTTGCCCGCGGCACCTACCTGTTCGCGCTCCCGGGCTCGCCCGGGGCCTGCCGCGAGGGCTGGGACGAGATCCTTCGCTTCCAGCTCGACTCGCGGTTCCGCCCCTGCAATTTCGTCGAGCTGATGCCGCGCCTCCTCGAACGCAAGGCGCCGCGCAAGCGAACTCAGCGCCGGCCCGCCCCCTCCAAAAAGCGCCGGTAGCTCGCCCCGTCATCCACGTCTTCCAGGGTATCGACGAGTGCCACCCGCGCGCCTGCGGGCAAATTCTCGCGCACGTCGGCCAAGGCAAATAGGCCCGACCAGCGCACTTGGCTGAACAACCGCTTTGCCATGGCGGCCCGCCGCAAGCCGACGAGCCAGAAGCCGCCGTCCTTGGCCGGACCGAACACGGCATCCACGCCGCGAAGCGCCCGGAAAGCGCGCGCGACGTGATCCGCCCGGATACCCGGGATGTCGCTGCCGATAATTACGGCCGGGGCCAGCTTGCGGAACACATTCGCCATGCGCCGGCCGAGATCGCCTTGTCCTTGCGCAACGGCTTCGATCCCGGGAGGCGCAATTCCCCGCAAGCCCGCCCGAAATATCGCGCGATCGGGGGTGAGTGCGACGACGGTTTGCCAGCGCGGATCGCGGCCAAGGCGCAAGATCGCGGCGGCGGAGCGCCGGTAGAACGCGAGCGCCGCGGCCTCGCCGACCTCGGCCGCCAAGCGGCGTTTCACGCGGCCAAGGCGCGGCTCCTTCAGGAATACGACCAGCCGGTTACCGCGCGAACTTATCCGCACGCGCTTCATCCATAGAGCCAGGCGATGATGCGGGGCGGCACACCTAAGGCATAAAGGCCGAGGCAGGCCAGGTTGCGGGCTGATCTGGCCGCGTAGCCTTCGCGCCGGTAGCGCGCGGCGGAGGTGACCGCCGCCGTTTCGAGCATGACGATGCGCGCAGGCCCGATGCGGCGGAGGATTTCAACGTCTTCCATCACCGGCAGCGGGCGGAAGCCGCCGATCTCGTCATAGAAACTCCGCGCGATCAAAAGCCCCTGGTCGCCGTAAGGAAGACCGAAGACGCGGCACCGCCAGGCGACGATCGCCTCCTGCCTTCGCGCGGCGCGGGCATCGTCATCGAGCGCATGGCGGAACGCGGCGGCGCGGTGCGAATTCGCCGGCTCGGAAATAAATCGCGCGACTTCCGCGCTCCAGCCGGGCGCCAGCACCGTGTCGGCGTGAAGAAACAGCAGCCAATCGGAGTTGGCTTCTTTCGCCCCGGCCGCCAACTGCCCGCCCCGCCCGGCCGGCGCCATCACCAAATCGGCATCGAGGCCGCGCGCCAGCTCCGCCGTGCCGTCCTTCGAGCCCCCGTCCACGACCACGACCCGCAACGCAAATTCCGTCAGCGCCTCTTCGAGTGCTCCGAGGCAGCGCGGCAGCGCCTCCGCCGCGTTCAAGGTTGGAATGACGACCGCCAGCGAAATCCGCGTCATTTCTCCGCCCGATTTACACCAAATGCCGCAACTTACCGGAGGCGCGCTCCAACCGATATGGGACCGGCGGCCCGCCTCGCATGTTCTTGAAATGTTCTTATAGCTGCGGCACAATCCCCTGATGGTCGCAAGGAAAGGCCGCGGCGCCACCCTCAACCCAACCGGAAGGTATGAGCCCGTCAGCAAGGTCGCCGACGACGACGGCTGGGCCGGGGCGATCGATCCGGATTTCCCGCCTCCCGTTCTGCGCACGACCGTAAGCGAGGACAAAAGCCGCACGGTCATCGCGCGCAACAATTCACCCGATGTCGGCTTCGGCCAGTCGATCAATCCCTATCGCGGCTGCGAGCACGGCTGCATCTATTGTTACGCGCGTCCCAGCCACGCTTATCTGGGCTTATCCTCCGGCCTCGATTTCGAATCGCGCCTGTTCGCCAAAGGCGACGCCGCCCGCCTGCTGCGCGAAGAACTGGCAAAGCCCGGTTACGCCTGCGACGTCGTAGCACTCGGGACCAACACCGATCCCTATCAGCCGATCGAGCGCGAGCGGGCGATCACCCGCGGGATCTTGGAGGTTCTGGCCTCCTGCAATCATCCGGTCTCGATCGTCACCAAATCGTCGCTGGTCTTGCGCGATCTCGACATCCTGGCCCCCATGGCGGCGCGCAAGCTCGCCTGCGTCATGATCTCGGTCACCACGCTCGATCGCGATTTGGCAAGAAAGATGGAGCCCCGCGCCTCGACGCCGACGCGCCGGATCGAGGCGATCGCGGCACTCAATCGTGCCGGCGTACCGGCGGGCGTCATGGTAGCACCCATTATCCCGGGCCTGACCGATCACGAGATCGAGCCGATCGTGAAGGCGGTCGCGGAATCGGGCGCCCAAGCGGCCGGCTTCACGCTTTTGCGCCTGCCCTACGAGATCAAGGATCTGTTCCGCGACTGGTTGAATGCGCAGGTGCCGCTGAGAGCGGGCCACGTCGAGCGCCTGATACGCGATACCCGCGGCGGCCGCCTGAACGATTCCGAATTCGGAAGCCGCATGCGCGGCACCGGCCCTTACGCCGAGCAGATCCGGCGCCGCTTCGCCCTTGCCTGCAAGCGCTTCGGAATCCCGCGCGGCTTTCCGGCGCTCGATACGACCCGGTTTGTCCCGCCCGCACGCGACAGCGCGCAGTTCCGGCTTTTCTGACTCTCGTTCGAGTCTTCAAACGCCTCGCGCCACGTGGCGGCGGCGGTTGGCCGTGATAGATTGCGGCCATGTCCGGCATCGATCAGCTGACTCATCTCGCACTTGCGGCGCTGATTGCCGTGATCTGCGGCGCGGTGATGACGCGGCTGCGCCAACCCGCGGTCGTCGGCTACATCGTGGCCGGCGTCGTGCTCGGGCCGTCCGGCATGTCGCTGGTGACGGATCGCGCCGCCGTCTCCCACTTCGCCCAGTTCGGCGTTCTCCTGCTCATGTTCGTCGTCGGCATGGAGCTCAGCTTGCGCGGTTTCCGCGGCGTCTGGCGGCCTGCCGTGATCGCGACCCTGCTCCAGATTGCGGGCAGCGTCGGCGCCACCCTATTGCTCGCCCGCCTCTTCGGCTGGTCCACCGAGCTTGCCGTGCTGCTCGGCTTCGTCGTGGCGCTCTCCAGCACCGCGGTCGTCATCAAGACGCTGGAGGGCATGAACATTCTCCGCACGCCGGTCGCCCAAATCACGGTCGGCGTTCTGATCGCCCAGGACCTCGCCTTTATTCCCATGCTTCTGGCCGTGCGCGCCTTGGGCGGCGGGAACTTCGATGCCGTTGCGCTCTCGAAGATCGTTTTCGCGGTCGCCTTCCTCGGCTTGCTCATCGCCTATTTGAGCCGCCGCAAGAAAATCAGGCTCCCGCTCGCGCGCCTGGTTGCGGGGCACCCGGACTTGACGCCGCTTCTCGGCCTAGCGCTCTGCTTCGGCGCCGCGGCCTTGACCGGTTTGGCCGGGCTGTCGCCCGCTTACGGCGCCTTCCTCTCCGGTCTCGTGATCGGCAATTCCACCGAGCGCCCGGCGATGCTCCGAAGCATCCAGCCGATCCAGAGCATCCTTCTCATGGTCTTCTTCCTTTCGATCGGGTTCCTGATCGACCTCGGCTTCATCGCCGCCAATATGGGGCTCGTGTTCCTGGTGCTGGGCGTCGTCGTCATCGCCAAGACCGTGCTCAACACCGGGGTGCTGCGTTTGGCGGGCCAGCCTTGGGCCCATGCCGTCATCACCGGCATCCTGCTTGCCCAGATCGGGGAATTCTCTTTCGTGCTCGGCCAAACCGGGCTCGAGCAGGGCTTGGTCGCACCCCAGGAGGGCAACCTCATTATCGCCGTCACCGCGCTCTCGCTCGTCATCACCCCGCTGTGGCTCTTCACCGCGCGCCGTTTGCTGCGGATCGGCATCGTCGGCGTCACCTCGGGGCGCGAAACGGTGCGTTTGTTCTTCGGCCGGGTCACGCCCCTTCTCCTGCGCGCCGGCCACGCCTGGGACGGATACGAGCGGCCCGAGGCCGGCGCCGCCGGCGAACAACCGCTAGCCGAACCGCCAGCCGCAAGCGCGCCCGTTTCCGAACCGGCGTCGATTTCGCCGCCTGCCTCCTCTCCCTGCCCGGCGCCGGAGCCGGGCGTGAAAGCGGAAAACCCCAATGCCTGATTTCGCATTCGAACAGCAGGCGGCGGGCCCCGTCGCGGGCGTTGACGAGGCCGGGCGCGGCCCCTGGGCCGGGCCGGTGGTGGCGGCCGCCGTCATCCTCGATATCCGCCGCATCGCGCCAGACATACTCGGGCGCATCGACGATTCGAAACGGCTTTCCCGCGCCGAGCGCTTGTCCCTGTTCGATTTGCTGCGCGGCAAGGCCCGCATCGGCCTTGGGGCGTCAAGCGCGCGCGAGATCGACGTCTTGAACATCCATCGCGCAACGCTCCTGGCCATGTGCCGGGCGCTGACGAAGCTTGGGCCGCCGCCTTGCCTGGCGCTCGTCGACGGCAAATTCGCGCCCGAGGCCCCGTGTCCGGTGCGCACCATCATCGGCGGCGACGGCTTGAGCCTCTCGATTGCCGCCGCCTCGATCATCGCCAAAGTGACGCGCGACCGGATCATGGCCCGCTTGGCCTGCGTCTACCCCGGCTTCGGCTTCGAGCGCAACGCCGGCTATGGCACGCCCGAGCACCGGGAGGCCCTGGAATCGCTCGGCCCCACCCCCCATCACCGGAAATCCTTCGCCCCCGTCCTCAACATCTTGAGTCGCGGCGACTCCGCGCCACTAACTATTTGATTCGTAAGCGATTCCTGTTGACGCCGGGAGTCCACCTCCCCCATCCTCCCGCGCCATGGCGGCCGAACCCGCAATTCCGCGCGATGCGATCATCTCCGGCTCCTGCCTCGAAGCGATGGCGGCGCTCCCCAACGCTTGCGTGGACATGGTCTTCGCCGACCCGCCCTATTTCCTGCAGCTGGCCAACGAATTGCTGCGCCCGAACAACACGCGGGTCGCGGGCGTGGACAACGATTGGGACAAATTCGCCGGCTTTGCCGAGTACGACCATTTCACCCGCGAATGGCTGGCCGGCGCGCGGCGCGTCTTGAAGGACGACGGCACGCTCTGGGTGATCGGCACCTATCACAATATTTTTCGCATCGGCATCGCGCTCCAGGATCTCGGCTTCTGGATCCTGAACGACGTCATCTGGCGCAAGACCAATCCGATGCCGAATTTCCGCGGGCGGCGATTCGCCAATGCCCATGAGACCCTAATCTGGTGCGCCAAGAGCCAGAACGCGCGCTACACCTTCAACTACGACGCCATGAAGGCCCTGAACGAAGAGCTGCAAATGCGCAGCGACTGGCTGCTTCCCATCTGCTCCGGCCCGGAGCGGCTGCGCGACGACGGCGGCAAGAAGGCGCACCCCACCCAGAAACCGGAAAGCCTGCTCCATCGCGTGATCCTGGCCGCGACAAATCCCGGCGGCCTCGTGCTCGATCCCTTTTTTGGAACCGGGACCACGGGCGTGGTGGCGAAGCGCCTGGGCCGCCACTACATCGGCATCGAGCGCGACGAAAGTTACGTGGCGCTGGCAACCAAGCGCCTGGCCAAGGTCCGCGAACCGCAAGACCTCTCGCTCGTCACCACGCCTTCGAAGCGGGACGAGCCGCGAATTCCGTTCGGCTGGCTGGTCGAGCGCGGTCTTCTTTCGCCCGGCGATGTCCTGACCGACCAGCGGCGGCGCTGGCGTGCCAAGGTGCGCGCCGACGGCAACCTGATCTGCGCCGATGCCACGGGCTCGATCCACCGCGTCGGCGCCCATGTCCAGGGCGCGCCCGCCTGCAACGGCTGGGCCTTTTGGTATCGTGAAGATAAAGGGCAGTTGGTTTCGATCGACCGGCTGCGCCAAAAGCTGCGCGCCGAGCTAGTTGACGCGGCGCCCGCCGTTCCCGTCGTTATCCAACGGGTGTGGTAATGCGTTAGTGCGAAACGCTCCCAGCAGGCGTTCTAGTATTACGACGTAGAGGGCTGGCTGGTTTCGATCGACCGGCTGCGCTAAAAGCTGCGCGCCGAGCTCGCCTAACCAGTTCGTATTAGAACTTTCGGCCCGGTCGAAACGGCTCCTCGAGGTCGCCATATAAAGACGCGGCCGGCCTTGCGCCGCAGCCCCGGAGTCAAACCGACATGAAGATCCTTCTCGCCTTGCCGGGTTTCGCCGCCGCTCTCCTGCTTGCGGGCCGTCCGGCCGCCGCCTTCTGCCTGGACTCGAACGACAAATCCGTGACGGTCTCCGGCGTGGCCGCCGACGGCGCGGCCTACAAGGATGGGACCTACCTCTTCAAGGTGTGGGGACCCAGTTGCGCTTCCGATAACCTGGAGATCGTCGGCGTATTCGGCGACGGTCCTCTGCCGTGCCCGAACGGGGCGCCGGTGACGGTGACGGGACCGCTGACCCACGTCATCGGCAGCGGCGGTCTGTTCACGCTCGGAATCCAGATGAATTTCCTCCATCCGGAAAGCGTCGCCTGCCGCTGACGGGTGCGGCAAGAACGCGGAAACGCCGCGCTTATCCGGCTGCTGCGGCCTCCGCCGCCGGAATTTCCAGCACCGCCCGCAACCCACCCAATTCCGAATCGGCCAGGCTCACGCGGCCGCCGTAAAGCTCGGCCACGTCCTTGACGATCGAAAGTCCCAGGCCAGATCCCGGCACCTCTTCGTCCAGTCTCTTGCCGCGGCGGAACGCCGTTTCGCGCTCCTGAGCTCCGAGCCCCGGCCCGTCGTCGTCGACGATGATGCGGATGCGGCCTTTGACCGGGGCGGCCGAAACCCGGACCTTGGAGGCCGCCCATTTGCAGGCGTTGTCCATCAGATTGCCGAGCATTTCCTCCAAGTCATGCCGCTCGCCGCGGAAATAAATACCCGCTTTGGCATTCTGGGAGATCTCGATGTTCCGTTCGGCATGGATGCGCGTGAGCGTACGGGTCAGATCCTCGATGACAGGTGCGACCTCGGTCCGCGCGCCCAAGATCGCGCCCGCGGCCGCCGTGCGCGCGCGCGCCAGATAGTGATCGACCTGCCGGCGCATGTTCGCCACCTGGCGGCGCACCGTTTCGGCCAAGGGACCTTCGGACTTGGGATCGTCGCCGGCGTTGGCCAGCACGGACAGCGGGGTTTTCAGCGAATGAGCCAGATTCCCGACATGGGTGCGGGCGCGCTCCACCACCGCGGCGTTGTTGTCGAGCAGCGTGTTGATCTCGGAAACGAGGGGCGCCACCTCCACCGGATAGTCGCCGGCCAGCCGGTCGGCTCTACCGGAGCTGACGTCGGCCAAGGCCGCTCGGATGCGGCGCAGCGGCTGCAATCCGTATTGCACCTGGATCAGCACGGCGATCACCAGACCGGCAGCGAGGGCTCCGAGCGCCCAGGCCAGAGTCACGTTGAAGGTCTGGATCTCGCGCTCGACTTCGGCGCGGTCGCCGCTCACCGCAAAAATGTAGTTCTTGTCCGATCCGGGCAGCGTCACATCGCGCTTCACGATGCGCAGCGGCTTGCCGCCCTCGAGTTGCTGGAGCCGCCCGCCGCCCAAGAGCCGCAGATCGGGCGAGAGCACCTGGTCCCACAGCGAGCGCGAGCGCAGGAGCGGCCCGTGGTCGTCCATGACTTCCCAATACCAGCCGGAATAGGGCTGATCGAAGCGCGGCTCGTTGAGGCCGTGGCCCATTTGAAGCTCGCCGTCGGCGCCAACCGTGCTCGCGGCGACCAGGGCATCGGCCAAGACCGAGAGCTGGGCGTCGAAGGCGCGCTCGATATAGCTGCGGAATACCGCGGAGAGCAGGATTCCGCCCGCGACCACCGCCGCGACGGTCCACAGCACCGCGCCGGCCACCAGCCGGAACGCGAGCGATTTAATTTTCATCCGGATTCTTGCTCTGGGGCGCGTTCATCCGGTAGCCCAGCCCGCGCACGGTCTCGATCACCGCCGCCCCGAGTTTCTTGCGCAGCCTGCCGATGAACACTTCGATGGTGTTGGAATCGCGGTCGAAGTCCTGATCGTAGATATGCTCGGTCAACTCCGTCCGAGACACCACCTTGCCCAGGTGGTGGGCGAGATACGACACGATCTTGAATTCCTGGGCGGTCAGTTTGACCGGCGCGCCTTTCACGGTGACGCGGCCGTTCCGGGTATCGACGCGCACCGGCCCGCATTCGATGTCGGGCGAGGCGAGGCCCGCCGCGCGCCGGATCAGGGCCCTAAGGCGGGCCAGCATCTCCTCCATCTGGAAGGGCTTGGTGACGTAGTCGTCCGCCCCGGCGTCGAAACCCGCCACCTTCTCGCTCCAGCGGTCGCGCGCGGTGAGTATAAGGACCGGCATGGTCCGGCCCTTGCGCCGCCAGTTCTCGAGCACGCTGACCCCGTCGATCAGGGGCAGGCCGAGGTCGAGCACCACCGCGTCATAGGGTTCGGTCTCGCCCAGAAACTGACCTTCCTCGCCGTCATGGGCGATGTCGACGGCATAGCCCGTTTCGCGCAGCGTGTGCCCCAGCTGTTCGGCAAGATCGGGCTCGTCTTCGACGACCAGGATTCGCATGGGGAAAGTTTATCGCCAGAAGGGGCGGGGCGATACGGTCACTGCGCCTTGCGCGCCTCTTCGATGCCGTGGCCCTCGACCTTGAGGATCACGCCGGTTCCCGCATCCACCTTGAGGGAGAGCACGTTATCCTGCGGGCTTAGAAGCGTGATCGCGTAGACCCACCCCGGGAGCCCTTGATCGAGGTCGGTGAGTTTCACCTCGATGACGCGGCCCGCGAACTGTTTGTCGACTTTGGCGAGGATGTCGGCAAGCGGCATGGTCTCGCCCGCTTCCATCGCGGCGCGTGCGCGCTCCTGATCGGCGGAACCGGCCACGGCAAGCCCTGCGGTCGCCAAAACCGCCGCCAGTACCAGCGCTATTAACCGCATCGGATTCCTCTTCGCCCACAGCGCGGATTTACGAACGCCGGCCGAACCGGGCCCGCAAGTCCCCGCTACAATAAAGATTGTGAGGGACGCGCCCGGGTTCAACGGCGGGTTCAACGGCGCAAAGGCCGGCCAGATAGGGCTTAAGGTCCTGAACACGGTATGAACGCGCCGCTCAGCGGCGGTTCAGGGATCCGGCGCTATCCTCGCACCAACATCGTCGATCGGCCGTTCCCGCCCTTGGACAACGGCCGTGGATATTCCCCCCCTAACGATGCCCTGCCCGCCCCGCTCCCCGCGTCGGCGGGCTTCTTTTTGTTCGGCCTTCGGGGTGCTCCCCCCGCCGAAGGCGATGATCTTTTTCATGACCGTGGGCAGCGCGACCGTAGCCAAATTGCGGCTTTGCACCCATCGGCCCCCCTTAGGCCCGCAGCCACGCGAAAGTTCCGCCCGCATCACCGCCGCTTCGAAGCGGAAATGGGTGAAGCCGTGGGAGACGGCGCCGGGCAGGCTCTCCCAGTTGCCCGCGCAGGGGGCGTGCGCCAGGGCCTCGGCCACGCCCCACGGGCGCAGGCGCCAGGGGGTGGAGGGGATTTCCATCATGCCGCCGAGGAGGCCCAAATCGGCCCGCCGCCGCAAGAAGATCGCCCCGTCGCCGCGCGTCAGCAAAAAGGCGACGGCATGGCGCCGGGGGCGCTTGGCTTTCGCGGCCCGGCGCGGAAGCTTTTCGGCGATGCCGCGCGCCCAGGCCCGGCAAGCGCCGCGCCAGGGACAAAGCGCGCATTTGGGATTGCGCGGGGTGCAAACCGTGGCCCCCAGATCCATCGCCGCCTGGGCGAAGTCGCCGGCCCGGGTGCTTGGCACCAGCTTGGCCGCGAGCGCCCGGAGCGCGCCCTTCGCTTCGGGGAGCGAGATTTCGACCGCGAACATTCGCGCCATCACCCGCTCGACGTTGCCGTCCACCGCCGCCGCCCGCTTGCCGAAGGCGATCGCCGCGATCGCCGCCGCGCTATAGGGACCGATGCCGGGAAGAAGCCGAAGCTCCGTTTCGTTTTGCGGGAACTGCCCGTGGAGCGTCGCGCAAACCAGCTTCGCGCAGCGATGCAGGTTCCGCGCCCGGGCGTAATAGCCCAGGCCCTGCCAGGCGGCGAGCACGTCATCGAGCTTGGCCCGGGCAAGCGACCGCAAGCTGGGCCAGCGCGCGACGAACCGCCGGTAATAGGGCGCAACGCTGGCGATACCCGTTTGCTGGAGCATGATTTCGCTCAGCCACACCCGGTACGGGTCGGGCGATTGGCCGGGCAAGGCGCGCCAGGGGAGTTGGCGCCGGTTGCGGTCGTACCAGGCGAGAAGCCCGCGGGCGAGCTTGTCCGCGCCGTGTTTCTTGGCCCCCACCCGCCGTTTCGTTTTCCGATTGTTGTCCCGTTGCGCGCGTGCGCGTAGCATGACCAATCCTACGGGCCGCGATCTTCGCGGCGCAAGGCGGCACAAAAATCCATGGCGTCGGACGGTAACCAACGGCAATCGCGCGGATTCCTGCCCGGGGCAAAGGCTCTGGCCCGCGTGATCCGCCGGGTCGCCGAGCCGGCTTTGCGCAAGCGCGGCTATCTGGAGGCCGGGCTTGCCGCCGACTGGCCGGCGATCGTGGGCCCGTTCCTGGCGGAGCGCTGCGTGCCAATGAAAATTTCCTGGCCGCGCGGGCAAAACAGCGGCGGCACGCTGGAGCTCAACGTCGAAAGCGCGCTCGCCCCCGAGCTCCAGCATCTGGAGCCCCAGATCGTCGAGCGCATCAACGCCTATTTCGGTTTCGCCGCCTTGGAACGGCTCAAATTCATCCATGGCCTACGCCCCGCCGCCCGCGCGCCCCGCCTGCCCGCGACGCGCCCGCTCTCGGAGGCGGAGGAAGCGGCGCTCGCCGCAAAATTGGCTCCGGTCGAATCCCAGGGGTTGAAAGGCGCACTTCAGGCCCTGGGACGGCGTGTCATGGGGGCCTCGAATCCCTTGCCTCCGGCCCCCGGTCACGGGCGTTGAAATTGGGTCTCTAAGGCCCCAGGTTCGTTGCCCGTTCTCCTTGCCGCCCGCGCGAGCCCCAGTTTATACTGACTCAATATTTTGTGTGAGGTACCGTGGATTTCCGCAAGATACTGCCGATTCTAGGGGTTCTGGTGGTGGCGGCCGCGGCCGCCCTTTTTTATAAATCCCATATGGGCGGCTCGTTCATGGGTGCCGGCCCGGTTACCACCTTCGCCCCGCCGGCGGGCGGTGGGCCCGCTCCGGCTTCGGACCTTTTGGCGGTCTCGCCCGACGACATGGTGCTGGGGGCCACCGGCGCGCCGGTCACGATCGTCGAATACGCCTCGCTCACCTGCCCGCACTGCGCCCACTTCACCATCGATACCCTGCCCCAACTCAAGAGCACCTACATCGACACCGGCAAGGTCAAGCTCGTGTTCCGGGATTTCCCTCTCGATCCCCTGGCGCTGCGCGCGGCGATGCTCGCCCATTGCGCGGGGAAAGGGCGCTACTACGGATTCGTCGAGGTCCTGTTCCAGAATCAAAAAAGCTGGGCAGAGGGCGAAGACCCCGACGCGGCCTTGGCCGGCATCGCCAAGATCGGCGGAATCGGCAAAGAACAGTTCGACCATTGCATGGCCGACGACGCGTTGGCGCAACGGGTGACGAAATCCCGCTTCGATGCCGAAAAGGCGCTCGAGATTCAAAACACCCCCACCTTCTTCATCAACGGCAAACGCTTTCCGGGCGCGCAGCCCTTCGAAAAGTTCGACGAAGCGATCAAACCTCTGCTAAATAATCCCTGAGGCGCCGAGGATTCGCAGGTGCAATTCACCAAGCTCCGTCTGTCCGGTTTCAAGTCCTTCATCGATCCGACCGAACTCTGGATCGAAACGGGGCTGACCGGCATCGTCGGCCCGAACGGCTGCGGCAAGTCCAATCTCGTCGACGCGCTGCGCTGGGCAATGGGCGAAACCTCGCCCCGCCAGATGCGTGGCGGCGAGATGGACGACATCATCTTCTCCGGCACCGCGGCGCGGCCCGCGCGCAACATCGCCGAGGTCGTCCTTCATCTCGACAATTCGAAGCGCAAGGCGCCGGCCGCTTTCAACGACAGCGACACGCTCGAAGTGACGCGGCGCATCGACCGCGGCGAGGGATCCAGCTATCACGTCAACGGCAAGGAGGTCCGGGCCCGCGACGTCCACGTGCTGTTCGCCGATGCCGCGACCGGCGCGCGCTCCACCGCCCTGGTCAGCCAGGGCCATATTGGCGACCTGATCAAGGCCAAGCCCGCCGACCGCCGCGCCATTTTGGAAGAGGCGGCCGGCATCACCGGGCTGCATTCCCGCCGCCACGAGGCGGAGCTGCGCTTACGCGCGGCCGAGACCAATCTCGCCCGGCTCGACGACGTGCTGACCACCCTGGACACCCAGCTCTCCGGCCTCAAGCGCCAGGCGCGCCAGGCGTCGCGTTATCGCAAGATCGGCGATTTCATCCGCCGCGCCGAGGCGGCCCTGTTTCACCGCCGCTGGCAACAGGCGAGCGAAACCATCGCCGCCGCGAACACCAGGCTAGCCGAGGTCGAAACAGAGGTGGCCGATTTGACCGGCCGCGCGGTTTCCGCCGCGACCAAACAGGCCGGCTTTGCCGCAACCCTGCCCGAGCTTCGCCGCGCCGAGACCGAGGCAGCTTCGCGTTTGCAGCGCCTGGTCATCGACCGCGAGGCCCTGGACGCCGAGGAAGCGCGTATGGCCCAAGCGAGCCAGGACGTGCAATCCCGCATCGCCCAGACCGGGGGCGACATCGCGCGCGAACGGACCCTTTTGGCCGATGCCCAAACTGCCCTCGGCCGGCTTGCCGATGAAGAGCGCGCCATAACCGCGGCCCAAGCCGGCGAAGCGGGCGCGCTCGAAGCGGCCACAAGCGATCTCGCCGCGGCAGAAATCGCGGTCACCTCGCTCGAATCCGATCTGGCGCTGGCGACCGAGCGGGTCGCCTCCGATGAAGCCCGCCGCACCGCGCTCTCGACCCGGCTCGGCGAATGCGAGGCACGGCTTGCCCGTTTGGCCGAGCGCGCCGAGGCATTGGCGCGCGAGACCGCAGCACTTCCTCCCGAAGCCGCCACCGCCTTGGCCCACGGCGCCGCCGAATCGGAATCGAACGCCGCCAAGGAGCGGCTGGACGCCGCCCGCGCCAAGGTGCAGCACGCCCAATCGGCGCAGTTCTCGGCCCAGGGCGCCGAGGCCGCCGCCCGCGATGCGCTGCGCGAGATCGAAGCCGCCCATGCCCGGCTCGATACCGAAGCGGCGACGTTATCGAAGCTCTTGAGCGCGGGGCCGGCGAACCTGCCCCCCGTCATCGACCAGGTCACGGTCGAGGCGGGCCATGAATTGGCGCTGGCCGCGGCATTGGGCGATGATTTGACCGCCCCGGTCGACGCCAAAGCGCCGGTCCGCTGGGAGGAGTTGAAACTTGGCCACGGCCCCGCGCCGCTTCCCGACGGGGTCACGTCCTTGGCCGAATTCGTGGCGGCGCCCCAGGCGCTTTCGCGCCGCCTGTCCCAGATCGGCGTGGTCGAGAGCGAGGCCGAAGCCCGCAGGTTGCGCCCCCAATTGCGCGAAGGCCAAAGACTCGTGACGCGCGACGGCGCGCTGTGGCGCTGGGATGGTTTCACGGTCGCCCAAGGGGCCGGGGCGGCGGCCGCCGAGCGCCTCAATCAGCGCAACCGCCAGAAGGACATCGCCCACGAATTGCCGGCGGCGGCGGCAAAGCTCGGCGAGGCCCGCGCCCGCTTCGAGGCGGCGGATGTCGCGTCCCGCGCCGCGACGCAAACGCTGCGTCTCGCCCAGGATGCCGCGCGCGGCGCGGAAGAAGCGTTCGATGCGGCCCGCGCCCGCCACGCCGAGCTTGCCCGCGATCAGGCGGCCGTAACCTCGCGCCTCTCCGGCCTCAGGGACGCCGCGGCGCACATCGATTCCGAATGCGCCGAATCCAAAGCCGATGCCGGGCAGGCAGCCCAAGAGATCGAAAATCTTCCCGATCCCGACGCCGGCCGGCAGGCGCTGGCCGCAATCCAGCGCCGTTTGGCCGAGCGCCGCTCGGCGCTGGCCCAGGCCCAAGGGCGTTACGAGCGCCTGGATCATGAGGCCCACTCAAGGGCCGAGCGCATGGCGGCGCTGGGTGCCGAGCGGAATTCGTGGCAGCAGCGCGCCGACGATGCGAGCCAAACCTTGGCATCCTTGGCCGAGCGGCTCACCGCCGCCCGGAGCGAAGCCGCAGCACTTGCCGAACGCCCGGAGAAAATCGCCGCCGAGCGCAACCGGCTGATGGACGGGTTTGCCAAGGCCGAGCAACTACGCAATCAAGCGGCGGATGCGCTCGCCGCGGCCGAATCCGAGCTCGCCGCGGCCGACCGCAGGCTCAAAGAGGCCGAGCAGGTCCTGGCGGCAGCCCGCGAGGAGCGGGTGCGCGCGCAAAGCCTGGTCGAGCAGGCGGAACAGGCGCGCGCCAGTCTCGCCGAGCGCATCGCCGAGCGCTTGGGCTGCGCCCCCGAAGAAACGCTGGCCGCGGCCGGGCTCGAGCCGGACGATGAACTCCCCGAACTCGCCGTGGTCGAGGCCAAGCTGGAGCGCCTGCTGCGCGAGCGCGACAACATGGGCCCGGTCAATCTCCGCGCCGAGACCGAATCCACCGATATCGAAACCAAGATCGAAACCATGCGCACCGAGCGCGGCGACCTGATCTCGGCCATCGCGCGTTTGCGCCAGGGCATCGCGAGCCTGAACCGTGAAGGGCGCGAACGTTTGCTGGCCGCCTTCGGCGTCGTGGACAAGCACTTCCAGGAATTGTTCGTCCGGCTCTTCGGCGGCGGCCGTGCCTACATGAAATTGACCGAGGCCGAGGATCCGCTGGATGCCGGGCTCGAAATTTTCGCGAGTCCGCCCGGCAAGCGCCTCCAGATCCTCTCGCTCTTGTCGGGCGGCGAGCAGGCCTTGACGGCGCTGGCGCTCCTGTTCGCCGTGTTCCTGACCAACCCGGCGCCGATCTGCGTGCTCGACGAAGTGGACGCGCCGCTCGACGACGCCAATGTCGACCGCTTCTGCACGCTGATCGAGGAAATCGCCAAGACCTCCGAGACCCGCTTCCTGGTCGTCACCCACCACCGCATCACCATGTCGCGGGTGCACCGCCTGTTCGGCGTCACCATGGCCGAGCGCGGCGTCTCGCAGCTGGTTTCGGTCGATCTGGGCGATGCCGAGCGCCTCAAGGCGAGCGCCTGAAGACCAAAATCCGGACCGCTCAAACACGGTCTAACCCATTGTCCGCGTAGGTTGTTTTTGGATTTTGCCACGGCCCCCTCGGGCCTTGACACACCCGGGACCCGCTCCTAAGGTGCCGCGCTTGCGCCGCCCCTGGTGTGCGTTCGGGGAATCGAGGGCGATGAGTGACCAAAAACCTTCGCTCGCCGAATTGGACGCACGGTTGCGCCGGGCGCGCGAGCGCGAGGCAGGTCCGCCCGAAGCTTCACAGCCCCGGTTCTCCGGCATCGGCATCGCTTTCCGCGTCGGGGTGGAGCTGGTCGCGGGGATCGCGGTCGGCGCCGGGATCGGGCTGCTCGCCGATCACTGGCTCGGAACATCGCCTTGGGGGCTGGTGGTTTTCTGCATCCTCGGTTGGGGCGCCGGAGTGCTGAATGTCTACCGCGTCATGACCGGCATGGGTTCCGCGATCGGTTACGGCACGCCGCCGGACGAAGGCGTCCAATAGGCTCGAAGGCTAGACGGGGAATCAATTGGCCGTTCCGCTCGAAGACAGTCCGCTGCATCAATTCGTGATCCAGCCCCTCCTGCCGATTCAAGCCGGCGGCGTGGACCTCTCCTTCACCAACTCGTCGCTGTTCATGGTTTTGGCTGTTGCCCTGGTCACCTTGTTCCTGACGCTCGGCATGCGCGGGCGGGCGCTGGTTCCCGGGCGTTTCCAATCGATGGCCGAGATGTCTTACGAATTCGTGGCCGCGATGGTGCGCGACAACGTCGGCGCCGCCGGGCGCCAATACTTCCCCTTCATTTTCTCGCTCTTCATGTTCGTGCTGTTCGGGAATCTGTTGGGGCTCGTTCCCTACAGCTTCACCTTCACCAGCCACATCGTCGTGACCGCGGCCTTGGCGCTCACCGTCATTTTCGGCGTCACCGTGATCGGCGTCGTCAAGCACGGCTTCCATTTCTTCAGCTTCTTCGTGCCCAAGGGCGTGCCAGCGTTGCTTTTGCCGCTCATGATTCCGATCGAAGTGATCTCGTATCTTTCGCGCCCCGTGAGCCTGTCGATCCGGCTTTTCGCCAACATGATGGCGGGGCACACGATGCTGAAGGTCTTCGCCGGTTTCGTGGTGGTGCTCGGGTTCTTGGGCGGCTGGGCGCCGCTCGCCATGGACGTGGCCCTGACCGCCTTCGAATTGCTAGTCGCCTTCCTTCAGGCCTATGTCTTCACCGTCTTGACCTGCATCTATCTGAACGACGCCGTGCACCTTCATTAGCAGCCATCGGTTTTGTTTTCACCGCAGCGTTGACAAAGGGGGAATTCGAAAAATGGATTTAAGTGCCGCAAAAATGATCGGAGCCGGGCTTGCCGTGATCGGCCTCGGCGGGGTCGGCGCCGGAATCGGGAGCATCTTCGCCTCGCTCATTTCGGCGATTGCCCGCAATCCCGCGGCCCGGCCCCAGGTGTTCCCCATGAGCATGCTGGGCTTCGCGCTGGTCGAGGCGGTCGCACTCTATGCGCTCCTGATCTCGTTCCTGATCCTGTTCACCTGACCGGACCGCACCCGCCCCATGCCGCAGTTCGACGTCGCCACCTTTCCGACCCAGCTCTTCTGGCTGGTGCTGACCTTCGCGGTGCTCTACGCCGTGATGCTGCGCTTTGCCCTGCCGCGCATCTCCGAGGTGCTGGAGGCGCGCCGCAGCCATATCGACCACGACCTCGAGGCGGCGGAGAAATTGAAGTCCGAGGCCGAGCAGGCCTTGGCCGCCTATGAAAAGCTGATGGCCAACGCCAAGTCCGAGGCGCAGGCCGTCATCCGCCGCGCGGGCGAGGAGCTGGCGGCCGAGGCGGCGGTGCGCCAGGGCGAGCTTGCCAAGCATTTGGCCGCCCAAACCAAGTCGGCGGAAACCCGCATCGAGCAGGCGAAGGCCCAGGCCCTCGCCGGCATCAAGACCGTCGCGGCCCAAGCGGCCGAGCTTGCAACCGCAAAGCTGATCGGGGTCGCGGTCGGCGAAGGTGCGGCGCAGGCCGCGGTCGACCAAGTCATGGCGGGGCGCAAGTGATGGAACCCGCCTTCTACGCCACGCGCGAATTCTGGGTCGCGGTCGCCTTCGTGATTTTCGCCGTGGCCGTGTTCCGGCCGGTCAAGCGCGCGCTTGTCACCGCGCTCGACGCCCGCGCCGCGCGCATCAAGTCCGAGATCGATGAGGCCTCAAAGCTGCGCGATGAAGCCAAAAGCCTGCTCGCCTCCTATCAGCGCAAGCAGCGCGAGGCGGCGCGCGAGGCGGCGGGGATCGTGGCGGGCGCGAAACAAGAGGCCGAGATTCTGCGGCGCAAGGCGGCCGACGATTTGGCGGCATCGCTCTCGCGCCGCGAGAAAATGGCCGCGGATCGAATCTCCCAGGCCGAGTCCGAGGCACTGTTCCAGGTCCGCAACGCCGCCGTCGATATCGCCGCCGCCGCAACCCGAAAGCTCTTGTCCGAAGCTCTCGATGCCGCGCGCGCGGCGAAGCTGATCGACGCCGCGCTGGCCGAACTTCCCGCCAAATTCCACTAGCGGACCACGAGGCGTCAGCCCGCGCAGTCGATCCGGCCTAGTCCTTCGTTTGGCCGCTGCTCGAAGGATAATCAATTCGGCCGATGTCGTATTCGATCGACAAGTCTTCCCATTTATCGTTCTTAAAATACACATCGGATACCCAAGCAATCGATATCTGAATCGTGTGCGGATCGATCAACTTTATTATCGGGCGAACCTCGCGGGCCGGACCGAATTTGAAGACCGGAGTCTGTTTCGTCTGTCCGGTCCTCGACACAAGCACGCTGACCGCGTCATCCTTCGCAATCAAATCGCAATTTGTTTCGCTGATTTCGAAGTCGTAACCGGAGAGGTTGGTTATCTTGCCGCGGGACTCCGTGATGCAAACGTCCCAAAAATATTGGGCTGTTAAGAATGCCGCCGTTAACAAAATAAGCGCCGTCAACCCGTATCCAATCACGCGGCGTACCAATACTTTATTGAGCCGGCTCACCTGCGGCATCATCGCTCCATTGGACGGACGCGCGGCTGGTCGAACACGCCGCTTTTCCAGCATTGTAACCAGCCTAAAGGAATTCCGCATCCGCGGTGTCGAGGCCGCCGCCATCCGCAAGCTACGGCCTCGGCGGCGGCGAGAGTTGACGCGAGACATCTTGACGCGGTCTGCGGACCGGTTCACATCATTCGACCATGATGATCCGACTTTTTTTTGCCGTGCTTCTTGCCGCCACCATACCCGCGCGTGCCGACGACGTGCCGCTGCCGCCCCTTACCCCCAAGGGCCAGTACCGCGTCATGACCCAAGACGACGCCACCAGCACCAGTAAATGCATCGGCGATCCGAAGACGCCGATGTGCGCTGTCGAGACGCTCTTGGCGTGCTATCAGCGCAACGAGCCAAATCTTTGTGAGATCGCCACTGGCACTAAACTCGATCCGGAATACAGTCGCGCCCGATTCGAGAACGCTAAGCCCGAACCGCAACTGTCATATCGTGTGGTGCGCCGCGAGGTCCTTACGGACCGTCGCTTCCCGTGGCAGCCCGGGCACCTTGAGGATCGTCCAAACGAGATTGGCATGCAGGCGGGGGATATCAGGATCGACATCCTCGATGTGACGCCCGGACGGGAGTCGGACCCTGGCTATACCGATATTTCCCCCCGCGTCGCCTACATCGTCCGGCGATACGGCGACCGTTGGGCGGCGATTGACTGGCGGCCTCCATATAAGCCCGTGTATTTGGGTCCGTCCGGGTTTGACCCGTGAAGGTCATTTAGGCAGTTCGAACGTCCGAAAAAACTCGGTCCGGGCCAGCCAGCCAGGTAGATATTTTTTTAGAACCGGATGCTTATCGCTTAGTTTCTTGTAGCTATTGCTGAGCGCTTCTGCGTAGCGATCCCTCAGTTCGCGCATCCGTGTGGACGGCAGGGACTCGATTGCCTCCAAAGTTTTTTTCCCGATCCCGCCGTCCGCTTCGGGTGGCTGGCCGCCATTGTCTTTCGCCCCCATGTCTTTGAGAACTTGTTGCAAAGTCTTGATTCCGGCGTATTCAGCGGGCAACGAAGCATCGAGAACCTGGGGCTGCAGTTCCGGCGGCAAGAGATCGATATTGCGGCCGTAATAAATGCGCTTCTTGACGATGTTGTGCGCCTGTTCCTCGACGATATTGCGAACGTTCTTGATCTGAAGGTTATGGGCGTCTACGAAGCTCTGGCTGATTCCATGCATGGTCTTGCCACCACTGTCGGTTTTCGTGTTGGAATAGCCGCCTTCGCGTTGCACGAGGTAGGGCCAAAGGGCATTAAATGTCTTGTCGCTATCGCTTGCCGCTTCGATGTCCTTTGCATCTGTGCCTTCGGTATTTCCCGCTGCTGCAAGTTGCAACATGTCGGGCAGCAGTAGCAACGGCCGGTGAAACTCTGGCAACTCGTCGCCGACGGACGGCGGCGGAGTGAAGAGAGGTTGGCCGCGCTGCGGATAAAGGGTATCGGCGGCTTGGCCGTCCAACGGTGACGACAGGTTGCCGGACGCAACTGCGGAGAATTGGTTACGCCAGTCCGAGCCGGCGCCTAATCCGCCTTGCTGATATTGCTTCGGCCGCGCCGCGTCGGATGTGACATCGGGTTTTGATTCGGCGCCCCGGCCGCCCGCGTCTTCCGCCGCTTGCTGAAAGTCCGGCAGAAGCGGGGACGGCGACGGGCGACCGCTCGCAAACCAGGAGTTCAGAAGCCCGGGGCGGAACTCCTCGAGCAATCCGCGATAGCCGGACGGCGCGGCAGTTTGCGACGCGGGCGCTTGCGGCGCGGGCGCCAGGGGCGGAACGGCGTCGCCGGTTTGGCCGCCCGCCTCGTCCGCGGCGCGCTGGACGTCGGGCAATAGCGGGGACGGCCCCATGTTCCCGATGCCGGAATTGAGGAGGCCTTTCCAGACTTGATCCGGTTGCGGGCGCCCGAGATCGAGCAGGCCGCGATAGCCGGAATTCGTGTCCGGTTGCGGCGCCGCGATATTCAGCAAGCCTCGGTAAACCGGGCCGTCCGGCGTTGCGGGCGGGCCGGCAGGGCTTGCATCCGGCTCGGGATCGGCATCGCTCGAAGACCCGGCGCCCGTCGGGGCCCAAGGCCCCGGCGTCGAAGGGCCGGGGGCATAAGGCGATGTAATCCCCTTCGCGATTCGGCGGCGGCGCATCAGCATCCAGGTCAGGAGATCCTGCCCGGCGTTGAGATAAGCGGGCGAATGGAACGGCGAGTTCGGCGGATCGGGCGGAGCCATCCGGGTTCCCCATAAACAGCGGCAGCCCATTATAGGAATTTAATCATATTTGTCAAGAGCACGGCGTCGCCGGCCGATGCCGCCGGCGCGATCGAAACCGTGCTTGAGGATTTCGGGCGCGCGCCCGCCTTGTTATGAGCGGGCGGGCAGCGTGCTGTGGGTTCCGTCACACATGGGCTTCGCACCCGTATGCTTGCAGCCGCAGAACCAGACCGTTTCCGATGTCTCGGCGCGCCAGGCGACCGGCGTGATCCCGGTCCCCGAATGGGAGCCGTCGCAGAAGGGCTGGTTGCGGCTCCGTCCGCAGGCGCACCAGACATAGGTCTTGCCGGCTTCGACGGCGGTTTCATAGGGCTCAAGCGGGGCCGGGATCGGTTTCGCCGTCTCCATGTCCCCTTCCTCGCGGGTCCCCCGCCGTATTACCTTGAGCCGCGTTTCGCACCCGCCGCAACATTAGAAACCGGCTTGCCCCGAGGCAAGCGCCCCCCGAGGACATCATGGCCGTCTATACCGAAGTCTCCGACGAGGAATTGGCGGCTTTCGTCGGCGAATACGCCATCGGCGCGCCCGTTTCCTTCAAGGGCATCGCCGAAGGGGTCGAGAACTCGAATTACATCCTTCAGACCGAGCGCGGAAATTACATCCTGACACTCTATGAGAAGCGGGTGGCGAAGGAAGACTTGCCCTTCTTCCTCGGGCTCATGGAGCATCTCGCCAAACACGGGATGGCCTGTCCGACGCCGATCCATGGCCGTGACGGCAGCACCTTGCGCGAACTCGCTAACCGGCCCGCGGCGATCGTGAGTTTTCTTTCCGGCATGTGGCCGCGCCGCATCGCGCCCCATCACTGCGCCGAGCTGGGTGCTGCGCTCGCCCGCATGCATCTGGCGGGCGCCGGTTTCAAATTATCGCGCCGGAACGCACTTTCGGTTGCGAGCTGGCGGCCGCTGTTCGAATCCTGCGCCGCGCGCGCGGTCGAGGTCCATCCCGACCTCGCCTTCGAGATCGCGGCCGAGCTCGACGTTCTCGAACCGCACTGGCCGAAAAACCTCGCGCAGGGAATCATCCACGCCGATCTCTTCCCGGATAACGTATTTTTCCTCGGCGACAAGCTTTCCGGGCTGATCGATTTCTATTTCGCCTGCAACGATTTCTTCGCCTACGACCTCGCCATTTGCATGAACGCCTGGTGCTTCGAGAAGGACCGCAGCTTCAACGTGACCAAGGCGCGCCAGCTCTTGTCCGCCTATCGCAAGTTGCGTCCCTTCCCGCCCGAGGAGTTGGAAGCGCTTCCGGTCCTGGCCCGGGGCGCCGCCGTGCGGTTCTTGCTGACACGGCTCTTCGACTGGCTGCACCACCCCGAAGGAGCGATGGTTGCCCGCAAGGACCCGTTGGAGTACCGCGACAAGCTGCGCTTCCACCAGGGCGTCAAGGGCCCTTCCGCCTACGGACTCGAGTGATGGCCGGCGGCGATACCACCGTCGAGATCTTCACCGACGGCGCCTGCAGCGGCAATCCGGGGCCGGGGGGCTGGGGCGCGCTGCTCCGTTACGGCGGCGTCGAGAAGGAGCTGTCGGGCGGTGAGCGCGAAACCACCAACAACCGGATGGAGCTGACGGCGGCAATCGAGGCTTTGGCGGCGCTGACGCGTCCCTCGCGCGTGCGTTTGACGACCGACAGCACCTATGTGCGCGACGGCATCACCCGCTGGATTCACGACTGGAAGGCGAAGGGCTGGAAAACCGCCGATCGAAAGCCGGTGAAAAATGTCGACCTGTGGCAACGGCTCGAAGAGGCACTGGAGCGCCACCAGGTCGAATGGCACTGGGTCCGCGGCCACACCGGCCACCCGGAGAACGAGCGCGCGGACGCGCTGGCGCGGGCCGCGATCAAGAAACTCGGAACATAATTAGCAGTGTAAGCAATAACACGGACGACATCGCGACTGTAAAGATTCAATCATAGAGGTTTCTACGCCACTCGGTCCTGCAAAGCCATCTGCTAGTGTGGCCATAAGCGCCGCGCCTTTTGACGATCCTTTTCGTTACGGAAATAAAAGCAAACGGGCGGGCGTGCAACCAAAAAATCTATAGCCGGGCTAAATCTTGAAATCGATTTAATTTCTTTGTCCGATTCCCTTCGAACTAGAACGTTTTTCAAAAATGCCCCATCTGACACTTGGTATTGTTTGTAGCCTTTCGCTGGCGCGAGATCTAAATGGTGAAAAAGTTTTTTCTTTTTCAGCACATGCATAAACTTGGATAGCGCCTCGGTTGGCGGATCGTTTTGGTCACCTTGCGGAACCGGATAAGGCTTATAAAGGTCGCGGGTTAGGAAGCGTCGCGATAGGGTAGTGGATCGTCCGAAACCACCTTTCGCGACATACCTAATACAATTGAGAACTGACGCATCATCCAATTTCAGATAGGCCGTCAAACTCGGGTTGGGAGCCTCCCGAAAATACGCTAGAAGTGGATCATTAGCAGGGAGCATGCTTTGGTTGCGGCTTGAGCTGAATATTCCTAGCAGTATGTCTTGCACCATGAACTGCACTGCTCTTGTCGTTTTGTGAAAATAAACATTTGAATACATTTTTGCGTAAGCGGAGAAGTACTCCTCAACAGCTGAAACACCCTTCTGACCAAACACAAGGGTAAAACCCTTAGCAGCCGAGCGGAGATCCAGAGGAACTTTTTCAATTCGAAGGCTGTCGAGGAGCCATTCTAGATCGATTGCCACTGAACGTAAGCCGGTGAAATAACGGTCTCTAATTAGAAAATCAAGCCTATCGGCATCAAATTGACTCGAAATTATCGTAGAGTATGGAGTGGCTCCGGCCTCCTCCTTGAAAAGAGAGAGTACCTTTTGTAATACATCGCCACGTATTAAAATGTCAGCGATTTCTTTTTTCTGAATTATTTTTTTCGTATACGTTTCATGACGTATTTCAATTCCCAGTTTTTCGGATACATCTTCAAAGACATGAGAAAATGGTCCGTGTCCTATGTCGTGAAGCAAGGCTGCGCATAACGTTGCACGACGCCATTTTTTGTATCCTCTAGCTTCTTTTTTAAATACGTTGTTTCGTTCGAGGATGTCCCACATCCGTCGTGCCATTTGCATGGCGCCGATCGAATGCGAAAGCCGCGTGTGGCTGGCCCCCGGATACACGAAATCTGAAAAGCCAAGCTGCTTAATCCGTCTCAACCGTTGCATCGGCTCAGACTGGATCAGCGTCCACAGAATTTTGTCGTCAGGATTGGAGACTGAGAATTTGATCAGATTATGAATTGGATCGCGAATGCGTTGATCGCGGTCCATAACGCCGCCCCGTGAGCGCTCTATTTAGAAGCAACTAGTGAAGATCTGTCTACCAACTGCAGGATCTCCATCGCCTTCTTGAGAACAGGCCTCACCGACTTTGTTGGTTTCATTGCCCTCGTTCTCTCGATAGCAGCTTGCTCGCTAAGCCTGAGGCTCCGGAAATAACCAATCGTTGAAGCTACCTCAAGCTCGATTGTTGTATAGGTGTTCAATTTATTTAACAGAGTCGTTACTCTCTCGGGCCACTTATGAATCTGCCCTATTGCTTGATTTGGTAAAGAGTAAACCGATTTGTAGGTATCGTAGATACCTATTGGCTCCAGTTTCCGGTCTATTTTCCCAGTTAGAACCAAAAACTCGGCAGCGTCTGCAATCTCCTTACTAAACGGCCCGTAGAGCAAAACCTGAAAGTCGGCTGATATTTCAGCACCAGACAATTTAAGCAGGTGAACGAGCTTTTGGAGTTTCTTTTTGCCTTCGACACGGTGGTCCGGAAGCGAACCGAGCGTTAAAAGGATCGCTTCTTGCGCGCGTGCCATTTTGAAATCCCTGCAAGCGAATCAATCGTGGAATTGTACCAGTACCTTTGTAAAAAGAAAGGAAAAAACAGAACATAACAAGAACATATATCAAAATATTGTGCCTCGTCGCAATTTCAGCACACGGTATTGGGGTGCAGAAGTCAGCACAATGAGCAAGAAATTTGCCAGTCCTGCTTAGATCTGGTTCAGGATCACTTCCGCCTTGCTGTGCTCCAGCGCCCCGCCCTCGTCCAAATTGAGGCGCTTGACCACGCCGTTCTCCACCAGCATGGCGTAGCGGCGCGAGCGCATCCCCAAGCCCGCTTTTTTGAGGTCGAGCTCGAGGCCGAGCGCACGGGTGTAATCGCCGCTGCCGTCGGCCAGCATCAGGATCTGGTTCTTGACCTTCTGGTCCTGGGCCCAGGCGCCCATGACGAAGGGATCGTTGACCGCGAGACAAGCGATCGTGTCCACGTTCTTGGCCATGATCTTCTTTGCGTGCTTCAGGAATCCCGGCAGGTGCGCGGCCGAGCAGGTGGGGGTGAAGGCGCCGGGCACCGCGAACAGCACCACGCGCTTGCCCTTGAAGATCTCGTCGGCGGAAATCGGCGCCGGCCCGTTCTTGGTCATCTGGGTCAGCGTTCCCCCCGGCATCCGGTCGCCCACTTTGATCGCCATCGCACCCTCCCGAAGCATCGATTCCGGCGCAGGAATGATCCGCGCCGGCTGCGCTTAACAAATACCGGTTCCGGGTGGCCAAGTCACCCCTTGCCGGGGTTGGGCTTGCCGGTTTGGACGCCCCCCGCTTTTGCGCGCGCGATCGCGTTTGCGACCGCATCCTGCGTCAAAATTTCGGGGAGCACGATGCCGAAGGGTGCGCCGGGGCCATAGACGGCATTGAAGGGAATTCCGTAGCGCCCGAAGCTTGCCAGATACGCCCCGATTTTATCGTCGCGCCTGGTCCAATCGGCGCGCATGGCGATGACCGCCCCTTCCGCGACCAGATGGGTGAACGCCGGCTTATCGAGCACCAAGAGCTCGTTCACTTTGCAGGTGAGGCACCAGTCGGCGGTCACGTCCACCAAAACCACCTTGCCCATGGCGACGAAATTCGGGATCGAAGCGGGGTCGAACGGCTGCCACAGGCCGGATTGGGGCGCTGGTGGCGCCTCTTCTTTCGGCACCAAGGGCGGCACCAGGAAGGCGAGTGCCACAAGAACCGCGGCGGCCACGAATTCGACCCAGCGCATGACGCGGAATTTGCCGGCAACCACCAGCGCCGCGACCAGTGCCACGAGAATGAGCGCGACCAGCCGGGCGGCCGGGGCCGAGCTTTCCATGGCGAGCACGGTCAAGAGCCAGACCGCGGTTGCCGCCAAGGCGAGCGCCAGAAATTTCTTGAGCTTTCCCATCCACGGCCCCGGGCGCGGCAGCCAGGCGACGAGGCCGGGCATGGCGGCAACGGCGAGATAAGGAAGCGCCATGCCGAGGCCCAAGGCCGCGAACACGGCGAAAATTTCGCCCGTGCCGCGGGCCAGTGCAAAACCGACCGCGGTTCCAAGGAAGGGTGCGGTACAAGGGGTGGCGAGCACGGTCGCGAATACGCCGGTCAGAAAATTTCCAGCGACGCCGCGGGCATCGACCGGCCGCGCCACGGCACCGGCGATGAAATCCGGCAAACGGATTTCGAATATTCCCCAAAGATTGCAGGCGAAGAGCGTCACCAGCAGCGCCATGAAGATCAGGAACTGAGGCATCTGGAACTGGATGCCCCAGCCGACCGCGAATCCCGCCCCCTTGGCGAGCGCCGCCGCCAAGGCGAGCCCCAGGAAGCAGGCGATGATTCCGGCGGTGGACGCGAGGAAACCGATGCGCGTCACGCGCCGTTCTTGGCCTCTCGCCTCGAGCACGGCCAGAAGCTTGAGCGAAAGCACGGGCAACACGCAGGGCATGAGATTGAGGATGAGCCCGCCCAAGAGTGCCAGGCCCAGCACGGCGATGAGTTCGCCAAGCGGCGGCGGCGGCGATTCTTCGGGCTCGAGCGCGGCGCCTTTGCCGGCCGTCATCGTCCATTCCATGGCGCGGCCGCCGTCCACCAGCGTCATGGTGATCCGTTCGCCCGCAATTTTCGGTTCGCCGCCGCCCACCGCCGTTACCGGAACCAAGAGCCGCGCGCGATGCCCGTCCCCCGACAATTCCACCATCGGCACGCCGAAGCGGAGAGCCGCGGGTCCCTCGACAAAGACATCGGGCGCCGAAAACTTTTCGCGGCTGACCGCGGGGATTTCGAGCCGGGGTTTGAGGCCCGAGCCCACCGCCAGGGCGTTTTCGATCGCAAGACCGCTCTCGCTCCCGTCGTCCGGAACCTTCGCGCGATAGCCGGCGATGAGCGGCGCAAATTCGGAATCGCGCGCCGGGCCCACCGGCACGGCGAGTGAAAGCTTGGCGGTCACCGGCACGCAGATGTCGCGGCAGGCGAGATAATCCACGTTGAGCGCGATGCCGATAGCCGTACCCGGCTTATCCACGCGCGCCGAGATCGGCAGCACCACCTCGTCGTGATAGCCGACAGTTTCGAAACCGAGCACGCTGAAGCGGATCGGAGCCGGCCAGGAGATTTGCGCGCCGCTGAAATTTTGCGAGCCGCTCCAGTCGAGACGCGGGGGAAATCCGGCATCGCCCGGCGAGCGCCAATAGACCTTCCAGTCTTTCGCCAACCGGAACTGGAGGCCGAGTTGCAGCGTTTGCGAATCACCCGCTGCGGTGGTGGCGGAAACGAGGCGGGCTTGCGCCTCCTCGATGCCGGCCCACTCGCTCGATTGGGCGCGGGCCGCCGGGCCCGATATGAGCCCAAGGCACAACCCCGCGGCGAGGCTTAGGAAAATTCTGCCGCGCCGCGCGCCTTTGCCCGTCCCGCCCTTGATTTGCCGCATTCTCACGCTTTCTTAACCTGTGACTATTAGGCTGTTATCGTGATCGATGCCGCCCCGCCCCGCGATTATATACGAGTATATAGAGTGAGGCTTATGGGCGGGGCGATCACGGGTCGGTGAGGGTAACGGAAAACCTTCGCCTCGCAAGATTGAGGCCCCATTGGTTGTATGAGATGATGGACCGCAAGAACATGGGCCCGCTCGCCGGGCAATTGCTGGTCGCGATGCCGCAGATGCGCGACCCGCGCTTTGCGCGCACCATCATTTACATGGTGGCCCACACCGAAGACGGGGCCATGGGCCTGGTGCTGAACCGTATTCTGGGCTCCATCACCTTCCCCGATCTTCTGCAGCAACTCGCCATCGGCGCGTCCGACGCGGCGCACAACATCCATGTCCATTTCGGCGGGCCGGTCGAGACCGGGCGCGGCTTCGTGCTCCATTCCCCCGACTACTATCAGGGCGCAACGCTGCGCGTGGACGACACCGTGTCCTTGACCGCGACGGTGGACATCCTACGCGACATGGCGACCGGCGCCGGTCCGCGCCAGTGCATGCTGGCGCTGGGCTACGCCGGCTGGGGCCCCGGCCAGCTCGAAGACGAGTTGCACCGGAATGGCTGGCTCCATGTCGGCGCCGACGACAATCTCATCTTCGGCATGGACCTCGACGGCAAATGGGAACGGGCGATCGCCAAGATCGGCGTCGACTTCACCAAGCTGTCGGCCGAAGTCGGCCACGCCTGATCCAACGCTCCGCCGGTACGATTACGGCCACCGCGCAGGGTCGCGCGGCCTCAAGCGCGCTGCCTCCCAATCTTCGTGCAAGATCGCGAACGTCAGGTGGTCCTGCCACATCCCGTTGATGCGCAGGTATTTGCGCGCGCGGCCCTCTTCCTTGAAACCGCATTTGGCCAAAAGCGCCCGGCTCGCCGCATTGTCGGGCAGGCAGGCCGCCTCGATCCGGTTCAACTTCATATCGGCGAAGGCGAAGCCCAGGATCGCATTCATGGCTTCGGTCATGTACCCCTGACGGGAAAATTCCGCGCCGATCCAATAGCCGAGGCTCGCGTTCTGCGCGATGCCGCGGCGAACATTGGTGAGATTGATTCCGCCGACGAGCAGGTCGTCGCCCGCGCGCCGGATCAGAAAATGATAGCCGCTGCCGCGGTCCCAATCCTCGGCGTATTGGCGCACGCGCTTGCGGAAAGCGGCCGCCGAAAGCGCGTCCTCGGGCCAGGTCGATTCCCAGGCCGCCAGGAACGGCCGCGAGGCCCCGCGCAGCGCCGCCCACTCGTCCCAATTCGCCGGCCGGAATGGATAAAGACGTACGCGCCCGAAGCCGGCCGTTACGGCCGGCGCGCGCGCCAAACCCAGGCGGCGCAACAGCCCGGCTGGTGAAAGCTCGATCGGATGCCGCGCCGCCACGCCCGATCTCAAGCGAGCCGGGCGGCGAGCCGCTCATAGGGCTCGACGCCGGATAAAGGTCCGATCGCGGCGAAGCTGGGTCTCCCGGCCATAAGCCGCTTTGCCACCCGGGCGATCGCGGGCTTATCGACCCCCTCGATCTTGGCGATGATTTCCGCGACCGGTATCGAGCGATCGAAGATGAGCATCTGGTGGCCCAGCTGCTCGCAACGCGCGGTCGTGCTTTCTCGCGTCATCAGCACCGCGGCCCTCCCCTGGGCCTGGGCGCGCGCGATTTCGTCTTCGGCCACGGATTCGGCGGCGCGCATCATCTCGCCGCAGACCACGGTCAAAAGCTCCGCGGCCTCGCGTTCGCCGGTACCGGCATAGATGCCGAACAACCCGCTGTCGGTATAGGGTGCGGCGAAGGAATAGATGGAATAGGCAAGCCCGCGCTTCTCCCGCACTTCCTGGAAGAGCCGCGACGACATGCCGCCCCCGAGCAGGGTCGAGAACACCGACTGGGCGTAATAATCCGGACCGTCGAACGGGATTCCGGGAAGTCCAAGGACCAGATGCACCTGTTCCAGGTCGCGGGCCTCGCGCCGCTCGCCGCCCTGGTAGCGCGCGGCCGGCGCCGGCTGCTCTCTTCCGTTCGGCAGCGCGTCGAAGGCGCTTGCCGCCAGGGACACGAATCTCTCGTGCTCGATGCGGCCGGCGGCCGCCACCACGATGCGCGACGGCAGGTAATTCTCGCGCATGTAGGCAACGACGGATTCGCGCGCCATCCTTGCCACCGTCTCTTCGGTGCCGAGAACCGGGCGTCCCAGCGCCTGGCCGGGAAAGGCCGCTTCCTGGAAATAATCGAAGACGATGTCGTCGGGCGTGTCGTTCGCCTGTCCGATCTCCTGGAGGACCACCGCGCGCTCGCGCACCAGCTCGTCCTCGGCGAAGACCGAATGCTGGAGGATGTCCGCCAGGATTGCGACCGCGAGCGCCACGTCGTCCTTCAGAACCTTGGCGTAATAGGCGGTGTATTCGCGCGCGGTGAAAGCGTTCAAATGCCCGCCCACGGCCTCGATCTCTTCCGCGATCTTCTGGGCGCTGCGGCGTTCCGTGCCCTTGAAGGCCATGTGCTCCAGAAGATGGGCGACGCCGTTGATCGATTCCGGCTCGTTTCTTGTTCCGACCTTGACCCAGGCGCCGAGCGCCACCGTTTCCACCCCCGCCATGGCGTCGGTCGCGACCCGAAGCCCGCTCGGCAATGTCGTGACCTGCACGCTCATGCGGCCCCCCGGCGCGCCATGTTCGCTTCGATGAAGCGCTCGACTTTGCCAAGATCGTTGGCAAGGGTTTCGAAGCGCTCCGGCCGGGTCATGAGGTCCGCCAAATGCGCCGGGAGCTCGGGCCTGACCCCGGTTGCGCGCTCCACCGCCTCGGGGAATTTGGCCGGATGCGCGGTCAGAAGCGCCACCATCGGCACCGCCGGGTCGCGGCACCGCTTCGCCGCCGCGATTCCGACCGCGCTGTGGGGATCGACCAGCAGGCCGGATTGCTTATGGACTTCGGCGATCGTGGCCAGCGTCCCTTCGTCGTCGAGGCGGAAGCCGGTAAAAATCTCGCTCGCGGCTTTGTGCGCCGCCTCTTCCACCGCCACCCGGCCGGTGGTGCGGAACCGGCGCATGAGGCTATCGACGGCGCGCCCGTCGCGGGCATAAAGCTCGAACAGCAGGCGCTCGAGATTGCTCGAAACCTGGATATCCATGCTGGGCGAAAGTGTCGGGATCACTTCCGCGATTTCGAGCGTGCCGGTTTCGAAGAACCGCGCCAGGATGTCGTTGCGGTTGCTTCCAACCACCAATGATTCGACCGGCAATCCCATGCGCTTGGCGGCATAGCCGGCATAGACGTTGCCGAAATTTCCCGTGGGGACGGCAAACGAGACGGCGCGCTGAGGCGCGCCCAAGGCACAAGCCGCGGAGAAATAATAGGCGCATTGGGCCATGACCCGCGCCCAGTTGATGGAATTGACCGCCGCCAATCCCATGCGCTCGCGAAACGCCACGTCCGCGAACATCGCCTTAACGAGATCCTGGCAATCGTCGAATGTGCCGGTGACCGCGATGTTGTGGACGTTTGCGGACTTCACCGTCGTCATCTGGCGGCGCTGGACCTCGGAAACGCGGCCCTTGGGATGCAGCACGAAGATGTCGATCGAATCCTTGTCGCGGCAGGCCTCGATCGCCGCCGATCCGGTGTCGCCCGAAGTGGCGCCGATCACCGTCACGTGCCGCCCGCGCCGGCGCAGCACCACGTCGAACAGCCGGCCCACGAGCTGCAGCGCATAGTCCTTGAAGGCGAGCGTCGGCCCGTGGAACAGTTCAAGCAGATAGAGATTGGGCTCGAGCTCCACCAGCGGGGCCACCTGGCCGTTGCCAAAGCCGGCGTAGGCGTCGCGCACCAGCGCCGCGAATTCACCTTTAGCCAAGGCGCCTTCCACGAACGGGGCCATGACGCGCGCGGCCATCTCGCCGTAGGAGAGTCCGCGCAGCGCCTCGATCTCGCCGTTCGAGAACCGCGGCCAGGTTTCGGGCACGTAAAGGCCGCCGTCCGGCGCGGGGCCGGCCAGCAGAACTTCTTCGAAGCCCAGCGCCGGGGCGGCGCCACGGGTGCTCACGTACCGCAACGGGATTGTCTCCGCTTGGGGGAAAGGAAAAGACTATACGCGGCCCCTACCCCGGGGCAAGGCACGAAACCCGGCCTTTTCCGCGGGTTTCAGCCCAAATAGCGGCGCTCGAGGTGGGCCAGGTAAACCGCCGCATCGAGCGGCTTTCCGGTCGCCTGATGGATGAGCTCGGAGGGGGTAAGCCGCGAGCCCTGCCCATGTACCTGGCTGCGCAGCCAAGCCACCAGCGGGCTGAAATCGCCCTTGGCGATGCCGGGCAAAATACCGGGCTCGGCTTCGACCGCCGCCTGGAAGAATTGCGCCGCCGCCATCGCGCCCAGCGTGTAGCTCGGGAAATAGCCCCAGGCCCCGTCGAACCAGTGGATGTCCTGGAGGCAGCCCTCGGCGTCATTGCCGGGCGTGACCCCCAGCAGTTCCTCCATGCCGCGGTTCCAGGCATGCGGCAGGTCCTCGAGCGGCAGGTCGCCCGCGATCAGCGCCTTCTCCAAACGGTAGCGGAGCAGCACATGGGCCGGGTAGGTGACCTCGTCGGCATCGACCCTTATCAAGCCGGGTTGAACCCGCGTGTAATGGCGATAAAGGTTGTCCGGGCTCCAGGCGGCACCGCTGCGTCCGAAAGATTGCGCAATCATGGGCGCCGCGAAGGTGAGAAACTCTTTGCTGCGGCAGGCCTGCATTTCGATCAGCAACGACTGGCTCTCGTGCAGCATCATGCTGTGCGCGCGCCCCACCGGCTGATAGCCCCAATCTTCCGGCAGCCCCTGTTCGTAAAGCGCATGGCCGGTCTCGTGCAGCACCCCCATCAGGGACTTCGCGAAATTGCCCTCGTCGTAGCGCGTCGTCAGGCGCACGTCGCCGAAGGCCCCGCCGGTGAAGGGATGAAGGCTTTGATCGAGGCGCCCGTGCGCGAAATCGAAGCCTAGGAGCGTCATAAGCTTGAGCCCGATCTCGCGTTGGGCCGCAACCGGAAACGGACCGTCGAGCGGGAGCGGCGCCGATTCCTGGCGTTCCAGAATCCGGCCTAAAAGCTTGGGGAGATTTTCGACCAGCGGCGCGAACAGCCGGTCGATCTCGCTTTCCCGCAGGCCGGCGTCGAAACCGTCGATGAGCGCGTCATAGGGCGAGGTATCCAATACTTCCGCGATCGCTTGGGCCTCTTGCCGCGTCAAGTCGAGCACGGTCTGAAGGCTGGGACGGACAAATTCGAAATCGGCGTCGCGCTTGGCTTGGCGCCAGCGCATCTCGCAATTGGAAACCGCCCGCGCCAGCGCCTCGGTGAGTTCTTCGTCCACCGCGCGCGCGCGGGCAAATTGCCGCCGCATCTCGGCCAGATTGGCGGACTGCCATGAACCCAGTCCTTGTTCCGCCTCGGCGGCCGCGATGAGGTCCGGAATCTCGGGCGCGGTCAGCAATTGGTGGCACAGCACCTTGACCGCGGCCATCTGCTCGGC
>JBGQJC010000012.1:0-50043 GCA_041498815.1 Alphaproteobacteria bacterium
CCGGTCGACTCGGATGAGACGACGGGGCTGTCTTCGAGCGATCTGATCAAACTGACGGCGACCATTACCGACGGCGACGGCGACTCGACCACCTCGACGGTCAACATCGGCGCCAGCCTGACGTTCCATGACGACGGGCCGACGATCACGGCGGGCGACACGACGATTTCGCATGACGAGACGGCGGGTGTTCAAGGCGATGCCGACGACACGGCGACGGCGCTGCCGGCTGCCTTCTCGACGCGGCTTGGCGTGCTTGGGGCCGGCGCCGAAATCGGCCACGCCCATAGCGCGGCGGCGGCGGCGGCAGTGAATGGCGGCGCCGACGGCGTGGCGAACCTGTCGCTCACTAACGCCTCGGGCACGGCGCTCAGCGCCGTGGACAGCGGTGTGACGACGCTCAATGGCGACCACATCTTCCTTTATACCGACGGCACCGACGACAACATCGTGCTCGGGCGGGAAGGGTCCGGCAGCTCGGCCAATGGGGCGGGCGGCATCGTCTTCGCACTCTATGTCGACGCGTCGGACAATTCGCTGTGGCTGTCGCAGTTCTCGGCGATCAAAAATCCGAACACCGGCAATCCAGACGACTCCGTCTCGATCAACAGCAATTTGATCTACGTGACGGTGACGGACGGGGACGGCGACAAGACCACGACCTTGACCTCGCTTTCGGTCAGCTTCCAGGACGACGGGCCGACGGCGGCCAATGTGGCGCCTGGGGCGCTCTCGGAGTCTCTGCTTTCCGGCGGCTCGGCGGATGATTCGAACCTGGCCACACCGGCGGTGACGGGAACCCTGACCCACAGCTATGGCACGGACGACCCCGGCTCGGTCGGGGGTCTGGCCTTCGGCGGTGCGACCGATCCCGAGACCAGCGGATCGGTGGCGCTAAAGTCGGGCGGGGTGGCGGTCACGATCGTCACCGACGGGACGCACCTTTACGGCTATGCCGGGGTGGACGACGCGGCGCACCGGGTGTTCACGCTCGATATCACGGACACGACGACCGGGGCCTATACCTTCACGTTGTTGAAGGCGCTCGACCATCCCGATGCGGGGCAGACGGGATCGAGCGATCCACTGGCCTTGAACTTCGGCTTTACGGCGAAGGACGGCGACGGCGACACCGCGAACGCGACGCTCACCGTCACGGTCAACGACGACGGGCCGACGGCGGCCAATGTGGCGCCTGGGGCGCTTTCGGAGTCGCAATTGGTGAGCGATGCCGATGCGGCGACACCCGGAGTCTCGGGGACGCTGACCCATAACTATGGGGCGGACGGCGCCGGCTCGATGGGGGGTCTCTCCTTCACCAACGCCACCGACCCGGACAACGGCAATGGGCTGGTGACGCTGAAATCCGGCGGGGTGAACGTGCAGATTGCGGGCAGCGGAACCTCGCTCCACGGCTTTGTGGGCGTGGACGACGCGGCTCACCGGGTGTTCACGCTCAATATCACGGACACGACGACCGGGGCCTACACCTTCACGCTGTTGAAGCCGCTCGACCATCCCGAGGCGGGAGAGACGGGATCGAGCGATCCACTGGCCTTGAACTTCGGCTTTACGGCGAAGGACTCCGACGGCGACACGGCGAACGCGACCCTCACCGTCACGGTCAACGACGACGGGCCGGCGGCGGCCGATGACGTGGTCTCGGTCAACGTCTCGGGATCGGTTTCGAATAATCTCCTTACCAACGACGGTTTCGGCGCGGACGGGGCCGGGAGCCCGGCAATTACCCAGGTCAAGTTTGGCGCCACCACCTTCACCGACGCGTCGGACGGGACAACGGACGGCATCATCCACGCGACCGGGAACTTCGGAAATCTGACGCTCAACGCCGGCACCGGCGCTTACACCTATAACGAGACCGTGGGCGTCGTCACCAGCCAGACGGATGTCTTCAACTACACGATCAAGGACGGCGACGGCGACACCGCGGCCGCGAAACTCACGGTCACGGTGAATGTGCCGCAAACGGCCACCAGTTTCGTAATCAACGAAATCGGGCTCCGGGGTGCCACCGGCAACGGCAATTCCGGCGATTTCGTCGAAATCCACAACACCGCGGGCGGAAACGCGGTCGCCAACGGGCTCGTTTTCCAGCTCGACGGCGCCAGTACCGGCAGCGTCACCTTCAACCCGGCCTCGCTCGTCAACATTCCGGGCGGCGGCTATCTCGTGATCAAGGGCGACGGCACCTACGCCGTTTACAACTCGGCAGGCGTTCAGCAGTCCACGGGCAGCGGCCTGTCCACCTGGAATTTCAACGACAGCAACGGCGACGGCTTTGCCGATACCCGCGACAAGGTGGGCGTCAATTTGCAGGCCAACAGCACCAATCTCGACAAATTCGTCGCCAACGGCTCGGTCCTTGCCGGCAGCGCGTTCAATGCGGGTGCTGGAACCGCCCCGGCGAGCCTGACGACGCTCCTTAACAACGCCCCGGCGAATGCGCCCGCGGCGTTCGTGAACTTCACCACCTTCGACGGCCAGATCGGTGATCAAATGGCGGTCTTGGGCGCGCTCCATCTGGCGCGGCCCGACGTGACCGGAGTAGCCATTCCGGCCGCGCAGGCGAGCAACACGGACTTCGCCCGCGTCGATTTCAGCGACAACGACAACGCCACCGATTGGACCACGACCAATGGGGCGACGCCCGGCAAGTCGAATGACCAATCCGCGATCAACCCGCACGATGCGAACGACGACTTTAATCCCACCCAGGCGGTGGCCGAAGTCGCCAACGAGGGCCAGAACACGGCGAGCGGCGGCGGAAGCAACGATGCCTTGGCGGGCGGCGGCGGTCCGGACTTCATCATGGGCGGCGCCGGAAACGACACCCTGGGCGATTCCGACCACAACATTCAAAACAACAACACCCCCGGCGGCGCCGAAGGCCACAACGACTTCATCTACGGCGACAGCGGCGACGACCAGCTGTGGGGCGGCCGCGGCGCCGACCTCTTGATCGACGTGAGCGGCAAAAACCTGCTGGTTGGCGGCACCGGCGACGACATCCTGATCGCCGAGGCCAAGATCCTGAACGCGGCGGCGGCCGACGACACGATCAATCCCAATATCCTGATCGGCGACAACATCACGACGTCCACGACCGCCCATTACAATTTCGCCCTAGTGATCGACGTCTCGGGTTCGATGAACGAAAGTTTCGACGGGTCGCAGTCGGGCAACAATGTTCCGGCCGGCCAGCACCGCATCGATTTGGCGGCGGACGCCTATAAAGCGTTGATTGCCAACATCGTGGCGCAGGGTGTCGGCCCGAATACCACGATCGAGATCGTTCCCTTCAACAACGCGGTTGCGAACAGCGGCCCCACCGCGCCGGCGTCCTTTACTTTGAACGCGGCCGGAGTCATAGCGGCCGACGCTTATCTCGATACGTTGAAGAGCAACGCGGGCGGCAACACCCAGTACGAACCGGCCCTCAATACGGCCGAGACTTGGCTCGCGGCTCAAAGCCCGGCCAGCGCCGTCAATTTCCTCTATTTCATCAGCGATGGCGCCGATAACAACGGCTACGACCCGAGCGGGTCGCCGCACAGCCTTCTTTACAACGGCACCATTCCGAACCTGACGATCAAGTCTTTCGGCATCGCCCCGCTGAATGCGTCGAGCGACGTTGACCCCGACAATCTGGACGCGGTGGTTACCGGAACCCTCGTCGTCAACCACCAATTCGATCAGGCGATCCCGATCACTTCGGCGGACCAAGTGACGGCGGTGGTAACTTCCGGCCTCGCGCTGGGGCTTCCCACCGGTTCCGATATCATCTATGGCGGCGCCGGCAGCGACTACATCTTCGGCGACAATCTGGTCGCCGGTACCACCCAGACGGACATCAACAATTTCGTCGGTGCGCCGTTCTCCGGAACCAACGATATCAATGACATCCTGGCCAATGCCGCCCTCGTTGCGGCGATGAACAGCGACCCCAACGGCAAGGACGACTACATCAGCGGCGGCGCCGGTAACGATATCATCTTGGGCGAAGGCGGCAACGACCAGCTCTTGGGCGACGCCGGCAACGACACGATTTATGGCGGCCTCGGCAACGACGGCCTCGACGGCGGCGACGACAGCGACAGTCTGATCGGCGGTCTCGGCGACGACACCGCCTACGGCGACAGCGGCGCCGGCAACGACACGATTTGGGGCGATAACGCCAACGATACCGACCCCGCCGGCGGCAATGATCTCCTGTTCGGCGGCCTCGGCAACGACGTCATCCACGGCGAATTCGGTAACGACACCATCTGGGGCGATACCGGTGACGACACCAACGCCGCCGGCGGGGCCGATTCGCTGTTCGGCGGCATGGGCAACGACGTGATGCGCGGCGAACTCGGCAACGACACGATGTGGGGCGACAGCGGCGACGACACCAACGCCGCCGGCGGCAATGATTCGATGTTCGGCGGCCTCGGCAACGACATCATGCACGGCGAATTCGGCAACGACACCATCTGGGGCGACAAAGGCGACGATACCAATGCCGCCGGCGGCAACGACCTCATGTTCGGCGGCCTGGGTGCGGACGTGATGCACGGCGAACTCGGCGGCGACACCATCTGGGGAGATCACGGCGACGACACCTTCACGTCCGGCGGCAACGATTCGATGTTCGGCGGCCTCGGCAACGACGTGATGCACGGCGAGTTCGGCAACGACACCCTATGGGGCGATAACGGCGACGACACCAATGCCGCCGGCGGAAACGACCAGCTCTTCGGCGGCCTCGGCAACGACGTCCTTCACGGCGAGCTCGGCGGCGACACGCTCTGGGGCGATAAGGGCGACGATACCAATACGTCCGGCGGCAACGACCAGCTCTTCGGCGGTCTCGGCAACGACGTCCTTCACGGCGAATTCGGCAGCGACACGCTCTGGGGCGATAAGGGAGACGATACCAATCCCTCGGGCGGCAATGACCAGCTCTTCGGCGGTTTGGGCAACGACCAGCTGCACGGCGAATTCGGCAACGACACCCTGTGGGGCGATAAGGGCGACGATACCAATACGTCCGGCGGCAATGACCAGCTCTTCGGTGGCATGGGCAACGATGAGTTGCACGGCGAAATCGGCAACGACACGATGTGGGGCGATAACGGCGACGATACCAATGCCGCCGGCGGCAACGACCTTCTCTTCGGCGGTTTGGGCAACGACCAGTTGCACGGCGAATTCGGCAACGACACCCTGTGGGGCGATAAGGGCGACGATACCAATTCGTCCGGCGGTAATGACCAGCTCTTCGGCGGCCTCGGCAACGATGTCCTTCACGGCGAAGTCGGCAACGACACCCTGTGGGGCGATCTCAATGCCGACACCGGGTCCGGCGGCAACGATTCACTCTTCGGCGGCGATGGGAACGACGTTCTCCACGGCGGCGGCGGAGTGGATACGCTCGACGGCGGGGCGGGCCGGGACACGCTCTTCGGCGGCGACGGGAACGATCTGCTCATCGGCGGGGCCGGAAACGATTCGATGACCGGCGGGGCCGGCAATGACACCTTCTCGTTTGACCTGCATAGCCTGAACTCGTCGGGCACAAACGACGGTGCCGACCACATAACCGATTGGAGCAAGACCAACAGCGTCCTTCAGTTCACGCATGTCGTGAATGGCGCAGGCACCGATCTCCAAGACCTCATAGCCGCGATCAGCAGCATCTCTCAAAGCGGGAGCAACACGACCATCGGCTTCAAAGACGGCGCCTCGGTCCAATTCGACGGGATTACCGGCATGGCTCATTCGAACGCGACATCCACGAGCGACATTCAAGACGATCTGAACAGCCTGACCAACAACCAGGCCGCCATCCACATCCTGATTTCGCACTAGGACGGGGCGTTCGACGGGCGGCGGCGTGAATCGCGCAATTGGACGGGTTCCGGGTTGTTGATGTAAGGTCAATCGCCGAAATGGGGGCTCCCGCGAGCGCCCGCGGTTCTCCGGGGGCCTGTTCCAAGCCCCCTTGAAATCGTTAACGAATTCACAGCATTCTTGTGCCACCCTAGATCCGTGCGCCGCTCGGGGGCGCGCCAACTTCGACCGCGAGGAAACAAATGGCCAGAAATAAAGACAAGCGCAAAGACAACAAGCCGTCCGCTCCGTCGGCGCTGAGAGCGGAGACTGGTCCGCGGGCAGCCGTGGGTACGCCATCGCGCGCCGATTCCGGCCCCGCGCCGGCAACGACGGCCCAAGGCGTGCTACCCCCGTTTTATCAGCAGCCGCGCCCGCTGCATCTTCAGGATCATGCGGATCTTTGCCTCAAATCGCCTCCGACCTACGAATTCGCCGCCAAAACCGTGGCGATGCAGATCGTCATCGGCGAATTTCTCGTCGCCGCCCGGGACTATCCGATCGTCTTCGCGCCGGGGACTCCGCCGGTTCCGGTCATCATGCTGGGATTGCGCCCGGAAGAGAACATGTACGTCCGGCGCGACGGAAGCTGGCTACCGGGCGCTTACGTTCCGGCCTATATACGGCGCTATCCGTTTCTTCTGGGCGAGGCCGGCGAAAACAAGCGGCACGTGTTGTTCGTGGACGAAGCCTCGGCCAATGTCACGCGAGGCCAGGGAACGCCGCTGGTTGCAGACGGCAAGCCGACCGACGCCGCCAAAAACGCCATGAAGTTTTGCGAGGCCTATAACCTGGATCAGGAAAACACGCGCCAATTCTGCGAGGCCCTGGCCGCCCTCGACCTGCTCGAAAAGAGAAACATCAATCTGACGTTGGCCAACGGCAACAAGGTCGCGGTCAACGACACGCTCGCGATCAGCCCGCGCAAGTTCGAGGAGATGTCCGACAGCCTCTATCTCGAGTGGCGCAAACGCAAATGGCTGTTCACGGCCTATTGTCATTTCCATTCGGGGATGAACTGGCAGCGCCTGATCGAGCGCGCGGCGCAGAGAGCCGCTAAGAAATAGCGCAAACCGCCCGCCGGGGCCTTGGGTCCCGGCGCGCGGAGCGGGCGGTTACCCTTCCACGGATCCCGGGGGCTTGATGGTCACAAGCCCCATTTTTCCGAGCCAACCCAAGCTGCGCAGCAGTATTGCGCGCTCTTCCGCCGTCTTTTCGCCGGTGAGCGACAAAACCGCAATCGGCCCTTCGGTCCGGATGCGGTTGAGCAGCGCCCTCATTTCGCGGGCGGGGGCGAGGATGGCGGCGGCATATGTGTTCATGCGGAGCGAACACACCCGTTCGAGCGCCGCCTCGTCGGCGCCCGGCTCGGCCGATACCACGAAGTCGGGGCCGAAGACCCGGCTCGGATACATCGCGAAGGCCGCAAACGGGTCGTCCCGCAACGGATAAGCCGGAGCCCCCGGCTTGCGCGGTGCCGACTCGGCGCCATGCGTGCGGCGCGAATTCAACTCGTCCCACAGCGCCTGATAGGCGGCGATGATCACGCGCCAGTCGAAGGATTCGCGCGCCCGCGCCCGTCCGGCCTCGCCCATCTTCTTCCGCAGCGGAGCATCGCCGATCAGCGCCGTGAAGGCCTCCGCCGCGGCGCGCACGTCCACGCCGGTGCACTGGCTGGCGAATCCGATGTAATGGTCATAATTGTCGACTTCCATGAAGTGACGAACAGCCAGCGTCTCCCCTGCGCCCGCGGGCGGTGCAAAGGTGGGGATCAATATCCCGTCGGTCCCGTCGCGCACGGTGTCCCGGTATCCGTCCCAGTCGGTTGCGACGACGGGCAACCCCGCCGCCATCGCTTCCACCGGCGCCAGTCCGAAGGTTTCCTGGATATTGTCGGAAAGCGATGCGAAGATGTCGGCGGCGAACCATGCGGATGTCCGGGTCCCCGCGTCGCGCCCGTCGAGAAACAGGGCGTTTATGCTGGGGCACAACAGCTTGGCGCCGTTCACGAACTCGTTCTTGATCGCGTCATTTGCGAACCAGCCCGCCTGGATCAGGTGGATGCGCTTTCCGGTCCGCTGCGCGGCCATCTCGAGGCCGAGGTACATAGGCATGGGATGGGCCTTGGCGTGATAGCTGAGACGCCCAAGGAACAGAACCACCACGTCGCTTTTAGCGATTCCAAGGCGTTGCCGAAGCTCCGTACCCGCCTTCTCCCCTGCATGCGAAGGTGCTAACGCATCGCAGTCGACGCCGAGCGGGATCACCGGAAACTGAAGGGCTGCCGCCGTCCGCCCCCCGAATTTCTCGTCCAGGTACGCGGCCCACTCCGCTTGAACCCGTTCGATAATCGCTTTGACCACCCGCGACGTGCAGATAACGGCGTCCCAAGACTCGAGCGGCGCCAGCATCATCTCGCCGATCGCGTCCATGATGCCGTGGGTCGCGATCGTATGGGTCACGCCGCAAAGGCTGTAGGACTTAGAGCCGAGGAATCGGCGCTGCCAGGCAAAGTGGTGCAGGCCGGGTGCCGGGTGGTATAGGCACCCCGCCCCGCTGAGGGCGTCGAACCGTTCATAGGGGATAAAACGGCAGGCGCGCGGGCCTCCGGCAATACTCGCCACCTGCTTCTCGAAGTGCGCGAAGTCCCTCTGGGTCTTGGCGTAGCACAGCAGGGTCTCGACCCCGCCATGGCGGACGAAGGCGCGTAAGAATCCTTCGCCGGCGGCGTGACGGCCCATCAGCTTTGGGCCGGAGGTGTCGAAGGCCTCGGTCGCATAGTGAATCGCGGCGTTCATGAGAAATCCAAAGGCGACAGGGACCCGGGAAAGCTTGGCGATTATTTCGTTTAGGGCGGGTTAACGTCAATAAATCTTCAATTGTTGACCGAAATATTACAAGCCTCCAATATCCGGCCGGCACCTAGGGGCGCCGCGTCGGCGTCGGTGCGGAAGAATCGGGCACGGAACCCCATGAAGATCTTGTTCATGCACCAGAACATCCCCGGCCAGTACAAGCACCTGGCGCGGATCTTCGGCGCCGATGCCAAGAACACCGTCTATTTCGTGACCAAGCCCAAGGCGGTCGAAATCCCGGGGGTGAAGAAGGTCACCTACAAGCTTCACCGCGACGTGCAAAAGGACATCCATCACTACATCGCGCCGCTCGAGTCCGCGGTGTTGTACGGGCAGGCCGTGGCGCGCGTGCTTCTTGCCGTGAAGAATTCGGGCTTCACGCCCGACATCATCTGTGCCCATCCCGGCTGGGGCGAGGCGCTGTACGTCAAGGACGTCTATCCCGACGTACCGCTGCTCAGTTATTTCGAGTTCTATTACCGCTCAAAAGGCTCGGACGTCGGTTTCGATCCCGAAATCGAGGTCACGCTCAACGACTTCTGCCGCGTCCGCACAAAGAACACCAGTAACCTCCTGAGCCTGGAAGCCTGCGATGCGGGGATAAGCCCGACGCGCTGGCAGCGCAAGCAATTCCCGCCGGAGTACCTCTACAAAATCGCCCAGATTCACGATGGCATCGACACCAACCTCGCGGCTCCGAACAAAGAGGCGCGGGTCGACCTCCCGAACGGCAATACGCTCACGCGCAACGACGAGGTCGTGACCTATGTCGCGCGCAATCTCGAACCCTATCGCGGCTTTCCCGTCTTCATGCACGCGATCCCTGAGATCTGCCGCCGCCGCCCCAATGCCCAGATCCTGATCGTCGGCGGCGACGGTGTGAGCTACGGCCGCCGCCTTCCCAAGGGCGAAACCTACCGCGCCAAGATGCTCAGCGAGGTCAAGATCGATCCCGCCCGTGTCCATTTTCTGGGCTACATGCCGTACGAGAAATTCCTTAAGGTGCTCCAGATCTCGTCGGTGCACGTCTATCTCACCTTCCCCTTCGTGCTCTCCTGGTCGATGCTGGAAGCGATGTCGGCGGGCTGCCTCGTCATCGGCTCCGATACGCCGCCGGTGACCGAGGTCATCACGGACGGAAAGAACGGCCTATTGGTCGATTTCTTCTCCCCCAAGCAGATCGCCGAACGGATCGACGAGGTTTTGAATCACAAGGACGGCATGGCTCATTTAAGGCGCGCGGCGCGGGAGACGGTGCTGGAGCGCTACGAGCTCCAAAGCTGCTTGAAAAAGCAAATCAAACTGATCAAGTCGCTGGCCGACGGGAAAATCCCCTCCATGACCCGACCGATCAAAGTTCCGGCCTAGGCTCAGGCTTTATCCGCCAGGCACAGGGCCAGCTGGTCGCGCCAGTGCGGCAGCATGATGCCGAAGGCATCGAGCGCTTTGCGCGAATCGAGGACCGAATAGGCGGGCCTTTTCGCGGGGCGGGGGTACTCCGCGGTCGTGATTGCCCGCACCGGTTTGCGCGATAGCTCGCCCGGGAGCAGGGCCACGATGGCCTCGGCAAATCCGTGCCAGCTGGTCTCTCCCGCCGCCGCCAGATGATAAAGACCGCCTGTGCCGGAAAGCGGGTCGCCGGAACCGCGGCGCCAGCAGCGCGACAAGATAGCGGACGAAGCAATCGCCACCATCCGCGCCCAGGTGGGGCAACCGGTCTGGTCGGACACGACGCGGAGTTCGTTCTGGTCGTGGGCGAGCTTCTCGATGGTGTTCAGGAAGTTGCGCCCGCGCCGCGAATAGATCCAGCTCGTGCGCAGGACGAGATGGGGCGCGTCCGATTCCATCACCGCCCGCTCGCCCGCCAATTTGCTGCGTCCATAGGCGCCGAGGGGTGCGGGCACGTCGCTTTCGCGGTATGGCCGATGGGCGGCGCCGTCGAATACGTAATCGGTCGAATAATGGACGAGCGGCGCATTGAGGCGCGCCGCTTCTTCGGCCAGGATGCGCGGCGCTTGCGCGTTCACCGCTTGGGCCATTGTTTCCGATTTCTCCGCGCCGTCGACATCGGTAAAGGCCGCGGCATTGACGATCAGGGCGGGTGCCACCGCGCGCAACGTCCGGGACAGTGCCGCTCCATCCGTAAGGTCGAGTTCGTCGCGGGCGGGCGCAATCAATTGCCCGAGTGGTGCCAGCGCCCGGACGAGTTCCCAGCCGATCTGCCCGCTTCCGCCGAGAAGAAAAATCCGGGCGCGCTCGTCCGGTGCCGGCGAGGCGCTCAATGTCCGGTCCCGAAACGCGGCAAACGGGCGCGGTCGATGTCGCGAAGCCGCGGCGCCCCCGCATCCTTGGACGAAATCCGGGGAGAGTCGACCGGCCAGGCGATGCCGATGTCGGGATCGTTCCAGATCACGGACATCTCCGAGGCCGGGTCATAAACGGCCGTGCATTTGTACGCGACCCGGGCGTGACCGGAGAGTACGCAGAATCCATGGGCGAAGCCTTCGGGAATATAGATCTGCCGGCCGGTATCGCCCGTCAGCATGGCCCCCGTCCACCGGCCGAACGTCGGCGAGCCAAATCTTACGTCCACCGCGACATCGAAGATTTCGCCTGCCACCGCGAACACCAGTTTTCCCTGGCCGTTGGGGTTCTGGAAATGCAGCCCGCGCAGCACACGGGCCTCCGAATACGAAACATTGTCCTGAACGAAAGGGCCGGGGATGCCCGCCGCCCCGTAACTCTCGGCGCGGAAGGTCTCGAGGAAGAACCCGCGGCCGTCCGTGAACAGTTGGGGCTCGATGACGAGTACCCCGGGCAATTCGGTCTGAAGAACCTTCAAGGCCCAGCGTCCGCGCGGTCAGCCATGGCGCAATACGTCGAGCAAATATTGGCCGTAACCGGACTTCTTCAGCGGCTCGGCCAAGCGGCGCAACTGGTCGGCGTCGATGAATCCCATGCGCCAGGCGATCTCTTCCGGGCAGGCGATGCGAAGCCCCTGGCGCGCCTCGACCATGCCGATGAAATTGGTGGCCTGAAGCAGCGCCTCATGGGTTCCGGTATCGAGCCAGGCGGAGCCCCGCCCCAACAGCTCCACCGCAAGCGCGCCGCGATCGAGATACACGCGATTGACGTCCGTGATCTCGAGCTCGCCCCGCGCGGAGGGCTTCAGGCTCTTGGCGATGGCGATCACGTCGTTGTCGTAAAAATAAAGCCCGGTGACGGCATAGTTCGATTTGGGCCGCTTCGGCTTCTCCTCGATCGAGACCGCCTTGTTGCGGGAATCAAACGCCACCACGCCGTAGCGTTCCGGGTCGCGCACGAAATAGGCGAAGATGGTGGCGCCCTTGACGCGCGCCGCCACCTCTTGGAGCCGCTGTGCCAGCCCATGGCCGAAAAAGATGTTGTCGCCCAAAACCAGGCACACCGGATCGGCGCCGATGAAATCCGCCCCGATCACAAAGGCATGAGCGATCCCGATCGGCTTCTCCTGAACGGCATAAGAGATCGAGAGCCCCAACTGCGCGCCATCGCCGAGCAACGCCTGGAACAGAGGCCGATCGTGGGGCGTCGTGATCACGAGCACGTCGCGGATGCCCGCCAGCATCAGGGTCGCGAGCGGGTAATAGATCATCGGCTTGTCGAACACCGGCAGGAGCTGTTTGCTTATCGCCTTGGTCACGGGATAGAGCCGCGTGCCCGAACCCGCGGCGAGGATGATTCCCTTCCGGCACCGCGCGGCTTTGGCTTTATTCGCTGCCATGGCTTTCCCTCTCGACGTGCGCGCTAGCGGCGGCGGTTTGCGGCGAGACCAAGCCGGACATCGGCACCCGATTTCGCCATCTCGCGCTCGGCCCAGCCTCGCTCGGCGATGTACCACGCGACGGTCTCGCGCAACGCCGATTCGAAATCGTGGCGCGGCTTCCAGCCGAGCTCACGCGTAATCTTGCCGGCGTCGATCGCATAGCGCAGGTCGTGTCCGGGCCGGTCCGCGACGAAGGTGATGAGTCGCTCGTGCGGGCCGGAGCCCGGCATCATCTCGTCGAGGATCGCGCAAATCGCCCAGACCACGTCGATGTTCTTGCGCTCGCTGTGCCCGCCGATGTTGTAGGTCTCGCCCGGAATACCATTCGCCAGCACAAGCCGCAGCGCCTCCGCGTGGTCCTCGACATAAAGCCAGTCGCGCACGTTGGCCCCGGTGCCGTAAACCGGAATCGGTTCGCCCTTCGATGCCTTCAGAATCACGAGCGGAATCAGTTTTTCGGGGTGCTGATACGGCCCGAAATTGTTCGAGCAATTGGTGACGATCACGGGCAGCCCATAGGTGGCGAACCAGGCCCGCGCGAGATGGTCGGCCGCGGCCTTGCTTGCCGAATAGGGCGAATTGGGCCGATAGGGCGTCTCTTCGGTAAACTGGCCTTCCGCGCCCAGGCTCCCGAATACCTCGTCGGTCGAGACATGATGGAATCGGAAGCGCCGCCGGCTTGCGCCATCGAGCCCGTTCCAGTGTTCGAGCGCGGCTTCGAGCATGACGTAGGTGCCGAGCATATTGGTCTCGATGAAGGTGCCGGGGCGGTCGATGGAGCGGTCGACATGGGATTCGGCGGCCAGGTGCAGCACCGCATCGGGCCGATGCCGGGCGATTGCCGCGCGCACCGCGGGCATGTCGCAAATATCAATTTTTTCAAAGTGATAGCGTGGATCCCCGGCAACCACCGCCAAGGCCTCGGGGCTGCTCGCATAGGTGAGCTTGTCGAGATTGACGACCGCGGCATCGGTGTCGCGAATGATTTGGCGGATCACCGCCGAGCCGATGAACCCGGCTCCTCCCGTCACCAGAACCTTCACCGCGCAACCCTCGTTCGACGGTCCGGCCGATCCCGCTAGTGTTCTAAAGTCCTTTGCCCCGGCGCGGAAGCCCCAATCGCGCCGGCCGCACGCCGCTTTGTGTGCCGGGGCGCGACAATCCGCCGCCACCCTTTTATAATTGCCATGCCATGAATGAAATATTGCCGCAGCCCCGAAAACCCGGGCGCCTGTGCTTCCGGCCCGTTATTGCCTCGGCGGCAATCGCGGCCTTCTTGGCCTCGGCTTGCCCGGCATGGGCCGCGGGCGATGCGCCCAGCCTCGGTCTGCCGCTCGATTGCATACCGGGCCAGACCTGCTGGATCTCGAAATTCGTCGATCTCGATCCCGGTCCAGACGTGCGCGACTACAGTTGCCACGGCCGCGCGAACAACGGCCACAGCGGCATCGATATCGCGCTGCGCGACGAACAGGCGATGGCCGATGGCGTAGCCGTCAAAGCCGCCGCCGCCGGAACGGTCCTACGCAGCCGCGACGGGATGGCCGACATCAGCGCCCGCGATCTTGGGCCCAACATGATCGAGGCGCGCGAATGCGGCAACGGGGTCGTGATCGATCACGGCCATGGCTGGATCACGCAATATTGCCACATGCACATGGGCAGCATCGCGGTCAACCCCGGCCAGCACGTTGCGGCGGGAGAAAAGCTCGGTCTCGTCGGAATGTCGGGAAGCAGCGAGTATCCCCATCTCCATATGACCGTGCAGCATAACAATCAGGTCGTCGATCCCTTCGTCGGAACCGATGGCCGGGCCGACGGCACGCAATGCGGCCTCGGCACGGAACCGCTCTGGAACGAGACGACGCTGCAGGAATTGGCCTACACGCCGGCCGCCATCTTCAACACCGGCTTTGCCACCGATAAACCCAGCGAAGAGGATGCCCGCAAAGGCCGCTACCGCGCGACCGATTTCGGCCGCGACGCGCCGATTCTTATCCTTTGGTGCGAAATTTTCGGGGTCGAGGCGGGCGACATCCTTCATCTGCGCATGTTGGCGCCCGACGGGAGCACACTCGTCAATTACGAGACCCCGCTCAAGGCGCGCAAGGCCCGCTGGTTCCAATACGTCGGCAAGAAGCGGCCGGGCTTTTCCTGGCCCGAGGGAACCTACCACGCAGAAATCACGCTGACCCGCAGCGAAAACGGCGCGACCCAATCGACTTCGGCCACGCTCGACGCGCATGTCGGCGCCGCGCCTTCAGCGGCACCCGGAAAATGACCTCCGGCCCGCGCCTCATTCGCAACGCGGCGGGCGGCCTTTTCGCATTAAGTCTCGCCCTCAATCCGGGAACGGCGTTCTGTGTCGCCTATGTTCTCTATTATCACACCTTCGGCGACTGGGCGGTGGTGTGCTGGCGCGGCATGGTGGAGGGTGAGAAATCCTGTTTCATCGATGCGCCGCCCATCGCCTTCAATACCGATCCGCTGACGAGCGCGGTTCACATCGAGCCCGCGGGCGATGGCGTCGCCATCGTCATTTCGGCGCGCAGCGGTACGCGGCTCGGCGTGAAGGTGCGCCTGATCGTCGACGGAAAAAGCAATCACGAAGGCACGCCCGACCGTCTCGACCGCGTGAATTTCCAGGGAACCGAGGCCGCGGCGATCGTCGATGAGTTCCGCAAAGGCCACACGCTTGCGGTCGAGCTTCCCGAATTGAAGCGTGCGATCCACCTGTCCTTGATCGGCTTCGAGGACGCCTACACCGCCTTCCAAGAGAATCTCGACCGCTTCGAAGCGCCGCACCCGTGATGCCCGCCGCCGTCCGGAACGGCGGTGCGGCCCAAAAACCGGCCCTTCGCGCCCCAGACAAGGCTTGCCAGCCCGCCTCCCTTGCTTTAGCCAGAAAGGCGTAGGTTTGCGCGGGATTGGCCCATGGACCTCGACGCCTTTTTTGACGCTGAATTCGCCGAGCACCAATCGGTCGCCCGGGCGACCGCGGCGGCCCTGCGCCGGCCGTTCCGGTCTCTGGTTGGGGCTTGTGCAAAGGCCGTGCGCGGCGGCAACAAGATCCTGTTTTTCGGCAACGGCGGCAGCGCCGCCGACGCGCAGCATCTTGCGACCGAGCTGACGGTGCGTTTTGCCGCGAACCGCGCGCCGATTGCGGCGCTGGCCCTGACCACCGATACCTCCACGCTCACCGCCATCGGCAACGATCTCGGATTCGAAGAACTCTTCGCCCGCCAAATTGCGGCGCTCGGCAAGCCGGGCGATGTGGCGATCGGCATCAGCACCTCGGGCAAGAGCCCGAATGTGGTGCGCGCCCTCTCTTTGGCCCGAGAGATGGGCCTCGTTGCGGCGGCATTCACCGGCAACGACGGCGGGGCGCTCGCCAAGATCGCCGACCCGCTGCTTGTCGTCCCAACCGCCGTGACGGCGCGCATCCAGGAAATGCACATCACGCTGGGCCAGATGCTGTGCGCCGCTCTGGAAAAGGAGCTCGGCCTTGTCTAGGCCGCGCGATGCCAGGTTGGCGAGGCGTGTGCCGGGGCGTAGCATGAAGCGCCATCGGGGGATGCCGTGACTCAACGATCCGATCTTGCCGCCGTGGTGGGGAATTTGGGCCGCGCCCGGGTGCTGTGCCTGGGCGATGTCATGCTCGACCGCTACGTCTACGGCGATGTCGAGCGCATTTCGCCCGAAGCGCCGATCCCGGTGTTCCAGATTGTGCGCGACGTGGCGATGCCCGGCGGGGCCGGCAACGTCGCCCGCAATATCGCGGCGCTCGGCGCGTGGACGCGGCTCGTCGGGGTCGCGGGCGAGGACGCGGCGGGCACCGAGCTCCGCGCGCTGCTCGCCGCCGAGCCGCGGGTCGCCCCCGCGATCCTGATCGAAGAAGGCCGTCCCACCACCATCAAAACACGCTTCATTGCGGCCCGCCAGCAGATGCTTCGCGCCGATCTCGAATCGAGCGCGACGATCTCGGATCGCGTACGTACCGCGATGGTGGGTTTCGTGCGCAACGAACTTCCGGATTGCGGCGTTCTGGTGTTGTCCGATTACGGCAAGGGCGTGTTGGTTCCCGAAGCGTTGCGCGCCGTGATCGCGGCCGCGCGCGGTTATGCGCGGCCCGTGGTCGTGGATCCCAAGGGCACGGATTTTTCGCGTTACCGGGGGGCGTCTCTGATCACCCCCAACCGGCGCGAACTTGCGCTTGCGACAAACATGCCCGTGGACAGCGATGCCGCGGTGGTCGCCGCGGCGCGCCGGGTCGTCGACACCTGCGGGATCGACAACGTGCTCGTGACGCGCAGCGAATCCGGCATGACGCTCGTTTTGGGGCGCGGCGAGGCGCTGCAAATTCCGGCCGAGGCGCGCGAGGTGTTCGACGTTTCGGGCGCGGGCGACACCGTGATCGCAACGGTGGCTGCGGCCTGCGCCGCGGGAATTCCGTGGCCCGATGCCGCGCGTCTTGCCAATGTTGCGGCCGGGATCGTGGTGGGCAAGCTCGGCACCGCCGTTGCCCGGGCGGACGAACTCATCGCGGCGCTCCACGCCCAAGACCTCATGACGGGCGAGAACAAGATTCTACCGCTCGCGTCCGCCTTGGATCGGATCGCCTCCTGGCGGTCGATGGGTCTCAAGATCGGGTTCACGAACGGCTGCTTCGACCTGCTTCATCCGGGCCATGTCTCGCTGTTCGCCCAAGGCAAGGGCGCCTGCGACCGCCTCGTGGTCGGGTTGAATTCCGACGGTTCGGTGCGCCATCTCAAGGGCGACGGCCGCCCGGTGCAGTCGGAGGCGGCCCGCGCCCAGGTGCTGGCCTCGCTCAAAGCCGTCGACCTCGTCGTCATCTTCACCGAGGAAACGCCCCTCAAGCTGGTCGAGGCGATCCGCCCCGACCTGCTCGTCAAGGGCGCCGATTACCGCCGCGACCAGGTGGTGGGGGCCGAGATCGTCGAATCCTATGGCGGCCGCGTCATGCTGGCCGAAATTCTCCCCGGCCACAGCACCACGGCGACGCTGGCCCGGCTCGCCCAATAGCCGCGGGCGGGGGCGGGTCCATTCCGCCCGTTGCCCGGCCCGCCCGGCGAAAAGGCGCGGCAATCCGCGGATTAAGGCGGCGTTAACCGTTCCAACCTACGATCCTGTTCCAAAGGTTATATCCCCGGGGACGCCAGCCGCCTGCGCCGGTCCGCAAGCGTCCGTGCGATACCGGCTTTGGGGATCGTTCGCGGTGCGATGCCTTTGCCGCACGGAATCGGAGGGGACCGGCCGTGCGGGCCTGCCAAGAAACCTTCAGTCATGGGATCAGCCATGGATTTCGGATTCGTCAGTAAGAAACTACTGCTCAAGGCCAAGTCCGAGAGGGACCAATTCAAGAGGTGGTTCGAATCGGCGATGATGATGGTGGATCACGTCCCCGTCAGCCTGATTTGGTGCAATGCCGAAGACGGATTCGCAATCACCTACATGAACTTCGCGGCCAAGATGACGCTGCAGGCGATCGAAAAACACCTTCCCTGTACGGTAAAGGACATACAGGGGCGGAAGATCGATTTTTTCTTCACGGCAGCCGGAAAGAACGCGCCCGACGTCGGCGCCAGCCCGACGTTTCATAGCCAACTTATCATCGGTCCCGAAGTTCTCGACCTCCATATCGACACGATCTACGACAAAAATAAAACCTGCTGTGGCGCCATGGTGACGTGGCGCATCATCACGCGGGAAACGCGGCTGGCCGACGCCTTCGAGGTCAATATCAAGGGCGTGGTCGAGACGATCTCGTCGTCGTCCACCGAGCTCGAAGCGAGCGCACAAACCATGACCGCCGTCGCCGATCAAGCGAACCAGCGTTCAACCGCGGTCGCCGCCGCCTCGGAACAGGCCTCCAGCAACGTGCAAACGGTCGCCGCTGCCACCGAGGAGCTTTCGGCTTCGATCACCGAGATCGGCCGCCAAGTCCATCAATCGAACACGATCTGCAGCAGCGCGGTCCAGGAGGCCCAGCACGTCAATGCCACGGTGAAAAACCTGGCCGACGGTGCACAGCGCATCGGCGAGGTGGTGGCCCTCATCAACGATATCGCGGAGCAAACCAATCTCTTGGCGCTCAATGCGACGATCGAGGCAGCCAGGGCCGGCGACGCCGGCAAGGGCTTCGCGGTCGTGGCGAACGAGGTGAAATCGCTCGCCAACCAGACCGGCAAGGCGACCGAAGACATCGCCGCCCAGGTCAACGCCATCCAGGGCGCCACCAAAGAGGCGGTCGGCGCCATCCAGGGTATCGGCAACACCATCGCCAAGATCAACGAGATCGCCACCACCATCGCTTCGGCGGTGGAACAGCAGGGCACCGCGATGCGGGAGATCGCCCGCAACGTCAGCCAGGCGGCCGCGGGCACCCAGGAGGTCTCGAAGAATATCTCGGGCGTGCGCGAGATCGCCGGCGAAGCCGGTCAAGCCTCGAGCCATGTGCTCTCGGCCGCGCGCGACCTCGCCAACCAGTCGGAAAAGCTGAGCAACGAAGTGGACAAGTTCCTGGCGACGATTCGCGCCGCCTAAAAAGATTTTCGCACTTCTGCCGGAACCAGGCCACCGTTCGGGAAAAGGTTAACGCCCGGCCCTTTGCGAATTAGTTAATATTTTCAATAGTCCCGGCCGCAACCCAAAGGCCGGTAAAGGCCGGATATACTGGCCTTGAGGGATCTCACGGCTCCGGGGCCGTGAGAGATGGCGCGCCCGGCGAGATTCGAACTCACGACCTCTGGCTCCGGAGGCCAGCGCTCTATCCAGCTGAGCTACGGGCGCTTCAGGCCCCTTTTACGGGATGGCGGGCGGGTGCGCAAACAGGCATCGCTCGCAAAGCATCTTATCCGGACGGGGCGCTACTTGGATTTGACCTGATCGGGCGCCTTGGCTTGGCGGGCGGTCTGGCCCGCGGCCTGCTGCCAATCCGCCGATTCGTAATCGACTTGCACGAAACCTTTTCCGGTGCCCATGCCCTCGATGCTCAGGAGCACGCCGCCCGAAGGCTTCTGGTCCCACAACGCGCTCCAAACGCCGCAGCCTTCATAACCCAGGCATTGGTAGAACTCGTCCTCCTGGTCGAACAGACGCGCGCCCACCACCAAGGTCTCGTCGCTCGGCGTGCCGCGGCTCTCCGAAACCAGCTTTTTCATCTCGCTGTATTTGCTCCTCCCTTGCGTTCCCGTTGGATCGTCCTCGATGTCGGTACTGGCCCAGCGCACCTTGACGAGGCCAAGGTGCCGGTCGAACAGCAAGCTGATGACCTTGGTGTCGGGATAAGCGTCCAGCACCTTCTCGGCCGTTACGATCGTGAGATCTCCGGACTTCGACGTCGCTTTGACCTTGACGCCGAGAGCCGAGAGTTGGTTCAGCGGCATGCCCCATTTGAGTCCGAAGGGCGGCGCGGTCGGATCGGGCGTTTCCGCGGCGGGCGCCGATTCGGCTGCGGGCTGGTCGGAGGTATCCGGCGTCGCGACCTGGTCCGCCGCCACGGCGGGAGCCGCCGCAATGCCTAAGAGAACCGGGGCGATCACCCAGGCGCGCATGGAAGTCCCGATTTTTATTATCTAAAGTGCAGCCCATGCCATTGTGTCACGAAGCCGTAAGCGTCGCAAGCAGGGCTCCGGTTGCGCGGGGGCGCTTACCGCACCGCCAGGGCTTGTTGCGCGCGCCCCTCCGCATCGGATGGGAGCGGCGCCCCAGGGTCGAAAACGAAACTCGCAATATCCTTGAGCACGACCTCGCTCGAAAGGTCGCGCATCAGCATGTGAAAACCCTTGGGGTAAAAGGCCGCGCGCGCTTTTTTGTCGGCGGGCAACAGGCGGCGCAAAAATTCGATCACGGGATCGCGGGGAATGACCTGGTCTTGTTCGCCGTAAAGCACGAGAACCGGCGCCCGAAGTCCCGCCGCGTCCTCCATGGCCGCGTCCATGAGATCGGTAAGACCGTAGACGGTGTCGATTCGCGAATCCTTCAGCACCATCGGGTCGCGTGACAGCGCGTGCAGCATCCCGACGTTGTCGGACGGATGGATATCGAGCCCGCGTCCGCTCACCGTCATCCACGGCACCGAATGGGCGGCAAGCCACAGTAATCCGCTTTGCAGCGGATTCATGGTATCGCGCGCCCACACCGCCGGCGCGACGAGAACGAGTCCGTCCACCGGCACCGTCTTGTCGTTCGCCATCGTAACAACGGCCACCGCGGCGCCCATGCTGTCGCCCAAAATAAAAAGCGGCGTATCGGGATAACGCCGACGCAGCTCGTGCGCGAAGTCGGCGGCGTCTCCGGCAAGAGCCCCGGTTCCGGGCCAGAGCCCGCGATTCGGCGTGTTCCCGAAACCGCGCTGGTCATAGGCATAGGTCGCAATGCCGAAGCGGCGCCAGAAATTCGCGGGCTCGAGGAAGGCGTTGGCATAGTCGTTGAAGCCGTGCAACGCGAGCAGCACGGCTTTCGGTTCGCCCTCGGGAAGCCAGATGCGCACCGGCAGATCGACCCCGTCTTTGGTTTTGAATTTGTTATCGCTGAGCTGCGGCGGGCCCGGTGCCACGCCCGGCGGCTGCAGCCGGGGTGCGCAGGCGGCGATCAACCCCGCGCCGAAAAGCCCGAGAAGCACGGTCAGGCGCCTCGGCATCGATCTGCCGCCGCTCATGCCGGCCGGCTCGCGGCCGGTTCACGGGTGAGTTGCAGGAAGATGTCCTCGAGATCGGATTCCTCGGTCGTCAGATCGAGGATATTCAATCCCGCCGCCTGCACCGCGGCCAGAATCTCCGCCGCCGCGGTCTGGCTGCGCCGGTAGCGGATCACGATCTGGCGGTGCGGCCGCAGCTCCACTTCGAAGCGCGTCAGTTGCGCGGGAATTTGCGTCACATCCTGCGCCACCGTGATCGCAAGTTCCTTAAGATCGAGGCGGCGCAGCAGCGTCTCCGTCTCCTCGCAACAAATGAGGCGCCCGTGGTTGATGATGGCGATGCGGTCGCACAGCCGCTCCGCCTCTTCGAGATAGTGGGTGGTGAGCAAGATCGTGATGCCGCGCGCGTTCAATTCGCGCACGTGCGCCCATAATTGTTGGCGCAGCTCGACATCGACTCCGGCCGTCGGCTCGTCCAGAACCAGAACCGGCGGCGAATGAACCAGCGCTTTCGCGACCAGCAAGCGCCGCCGCATTCCGCCCGACAGCGTGCGCGCATAGGCATGGGCCTGATCGGCCAGGCGCAGGGCGGCGAGGATTTCCCGCGTCTTGCGGCGCGCGGACGGAACGCCGTAAAGCCCGGCCTGAAGTTCCAAAAGCTCGAAGGGCGTGAAAAACGGATCGATGTTGAGCTCCTGGGGCACGACTCCGATCGCGGCGCGCGCCTGGCGCGATTGGCCATCGATGTCGAAGCCCCAGACACGGGCGGTGCCCGAAGACTTGATGACGAGCCCGGCCAGAATATTGATGAAGGTGGATTTGCCGGCCCCGTTCGGGCCCAGAAGCCCGAAAAGCGCGCCTCGCGGGATGGCAAGATTGACGTCGATCAGGGCCGTCTTTTCCGGCCGGCGGCGCGAAGCCTTGTAGGTCTTCGACAGCCCCACCGCCTCAACCGCGTATTCGGGCGGGGCCGCGGGCGGGGCCGCGGAAAGGTCATCCTGCGAACGGTTGAGGGGCATGGAAGGGGCGCGAAGCTCCGGGGATTTTGGGGGGTAGTAAGGGCGGTTGATTGTGCCGTGGCAATGGCTATCATCCGGGCGGCAAAATGGTCAACGACCCTCGTTTCTCGGGTATATGGAGCCAACCGAAACCATCTACGTCAGCGAGCCGGTGGTCGCCTGCGACGGCGGGTCGCTCGGCCACCCCCGGGTGTTCCTGAACCTAACCCCCAAGGGTGAGGTCATGTGCCCGTACTGCAGCCGCCGCTACGTGCTTCGCTCCAAGCCGGGCGAGGCCGCGGCGAGTTGAGCCGCCATCTCTTCCTGATCGACGGCTCCGGCTTCATCTTCCGCGCGTTCTATGCGCGGAACATGCGCCCGTTGACGCGCTCCGACGGCACCCCGGTCACCGCCGTCTACGTCTATTGCAATATGCTCAACAAGCTGCGCGATGAAACGGACGCCGACGCCATCGCCGTCATCTTCGACGCCGCGCGCGAAACCTTCCGCAACGAAATCTATCCCGCCTATAAGGCCAACCGCACCGAGCCGCCGGAAGAGCTCATCCCCCAGTTCCCGCTCATCCGTGAGGCGACGAAAGCCTTCAACGTGCCGTCGGTCGAAATGCGCGGCTTCGAGGCCGACGATCTGATCGCGACCTATGCGCGCCTCGCCCGCGACAAGGGCATGGAGGTCACCATCGTCTCGGGCGACAAGGATTTGATGCAATTGATCCGCGACGGCGTCGCCATGCTCGATCCCATCACCATGCAGCCGATCGGCGTCGAGAAAGTACGCGAACGCTTCGGGGTCGGCCCGGAGAAGGTCGTGGAGGTGCAGGCGCTGGCCGGCGATTCGACCGACAACGTGCCGGGCGTGCCCGGGATCGGCGTCAAGACCGCGGCCGAACTTATTAACGAATACGGCGATCTCGACACGGTGCTCGCCCGCGCCAAGGAGATCAAACAGCCGAAGCGCCGCGAAGCGCTCATCGAACACGCCGACAAGGCGCGTCTGTCGCTGGCGCTGGTCCGGCTCAGGGACGACGTGCCCATCGAGGTGCCGCTCGAGGCATTCGCCAAGAAACCGATCGAGCCGGAACCGCTGCTCGCCTTCCTGCGTGAGCAGGAATTCAAAAGCATCCTGGCGCGGATGGAGGCCAAATTCGCGGGCGCCGGGAAATCTCCCGCGGCGGCGCCGGCGAAAACCGCGCCCGCGGAGGCCCCCGCCTATGCGCTGGTCCAGAGCGTCGCCGCACTCAAGGATTGGATCGAGCGTGCCCACAAAGTGGGAACGGTGGCGGTCGATACCGAAACCACCTCGCTCGACGCCATGCGCGCCGAACTCGTGGGCGTCTCGCTCTCGGTCACGCCGTTTGAGGCCTGCTACATCCCGCTTGGCCACAAACCGCCGCAACAGAGCCTCGATCTCGGCGCGGCGGCGTCGCCAAAGCCGGAGGTCGCCCAAATTCCTTTGCGCGACGCGCTCGGTCTATTGAAGCCGCTTCTTGAAGATCAATCGGTGCTGAAAATCGGCCACAACATCAAATACGACATGCTGGTGCTTTCGCGTTACGGAATAAACGTCGCGCCCACGGACGACAGCATGGTGCTCTCCTACGTGCTCGAGGGAACGCACCACGGCCACGGCATGGACGAGTTGGCGGAGATTTATCTCGGCCACAAGACAATCACCTTCGCCGAGGTCGCGGGCACCGGCAAAGCCCAAATCACCTTCGACTACGTGCCCTTGGACCGCGCCCGCGATTACGCCGCCGAAGACGCCGACGTGACGCTCCGCTTCCATCGCCTGCTCAAACCGCGCCTCGTCGCGGAACACATGGTAACCGTTTACGAAACCCTGGAGCGACCCTTGATCCCGATCCTGGTCGCCATGGAGCGCGAGGGGATCATGATCGACCGCGAGGAGCTCAAGTCGCTCAGCCGCGATTTCGCGCGCCGGCTCGAAACGCTCGAAATCGAAATCCACAAGCTCGCGGGCCGCGAATTCCTGATCGGCTCGCCCAAGCAGCTGGGCGAGGTCTTGTTCGATGAAATGGGCCTGGGGGGCGGGAAAAAGGGCAAGACCGGCGCTTACGGGACGGGGGCGGATGTTTTGGAGCAACTCGCGGTCCAGGGCCACGATTTGCCGGCCCGCGTGCTCGACTGGCGCCAGCTGCAAAAGCTCAAAAGCACTTATACCGACGCGCTCCAGGAGCAGATCAATCCCGAAACCGGCCGCGTGCACACGAGTTACGCCATGGCCGCGACCTCCACCGGCCGCCTCGCCTCTTCCGATCCGAACTTGCAAAACATCCCCGTGCGCACGGAAGAGGGGCGCAAGATCCGCCGCGCCTTCGTCGCGGCCAAGGGCCACAAATTCGTCTCGGTCGATTATTCGCAGATCGAAATGCGGCTCGTCGCCCACGTCGCCAACGTGGAACCGCTGAAGCAAGCGTTCCGCGAAGGCGCCGATATCCACGCGATCACCGCGTCCCAAGTCTTCGGCGTGCCGGTCAAGGGCATGGACCCCGCAGTCCGCCGCCGCGCCAAGGCGATCAACTTCGGCATCATCTACGGAATCTCTCCCTTCGGCCTCGCCAACCAACTGGGCATCCCGCAGGGCGAAGCCGCAAAATATATCGAGGCCTATTTCAAGCGCTATCCCGGCATCCGCGACTACATGGAGCGGACGAAAAAATTCTGCCGCGCCCACGGCTATGTGGACACGCTCTTCGGGCGGCGCTGCTTTATCCGGGAGATCGCCGACAAGAACCCCGCGCGCCGCAATTTCGCCGAGCGCGCCGCGATCAATGCGCCGCTCCAGGGCGCCGCCGCCGACATCATCAAGCGCGCCATGATCCGCGTCCCCGATGCGCTGGCGGCGCACAAGCTCTCGGCGCGCATGCTGTTGCAGGTTCACGACGAGCTGTTGTTCGAGGTCAAGGATTCCGAGGTCGAGAAAACCGCGCAAGTCGTGCGCGAGGTGATGGAGAAAGCGCCGCTCCCCGCGGTCGAGCTCAGCGTCCCCTTGGTCGCCGACGTCGGTATCGGCCCCAACTGGGCGGATGCGCATTAACCGGCGCCAAGAGCGTAAAAGAAAAAGGCCGGCCTCCTCGGGCCGGCCTTCGCAATTAAAACCCTGCGCGCAGGGCGCGTTAAGCCGCCTCTTCCAGCCTCCAGATCTCCGGCGCCTTTGCGAGGCGCTCGATCAGCATCTGGCGCTGCTTCTCCATTTCGGAGGGAAGCCTGGCGCCGAATTTGGCGAAATGCTCCTTCTGGTCTTCGGCCTCGGCTTTGGCCGCCGTGCGTTCCACCTGCATGAGCTCGTAGAATTTCGCGGCGTCGTATTGGATGCCGTTCCAGTTCAAATCCTCGCGCTTGGGCATCAGGCCGAACGGGCTCTCGACCGCCTGGCCGCGGCCGTTAGCCCGGTCCACGATCCATTTCAGCACGCGCATGTTCTCGCCGTAGCCGGGCCACATGAACTTGCCGTTGCCGTCCTTGCGGAACCAGTTGACGCGGAAGATGAGCGGCAACTTCTTGACCTTCTTCTCCATCGAAAGCCAGTGGTGCCAGTAATCCGCCATGTTGTAGCCGCAGAAGGGCAGCATCGCCATCGGGTCGCGCCGGATCGCCGCCTGGCCGACCGCGGCCGCGGTCGCCTCCGATCCCATGGTCGCCGCCAAGTAAACGCCGTGCTCCCAATTGAAGGACTGGAAGACGAGGGGGTACGTGCGGCTGAGCCTCCCGCCAAAAGCGAAAGCCGAGATCGGCACGCCCGCGGGATCTTCCCAGGCGGGGTCGAGACTCGGACACAGGCGGGCCGGCGCCGTGAAACGCGAATTCGGGTGCGCGGCCGGCGTGCCCTTGGCGGGCGTCCAGTCCTCGCCCTTCCAATCGATGCAATGCGCCGGGGGCGGGCCGTCCATGCCCTCCCACCACACGTCGCCGTCGTCGGTGAGCGCGACGTTGGTGAAGAGGCAGTCTCTCTCCAGCATCTTCATCGCCGTCGGGTTGGTGGTTGTGGAGGTGCCGGGCGCAACGCCGAAATATCCGGCCTCGGGATTGATCGCCCGCAGCACGCCGTTCGCATCGGGCTTGATCCAGGCGATGTCGTCGCCGACCGTCGTCACCGTCCAGCCGTCGAATCCCTTGGGCGGGATCAGCATGGCGAAATTGGTCTTGCCGCAGGCGCTCGGGAACGCGGCGCAAACATAGGTCTTCTCGCCGGTCGGCGCTTTCACGACCAGGATCAGCATGTGCTCGGCAAGCCAGCCTTCCTGCCGCGCCATCACCGAGGCGATGCGCAGGGCAAAGCATTTCTTGCCGAGTAGCGCATTGCCGCCATAGCCGCTGCCGTAGGACCAGATGGCCCGCTCCTCGGGGAAGTGGACGATGTATTTGTTCTCGTTGCACGGCCACGCAACATCCTTTTGGCCCGGGGCCAGCGGCGCGCCCACGGAATGCAGGCAGGGCACGAAAAATCCATCGCCCAAGGCGTCGAGAACCTTGGTCCCGGTGCGCGTCATGATGCGCATGTTGACGGTGGCATAGGCCGAATCGGTGATCTGCACGCCGATCTGCGCGATGGGCGAGCCGATCGGGCCCATGCTGAAGGGGATCACATACATGGTCCGGCCCTTCATCGCTCCCTTGAACAGGCCGGAAAGCGTCTTCTTCATCTCGTCGGGCTCGGCCCAGTTGTTGGTGGGCCCCGCGTCGTCCTTATTCTTGGAACAGATGTAGGTGCGGTCCTCGACTCTGGCCACGTCGCTCGGGTGCGACCGGCCCAGGAAGCATCCGGGCCTCTTGGCGGGATTGAGCGCAATGAGCGTCCCGCCCTTCACCATCTCCGCGCACAGGCGGTCGTATTCACTTTGCGATCCGTCGCACCAATGGACGTGATCGGGCTGGCACAGGGCTTTGACCTCTTCGACCCAGGCCAAAAGCTTTTTATTTTGCGTGGGCGCTGCCTCTTTCATGCGTCGTCCTCGAGTTCGATTGTTTTGCCGCTTCCCGACGGCGGCGCCCACCCTTTGCCACATCGAGGCGCCCGGCGCAAGCTTGGGCGGCCAGCCGAAAAGCCCTTGGTTTAATGGCGTTATTCGCCGCTTTTCGCCCGGCCTTGGGTGCGCGCAAGCTGGGCAAGCCGAACCAGCTCGGCCCGCGCGCTGTGGGCGTCCGCGATCGGGGCCTCGAAGGTGAGCCTCGCGTTCAACGCCCCTGCCAGGAGATCGATGCCCTCCGGGTCGATCCCGGTCATGCGCCAGACCTCGCCCGCAGGCGAAAGGCCCAAAAGATTTTCCGCATAAAGCCGGATCGCATCGCCGTGGTCCTGGTTCATATGGCCGAGGATCTCGGACTCCGATTCCGCGAGCGCCGCGGTCTCGCCCGGGTAGAGAACCTGCTCGACCCAGTGAATGCGCCCGAATCCGGCGATGAGATGGGCCTTCGTCACCTCGAGTTTATAGAAATGAAAATCCTTGAATTCGGCATAGCCTCGCGCCTCTTCGTGGCGCGCCAGGAACCGCTCGCGGTGGCGCGGCTCGTCCGTACGGCTTGCCCGCCCCAGCACGGTGACGCGCCCGCGGGCCAGAACATCGGGCCCATCGCCCTGTTCGGCAAACAGAAGCGAAACGCGGGGTTCGGCCAAAATATTCTTAGTATGCTCGGCAAGATCGGAGAGAAGCAGGATCGGCGATGCATCGAGATCGCAGGCCGTAATCACGAGCGACACGTAAGGCCACGGCCCGGTCCTCTGGGTCGCTAGTGCCGCGGTCGTGGCGGCGCGCATCGGGGTGCGGGCCGTCTTGGCGATGTCGTTTGCGTCCATCACAATCCCGCCCGCAAATCCGTTCCAAGCACGGCGCGCCCGTGCCGCATGGGCGCGAGCGCGCCTCTCTGATATAGAGGATAGCAAGCTTGGCATGAGGTTGGGACCATGGCTTTGCGGGTCGGAGCACTTCTCGCGATCGCGGCCGCGATCCTCGGCATCGGCTGGTGGTTGGCGCGCACCGGCGACACCGGGGGCCCGCCCGAAATCTCGGTCGCCAACGCCTGGGCGCGGCCCGCGGGTCTGGGGGAAACCGCCGCGGTCTATCTCGAAATCGATAACATCGGCCAATCGCCCGACCGGCTGACCGGGGTCGAAACCGAAGCCGCCGCGAACGCCGATATCCACGACGAGCAAATGGAAGGCGAAGTGATGCGCATGCGCCGCCTCGCCGCCGTCGATTTGGTTCCCGGAAAACCCGTCGCCTTTGCCCCGGGCCGGGATCACATCATGCTCTTCGACCTCAAGCGCAAACTTGCCGAGGGCGATAGTTTCCCGCTGACACTCGTATTCGACAAATCCGGCCGCTTTGCCGTTCAGGTGAGGGTTTCAAACCACGGTGCGGGGCCGTAAGGGCGCGTCACCGCCCGGGTGCGAAGGCCTTGAAGAAATATCCCGACAACCCGCCCAGCACCGCCCAGAACAAGGCGGCCGTCACCAGCGAACCCACCGCGAACGAAACCGCTAGCTCCGCCGGCACGGCCGGAGGACCAAGGGGCGCCGGCGCGCCCACGACATGGGGCAGGGCGATCAGCGCGACCCCTGCCAGTTTGGCGACATAGCCCCGGGCGAAGACGACGAGCGCCAAACCGCCCGCCGTTCCGGCCGCGGTCAAAAGCCACCACATCTGCCGGTCGAACAGGGGTGCCGAGGCGGCGCCCGGCGGCTCGGGCGGAAGGCCGAACGCCGGGGCCAAATGGAATACGGCGAATCCCGCCAAGCCCCAGATCACGCCGCGCTTCACGTCCACGCCGCCGGTGAGTGCATAGCAGCTGGCAAGCAGCAAGGCGAAGCCGGTTGCGGCAAGTACATTGGCAAGCACGGTATAAAGCGTGCGCTCGACGCCATTGACGGGTGTCCAGGTCGCGTCTTGGTCATGGCCGGCCATGTCGTGCGCGGCCGCCTCTTCATAGACCTCGGCTTCGTGGATCAACGGCACCAGACGGATGGCTTGCAGCCCGGCGCCGAAAAGTCCGGCGCAGACGCCGGCCAGGATCGCGGCAAAGAGGATTCGTTTCAGCATGCCGTCCCCCTAATGACAGGGGAAGGCGAAGGAATGGCGCAGGTCGTGGGCCGCGTTGTGGAACGCGGGTATATGGGAAAATCCCACGCCGTAAATGATGAAGAATCCCAACAGTGCGGTGAACACGGCCGCGATTGCAACCGCCGCGCGCGATTGATCCGCGCGCTCGGCCGCCTCGGATGGGGGGGTGTGACGCATGACGTTTTCTCCTCGAAACATGCGTCATCGCGGACATAGGACCATCGTCCGCCACCCGGGTCCGCCCGCCCGGATGGGTCCGCGCTGACAATACGATGGCAGGTCTCCTGGCTCGCGGGTCATCGTCCGTTTCCTGGCCTTCCCGGTTTCCCAGTGGCCGTTCGGCGGAAACGGACTCGCCGCCTACAGTTGCGGGCGCAGCCCCGGCTTCGAGCCCGGCCGGGGCTTAACCCCTGGGCTCTCACCGTGTTCCCATCCCCCAATATCTTGGGGAACCATCGGCGCGGCCACTATATCGTCGGGGTCGTTTGAAGGCAACCAACCGGGGCCTTTGCGCCCGGAACCGCCCGGTTGCGCCCCGCCTTGGCCTGCCTTAATCATGCTATCCTTTGCGGGTCGGTTTCCCCTCGGAGGTTCGGCTTGGGACACAGCATTGCGCTCGTCGATGACGACCGGAATATCCTGACTTCGATCTCGATCGCCCTCGAGGCCGAGGGATTCACGGTTTACAAATACGTGGATGGCGAAGATGCGCTTCGGGGCCTGCGCGCCCATCCCGTCGATATCGCCATCCTCGACATCAAGATGCCGCGCATGGACGGCATGGAGCTTCTGGACCGCCTGCGCCGCGAAAGCGCGGTGCCCGTCATCTTCCTCACCTCGAAGGACGAAGAGGTGGATGAGGTGCTGGGCCTGCGCATGGGCGCCGACGACTACATCAAGAAGCCGTTCTCCCAGCGCCTCTTGATCGAGCGCATCCGCGCCGTGCTCCGGCGCGGCGAAGCGGTAAAGGAAGGCGGCGAGGAAGGAACGGGCGAGGCGGTCGTCAAGCGCGGCGACCTCATGCTCGATCCCGCACGCCACGTTTGCACCTGGAAGGCAAAGCCGGTCCCCTTGACCGTGACCGAATTCCTGATCCTGAAATCGCTGGCGGCCCGTCCCGGCCATGTGAAGAGCCGCGACCAGCTCATGGATGCCGCCTACGGCGAGCATATCTACGTCGATGACCGCACGATCGACAGTCATATCAAGCGCCTGCGCAAGAAATTCCGGGTCATCGACACCGAATTCGTCCAAATCGAGACGCTTTATGGTGTGGGCTATCGTTACCGCGAAGCGTGACGCAAGCGCGGCCGGTGCCGCGCCGTCCGACACGCAACCGGCGAATCCGGTGGCGGAAGCTTGGCTGCCGCCGGGTGGCCCTGCCGTTGCGGCCAAGCCGGGCGAGGCGGTCCCCGCCGAAATCGCGCCCCCGGCAGGCGAAGCCGAGGCCGAGACCGAAAGTGCGGCAGCACCCGCCGTCACGGCGTGGCGCGGGCCGTTGTCGTCGCTCACCCGCCGGATTCTGGCCGTCAATATCCTGGCGCTCGCGATCCTCGTGGCCGGGCTTTTGTACCTGGGCCAATACGAGAAAAGCCTGATCCGCACCCATATCGAGGCGCTCCAGATCCAGGGCGAGATTTTCGCCGAGGCTCTGGGCGAAGGCGCGGTCGCCGAGCTTCCCTATACCCCGCCCTTCCTGCTTCCGGACTTGGCCCGCCTGATGATGCGCCGCCTGGTGGCGCCGCTTCACGCCCGCGCGCGTCTTTTCGACGTCGAGGGCAACTTGATCGTGGACAGCTGGTTCCTGGGCGGGCGCGGCACCGTCATGCGGGTGGAGCCGCTCCCGGCGCCCAATGCAATGGGCCGGATCGGGGCCGTGATCAATGGTGTCTATGATTGGGTGCTGGATTTCTTGCCCCGCCACTCCAAGCTCGAGCCCTATCACGAGAACGCCCACCAACGCGCCACCGACTACCAAGAGGTCGAGTCGTCGCTGGGCGGCGAAATTTCTTCCGCCATCCGCGCCACGGGCAAGGAAAGCATGGTGTTGAGCGTCGCCGTGCCGGTGCAGCGCTACAAGCAGGTGGTGGGCGCCATCATGCTCTCCACCGACAGCTCCGAAATCGAAACGGCGCTGCGCTCGGTTCGCATCGACATCCTCAAGGTCTTCGCCATCGCGCTCGCGATCACCGTTCTGATGTCGGTCTATTTGGCCGGCACCATCGCGCGCCCCGTCCGGCGCCTCGCGGTCGCCGCCGACCGGGTCACCCACGGGCTGGGGCGCCAGGCGGTGATCCCGGATTTCACTTCCCGCAAGGACGAGATCGGCGATTTGTCCGGATCGCTGCGCGAAATGACGGCGGCGCTCTGGCAGCGCATGGACGCCATCGAGGGTTTCGCCGCCGATGTGGCGCACGAAATCAAGAATCCGCTGACCTCGCTGCGCAGCGCGGTCGAAACGGTGTCGCGCATCCAGGACCCGAACAGCCAGCGCGAGCTCATGGCGATCATCCTCGAAGACGTGCAGCGCTTGGATCGCCTCATCAGCGATATCTCGGATGCCTCGCGGCTGGATGCCGAGTTGTCGCGCGCCGAGCTCGAGCCGGTGGATGTCGGGGGCTTGCTGACCATGCTCACCGATCTCCACCGAAGCACGGCCGACGCTTTGGCGCCGCACATCCAGCTCGATCTGCCGAAAGGGCCGCCGCTTCGCGTCCCCGGCATCGAAAGCAGGCTGGTGCAGGTGTTCCGCAATCTCCTCAGCAATGCGATTTCGTTCAGCCCGCGGGGCGGGCGCATCCTGTGCCGGGTGCGCCGCGCGGAAGGGAACGTGGTCGTGACGGTTGACGACGAAGGACCCGGAATCCCCGCAGGCAAATTCGACGCGATCTTCGAGCGCTTTTATTCCGAACGGCCGGAAGGCGAGAAATTCGGAACCCACTCCGGCCTCGGCCTTTCCATTTCGCGGCAGATCGTCGAAGCGCATCGCGGCAAGATCACGGCCGAAAACCGCCATGATTCCGCGGCCAAGGTCACGGGTGCCCGTTTCACCGCCGTGCTGCCGGCAAGCTGACCCGATGGCGTGCTTCCAGCCGAGGTTTATTTCATGATCCAAGTGCACGGCACCAGTCTCGCGGTGGATGGCATCGGCGTGTTGCTGCGCGGGCCGTCGGGAAGCGGCAAATCGGATCTGGCGCTGCGTCTGATCAATGCCGGCGCCAAACTCGTGGCCGACGACCAGACCACGCTCGAAAACGAAGCGGGCCGTATCATCATGACTTCGAACGCCGTACTCATAGGGCTGCTCGAGGTGCGGGGTGTCGGCATCTTGCCGGTGCCGAGCATCCCGCGCGCCCGGCTCGGGCTGGTTTGCGACTTGATGGCGCCCGCCGACAAGATCGCGCGATTGCCGGAAAAGGAATATGCCGAGTACTTGGGCGTCAAGATCCAGCGCATGCGGCTTCACGCCTTCGCCGCCTCCGCCGCGGCCAAGCTCCGGATTGCGGCCGCCAATCTCGATGTCGCGCCGGCGCCCGCGCGGCGGCGGTAATGGCAAAGAAACCGCGCACGCGTAGGATATCCCCGCGGCGCAAGGCGCTTGCGCGCGCATCGAAGCGCGCCTCCGTCGTCGTCGTCACCGGCATGTCGGGCGCGGGGCGTTCAACCGCTCTCAAGGCGCTGGAAGACGTCGGCTTCGAGGCGGTCGATAACCTGCCCCTTTCGTTGCTCGCCAATCTGATCGGGCGGGGAAGCGGCCTTGGCCGGCCGCTCGCGATCGGGGTCGACGTGCGCACCCGCGGCTTCGATGTCGCCGATTTCGGCCGCGCGATCTCGCGCCTGCGCAAGCGCCGCGACCTTTCCGTCAAAACCGTCTTTCTCGATTGCGACGACGAGGTGCTGCGCCGCCGCTACGCCGAAACGCGGCACCGCCATCCGTTGGCTGCCGACCGGCCGGTCGCGGACGGCATCCGCCACGAGCGCCGCTTGCTCACGCCGCTGAAGGCCGTCGTGGACGCCATGATCGACACCTCCGACATGGCGCCGGGCGGGCTTCGCCTGCGATTGCTCGGTGCGCTTCACTTGGCGAAAGGCGAGGGTCTGAGCATCTTCGCAACCTCGTTCTCCTACCGCTACGGGCTGCCGCGCGAGGCCGATCTCGTCTTCGACGTGCGCTTCCTCGCCAATCCCCATTACGAGGCCAAGCTCCAACCGCTGACCGGCCGCGACAAGCGGGTGGCGGATTTCATCGCCGCCGATCCCGGGTTCAAGCCGTTCTTTGCCGCCGTCACCAAGCTTTTGCTGCCGCTCTTGCCTCGTTTCGAGCGCGAGGGCAAAAGTTACCTGACCATCGCGGTCGGCTGCACCGGGGGGCGTCACCGCTCGGTGTTCGTGGCCGAGGCGCTGGGATCGTGGTTGCACCGGCATGGCCATCGCGTCACTCTTCACCACCGGGACATCAACCGCATCGTAGCCAGGTGAACGGAGCCAATGGCCGTCCGATGATTGGAATCGTTCTCGTCACCCACGGCAGGCTTGCGGCCGAATTCATCGCCGCGCTCGAACACGTCGTCGGCCCCCAGCGCAACATCAAGGCGGTGTGCATCGGTCCCGACGACGACATGGAGCAGCGGCGCAAGGATATTTTGGAATCCGTCGCCGCGGTGGATGATGGCGACGGCGTCGTGTTGCTGACCGACATGTTCGGCGGCACGCCCTCCAACCTCGCAATCTCGGTGATGGACAGCGCCAAGATCGAAGTCATCGCCGGCGTCAATCTGCCCATGCTCATCAAACTGGCCAGCCTGCGCGAAGGATCCACGCTTTCGGCCGCGGCGAACAGCGCCCAGAAGGCCGGACGCCAATACATCAACCTCGCCTCCGCCTTGCTGAAGGATCACAAGTGATGGAGGCCAAGGCGCCGTCCCGGGGGCCAAGCGACGGCCTCGTGCGCCGGACCGTCACCGTCGTGAACCGGCGCGGGCTTCACGCACGCGCCGCCGCGCGCTTCGTCAAGTTGGCGGCGAGATTCAATGCCGATATCAGCGTCGCCAAGGACGGCACCGAGGTGTCCGGGCTATCGATCATGGGCCTCATGATGCTGGCCGCGGGCCCCGGCACCGAAATTGAAATCCGCGCCAAAGGCGCCGAAGCGGAAGGCGCGATTGCCGCGCTCGATGCGTTGATTGCGAACAGATTCGATGAAGAGTGAGGGAAAGCAGCCGCCCCGGCGCAAGTCGAGGCGGGCCGACACCAGCGGGCCCGAGCGCGTTTTCGAGGGCCTGGGCGTTTCCCCCGGCATCGCGGTCGGCGCCGCCTACGTGCGCGAAACCGGCACGGTCGAGGTGCCGGAGTATTGCCTGACCGCCGAATCCGTTCCGGCCGAGCTCGCCCGCTTCCGGGTCGCGGTAACGGGCACGCGCCGCCAGCTTCAGCGCCTCAAGACCAAGGTGCGTGGGCTCCCCGCCGCGACCGCGGAAGAAATTTCCTATTTGCTCGATGCCCACCTCCACATGCTGATGGGCTCTCGATTGCTGCGCGGCGTCGAGCGCCGGATTTCGGAAGACCGCATCAACGCCGAGGCCGCGGTCCAGGCCGAGATTTCCGAAATCGCCAAAGGCTTCGCCGTCATGGACGACGCCTATCTCTCGGCGCGCATGGAAGACATCCGCGAGGTCGGGGCGCGCCTCTTGCGCAGCCTGACGAAAAGCCAGCACCGCCCCTTCACCGCGCTCCCCAAGAATTCGATCTTGATTGCGGACGAGCTGAGCCCGGCCGACACCGCGCTCCTTGACCCGCGCCGCATCGCCGGATTCGCAACCGTCTTGGGCGGCGCCGAAGGCCACACCGCGATCATGGCACGCGCGCTCGGGCTTCCCGCCGTGCTCGGCACGCCCGGGCTGCTCGCGGGCGTCAAGAGCGGCGACATGGTGGTGGTCGACGGGCGGCGCGGGCGCGTCATCGTCAATCCGAGCACGGCAACGCTCGCCGAATTCGGGCGGGTGCGCGAAACGATCCGCCGCGCCCAGCGTCAGTTGACGGGCCTGCGCCGGTTGCCCTCGGTCACCCGTGACGGGGTCGCGATCAGTTTGAACGCAAACGTCGAGTTGCCGCGCGAGCTCGATCTCGTTCGTCTGTCGGGGGCGGCCGGCATCGGGTTGCTGCGCAGCGAATTCCTGTTCATGAACCGCGAAGACCTGCCGGACGAGGACGAGCAATATAAGGCGCTGCGCGAAGTGGTGATGGCCATGGCCGGCCGCCCGGTCACGGTGCGCACGCTCGATGTCGGCTGCGACAAGCTCGCCTATTCGCTCGAAGGCCACCTGACCGCCGGGCCCAATCCGGCTCTAGGGCTTCGCGCCATCCGTCTTTCGCTCAAGGTCCCGAAGCTCCTCGAGACCCAGCTTGCCGCGATCCTGCGCGTTGGCGCCGTGGGGCCGGTGCGCATCCTTCTGCCCATGATCTCGATGCCGTCGGAAGTGCGCGAGGTTCGCGACGCCATGGAAAGCGTGGCGCGGCGCCTCCGGCGAAGGCACGTCAAGATCGCCGATCCCTTGCCGCCCTTGGGTGCCATGATCGAAACGCCGGGGGCGGCGCTCTCCGCTGATTCGCTCGCCGAGGTCGCCGATTTCTTCGCCATCGGCACCAACGACCTCACCATGTATGCGCTGGCGATCTACCGCAGCGACGAGCAGGTGGCCCATCTCTACAATCCGCTCCATCCGGCGGTGTTGCGCCTCATCCAGTTCTCGCTCGAGGCCGGGACGCGGGCCGGCATTTCGGTCAGCATTTGCGGCGAGGTCGCGGGCGATTCGCGATTCACGCCGCTGCTGCTGGGGCTCGGCGCCCGGGATCTCTCCATGGCGCCCGCCAACATCTCGCGCATCAAGCAGCGCATCCGCGGGCTGGACCTGGCCGAAGCCGCGCGCCGCGCCCGCGTCATCATGGAGCAATCGGACATGGGCCGGATCGCAACGCTGCTGGACGACTTCAACGCGCTTGCCTGACCCAAAGACACCCCTCCCAAGCCTTGCGCCGGTTCGGGGTTGCCCCCAAATCACGCTTCAGTAATATGCCGTCCGGCCGGACCCGGCCCGCATCCCCCTCCGCCCAGGAGACCGCCATGAGCCTTACCGATTACAAGGTCGCCGACCTATCGCTTGCCGATTGGGGCCGGCGCGAAATCACGATCGCCGAGACCGAGATGCCGGGCCTCATGGCGCTCAGGGCCGAATTCAAGGGGAAAAAGCCTTTGGCCGGGGCGCGCGTGGTGGGTTGCCTGCACATGACGATCCAGACGTCGGTGCTGATCGAAACGCTGTTGGATCTGGGCGCCGAGGTGCGCTGGAGTTCCTGCAACATCTTTTCGACCCAGGACCATGCCGCCGCCGCCATGGCCAAGCGCGGCGTGCCGGTCTTCGCCTGGAAGGGCGAAACCGAAGACGACTATTGGTGGTGCGTGGAACAAACCATCCAGGGCCCCAAGGGCTGGCGCCCCAACATGCTGATCGACGACGGCGGCGATCTCACCAAGGTCATGCACGATAAATACCCGGAGCTCTTGAAGGACGTGCGCGGGCTTTCGGAAGAAACCACCACCGGAGTCCATCGCCTCTACGAGATGGCCAAGAGCGGGACGCTCAAGGTGCCCGCGATCAACGTGAACGATTCGGTCACCAAGTCGAAATTCGACAATTTCTACGGCTGCCGCGAAAGCCTGATCGACGGGCTGAAGCGCGCGACCGACGTCATGGTGGCGGGCAAAGCGGTGGTCGTCTGCGGTTACGGCGACGTGGGCAAGGGCTGCGCCGCAAGCCTGCGCGGCCAGGGCGCCCGCGTGCTCATCACCGAGATCGACCCGATCTGCGCCCTCCAGGCGGCGATGGAAGGCTACGAAGTAACGACCGTCGAGGACGTCGCCGCCACCGCCGACATCTTCATCACCGCCACCGGGAACCTGAACGTGATCACGCTCGATCACATGCGGAAGATGAAAGACCGCGCGATCCTGGCCAACATCGGCCACTTCGACAGCGAGATTCAGATCTCGGCGCTTAAAAACTTCAAATGGGAAGAAGTGAAGCCCCAGGTGGACGAGGTCGTATTTCCCGACGGCAAGCGCCTGATCGTGCTCGCCAAGGGCAGGTTGGTCAATTTGGGCTGCGCCACCGGACACCCGAGTTTCGTCATGAGCACGTCCTTCACGAATCAGGTGCTGGCCCAGCTCGAGTTGTGGAAGAACGCCGCCAACTACGAGCACAAGGTCTATGTGCTGCCCAAGCACCTGGACGAAAAGGTGGCGGCCCTGCATTTGGGAAAACTTGGGGTCAAACTCACCAAGCTCAGCGATGAACAGGCGCGCTACCTGGGCGTGCCGGCGGGCGGCCCCTACAAGCCCGACTACTACCGCTACTAAGGCACCTCCCCCGGCGAAGCCGCCCATTAGCCGCCGGGTCCCGCGCTTGTCCGGGGCGGCGATGGCGCATACACTTCGCGAAGGGTTCAACCGGTCTCGCGATGCTCCGGTTTCGGGGGAAACGGCCGTTCGGAACGACCGCCCTGCTGCCGGCGGGGCTTTTCGGCGGCCAGATCCCGGAAATTCAGATCCCCGAAATTCAGATCCCCGACTGGGCGGCCCTCGAACAGGCGCTCTCGACGCCGCCCGGCCTTGTTGCCGCGCTGCTGCTCGGCCTTCTCCTGGCCTTGGCCGCCGGGTTCGCTTGGCGGCTGGCGGTTTCGCTAAAGGCCGTCCGGCGCGGGAGTGCCCTTTCCGCCCGCCTCACCGAGGCGCTGTCCGCTTCGCCCGACGGCTATTACCTCTGGGACTTGGTCTCGGGCGCCGAGACGCGCTCCCCCCGGCTCGACGCCATTCTGCGCCTGCCGGCCGAAGCTAGGCCCGGATTCGAGGCGGTGCGCGCCTGCTTCGAGCCCCGCGATGCCGGGGCACTGGATGCGGCGCTCGCAGCGTTGCACGCAATCGGCGCCGGATTCGACCTGCTGCTCCCGGTGGGACCGGTGGCCGGCGGGGCGGCGCGGAGTCTCCGCATCATCGGCGTGCGGGCGTTGGGCGCCGTGGGCAAGCCTCTCGCCGATCTCGTCTGGTTCCGCGACATCAGCCGGTTCGTGGCCGAAACCGCGCGCCTCATCCGCGACATCGAGCGCCTGGCCTCCGGCCGCTCGCAGCTTCAATCGCTCCTCGATGCGCTCCCGGCCCCGGCCTGGCTGCGGGGGTCCGATCTCTCGCTCGTCTTCTGCAACGGGGCCTACGCCCGGGCCCTCGAAGTCACGCCCGACACGGCCGTTAGCGAAGGTCGCGAGATCGCCGAATCCGTGATCGGGGAGCGCGGCCGCGCCTTGGCCGAGCGGGCGCGCCTGACCGGCGTCACCCAGACCGAAAGCCATCACATCGTCATTGACGGCAAGCGCCGTCTGCTGGAATTCGTGGAGATTCCCTTGGCCGCCGCGAACGGCGGGGCCGTCGCCATGGCGGGCTATGCCATGGATTTCACCGATCTCGAAAAGGTCCAAAACGACCTGTCCCGCGAGATCGCCGCCCACGGCAACGTTCTCGAAGAGCTCACCACCGCGATCGCGCTTTATGGCGCCGACCGCAAGATCAAATACTTCAACACCGCCTATCTCACGCTGTGGCGACTCGACGAGAACTGGCTGCGCGGCGGGCCCGACCTCGGCGAAGTGGTGGAAGCCATGCGCGAGCGCCGGCGGCTGCCCGAGTTCGCCGATTTCCGCGCCTACAAGGAAGAGCGCATCCGCCAGTTCATCTCGCTCATCGAGCCGCACGAAGAGCTGATGCACCTGCCCGACGGCACCACGCTGAGGGTCAGGATGATCCCGCACCCCTTCGGCGGCATGTTGATGACCTACGACGACGTGACCGACAAGCTGGCGCTGGAACGCTCCTACAACACCATGATCGCGGTCCAGCGCGAGACGCTGGACAACCTCTATGAGAGTGTCGCGGTCATCGGCGGCGACGGGCGGCTCAAGCTCAGCAACCCCGCCTTCGGCCGGATCTGGAAGCTCTCGCCCCAGCAACTATTGGGCGAGCCCCACATCGCCGACTTGATCGAAGCCACCCGCGGCTTCTACGGCATCGAAGACGCGACGGCGTGGGCGGCGGCCAAGGACGAGATGGTCGCCCAGGTGATGGCGCGCACGTCGCGCAGCGGCAGGTTGGAGCGCAGCGACGGCTCGGTCCTGGAATACGCCGCGGTTCCGCTGCCCGACGGGAATCTGGTGTTGCGCTATGTCGAAGCCACCGACCGCTACCGGGTCGAGCAGGCGCTGCGCGAACGCAATCAGGCGCTTGAGACCGCCTCGCGGCTGAAATCCGAATTCATCGCGAATGTGTCTTACGAGTTGCGCACGCCGCTCAATACCATCATCGGATTTTCGGAAATCCTGAAGAACGAATATTTCGGCAAGCTCAACGCCCGGCAGCGCGAATACAGCGACGGGACGCTCGAAGCCTCACAGGCCCTGTTGCTTTTGATCAACGACATCATCGATCTCGCCACCATCGAGGCGGGCTACATGGCCCTCGACCTCGAGACCGTCGATGTCCATGCCATGCTGGTGAGCGTGATGAGCCTGACGCGCGAGCGGGCGCGCAACCGCGATCTCACATTGAAATTCGATTGCCCGCCCAACATCGGCACGCTTTATGCGGATCAGCGTCGGCTCCGCCAGGCGATGTTCAATCTCATCAGCAACTCGATTAAATTCACGCCGCCCGGCGGCACCATCACGGTCGCGGCCCGGCGCCACGACGGCAACGTTCTCCTCTCGGTCGCGGATACCGGCGTCGGTGTTGCCAAGGAAGATCAGGAACGGGTGTTCGAGAAATTCGTGCGCGGCCAGTCCTCGGTCGTGCGCCAGTCGGGCGCGGGCCTTGGGCTTTCGCTCGTCAAAAGCTTCATCGAGCTTCACGGCGGCAAGGTCGAGATGAAATCGGCCTCCAACGTCGGGACCGAGGTGATCTGCTATCTCCCCACCCAGGTTGCCGGGGTCAAGGCCGCAACCGCCGGCCGCGCGTGAGCGCAAGCTCGCCGCAACCGCCGTCCCGCGCACTCAGGTAAGTTCCGAAACGCCGGTGTTGGTCGAATATTCGAAGTGAAGCTCGCGGTCGGGATAAATAAGCGGGTAAATGGCATGGGCGGCAAGCGCCGCCTCGGCGAAGCCGGACAAAATCAGCTTCAGCTTGCCGGGATAGCTCGCGACATCGCCGATCGCGAACAGCCCCGCCACGTTGGTGGCGCAGCTTGCCGGGTCAACCGCGATGTGATTGCGCTCCAGATTCAGCCCCCATCCGGCAATCGGCCCCAGGCTCATGGCGAGCCCGAAGAAGGGCAGCAGGACGTCGGCTTCGATGCGCCGCTCCGCTCCCGCCAAATCCTTGACGATGACGGCGGAGATCTCGCCGTCCGCGCCCTCGAGTCCGGCCAGTTGATAGGGCACGATCAGATCGATCACGCCGCTCTCGGCGAGTTTCCGGAGCTTTGCCGCCGATTCGGGGGCGGCGCGGAATTTGCCCCGCCGGTGGATGATGGAAACCCTTGCTGCGACTTCGACCAGAGCCAGCGCCCAATCCACCGCCGAATCGCCGCCGCCCGCGATCACCACGCGCTTGCCCTTGAAGTCCTCGCGCCTTTTCACGAGGTAGAAGACGCTCTTGCCTTCGAAGCTTTCGATCCCGGGAATGGGCGGCCGGTTGGGGCCGAAGGCGCCGACGCCGGCCGCGATCACCACCGCCCGGGAGTCGATTTTGGTTCCGGCCGAGGTCTCGATCGCGAACCGCCCGCCTTCCGCCTGGGCGACCTTTTCGACCGTCTGGCCGAGGTGGAATACCGGGTGAAAGGGCGCCGCCTGCTGCCTGAGCTTCTCGATCAGCGCTTGCGCCTCGATCACCGGATAGCCGGGGATATCGTAGATCGGCTTTTCGGGGTAAAGCGCCGCGCATTGTCCGCCGGCCGTTTCCAGCGCATCCACCACCTGGCACTTGATGCGCAGCATCCCGCATTCGAAGATTTCGAACAGCCCGACCGGGCCGGCGCCGATGATGACGACATCTGTGCGGTGCGAAACTGGGGGCATGGACGGGTTGAAATCCAGGTTGGCGGGGGCTGCCCTTAACATGGCGGGGGTAGGGGCCGCGATCAACCCCGTGAGCTTCGGTTGCCGCCACGGGCGCCTCCCGCTACAACAGCCGCCCATGGCGCCAAAGACCGAATCGGTCGATCTTCCCGACCTGGCCGCGACCCGGGCGCTGGCCCGTAATCTGGCGCCGGCCGTTAAGGCCGGCGATGTCATCGCGCTATCGGGGGATCTCGGCACCGGCAAGACCACGCTCGTCCGCGCCCTGATCGAGGCGCTTGGGACGCGATTCGGCACCCCGCGCGAGGAGGTGCCAAGTCCCACCTTCACGCTGGTCCAAACCTACGATTTTCCGGGGCTGTCGCTATGGCACTTCGATCTCTACCGCGTGAAAAAGCCCGAAGAGGCCTTAGAGCTCGGCATCGAGGAGGCCTTTGCCAAAGCCTGCTCGGTGATCGAATGGCCGGAACGTCTCGGGCCCTATCTCCCGCCGGAGCGGCTTTCGATTGCGCTGGAATTCACCGATGGTGAAACGCGACGCGCCGCAATTGCGGGCACCGGCCGCTGGGCCTCGCGCGCCGCATCCATCGCCCGCCATGGATGACCGCGCCCGCATCATCGGCGAATTTCTTGCCGCCTCCGGCTGGGGCGATGTCGGCCGCAAGCCGCTTGCGGGCGATGCGTCGTTCCGCCGCTACGACCGGCTGACGGAATGTTGCCGCAGCGCCGTCCTCATGGATGCGCCGCCGGCCAAGGAAAACGTGCGGCCCTATGTGACGGTCGCGCGCATCTTGAAGCGCCACGGATACAGCGCACCCGAAATTTACGCCGAAGACGCCGCGAACGGTCTGCTGCTGATCGAGGATCTGGGCGACGATACCTACACCCGCGTGCTGGAACGCTGCGGCACCGATGAGGAACGCGCACTCTACACGCTTGCCGTCGATCTCCTGATCGACCTGCACCGCCGCGACTCGGTCGCGATCACCGCCGGCATCCCCCCTTACGACGACGACAGGCTTCAGGCCGAAGCCGCGCTCTTGGTCGATTGGTATTTGCCGGCGATGCGGGGCGAGCCGACGCCGGACGATTTGCGCCGCGAATACCTCGACCTGTGGACCGGGCTATTCCCGGCCGCGCGCGCCGTCCCGTCCACCCTGGTGCTGCGCGATTACCACGTCGACAATCTCATGTCGCTGCCGGCCCGCCCGGGACTCGCCGCTTGCGGCCTGCTCGATTTCCAGGATGCGGTCGCCGGCCCCATTACCTACGACCTCGTCTCGCTTTTGGAAGACGCGCGCCGCGACATAGCACCCGGCCTCGCAGCCGGCATGCGCGATCGGTATCTTGCCGCCTTCCCCGCCCTCGACCGTGCGGGTTTCGCCGCCTCTTACGCCGTGCTGGGCGCGCACCGCAACTGCAAGATCATCGGAATTTTCACCAGGCTGGCGCGCCGCGACCACAAGCCCATCTACCTCGGCCACATCCCGCGCGTCTGGCGGCTCCTGGAGAGCGACCTGGCGCACCCCGCTTTGCGGCCCATGGCCCAATGGCTGGATCGCCACATCCCGCGCAACCTGCGCGGCACCCCCAACGCCAAGAGTGCCGTATGAACGCGCCCCGCCACGCCATGATCTTCGCGGCCGGGTTTGGGCTGCGGCTGCGCCCCCTCACCGATAAGATTCCGAAGCCTCTGATCGAGGTCGCGGGGCGCACGATTCTCGATCGCATCCTCGATCGGTGCCAGGCCGCGGGCGTCGTCAAGGCGGTGGTCAACACCCATCACCTGGCGGAAAAGGTGGCCGCGCATCTGGCGCGGCGCCGTGATCCCGAGATCGTGCTGAGCCACGAGGACGCGCTGCTCGAAACCGGCGGCGGGGTGCGGCAGGCGCTGCCGCTCCTGGGCCCCGATCCCTTCGATGTCATCAACGGCGACGTGCTGTGGACGGATGGTCCCGGTGACACGCTGCGAAGGCTGGCGGACAACTGGGACGGCGCCTCGATGGACGCGCTGCTATTGCTTCATCCGGTCGTGAACACGCGCGATTACCGCGGCAGGGGCGACTTTTTCCTGGATCAGCTGGGCCGCGTGCGCCGCCGCGCCCCCCACGAGGTTGCACCCTTCGTGTTCACCGGTATCCAGATTCTCCACCCGCGCCTGTTCGAGGACACCCCGTCCACCCGGTTCTCCCTCAATCTTCTGTACGACCGCGCGGCAACATCGGCCCGGCTCTTCGGCATCGTCCATGACGGCGATTGGTTTCACATCGGGACCCAGGGCGCGCTCATTCGCGCCGAGGCCGAACTCGGCCGCCGCAAGCTGCCCAAAAATTCGTGACGCGGCGCGCCCGCGTCTTCTCCATCCCCGCGGGCCGCCCCTTCCTCGATGCGCTGGCGGCGGGCATGCTCGGGGGCGCATTGGGCCTTGCCGCCGGCGACCCGCTGTCGCTTTCCGATGTCACGCTGCTGTTGCCGACGCGCCGCGCCGGGCGCGCCGCCATCGAAGCGTTCTTGCGTCTCTCCCGGGGCTCCGCGCTGGTTTTGCCTCGCATCCTGCCGCTCGGCGACGTCGATGAAGACACGCTCGATCTCGGCGATGAATTGGGCCCCGGCGTTGCCGATGTCCCGCCCACGATCCCGGAGCTCCGGCGCGAATTTCTGCTTTCGCGCCTCATCCAGGATTGGCACCGCAAGCGCAAGACCTCGCCGCCTCCGCCCGATCAACTGCTGCGCTTCGCCCGCGAGCTCGCGCGCCTCATCGACCAGGTTCACACCGGGCAATTGGGGTTCGAAGGTCTAGGCAAGCTGGTGCCCGACGATTTCGCCGAGCATTGGCAGATCACCCTCGAATTCCTGGAAATCGCCGCCCGCCGCTGGCCGAAGATTCTGGCCCGCGAGGGCGCCGTCGATCCCGCGGCCCGGCGCAACCTGCTGCTCGAATCCCAGGCGCGGCTGTGGCAATCGAATCCCCCGCCGCAGCCGGTGATCGCGGCCGGTTCCACGGGCAGCATCCCCGCAACCGCGAATCTTTTGTCCGTCATCGCCCATCTTCCAAACGGCGCCGTGATTTTGCCGGGCCTCGACCGCGCCCTCGATGACGCAAGCTTCGGGAAGCTCGACGACACCCATCCCCAATTCACCATGGCGCAACTTTTAAAGCACCTCGAGATCACCCGCGCCGACGTCGCGGACTGGGAATCGCCCGGTGTCACGCAAGACGCCGGCGATCGGGCAAAGCTCGTCTCCATGGCGCTCCGCCCGGCGGAAACGACCGAGGCCTGGGCGGGATTTGCCGGTGTCGAGCCTTCGGCCCTTTCCGGCGTCTTGCGCATCGACTGCCCGACACCGCGCGAGGAAGCCGGTGCCATAGCGCTCCTCATGCGCGAGTCGCTCGAGGTCGCGGGCAAGCGCGCGGCCCTGGTCACCCCCGACCGCTCTCTCGCCCGCCGGGTGGCATCGGAACTTCGCCGTTTCGCAATAGAGGTGGACGATTCTGGCGGCGTCCCTCTTTCCGAAACCCCGCCCGGCGTTTTCCTGCGCCTTACCGCGGCCATGGTTGCCGAATCGCTGGCCCCCGTTCCGTTCCTGGCTTCGCTCAAGCATCCGCTGGCCGGCGGCGGGACCGAGGCCGGCGTTTTCCGCGCCACCGTGCGCGAATTCGAAGGAGCGGTCTTGCGCGGCCCGCGCCCGGCCCCGGGAATCCCTGGGCTCCGGTCGGCGCTGCGCGCAGCCGAGAAGATCGATGCCAAAACGAAACGCCGGCTTGGCCTGTGGCTCTCGCGCCTGGCGAAAGATTGCCAGGGCTTCGCCAAACTGATTTCGGCAAAACGCGCGAAGCTCGGCGCGTTGATCGAGGCTCATGCCGTCTTCGCCGAAAAACTCGCCGCGACCGATTCCGAATCGGGTGCGGCGCGCCTCTGGGCGGGCGAGGCGGGGGAGGCCGCGAGCGATCTGATGGCCGAGCTCGCAGAATCCGCCCGCGATGCGGCCGCAGTTCCGGGTGCGGCCTACCCGGCGCTTCTGGAAGCCGCGATGGAGACCCGCGTCGTGCGCCCGCGGTTTGGCCGCCACCCGCGCCTCTTCATCTGGGGCCTTTTGGAGGCCCGGCTGCAGCAGGCCGACCGCATGATCCTTGCCGGGCTCAATGAAGGCACTTGGCCCGCGGCGGCCCGCCCCGATCCCTGGATGAGCCGGCCCATGCGAGCGAAGTTCGGCCTGCCGCCGCCGGAACGGCGCATCGGGCTTTCGGCCCACGATTTCGCGCAAGCCCTCTTGGCTCCCGAAGCCGCGCTCACGCGCTCGACCAGAGTCGAAGGAAGCCCGTCGGTGCCGTCCCGCTGGCTGTTGCGGTTGGATGCCGTGCTCGCCCCGGCGCAAAAAATTCCCCGCGGCACCCGCTATGTCGAATGGTTCGACAAGCTGGATGCGCCCGAAAAAATTTCGCCGGTCGATCCGCCCGCGCCGAACCCGCCGCTCGCGGCGCGCCCGCGCAAGCTCAGCGTCACCGAAATCGAAACCTTGATCCGCGACCCTTATGCGATCTTCGCCCGCCATGTGTTGCGCCTGAGGCCGCTCGACGATCTGGATGCCGATCCCGGTGCTGCCGAGCGCGGCAGCTTCATTCATGACGCCTTGGACCGCTTCATCGCCGAGCATCGGGATCGCTTGCCCGACGACGCCGAAGAACAACTGCTCGCCTTCGGGGCGCGCGCCTTCGGACCGGCGTTGGAGCGCCCGGGAGTGCGCGCCTTCTGGTGGCCGCGATTCGAGCGCATCGTCCGCTGGTTTGTCGCCTTCGAACGGGAGCGGCGCGCCGAAGGCTTCTCGGTGCTCGCCACCGAATGCCGGGGCGTGCTCCAAATTCCGCTGAACGAATCGCCTTTCACATTGTCCGCCAAGGCCGACCGCATCGACGCGGTCGCAGGCTGCCTATCGATCCTCGATTACAAAACCGGCCAGGTTCCGAGCGAAAAGCAGGTCAAGGCCGGGCTTGCGCCCCAGCTCCCGCTCGAGGCGGCCATCGCGGCGGCGGGCGGCTTTATGGGCGTTCCCGGCCGGCCGGTCGCCGAGCTCGCCTATGTAAGGCTCACCGGCCGCGATCCCCCGGGCGAAGTCGCCGCGCTGAAGGCGGACCCGATGGCGCTGGCGGCGGCGGCCTTGGAGGGGCTCACGCGGCTCATCGCCGCTTTCGACCGCGCTCCCTATCGCTCGCGTCCCCGTCCGATGTTTGCGCGCAGGTTTGGCGACTACGACCATCTGGCCCGGGTCAAGGAATGGGCGGCGGCGCTCGGAGACGAGTCGTGACCGAGCGCATTCCCGACGACGTGATCCGGAATCAACGCGCCGCCGCCAACCCGGATGCCTCGGTCTGGGTCGCGGCCAACGCCGGCTCGGGCAAGACCACCGTGCTGGTCGATCGCGTCATCCGCCTGATGCTGGAGGGGTGTCCGCTGTCGCGGATTCTCTGCCTCACCTTCACCCGCGCCGCCGCCGCCGAGATGGCGAACCGCCTGTTCGAGCGTCTGGGCGTCTGGGCCACGCTTCCGGACGATGCCCTCAAAGAGCAGGCCGCGGCCCTCACCGGCAAGCCGGTCGGTGCCGAACAGCTCATCGAAGCGCGCCGCCTTTTCGCCCGGGCGCTCGATACGCCGGGCGGGCTCAAGATGCAGACCATCCACGCCTTCTGCCAATCCCTGCTCGGCCGCTTCCCGCTCGAGGCCGGCGTCGCCCCCCATGTCGCGGTGATGAACGAACGCGATGCCGCGGATCTCATGGCCGCCGCGACCGACACCATCCTCGTCTCGGCCCACAAGGGCGTGCATCGCGCGCTAAAACCCGCCCTCGATCGCCTGGTGGTGCGGGTGGACGAGGACGGTTTTTCCAGACTCGTGGGCGAGTTGTCGGCCGCCCGCGCGAATTTGCGCGATCTTGAAAACCGCGGCGGGGTCGCGCTCGCGGTCCGCGCGGCGCGAAGATTGTTGAATTTAGGCGAAGCGGAGTCGCCCGATTCGATCGTCGCCGACGCCTGCAAAAACAAGGCATTCGACGGACCGGCGCTGGCAAAGGCGGCGGCGGCGCTCGAAGCGGGCTCCGATGCCGACCGCAGACACGCGGCCGCAATCCGCGCGTGGCTATCCGATCCGGCGGCACGGCCGGCGCTTCTTGCGGGTGCTTATGGCAACGTATTTCTCACCAAGGCAGGTGAGCCACGCAAATCCGTCATCGGCAAATCCGCCGCCGATCCCGCGGCCGAAAGGGCGCTGGCCGGGGAACAGGCGCGCATGGTCGCGGTTCGCGAACGGCGGAAGGCGGCGACGGTCGCCGAGGCCAGCGCCGATCTTCTGCATCTCGCGGCAGAACTTCTCCAATCCTACAGGAACGAGAAATCGGCGCGGGCGCTTCTCGACTACGACGATCTGATCCTCAAGGCCGCGGAGCTTCTTGCGGACGCCGCGGGAGTCTCCTGGGTCCTGTACAAGCTCGACGGCGGCATCGACCATATTCTGATCGACGAGGCCCAGGACACGAGTCCCGCGCAATGGCAGGTGATCGAGGCGCTGTCGGAGGAGTTCTTTTCCGGCCGTGGCGCACGCGAGGATAGTGCCTTGCCGCGCACCGTCTTTTCGGTCGGTGACGAAAAACAATCCATCTTCAGCTTCCAAGGCGCCGATCTCGCGACCTTCGAGGCGATGCGGGGGCGCTATTCCGCGCGCGTGAAGGAAGCGGGCGCGAAATTCCTGCCGCTGCCCCTCGAATTTTCCTTCCGCTCGGTACCTTCAATTCTGCAGGCGGTGGATCTGGTTTTTTCGCGCGAGCCCGCAAGGACAGGCGTCGTGCCGCCGGATGCCCATATCGCCCACGAAGCGATCCGCAAGGGCCACGGCGGTCTGGTCGAAGTCTGGCCGACGGAAAAACCCCAGCCGGCGGAAGAGAAAGATCCTTGGGACGCGCCTCTCGATCAGATCGAAGCCGGCAGCCCGGAAACGCGCCTTGCCGAAAAGATCGCCCGCCTCATTCGCCGTTGGATCGACGAGAAGGAGATTCTCACCGCCCGCGGCCGCCCGGTCGAACCGCAGGACATCATGATTCTGGTCCGGCGCCGCAATGACTTCTTCCACGAGATGGTGCGGGCGCTGAAAAAGCTGGCGATACCGGTCGCCGGCATCGACCGCATGATCCTGCCCGGCCAGCTCGCGGTCATGGATCTGATGGCAGCCGGCAATTTCGCATTGCTGCCCGAAGACGACTTCAACCTCGCCGTGGTTCTCAAGGGCCCGCTTTACGGATTCGACGACGGCGATCTTTTCCGTCTCGCCCACAAGCGCAAAGGCTCGCTCTGGCAGGAATTGAAATCGCGCGTTTCGGAAGACCCGCGCTGGAAGTTCGCCGCCGGGGAGCTTTCGCAATTGCTCGCCCGCGCCGATTTCCTGCCGCCGTTCGAATTCTATGCGGAATTGCTGAGCGGCCGCGGGGCGCGCAAGCGGTTGCTGGCGCGCCTGGGTGCGGAAGCGAACGATCCGATCGACGAATTTCTGTCCCTCGCGGTCGCCTATGGCGCCGAGCATCCGTCTTCGCTCCAGGGTTTTCTCCACTGGCTGGGCAAGACCGGAATCGAGATCAAGCGTGACCTCGAACAGGCGCGCCACGAAGTCCGGGTGATGACGGTGCACGGCGCCAAGGGCCTCGAGTCCCCGATCGTGTTCCTGCCCGACACCTGCGCCGTGCCGGATCATCGCCAGGACACGAGGCTCTTGTGGACGCCGGACAACGTCATGCTGTGGCCGGGGCGCGGCGGAAACGAGATCGGCGTTTGCGCCATTCTTCGCGCCGAGCAAAGAAGGCTCCGCGACGAGGAATACCGGCGCCTATTGTATGTCGCGATGACGCGTGCCGAAGACCGGCTTTATGTCTGCGGCTATGAGCACGAAAAAGGCCGTGCACCCGGCTGCTGGTACAATCTCGTCCGCGATGCGCTGACGGACGAAATAATTACGGCTCAAGGCGGCGGCGAAATCCTGCGCCTCGCCAATCCGCAAACGAAAGAACCGGAAGACAAGCGCCGCGCCGAAGACGTAGAGCCCGCGGGCGCGGTTCCAAACTGGGCACGCACGCCCCCGCCGCCGGAACGGGCGCCCCCGGTACCGCTGGCACCGTCCCGGCCTGCGGAAGACGAGCCTCCCGCGCTCTCGCCCCTTGGCAAAGCGCCGGAAGGCGGGGCCATCCGGCGCGGGCGCATCATCCACCGCCTGCTTGAATTGCTGCCGCCGCTCCCGCCCGCTGCGCGCGAGGCCGCCTGCCGCAAATTCCTGGCGCGGCCCGTCCATGGGCTGGAGCGGCCCGCGCAAGACCGGATCGCCTCCGAGACCCTGGCGATCCTGTCCGATCCCCAATTCGCGGCACTATTCGCGCCGGGCTCCAGGGCCGAAGTGCCGCTTGCGGGTCAAATCGGAAATATCGTCATCGCGGGCCAGGTGGACCGCATGGCGGTCACGGATGGACAAGTCCTGGTGATCGATTACAAAACGAATCGGCCGGTGCCGGGTATGCCAAAGGATGCGCCCGTCGCCTATCTGAAACAGATGGCGGCATATCGCGCCCTGTTGCAGCGCGTCTTTCCGGAA
>JBGQJC010000013.1:0-49842 GCA_041498815.1 Alphaproteobacteria bacterium
ACAAGCGGAGCGTCCTGGTCCAGCGCACCGTCAAGGGCTCGGTCTATTTGAGCGAGTTCGGCGACCTCATCCTGCGCGCGGCTCGCGCGATCCCGTGACCGGCCGGGGAACGCCGGAGCCCCGTGCCCGTTTACCTATTGGAAACGATTGCGGGCCACCCTCTCGGCCCAAGGGGTTTTTTTATGGCGATAGCCCGGACGATTTCGGCCTGGGACCGCAAGGCGGCGGGGCTTTTGGCCCGGCCGCTGGCGCGGCTTCGCGCGCGGCCCAATGTGGTGACGCTGGCCTTGGCCTTGCTGGGCTTGGGTTCGGGCTTGTTCTTCGCCGGCGGGCAGGCCCCGGTCGGCGGGTTCCTGTTTCTAGCCGCCCTCGTCTTCGGCCATGTCGACGGTGCGCTCGCCAAGCTCACCGGGCAGACCAGCGGCTTGGGCCATGGGCTGCACCGCGCGGCGTGCGCGCTCGCGCAAGTTTCCGCTTTCACCGGGATCGGCTTCGGCTTGGCCCCTGAACTGGGCCCGGCAGCGCCTTGGCTGGGCTTTATGGCCGGGGCCGGAATAGCAAGCGCCACCGGCCTTCGAAGCCTGACCGAGAGCCGTATCGGAGCGGGTTCGGCGCGGGGCGGATTCGAAGTGGCCGACGCGCTTTATTTCGTGGCGCCGCTGGTCTGGCTTGGGCTCGGTTCGGTGCTCATCATCGTCGCGGCCCTGGCGGCAACCGTCTGTCTCACCTGGACGATCCGCGGATACGCGGCCACGCGCCGGCGCAAGCCCCGCGAGCAGGACAGCAGGCCTCTCGCCCCGATCGCCTGAGCCCTATTCTCAAGTCGCGACCGCCTGGGTTTCGACCGCTTCCAGATTGAGGGCCGCGGCGATGAGCGCGCGGGCGATCGATATTTTCGCCGCCGCCTTGACGGCGCGCCCGGCTCAATCAAATGATCCCAACATGACCTCTCGGCTCATTATTGCCGTGTTATTGGCCGCTGCCGCGCTGCCCGCGCTGGCAGACGACGTGCCGCTCCCGGACCTCACGCCCAAGAGCCAGTATCTCGTCATGACCCAGGACGACGCGACCAGCACCAGCAAATGCATCGGCGACCCCAAGACACCGATGTGTGCAGTGGAAACCCGTCTCGCATGTTTTCTGCGCTCCAGGCCCGATCTTTGCCAGATCGCCATGGGCCTTGATCACGATCCCGGCTTCGGACGATATGGGCACGACCCCGGTACGCTATACCGTATTGTGCGCCGCGAGAGTCTGACCGATCGACGCTTCCCGTGGCGTCCTACACACAATCTTCCGTCGCGTGCCGGAGAGATAAGTTTGAGGGCGGGCGATATCAGGATCGACGTTGTCGAAATATATTGCTTTGGCGAGGTATCCACTGCCGGTTGCGAGCGGTCCGGACCAACCATAACTTATATCATCCGGCGGCAAGTCAATCGTTGGGCCGTCATCGATTGGGGACTTGCTTACGATCCACGCCACTGACGAACCCGTCACTCTTCGTCCCTACCCAAGTCATCGAAGTATTGATTGCGATTCGCGTCGAGTGGATGTCTCGCATCGCGGGACCGCTTTAGATTTGTGAAGAAGGCGTTATAGCCATTACGCGTGGCGATACCGCTTTCTAGGTTGTCGAAGCTGTAACGGCCCAACACATGATTGTTCCGATCGATCATCGGTTTGCCCTGCGTTTCTAGGCCGGCATTGATCGCGTCTTTAATCATGGGAACGCCAACCGGGACGCCATCACGCAAGAGAACATCGTGAAGAGCGGCGGCGACCCCGAAGGGGAGTTGTTCTAAGGCGGCATTACCACCGACGTGCTGCAATACGTCGTTCGTGTTGGCCTCGTAAACCGCCGGGACGTCGCTTGGCTCAAGATCGAGCACGTCCGTCTGCGGCGAAATTCCCGGCAGTTTGCCTTGCCTTTTAAGGCCATTAAATGTTTTCCGGCTGACGCCGAAGTACGCCGGATTGCCGGGATTAGTCATATCCGGCGTGTTCCCTTCCCACCGCTGCGTTTCGGCAAAGGCGCGCTTCGCATTGGGGCCGATATTCGGCGACTTGTCGACGGCCTCAACGAACTCGGGCGACCCGGCCGTGGGAGGCGTGGGCCGAAGCCTGTCGCTGCCGGTCGTTTCCATCGGATCATCGCCGCCACCGCCCGCAAACGTGTCGCTTTCCCTAAACCAGTCCGGTGCCGCATCGCCAGTTTGCTCGCCCCCCTCGTCGGCGGCGCGCTGGAAGTCGCGTAACAGCGGGCCCGAGTCCGGAGATTGTTCCGCGTGCGGCAAGACCTCCGGCGGCGGAAAATAGGGGTTGGGCGCGCCGTTCCGTCCCAGCAACGCGGCAAGCTGGGCGATCAGCCCGAGCTGGGGCGAAAGATCGCCTTCGTCGGCGGCAAAAGAGCCCAGACCTGGATCGGGCGCTGCTAACGGAAGATTGAGCAAGCCGCGAAAGCCGGGGTTCGCTTGCGGGGCCCCGAGATTGAGCAGGCCGCGAAAGGCCGGAACCTGTGGCGGCGGCGGCGCCATGCCGGGATAGGCCGGAGAATTCGGCACCGGCGCCGGTGCATCCAATTCGTTTGGTGGATCGGAATCCGGGCTGCCGGGGGCGGCCTGGACCGGCATGTTTCCCCTAAGCCATGCGCCCGCATGCGCGGGAAAGGCGCGAGGTGCGGGCTTCCGCCGCCGCCGCAACAGCGCATAAAACGACAGGAACGGATCGTCGAAAGAAGATGCCATCGCGCCACCCCGCGCCGGAAATTGCCGCGCGCGAAGTATAGGAGTAAAAACCTATCCTGTCAAATCGGCGCGAGCGGTCTACCGCTCAGGATTCGCGGGGTCGCACAAAGTCCTGAAAATCCTGCGCCATATCGTTGTGAGCGGAGCGCGAAACTAGAACGCGCAATGCGGCACCCCAAAAGCCGATTAATGAGCCGATATTGAAAGTCGCACTCTCTTGGAGAGTTGCGAACGCGGAAGGCCAGAACATTGCCAAAAGCACAAACAACACAAGAAAGAAAACGGACCACAACACGGGTGAGACAAGATACTTGAACGGCACGGACCAACCGCACTTCCCGCGCGCCGCCCATAAGATCGACTTTGGCAGTCCGTAAAAAATGGGGAGTGCTGCGACACTAAAATAAAGCAGCCCGAGGGCCAGCCCGATGGCGAAGAGAACTACTCCCATTGTTTCGCCCCCGTCGCGCGGCGGATCATGGCGCGCCTATTTGATTGATGCGAACGCGGCCCAGAATCCCACAACGAACAAGAGCACCGACAAGCAGCCCATGGCGACTGCGGCGTTACGTCTCCCGTCGCCTTGAGCGGAGTAGCGTCCGCATTGAATGGTCGTCTCGCGCACTGACTCGATGCTCAGCCCCAACTCGATTTCGGCGAGAACGGTTTCCCGTCCGCGAAGCTTGCGGAATGCGAATTGCGACCATGCGCCGAAGAATGCGGTAAGGGTTGCGAACACGACTCCCGCTACCTAGGCATAGGCCGCAAATTGACCTACCGCAAAATCGATGGCGTTCTCTTTGTGAAGCGCGCCGTATAGCCCGAGATAAACGATGAGCGCGCCGCCATTCAGGATGAACAGCGGTCGCAACGCCGCGTGTTCGAACGCGCCCGTGACTCGAATCATTTCGTACTCAAGCCCATAGGCGTGCTTGAGCCGTTCGAGTTGCTTTTTCAAAGTGTCGTCGTCCGCCATGGTCCGCGTCCGCCTTTGGCCCGGTGCATCATAGCCGAAAACAGAACGGCGGGGGCGGAACGACTAGCTAGGGCCGCTGGCGTCGTTGCTCAATCAACGGCGGCAAGCCGGCCGATCAGCCCGAGTTGGGGCGAATAATCGCCTTCGTCCGCGGCGAAAGAGTTCTTGCCCGGGATCGGGCGCTGCTATCGGAAGATTGAGCAATCCGCGAAGGCCGGGGTTCGCCTGCGGGGCCCCGAGATTGAGCAGGCCGCGAAAGGCCGTCGGATTTGGGGCTTGCGCCGCCCGGCCTTGACTTTCATTTATGATAGGAATATAGTCCGCATCCGGTCTTTGACATGGTGAAACCCGGTAAACGCCGCGCACAACCGCGATCGCTTCCATGTCGGCGCGGCTGCGCGAATGCCACGATGACATCGCGGGCTTCCGCCCGCAAAACGCGGCAACCAGCCGCAAAACGCTTCATCGGCGTCGCATCGCGGCGCATGGCGTCACGCTGCGGGCCCGGTTTTCCGGCCTCAATCGCTGCGGGATGATGACAAATGTTTACATCCCAATAGAAAGCCGGGCCCCGGGGAAACCGGGGCGCGGCCCGGTTGGAGCCGGTTTAGAGCGAAATCGGCTCGGGCTTGTGCGCGAAGATGTCCTCGGCACAGGGCCACGATGGTTTTTTTGCGGACGGCTAGCCGGCGCGGGTGAGGAGGCCCCTTGCAATCACCTGGGCCTGGATTTCGGCTGCACGTTACGTCGCCACCACACCGGTTTCGACCGCTTCCAGATTGAGGGCCGCGGCGATGAGCGCCTTGGTATAAGCCTCGCGCGGCTGGGCGAAGATCGAATCCGCGGTCCCGTGCTCGACCACGCGTCCCGCGCGCATGACCAAGATGTCGTCGGCCATCGCGCGCACCACGCGCAGATCGTGGCTGATGAACAGATAGGCCAAGTTGTGACGCTGCTGAAGGTCGCGCAACAGATCCACGATCTGCGCCTGCACCGACATGTCGAGCGCGGACGTCGGTTCGTCCAGCACCACGAGCTTGGGCTTCAAGATCATGGCGCGCGCGATGGCGATTCTCTGGCGCTGGCCGCCGGAAAATTCGTGGGGATAACGGTCGCGGGCGGCGGCGTCGAGGCCGACTTCGGCCAGGGCCCGGTCGATCAAGGCCCGGCGTTCGGCCGGCTCGCGGGCGAGCCCATGGACATCGAGCCCTTCGACCACGATCTGGCCGACCGACATGCGGGGGCTTAGGGATGCGAACGGGTCCTGGAAGACGATCTGCATCTCGCGCCGGAGCGGCCGCATCCGACTCGATGGCCAGCCCTGGATGTCCTGGCCGCGGAAGACGATCTCGCCCGTGCTTCGCTCGAGCCGCAGGAGCGCCAGCGCAAGGCTGGTCTTGCCGCAACCCGATTCGCCGACGACGCCCAGAGTCTGCCCCTCGCGCACCGCGACCGTCACGCCGTCCACCGCCTTCACGTAGCCGGCAATGCGCCGCAGCAGGCCGCGCTTGATGGGAAACCAGACCTTGAGGTCGCGGGCCTCCATCACCAAAGGCGCGCCGGGGCGGCTTGGGGCCTTGCGTCCCTTGGGCGCGGCCGCGATCAGGCGCTGGGTATAGGGGTCCTTGGGTGCGGCGAAGATTTCCCGTGTCGGGCCCTGTTCCACGATCTTGCCTTCGGTCATGACGCAAGTGCGGTCCGCCATCTTTTCGACGATGGTGAGATCGTGGGTGATCATCAGCACCGCCATGCCGAAGCGGGCCTGGAGATCTTTCAAGAGTTTCAGGATCTGCGCCTGAATCGTGACGTCGAGCGCGGTCGTCGGCTCGTCGGCGATCAAAAGGTCCGGATCGTTGGCAAGCGCCATGGCGATCATGACGCGCTGGCGCTGGCCTCCCGAAAGCTGGTGCGGGTAGCTGGAAAGCCGGGATTCGGCTTCCGGCAGGCCCACCAGATGCAAGAGCTCGATGACGCGCGCGCGCGCGGCGCGCTTGTCCAACCCCTTGTGGAGGAACAGGGTTTCCGCGATCTGCTTTTCCACCGTGTGGAGCGGATTGAGGGAGGTCATCGGCTCCTGGAAGATCATGGCGATCCGGTCGCCGCGCACCCCGCGCAAAACGTTCGGTTTCGCGCCGATCAATTCGCGGCCGCGGAACGCGATGCTGCCGGAGGGATGGCTGGCGGTGGGATAGGGCAGAAGCTGAAGGATCGAAAGTGCTGAGACCGTCTTGCCGGACCCCGATTCGCCGACCAGGGCCACCGTCTCGCCCTTCTGGATATCGAAGGAGATTTGGCGCACGGCCTTGATCTCGCGGCCGGCGACGTGGAACGAGACCGAAAGATCGCGGACCTGCAAAAGCGGCGCGTTGGAATCGGCGGGCCGGCTCATGGCGGCATCCCGTTCATGCCAGCGTCTTGCGCGGATCGAAGGCGTCGCGCACCGCCTCGCCGATGAAAATCAAGAGGCTCAGCATCACCGCCAGCACCATGAACGACGTGATCCCGAGCCAGGGGGCGAACAGATTCGATTTGCCCTGGGCCAGCATCTCGCCCAAGGACGGCGAGCCCGGCGGCAGGCCGAAGCCCAGGAAATCGAGCGAGGTCAGGGTCGTGATCGAGCCGTTCAGGATGAACGGCAAAAAGGTGAGCGAGGCCACCATGGCGTTGGGGAGCACATGACGGAACATGATGACGACATTGCCGACGCCGAGCGCACGCGCGGCCCGCACATATTCGAAATTGCGCGCGCGCAAGAATTCCGCCCGCACCACGCCGACGAGCGACATCCAGCTGAACAGCAGCATCAGGCCCAAGAGCCACCAGAAATTAGGCTCCACGATCGAGGCGAGAATAATCAGCAAGAACAAAATCGGCAGCCCGGACCAGATTTCGATGAATCTCTGGAACAGCAGATCGGTCAGCCCGCCGAAATAGCCCTGAACCGCCCCCGCCGCCACCCCGATGATCGAGCTGAAGAAGGTGAGCGTGAGCCCGAACAGGACCGAGATGCGGAAACCGTAGATGAGGCGCGCCGCCACGTCGCGCCCCTGGTCGTCGGTTCCAAGCCAGTTCTCGCGCGACGGCGGCGAGGGCGCCGGGACCGGAAGGTCGAAATTGATGGTGTCGTAGGAATAGGGGATGGCCGGCCAGATCATCCAGCCGTGCCGTCGGATCAGATCTTGGACGAAGGGATCGCGGTAATCCGCATCGGTCTCGAAAACTCCGCCGAACGTCGTTTCGGGATAAATCTTGAACACCGGCACATAGTACGCGCCGTCGTATTCGATCAGCAGCGGATGATCGTTAGCGATGAATTCCGCGAACAGGCTGAGCCCGAAAAGCGCGAGAAAGATCCACAGCGACCAGAAGCCGCGCTTATTGGCGCGGAAATTGGCGAGCCGGCGGCGGGTGAGGGGCGTCAAGCGCGGAACAAGCAGGGCCGGCATCGTCACACCTCCCTGGTGGCGAAATCGATTCTGGGGTCGATTGCCACATAGGTGAGGTCGCTCACCAGATTGAGGACAAGGCCGAGCAACGTATACATGTAGAGCGTTCCGAACATCACCGGATAGTCGCGGTTGATGGCGGCCTCGAAGCCCAAAAGCCCGAGACCGTCGAGCGAAAATATGACCTCCATCAACAACGAGCCGGTGAACAAGATGCCGACGAAGGCGGCGGGGAATCCGGCGATCGGAATGAGCATGGCGTTGCGGAACACATGGCCGTAGAGCACCTGCCGTTCGGTCAATCCCTTGGCCCGCGCGGTGTAGACGTATTGCTTGTTGATCTCTTCGAGAAACGAATTCTTGCTGAGCATGGTGAGTCCGGCGAATCCGCCGATGACGAGTGCTACGATGGGAAGCGCCATGTGCCAGAAGTAATCGAGAATCCGGTCGGGCCAGGATAATTGGCTCCAATTGGCCGAAGTGAGGCCCCGCAGCGGAAACCAATCGAGGAAGCTTCCGCCCGCGAACAGCACCACGAGCAGGATGGCGAACAGGAATCCGGGGATCGCGTAGCCGATGATCACCACGGCGCTGGTCCAGACGTCGAAGGCGGTGCCGTCGCGCACCGCCTTGGCGATGCCGAGCGGAATCGAGATGAGATAGACGAGAAGCGTCGTCCACAGCCCGAGCGAGATCGAAACCGGCATCTTTTCGAGCATCAGGTCGATCACCGGCCGGTCGCGGAAGAAGCTGTCGCCGAAATTGAAGACGAGGTAGTTGCGGATCATCTGCCAGAAGCGTTCCGCGGGCGGCTTGTCGAAGCCGTAGAGTTTTTCGAGTTCGGCGATGAGCGCGGGATCGATGCCCCTGGCACCCCGGTATTTGCTCGGCCCCTGGGTTTGGCCGGCGGCCGTAGCCCCGGGCCCGACACCTTGGGTCGCCACTTCGCCCCGCGATGTTCCGCCGACGCGCGCCGTCGCCTCGATATTCTGGCCCTTGATCTGGGCGATCATCTGCTCGACCGGTCCGCCCGGCGCCGCCTGCACGATCACGAAATTGATGAGCATGATGCCGAACAGCGTGGGGGCGATGAGCAGGATTCGGCGCAGGATATAGGCGAACATCGTCTTACTCCGGCGCCGGCGCGCGCAGGCCCCGCGCCACCCAATAGAGCAACAAAACCGAGCCGGCGACGATCAGGATAAGCCACGGCGCGCCGCGGCGGACATGAGACGCGCGCTTCCCCGAGCCAACGACCTTGGCCTTGGCGTCGGTAATAGCCGCCGCTTTGCCGGCGTCGATCCACCAGCTGTTGAAGTCGAGCGTGTATTTGGGCGCGATCTCGGGATGGACGAATTTGTCCCAATAGGCCACGCGGTAAACCTGCACATGCCAATGGGGGATGACGTAGAAATTCCACAGCAGCACACGGTCGAACGCCCGGCTGTGGGCGACCAGGCTTTCCCGGTCGGGGGAGGCGATCAAGAGTTCCACCAGATCGTCCACCACCGGATCATGGATTCCGATCGTGTTGCGGCTGCCCGGCGTTTCGGCGACCTTGGAGGTCCAGAAATCGCGCTGCTCATTGCCGGGCGAAAGCGATTCGCCGAAGCCGTCCACGATCATGTCGAAATCGAACTGATCCACCCGGTTCTGGTATTGCGAGGTGTCCACGGTGCGAATGCGCGCGGTTATGCCGAGCCGCTTCAAGTTCGCGGCAAAGGGCGCCGCGATTTTCTCGAAAGCGGGATTGACGAGCAGGATCTCGAATTCGAAGGGTTCTCCGGTCTTTTCAAAGACGAGAACGTTGTCGCGCACCACCCATCCGGCCTTGGCCAGCAAATCCCGCGCTGCGATGAGGTTGGCGCGAATGCCGCCCGGCTCCGCCGTGGACGGCGGGTCGTAGGCTTCGGTGAAGACCTGGTCCGGGATGCGGCCGCGGTAGCGGTTCAAGATCTCGAGCTCGGCCGGCGAGGGCAACCCGCGCGAGGCGAGCTCCGAATTGGAGAAATAGCTCTTGGTGCGGGTATAGGCCCCGTAGAACAGATGCGCGTTGGTCCATTCGAAATCGAAGGCGTAGCCGAGCGCCTCACGTACCAGGCGGTCCTGGAAGATCGGCCGCCGGGTGTTGAAGACGAAGGCCTGCATGCCGGTCGGCTGTTCGTTTCGGATCTCTTCCTTCTTGACCAAACCCGAACGGATCGCCGGGAAGTCGTAGCCCGTGGCCCAGACCTTGGCGGTGTTCTCGACGCGGAAGTCGTATTCGCCGGCCTTGAAGGCTTCGAGATCGACGGTGGCATCGCGATAGTAATCGTAGCGAATGGCGTCGAAGTTGTATTGCCCGCGCTCGCTCGGCAAATTCGCGCCCCAATAATCGGGAACCCGGCGGTAGGTGATGGAACGCCCGGGCACGAATGACTCCACCTGGTAGGGGCCGGACCCCAGGATCGGATGCAGCGTCGTCTTTTCGAAGGGCGTATTCGCCGTGTTTTCGAAGAAGGCCTTGGAGAGAATCGGCAAGCCGTTGCCGATGATGAAGGGAAGCTCGCGGTTATTGCCCGGCGCGAAGGTGAATTTCACCTGCCGCTCGCCCGCCTTTTCGACCGATTTCACGCTCGCATAATAGGCGCGGTAGAAGGGATGGCCCTTGGCCTTGAGTGTCTCGAAAGAAAAGATCACGTCTTCGGGGGTGATCGGACTGCCGTCGTGGAACCGCGCCTCCGGCCTAAGCGTGAACACGGCCCAGGAGCGGTCCGGCGGCGTTTGGACCGATTCGGCGACCAAACCATAGGCGGACGCGGCCTCGTCGTCGGCATTGGCGAGCAGCGTCTGGAAGGCGAGCATGAGCCCCGCCGCCGACACGCCCTTGAGGATGAACGGATTGAGAGTGTCGAAGGTGCCGACGGCCGAAAGCTTCACCTCGCCGCCCTTGGGAGCATTGGGGTCGGCGTAATCGAAATGCGTGAATCCCGGCGGATATTTGAGATCGCCGTAGATCGAAAGCCCGTGGCTGGCGGGGGGCGCCTCGGGCACCCTGTCCTTTGCTGCGGAGGGTCCGGCGGACAAGGCAAGCACGAGCGCGATGGCAAGGAACTCCCGCGTCATGGCGCGCCGGATCAAGCCTTCCGCGTCAAAAAATTGCGGGACGCGATCGCGGCCCGCCCCGGCCCTGCGGCATCGCGGATCACTTAGCCACCCTGCTTGAGCTCGCGGCCGGTCGTCAAAATCTTGAGCGCCCGGGCGTGAATGCGCGCGTCGCCGGCGGCGATCACCCGTCCGTCGGATTTCAAGCCCAGCGGGCGGCCATCCCAATCGGTGATGATCCCGCCCGCGGCCGCGACCACGGGGGCGAGCGCGCAGTAATCGGAGGGCTTCATGCTCGATTCGACGACGAGATCGACGAAGCCCGAGGCGAGCAGCCCGTAGGCGTAGCAATCGGCGCCGTATTGCGGCCTTTTCACCGCCTCGCACAGCGCCTCGAAGGCATAGGCATCGCCGCCCACGAACATGTGGGGCGTGGTGGCGTAAAGCATCGCCTCGGAGATTCGCGCGCAAGGCCGCACCCGCACGCGCTTGCCGTTGAAGGTGGTGGGCGTGCCGGCGCCGCCCAGCCAGCGTTCGGAAAGCGCCGGATGATCGATGACGCCGGCGACGGGCACGCCCTTGTGGACGCAGCCGATGAGCGTGCCGAACAGCGGCTTGCCGGTGATGAAACCGCTGGTGCCGTCGATGGGATCGAGCACCCAGACCACCTCCGCGTTCTCGCGCACCGCGCCGAATTCCTCGCCGACAATGCCGTGATCGGGGTATTCGGCCGCGATCATTCCCCGCAGCATCTTTTCCACCTCGCGATCGGCTTTGGTTACCGGCGTCGCGTCGGGCTTGTCTTCGAATGCAAAGTCGTTCCGGAAATAGCGGCGCAGAATCTTTCCGCTTTCATCGGCCATGCGCTGGGCAAACGCCAGCAATTCGGGCACCGGAAGGCTGGCGGCGAGGGTTACGCGTGGCTTGGCCATGGCCGGAAGTGTGGCGGGAATCAGGGCCGAAGGAAAGGGGCGGACCGGCGGAATTGACCGCGCGTTGCGGCCTAGCGGCCGTCGAATTTGAAGTTGATCGCGCCCAAAAGATAGTCGATAACGTTTCCATCCTCGCTCAGCGGCAGGACGATGGCCCGGTACAGGGCGATGCGGCCCCCGCTCGCCTCGAACCGGCCGCTCGCGGTCAAGGGCTTCATCGACTCCCTCGCGGCCTCGAACACATAGCGGAACTTGTCCCACAACGGGCTAGGCAAGCACTGGGCCGCGCGCCGTCCGGTGCAATCGACTCCGGTTACTTCGGTGAGCGCCGATCCGCAATAGACGAAGCTGCTGTCGTCCGTGTTTTGCGGCAGGGCGACGGTGAAGATGTTGGGCCACAGGCCTTCGCCCTTCTTGACCTCTTGGCTGTCGAGGGGCAGCGCCGAGTGGCGCGGGAATGCGGCCTCGCCTTTGAGCGTCCACCAGTAAAGAAGGGCACGCCCGGTAAGCCGACGCTCGTTCTTGCGTCCGATGCCGATGTTTGCCGCGAGCGCCCAGGGAAACTTTGGATCCGTCATCTCCCGCCCTCGGCTGGTTGCGCCGCGCCGACCTCGCCGATTACTTCGATGATTCCCGCTTGATATAAGCGATCAGGTCGGCCCGTTCTTTCGCGTCCGTCACGAGTTTCGCCAGCACCATCTTGGCATCCGGAACCACCGCCTGGGGCCCCTCGACCCATTTGCCGATGGTCTCTTCGTTCCACACGATGCCGGAGTTTTTGAGTCCGTCGGAATAGGCGTAGCCCGGCGCCTGTGCGGCCTTGCGCCCGAACACGCCGGCCAGGCTCGGGCCGACGCCGTTATGGCCCGCCTCGAAGCTGTGGCAGGCGAAGCAAAGATGGCCCTTGAACACCGCCGCCCCGGCGTCGGCATCGCCGCCGCCCGAAGCCGCAGCTTGTTGGGCAGGTGCGGCGGCAGGTGCCGGTGCGGCCGCAGGCGCAGCCGCCGCTGGCTTCGACTCGGTCTTGGCTTCTGCCGGCATCGCTTCCCCAGGCTTGGCGGGCGCGGTCGCCGCCGCCTGCTCCATCTGTCCTTCGCCTTCGGCGCCGAACAGATGGTTGCTTAAAACCCGGATCACCATGACGACGAGGGCGGCGAAAAGAATCGCACCCGCGACTTTGGTGACCTCCACTTGACTCATGGCTTACCCCTCCCTTTTCCCATGCGGCTGGGCGCCGCATCCCCCTTGGGTCCCGCGCCGCCGAAAGCGGTGCCAGCGGTAACTCTTTGCGAAGTTTGCCCGACCGCCCCAAGGCGCGCAATGCGCATTTGGACGCGCCTTCCGGGGCTTGCGGCCCTTGCGCGCCGCGTTGACGGGCGCGGTCCGCGGCCCGATACTCCGCCCGCTTTTGTGACCCCCCGCGCGGCTTGGCCAATCCCGCGCCCGGCGCTGCGGGCGGTAGCGACGACGGCTCATGCCCAAGCGAAAGACGCGCGCGCGTAAACCAACCCGCGGCACCATTGCCTTCCAGGGCGAAGCCGGCGCCTACTCCGATCTCGCCTGCCGCATCGCCTATCCCCAGTTGAAGACGCTGCCTTGCGATTCCTTCGAAGACGCATTCGCGGCGGTCTTGTCGGGCAAGGCGCGCTACGCCATGATTCCGGTCGAAAATTCGGTAGCCGGCCGGGTCGCCGAGATCCACCAGCTCTTGCCCAATACCGGGCTCCACATCGTAGCCGAGCGTTTCCAGCGGGTGACCCATCATCTCTTGGCGCTGCGGGGCGCCAGCCTCCGGCAAATCAAGACCGTGCACAGCCACGTCCATGCGCTCTCCCAATGCCGCAACTTCATCCGGCGCCACAAGCTGACCCCCATCGTTCACGCCGATACCGCAGGCGCCGCGGCCGAGGTGGCGGGCAGGGGAAACCGCAGCGCGGCCGCGATCGCTTCCGCTTTGGCGGGCAAGATCTATGGGCTCAAATCCCTCAAATCGGGGATCGAGGACGCCCAGCACAACACCACGCGGTTCCTGATCTTGGCCCGGGCGCCGGCCAATCCCGACCCGGCCAAGGGCCGGGTGATGACGAGCTTCGTGTTCCGCGTGCGCAACGTGCCGGCCGCGATCTACAAGGCGCTGGGCGGCTTTGCCACCAACGGCGTCAACATGAGCAAGCTGGAGTCCTACATGATCGGCGGCAACTTCACCTCGGCCCAGTTCTATGCCGACGTCGAAGGCCATCCTGTGGAAAAAAATCTCAAGCTCGCCTTCGAGGAGCTGGAATTCTTCTCCCGCGAAGTCAAGATTCTGGGCGTTTACCATGCCGATCCGTTCCGTTACCGCGGGCGCAAGAAACGCGGGAAATAGCCGGCGCATGTTCGCGGGCCGAAGCTCTGCCGCGACTCAGCCACCCCAACCTGTTATAGTCGGCGCGGGAGGTTGGCGGCGGACGGACCGCTCGCCAACCCGGTCAGGTCCGGAAGGAAGCAGCCGTAACGAGATCGGGCCCGGGTCGCTTTGACCAGCCTCCCACCTTTGCCGCTTTCCGCCGCTTTCGGCGCGGATGTTCTCCTGGGATCATGACGGAGCCCGAGACAAACTACCTCGTTCTGGCGCGCAAGCACCGCCCCACGAGCTTTTCTGGCCTCATCGGCCAGGACGCGATGGTGCGCACGCTCAAAAACGCGATCGCGACCGGGCGGCTCGCCCAGGCCTTTATTCTCACCGGCGTGCGCGGGGTCGGGAAGACCACGACCGCGCGGATCATTGCCCGCGCCTTGAATTGCGTGGGCCCGGATGGGACCGGCGGCCCGACCGCGGAGCCCTGCGGGATTTGCGAACACTGCCGGGCGATCTCGGAAGACCGCCATGTCGACGTGATCGAGATGGACGCGGCAAGCCGCACCGGGGTGGACGACATCCGCGAGCTGATCGAAGGCGTGCGCTACCGCCCGGTCTCGGCCCGCTACAAGATCTATATCATCGACGAAGTTCACATGCTCTCGAAACAGGCGTTCAACGCGCTTCTGAAAACGCTCGAAGAGCCGCCGGAGCACGTGAAATTCATCTTCGCCACCACCGAGGTGCGGCGCGTGCCGGTGACGGTACTCTCGCGCTGCCAGCGCTTCGATTTGAAGCGCGTCGAGCTCGAAACGCTGGTCCGGCACCTGGCGCGAATAGCGGCCGATGAAGGGGTCAAGATCGCGCCCGACGCTCTCCGGCTCATCGCGCGCGCGGCGGACGGATCGGTGCGCGACGCCCTTTCGCTGTTGGATACGGCGATCGCGCGCGGGCCGGAAGCCCCCGGAAATCCCATCGAAGATTCGCAAGTGCGCGAAATGCTGGGGCTTGCCGACCGCGGACAGGTCATCGGCCTCTTCGACACGGTGATGGCGGGTGAAATTGCGCCCGCGCTCGCCACCTTGTCGGAGCTTTATACGAACGGCGCCGATCCCGCGGTCGTGATCTCGGATCTGCTCGACATTTGCCATTGGCTGACCCGCCTCAAGCTCGTGCCGGATGCTCCGAACGCCCTCGAGATTCCCGCGGCCGAACGCAAGCACGGCGAAGAGATGGCGCAAAAACTCTCGATCGCGAGCCTGGCGCGGGCCTGGCAGATGCTGCTCAAGGGATTGACCGAGGTTCACTTGGCGCCGGCCGCTCTTCCCGCCGCCGAAATGATCTTGGTGCGTCTGGCTTATGCGGCGGAGCTTCCCAATCCGGCGGAGCTGGTGCGGAAATTGTCCGGGGAGTCCGAGGGGCAGGCGCCGGGGCACGGCGGGACGCGGAGCCAGATCCGCCAGCCCGCGAATTCCGGCCCGCCGCGCCGGCCGCAATCCTTCGACTCCGACTCTTACGCGCCCGAAACCCACGACGACGGCCGCCCCCGCGCCGCAGCCGGGATGGGAGCGGCGTTAGCGCGACCCGCCCGCCAGCCCGATTCGGCCGCGGAAACGGCGGAAGCCGCCGTACCCCTCGAAAGCTTCGAGGCGGCGGTGGCATTGTTCGATGCCAAGCGAGAAGCCGTCCTCCACGCCCATCTCGTGACCGACGTCCATCTGGTTCACTTCGAGTCGGGCAAGATCGAAATCCGCCCCGGCCCCCATGCGCCCGCCAATCTCGCGAACCGCATGGGCGAGCTCTTGGGCCGCTGGACCGGGCGGCGGTGGATCGTCACCGTGTCGAAGGAGGAAGGCGCGCCGAGCTTGAAGAAGCAGGCGGACGCAAAGGATTCCCGGGTGCGCGCCGAGGCGGCCGCCGATCCGTTGGTGCGCGCCGTACTCGAAGCTTTTCCGGGCAGCACCATCGAACGCGTGCGCGAGCGCGACAAGCCGGACGAGGATCCGGTCCGATGAATAATATCGGCCAGATGATGAAACAGGCGCAAGAATTGCAGGCCAGATTGAGCGAGACGCAGCAGCGCCTGGAATCGGAAGAGGTGACGGGAATTTCCGGCGGCGGCATGGTGCGCGTGACCTTGACCGGCAAGGGGACGGCGCGCCGCATTGCGCTCGATCCCAAAATCGTGGATCCCGGCGAGAAGGAGGTTCTCGAAGATCTGATCGTCGCCGCGGTCAACGACGCCCGCGCCAAGGTGGACGCGCGGCACGCCGAGGAAATGGCGAAACTCGCGGGCGGACTTACGCTTCCGCCCGGCATGAAGCTTCCGTTCTGAGCTTTGCCTCTCGCCTAGTCCCATGGCCGGGTCCGAGATCGAGCGGCTGATCGAGTTGTTGGCGAAGCTTCCGGGTTTGGGACCCCGCTCGGCGCGCCGCGCAGCACTTCACCTGATCAAACGCAAGGAACAGCTGTTGGAGCCGTTGGCTGTAGCGCTCAAGGACGCGAGCCAAAACATGCGCGCGTGCGGCATTTGCGGCAATCTCGACACCATCGATCCCTGCGCGATCTGCACCGATCCGAGGCGCGAGCGAAGCATCGTTTGCGTTGTCGAGGAAGTCGGGGATTTGTGGGCGGTGGAGCGCTCGGGCGCGTTTAAGGGGCTATATCACGTTCTCGGCGGAACGCTTTCGGCGCTCGACGGCGTCGGCCCTGAGGATCTGACGATTGCAAAGCTCGCCTCGCGGGTAGAGGCGGGCGGCATCCAGGAGGTGATCCTGGCGCTCAATGCCACGGTGGACGGCCAAACCACCGGCCACTACGTCGCCGAAAGATTGACGCCACTGAAGATCGCGGTCACCAAGCTCGCTCACGGCTTGCCCATGGGCGGCGAGCTGGATTATCTCGATCAGGGAACGCTCAGCGCCGCATTGAAAGCGCGCCGCCCGGCCTAGATTTTCCCCGGCCTAGATTTTTCCGAGCCTAAATTTTTCCGAGCCTAAATTTTTAATGTCCCCTCGATGCGGCCGATCGCGGGCGGCTCCAGGGCGGGCGGCTCCAGGGCGGGCGCGGGCTCCGCTTCGATCTCGACCTCGCGGATGCGCTCGCCCTTGGCTCCGATCTTCTGGGTCGAGATGCGAATTTGGCGCATGTCGTCGACCGCGGCGTCGAAATGCTGTTGAAGTTTCCCGACGCGCTCATCGAGCCGCAGAACATCGTCCAACATCTTGATCACTTCTTGTTGGATCAAGCCCGCTTGTTCGCGCATGCGCACGTCCTTCATCACCGCACGTATGGTATTAAGCATGGCCCAGAGTGTCGTCGGAGACACCGTATAGACCCGCGCCCGGTGCGCTTTCTCGACGAGATCGAGAAAATTGGCATGGAGCTCGGCATAAACCGCTTCGCTCGGCAGGAACATGAGGGCGCAGTCCGCGGTCTCGCCGGCGATGATGTATTTTTCCGCGATCGCCCGGACGTGATTCATGATGTCCGTCCCGAAGCGCTTGGCCGCCTCGCCGCGCCCCGCGTCGTCCTTCGCTTCGCGCAGCGCCCGATAGCCTTCGAGCGGGAATTTCGAATCGACCACGATGCTGCCGGGCGGATTGGGCAGCCTAAGCAGGCAATCCGCGCGCGTGCCGTTCGAAAGCTGGGCCTGGAATTCGTAGGCGGCCGGCGGCAGCACGTTCGAAATCAGGTCCTTGAGCTGGATCTCGCCGAAGGCGCCGCGGGCCTGTTTATTGGCCAGAATATCCTGGAGTCCGACCACCTGGGTGGAAAGCTCGGTGATGTTCTTCTGGGCGGCATCGATGACGGCAAGCCGCTCCTTGAGTTCGGTCATGGAGGTCTGGGCCAGATGGGAAGACCGCTCGAGGCTTTCGCCGACGCGCCGGCCGAGGTCGGAGAGCCGCTCCTCGACGCCGCGGGCGAGCGCCCGCTCTTGGGTCTGAAGGCGTTCGCCGATCCGGGATTCGGCCGCGGCTTGCGCTTCCGCGATTTGGGACAGGCGGGCCGCTAGCTTCGCCTGTGCCACGATCAAGACCACCGTCGCAACCAGAACCGCGGCAACCGCGATGACGATGATGAGGCCTTGATCCACGCACCCGCTCCCAAGATCTTGCGGCGGGATGCTAGCATGGCGGTTACCCGCCACGGAGGCGCGCTTGACGGCGCGGGCCGCCTCGCCTAACTAGAAGGAAAAGAAAGCGAATCAGGCGCAAGATGGCCGTTCTTCAAGTGCTTACCGCCCCCGATCCGCGGCTCAAGTTAATCAGCAAGCCGGTGGAAAAGGTGGACGATTCCATCCGCCGTCTCATGGACGACATGCTGGAGACCATGTACGCCTCCCAGGGCATCGGCTTGGCGGCACCCCAGGTCGGCGTGGCCAAACGGGTGATTGTCGTCGATCTCGCGCGCCAGGGCGAACCGCCGCACCCGCTGCGGCTTGCGAATCCCGAGGTCATCTGGCGCTCGCAAGAAGAAATGTTGTGCGAGGAAGGGTGTCTGTCCGTGCCCGATCAGTATTCCGAGGTCTCGCGCCCCAAGGCGGTCAAGATCCACTACCTCGACTACCAAAACGAGATCCGCGAGATGGATGCGGAAGGGTATCTCGCAACCTGCCTCCAGCACGAGATCGACCATCTGAACGGCGTGCTTTTCATCGACCGTTTGTCAACGCTCAAGCGCAGCATGATCCTGCGCAAGCTCGTCAAGGCGCGCAAACTGGCCGCTTCCGCTCAAGCCTAAGGCGATGGCGCTTCGCCTCGTCTTCATGGGCACGCCCGCCTTCGCGGTGCCGGCGCTCGAATCCCTCATCGCCGCGGGGCATCAATTAGCTTCGGTCTATTGCCAGCCGCCGCGCAAAGCCGGACGCGGTGGCGGAACGCGCACCACCGCGGTCGAGGATGCGGCGCGCCGCCATGGGATCGATGTGCGCGCGCCCGCAAGCCTAAAGAGCGCGGAGGTGCAAAACGAATTCGCGGCGCTCGGCTGTGACGCCGCGGTGGTCGCCGCGTATGGGTCGATCTTGCCGCGTGCGATCCTCGAGGTGCCCCGGCTCGGCTGCCTCAACATCCATGCCTCGCTGTTGCCGCGCTGGCGGGGGGCGGCGCCCATCGCGCGCGCGATCGAGGTGGGAGACGCCGAGACCGGCGTCACCATCATGGCCATGGACGAAGGGCTCGATACCGGCGGGGTCCTGTTACAAGAACACACCCCAATCGGGCCCAAAACGACCGCGGGCGAATTGACCGGAACGCTGGCGCAAATCGGGGCAAGGCTCGTGCTCGAGGCACTCGCGGGATTGAACGACGGGACCTTGATCCCGCGCCCGCAACCTTCAAGCGGCGTCACCTATGCGGCAAAAATTGCGGCCCCAGAAGAACGGCTCGATTTCCGGGGCGGCGCCGTGGCTCTGGAACGCAAGATTCGCGCCTTTTCGCCCGATCCCGGAACCTGGTTCGAATTCGAAAGCGAGCGCGTCCGCGTGCTCGCGGCGGACGCGAAAGGGGACAGCCACAAGGCTCCGCCCGGAACCGTGCTCGACGGCCGCCTCTTGATCGCCTGCGGGCGGGGGGCGCTCCGCCCCATCACCGTGCAGCGCGCCGGGAGCAAAGCGATGCCGGTAGATGATTTTCTGCGCGGGCGGAAGATTCCCGCCGGCACCGTGCTGAAAAGCCCGGACTAGGCCAAGCCCTAAAGATGCCGCGCTACCGCATCACGCTCGAATACGACGGCCGCGGCTTCGTCGGCTGGCAGCACCAAAAAAATGGATTCTCGGTGCAGGAGGCGGTCGAGGAAGCGATCTTCCGCTTCTGCGGCGAGAAGCCCCGCGTGTTCGGGGCGGGGCGCACCGATGCCGGCGTCCATGCCCTGGGCCAGGTCGCCCATTTCGACCTGACGCGTGCGGCCAAGCCCGGCACGATCCGCGATGCCCTGAACTTCCATTTGAGACCGGCGGCGGTGGCGGTGCTCGCGGCCGCAGCCGTGCCGGAATCTTTCAATGCGAGGGTGAGCGCCAAAGGGCGCTGCTATCTCTATCGCATCGTCAACCGCCGCGCGCCGCTGGCGCTCGATGCGGGACGGGCTTGGCCGGTCTTAACACCGCTCGATGCCGTTGCCATGCACCGCGCCGCCCAGGCCCTGGTCGGGCGCCACGATTTCACGACCTTTCGCGCCAGCCTGTGCCAGGCGAAATCGCCGGTCAAAACCCTGGATCTGCTGGCGGTGGAACGCGCGGGCGACGAGATCCGCATCACGGCTCGGGCGCGCTCCTTTCTGCACCATCAAGTGCGCAATATGGTGGGCACGTTGGCCCTGGTCGGCGAAGGCAAATGGGATAAGGCGGACGTGGCGGCGGCACTTGCCGCCCGCAACCGCGCCAAGGGCGGTCCAACCGCGCCCGCCGAGGGGCTCTATCTGACCGAAGTCGTGTATTAGCCCGCGGCCACGCCGGTAAGAAGGGTCGCAAGCGCGCTGATGACGATGGTGATGGTGACGTCGAGTGCTACCACCCCGGCCGCGGCCTGTCCCGGAATATTAAGCGCCGTCCGGGCAATGAACCAGTAATAGGTGAGGATCGCGCCCGCGGCCGCGAGGCCGATCAGACCGGCGCCCAAAGACCCCAGCGCAAGACCCTGGGTCACGATCGCCGCTCCCACGAACAGCATCATCTGCGGAACCGCCGCCCAGTTGTAGGCGACGATGAACGGGACATAGCGCTCTTCGCGCGCAAGAAGCCGGGCCACCGGAACCATGGCGAGCGGGAACGCGACCCAGCCGATTGCATAGGCCAGCCCGTCGACCAGCGCATCGTGGAAAGGATTGACCGTTTCGCCGGCACTTCCGGGCTCGATCATCGTCAGCGCCAGATAGCCGGGCGCAACCAGAGCGGCCGCGAAGAACGAGCGCCAAAAACCTTCCGGCGTCGGATTGAAAAAAGCGAGGCCGTCTTCGTGGAACGATGCGAGCCGGAACGCCCCGTACAGAGAAGAAGTGAGCTCGCGCGCGCCGATCATCGGGCCAGCGCCACCGGACCGCGCCGGAAATAGCGCTCGAGCACGTCGCCGTAAACGGCGGTAAGCACATCGAGATCGGCCAATTCCACGTATTCGTCCGCCTTGTGCATGGTGAGGCCCGGCAGACCGAACTCGGCGACGGGGCAAACACGATGGATGAACCGCGCGTCGGAGGTTCCGCCCGCCGTGTTGAATTCGGGCTTGATGCCGAGCCGGGCTTCGATCGCGGCGGCGATGAGGTCGGTAAACGGACCCGGCTTGCACAGGAAGGCCTCGCCCGAGACCTCGACCGAAAGGCTGTAATCGCCGCCCATCTCATCGCGGACCTTGTTGCAACACGCTTCCAATCGCCGGGTCAGGCTTTCGCCGGTCAGAAGATCGTTGAAGCGGATGTTCAAGGTCGCACGGGCCGCGGCCGGAATCACGTTCGCGGCCGGGTTGTCGACGTCCACCGTGGTGATGGCAAGGGCCGAGGGCTGGAAATGCGGAGTGCCGGAATCAAGCGGCTCCGCCGTGATCGCGTCCAACATCCGCATCAGCTTCGGGATCGGGTTGTCGGCCAGATGCGGATAGGCGGTGTGGCCCTGGACGCCGTGCACGGTGAGATAGGCGGTCAGGCTTCCGCGCCGGCCGATCTTCACGGTATCGCCGAGCCGTTTTGCGCTCGTAGGTTCACCCACCAGGCAGACGTCGATCTTTTCGCCCTGCTCGGCCATCCAGCGCAGAACCTTGGCGGTGCCGTTGACCGCCGGGCCTTCCTCGTCGCCGGTAATCAAGAGGCTGATCGAGCCTTGCAGGTCCTTGCCGTGAGCGGCGAGAAACCGCGTTGAGGCGGCGACGAAACAGGCGATCGCGCCCTTCATGTCGGCGGCACCCCGGCCGTAGAGTTTACCCGCCGACACCTCGCCGCCAAAGGGGTCCACGCTCCAAGCGCGGCGCCCGCCCGCCGGCACCACGTCGGTGTGCCCGGCAAAGCAAAAATTGGGCTGGGCCCTCCCCCAGCGCGCATAGAGATTGGCGACGTCCGGCGTGTCGGATTGGGAGAAGATCAGCCGGTGACAGTCGAATCCGAATCCTTCGAGCACCACTTCCAAGACCTCGAGCGCACCGGCGTCATGGGGCGTCACGCTCTGGCAACGGATCAAAGCCTGTGCGAGTTCGAGGGGCTCTGCTGCGGCGCGGGCGAAAGTCACGTGCGGAGCAACTCGTTGATCGAGGTCTTGGCGCGGGTCTTTTCATCGACTTTCTTCACGATCACGGCGCAGTAAAGCGCGGGCCCCGGGCTGCCGTCCGGAAGGGCGGGCCCGGGAAGAGCCCCCGGCACCACGACCGAATATGCCGGCACCCGGCCCAGGTGGATCACCCCGGTCGCGCGGTCCACGATCTTGGTGCTTGCCCCGAGATAAACGCCCATGGCGAGCACCGCGCCTTGCTCGACCACGACGCCTTCCGCCACCTCGGCCCGGGCGCCGATGAAGCAGTCGTCCTCGATGATGACCGGGTTCGCCTGAACCGGCTCCAGCACGCCGCCGATTCCGGCCCCCCCCGAGAGGTGGACGTTGCGCCCGATCTGGGCGCAAGAGCCCACCGTCGCCCAGGTGTCGATCATGCTGCCCGATTCCACCCGCGCGCCAATGTTCACGAAACAGGGCATGAGCACGACCTTGGGCGCGATATAGGCGCCATAGCGCACGACGCAGCCCGGAACCGCGCGAAATCCGGCGGTGCGGAACCGGTCTTCGTTCCAGCCCGCGAATTTGGGCGGGATCTTGTCGAACCATGACGCCTCGCCGGATGCGGTGTCGCGGGCGCCGCCCAGCATCACCACCGTGTCGCGAAGCTGGAAGGACAACAAGATCGCCTTCTTCACCCACGGGTGCACCGTCCACGCGCCGTCCGTCTTCTCGGCCACCCGGACCTGGCCCGAATCCAAAAGCTCGAGCGTTTCATCCACCGCCTCGCGGATCTCGCCGCGGGTGTGGATGCTGATCTCGTCGCGTTTTTCCCAAGCGGCCTCGAGGGCCGTTTGCAGCTGCGGGTTGCTCATGAGGCTAAGGCTTCGAGAGGACCTTTATGAAGGAGGCACGAAAATGCGGGAGGTAAGCCTTGGCTGTCAACGCCGCCGATCACGGGGCCGGTCGGCGGAGGCCGCTTCGAGCCAGGCCACGAGATCGTCGGTCTCATGATGGACGAAATCCGGCGTCTCCTCCGGATTGACGAAGGAATCGGCCCAAGCCGTCGCATTTCGGACCCAAACCGTCGTCATGCCGAGTTCGGCTGCGGGGGCGAGGTTTCGCGATAAATCCTCGAACAGGGCGGTTGCCGCGGGGGTCAGGCGGTGACGGCGCACCAGCGCCACATAGGCGGCGGGGTCGGGTTTCGAGCGATAGCCCGCGGCGGCGATGTCGAAAACGCCGTCGAAATGAGGGGTTACGCCCAGCCGGTCCATCACCTTGACGGCGTGCTCGGTCGAGCCGTTGGTGAACACGATCTTCCTGCCTTCGAGGTGCCTCAGCGCCGCGCCAAGCGCCGGGTCCGGCTCCAGAACGCTCATGTCGATGGCGTGGACGTATTCGAGAAACGCCTCGGGATCGACTCCGTGATTGACCATGAGCCCGCGCAGAGTCGTGCCGTAATCGCGGAAATAGTCCTTCTGAATGCGGTGCGCCTCGGCCCCGTCCACCAGAAGTTTCGCCGCGATGAACTCGCCCATGCGGCGGTCGATCGCCGAAAACAAATTGCTGGAAGCGGGATAGAGCGTGTTGTCGAGGTCGAAAACCCAGGTTTCGATATGGTTAAGATTTAGTTTCGACGCCCTGTCGGCCGCGGATTTCCTCATGGCGGCCAGTGTGGGCCGGCGCTCTTTTTCTTGCAACCGATCCCAAGCCGGGCACCGGGGCAAACTTTCGTTAAGCTGTGGTCTATATCCTGATGCACACGGGAGTCCGGCCGGGCGCGGGGGTTGGCCCAGGTCCGCGGAATCCTGCTCGCGCGAAGGGATTAATTCCGCGATGAGCGATCATCACGACCAACGGCCTTCGGGCCGCGCGCCGCCGCACGGCATGCGCGCGGAGCGGGATCGTTTTGTCGCCTTCGCGTTCTGCAGCGCCGACATCCTGCTGGAGATCGATGCGCGCTACGTCGTGACTTATGCCGGCGGCGCCACCATGGCCCTTACCGGTCGTGCGCCGGCCTCGCTGATTGGTGCTTCCCTGTTCGATCTGGTGGTGCCCACCGATCAAGATTTGCTCCGCGGCGTTCTCGAAACCGCGGCTAAAGGCTTGCGCATCGAGCAGACCGGCGTCCACGTGCTGGGCCCGTCGGGACAGGTCTTTTCCCTCACCCTCACCGGCTATTATTTGCCGGATCTCGGCGGCCACTATTTCCTGTCGCTGCGGATGGAAGGGACGCGCGCGGCGCCCCCGCTCGAAGCCGCGGCGGATCCCGAATCCGGCCTGCCGGACGCCGCCGGCTTCTCCGAAACCGGCGCGGTGCGGCTGCGCGAGGCGGCCAGCCGCGGCGAGGCCACGATTTTCACGGTGGTCGGCCTCAACGGCCTGACCGAGCTGCGCGAGCGGCTCGATGCGGAATCGCGCGGCGAACTCATGTGGACTCTCGGCAGCATGCTGCGCGAGAACGCTCTCGGCGGCGACGCCGCCGGAAACCTGGGCGGCGAGTTCTACGGCCTGCTCCACGAATCGAAGCTCGACGTCAAGCTGCTTGAAACCCGGATCGACAAACTGGCGACGGACGCGGACCCCGAAGGGCACGGCGTCGAGGTAACGACCGCCGCCGTGGATATGGGCCGCCGGGGACTGGACGGGGCGGATGCCGCGCGCGCCTTCGTTCACGCCGTCAAGAGCTTCGAGAAGATGGAGGGCGAGGACATCACCATCGAGGCCCTGTCCCAGGCGCTCTCGCAGCAGATGGAAGAAACGGCAAAAAGGATCGGCACCACACGCTCGGTCATTAACGCGCGCGCTTTCGACATCGCCTTCCAGCCCATCATCGAGCTCGCCACCCGCGAGATTCATCATTTCGAAGCGCTGGTGCGCTTCACCAACGACAAGGAGGTCTCGCCGTTCCAATTCGTGCATTTTGCCGAAGAGGTCGGCATGGTGCGCGACTTCGATATGGCCATGTGCCGCCGCGTGATTTCCTGGCTCGAGAGGGCCACCGAGGCGCGCCAGGATTACGCCGTTGCGGTCAACATCTCGGGGCGTTCCTTTGCCTCGATCGAATTCGTTGCCGAGCTCCTGGCCCTCCTCAAGCAGAACGCGTGGCTTGCCGGCAAGCTTTTGTTCGAGATTACGGAATCCGCGAATATCGCGAACCTGATCCAGACCAATGCCATCATCCAAAGCCTGCGCAACGGCGGATTCCGCGTGTGCCTCGATGATTTCGGCGCGGGCGAATCGGCGTTCCATTACTTGCGGGCGCTCGAAATCGACATGGTGAAGATCGACGGCAGCTACGTTCGCGACGCGCTGGCGGAGCCCAAGAGTCGCTTTTTCCTGAAGGCGATCGCGGGGCTGTGCAGCGATCTCGGAATCGACACCATCGCCGAGATGATCGAACAGGAAAAGACCATCGATCTGGTGCGGAACTGCGGTGTCAAATATGGCCAGGGCTATTTCTTCGGACGGCCGTCGCTCGACATCACGTCGTTCGATATGCGCCGCTCGATGGGAACGCCGGCGAGGCCCGCCCTGGCAAGGCGGGCGCGGTGATGCATTTTCCCGGCGCCAAGATTCTGCATCGGTTCGGCCGCGGCCGCGATATGGTTCACGAGGTGGCGCGTCTGTTCGAATCGGGCGGGCCGTTCGCCCGTTTTCCGGGTCCGGCCGCCTGTGTCGATGCCACCGGGCGGGTCCTGGCCGCCAACGACAAGGCGGGCGAGATTTTGCCCGACCTCGCCCAAGGCCCGGGCACCAAATTGTCCCAGGCGCTGCACGAGGCGTTGGCGCAAGGCACGGTGACGGCCGCAACCGTCACCGTGGCGCAGACCCAAGGTTCGATTGCGGTCACCGTGGTGCCGGTGGACCCGGGGCCGGACGGGGCCAAATCCGCCCTGCTGTTCGGCCGCGACATGACCTTGATGCGCAATCTGCGCGCGGCACTCACCGAATCGCGGCAGCGCTATAAGGATCTGGTCGAGATTTCGAGCGATTTCGCCTGGGAGACGGATGCGGAGGGCAAGCTCGTGTTCGTGTCGCCCCGCGGCGCGCTCGGCTACCGCGCCAATCAGCTCGTGGGCCACGATCCCCGCGCGCTTTTCATCATCCACCCGACCGACGAGGCGGCGCTGCCGTTTTTCGCCCGCGCACCGCGCGAAGACGCGACCGTCTGGGCGAGGCGTGCCGACGGCAAGCTCTCGTGTCTGCTCGTCTCCTGCGTGCCCGTGACGGCCGAGACCGGCGACTGGCGCGGCGCGCGCGGCGTGGCCCGCGACGTGACCGAGGCGCGCGAACGCGATGCGGCTTTGGCTCGGGCTCGGGCCCGCGAGCAGCTTCTGGCCTACATCGTGCGCCAGATCCGCGACGAAATCGTGCCCCAGAACATGATGAACGCGGCGGCCGCGGCGATCGCCAAGGCCTTCGCGGCCGGAGGCTGCCGCATCTACCGGGCGCGCTTTGAAGGCGGCTTTGTCCTCGCGGCTGAATTCGGCACCGTGCCGGCAACGCCCGAGGCCCCGCTTTCGGCGCTGGGCCACGGCAATGAGCGTTGCCACGCCAATTCCGACGGCCGGCTGGTTCTCGCGATCGCCACGCGCTACCGCCACGCGGTGAACGGCGCGATTTCGTTGTGGCGCGAGCAAGGCGACAGCGAATTCGACAAGGACGATCTGGGCCTGTTGGGCGAGGTCGCGAACCAGATCGGCATCGCCCTGGAACAGCTCGCCAACCATGAAGAGCTGGAGCGATTGAGCCGCACCGATACCCTGACCGGCCTTCTCAACCGGCGCGTCTTCATTGAAGAGGTGAGCCGGCGGTTGATCGGGGCCGAGCGCGGCGGCCACGCGGGCGCCCTGGGGTATATCGATCTCGACAATTTCAAATACGTCAACGACAACCTCGGCCACCAGCAGGGCGACCGCGCGCTGATCGCGGTTGCGGACATTCTGCGTAGCCACGCCGGCGAGACGGATTTAGCGGCCCGGTTTGGGGGCGACGAGTTCGCCTTCTGGATCGAGGATGCCGACGAAAAGCGCGCCACCGCCAAGGCGGCGGCGCTGCGGGCGGCGGCCGTAGCGCTTGCGCGATACTCGGGCGATGCCGCGCACCCGATAGGTTTCTCGATCGGGATCGCGGTCTTCGAGCCGCAGGCGGGCGAACGGCTCGACCAGCTCATGGCGCGCGCCGACGAGGCCATGTATTCGGTGAAGAAGTCGGGGAAGAACGGCTCGGCGATCGCCGAAAAAGCCTTGGCCCAGGGGGGCGCGCGATGAAAGCGGCGCTCAATCGGATCGCCAGCGCGTTCAAGCTCCCGCGCAAACCGCTCTCCTATGACGAGGAAAAGCAGCTCGCCCGCGACGCCGACATGACGGTGCGGGCAAAGCTTGCCGGTCGCGAGGACGTACGCCCGGAAATCCTGTACTACCTCGCCGAAGATCCGGCGCCCGAGGTCCGCCGCAAGATCGCGTCAAATGCCAGCTCGCCGCGCCACGCCGACTTGATTCTGGCTCGCGACGGCGATGATGTCGTTCGCAGCGATGTGGCGGGAAAGATCGCCCAACTCGCCCCTGGGCTTTCCGCCGACGAGCAAGAGCAAGTCCGACGCATGACGTACCAGATTCTGGAAATCCTGGCGCGAGATCAGCTGCCGCGGGTGCGCCGGATACTCGCCGAAACCTTGAAGGACATGTCCAACGCGCCGCATGAGATCATCGGCAAGCTGGCGCGCGACACCGACATCGATGTCGCGGGACCGGTGCTGCGGTCTTCGCCGGTGCTCACCGACGAGGACTTGATCGAGATCATCCGAACCTGCCCGATTGCGGGTCCGGTTGCCGAAATCTCGCGCCGCGCCAATGTCGGGGAAAAGGTGACCGATGCCATCATCGATACCGACGATGTGGAGGCCATCGGCACGCTGCTCGCCAACCCCAGCGCCCAGATTCGCGAAGAGGCTCTGGATAGAATCATCGATCGCGCGCCGGAAATCGAATCCTGGCACGAGCCTTTGGCGCGCCGTCCGAAGTTGTCGTCGATGGCGGTGACCAAGATCGCGCGGTTCGTCGCCGATTCCCTGATCGAAGTGATGCACGCCCGCGGCGACATCGATCCGTCGACCGTGGCGGTCCTGAAGTCCGAGCTCTCTAACCGCCTTGACCGCGATTCGGACAGCCGCAAGACCGATGACAAGACCGGCGCCAAAGACGATGGCAAGGGCGAAGGCAATTTCGATTCCCTGCCCGAAGCCGCGATTGCCCGCGCGCGCCGCCTCTATACCCAGGGCAAGCTGAAGGAAGACGCCGTATCCGAGGCGCTTGCCGCGGGCGACCGGCGCTTCGTGGCCGCGGCGTTGGCGGTGCTGTCGGGGCTCCCCTTGGCGCTGGTCGAGAAAGTCGCCGAATCGAAAAGCGCCCGCGGCGTGGTCGCGATATGCTGGAAGGCGAATTTCGCCATGCGCTTCGCCACGCAGCTTCAGATCCGTTACGCCCATATCGCGCCCAATGCCGCGATCAACCCGGCGGACGGCGAAAAGTATCCCCTCACGCCGGAAGAGATGGATTGGCAGATCGATTTCTTCGGAACCATGGTCCCGGGCGAAGCCGAAGCGAAACCGCCGCTGCGCTCTCGCGCCTAGGCCCTCGTCAGCGCCCGCGGTGAATCAGCGTACCGACGCCGTGCTCGGTGAAAATTTCCAGTAGCAGCGCGTGCGGCACCCGGCCGTCGATGATGACGGCGGCCTCGACTCCCGATTGAACCGCCTCGAGGCAGGTTTCGACTTTTGGGATCATTCCGCCCGTGATCGTTCCATCATCAATAAGCTCGCGCGCCCGGTCCACCGTCAGCTCGGAAATCAGGCGCTTGTCCTTATCCAGCACGCCGACCACGTCGGTCAGCAGCAAGAGACGCGTCGCCTCCACGGCGGCCGCGATCGCGCCCGCCGCGGTGTCGGCATTGATGTTGTAGGTCTCGCCGTCGGCGCCGAATCCCAGCGGCGCGATCACCGGGATGATACCGGCGCGCTCGAGCGTGTTCAGCATGTGACGCCGGACCAATACGGGTTCACCGACGAAGCCGAGATCGAGAACCTTCTCGATGTTCGAATCGGGATCCTTGGTCGTGCGCCGCAGCTTGCGTGCTTCGATCATCCCGCCGTCCTTGCCCGAAAGACCGATGGCGATGCCTCCGGCCTCGAACACCGCGCGCACGATCTCCTTGTTGATCGAGCCCGAAAGGACCATCTCGACAATCTCGACGGTTTCCTTGTCGGTGACGCGCAAGCCATCGACGAAAGAGCTCTTGACCTTGAGGCGCTCCAGCATCGCGCCGATCTGCGGGCCCCCGCCGTGCACGACGATGGGCTGGATTCCCACCTGCTGCAACAGCACCACGTCGCGCGCGAACAGCCGCGACAACTCCGCATCGCCCATGGCGTGGCCGCCGTATTTGACGACGAAGGTGCGCCCCGAATAGCGGCGCATATAGGGCAGCGCCTCGGACAAGGTCTTGGCCTTGGCGAGGTAGATTTCCCGGTCGCTGTCGTTCTTGGGCGCCATGGCGCGGGACTTTAGCGGAATCGAAGGAGGCGGGCCAGCCTCAGTTGGCGAGATCCGCAAGCGCCGCGCGCAGTTCGCTCAAGCCGCGGCGCTCCCGCGCGCTGGTGACGATGACCTCGGGATGCGCGGCGGCAAAGCCGCCAAGCTCTTCGGCCAGGCGGACCAGAAGCGAATCGAGCGCCGCCCCCGTAACCTTGTCCGATTTGGTCAACACCACCTGATACGACACGCCGAGATGATCCAGCTTCTTCATGAGCAGGCGGTCGGAATCCGCCGGCCCCAGGCGCGCGTCGATCAAGAGGCAGACGCGGCGCAGCCGGGCCCGGCCCTTGAGATAATTCGCGAGCAGCCGGTTCCAGGCCGCAATCTCGCTCTTGCCGGCTTTCGCATAGCCATAGCCCGGCAGATCGACGAGCATCAACTTGTTGGCCAAGGCGAAGAAATTGATCTGGCGCGTACGCCCCGGCGTGCGCGACACCTTGGCCAAACCGTGGCGGGTGGTCAGCGCATTCAGGAGCGACGATTTCCCGACGTTGGAACGCCCGGCAAAGGCGACCTCGGGCACGTCGCCTTCGGGAATCCCGGCCAGCGTCGCGGCTCCGGTCACGAAGCGGCAGTCCTGGGCAAACAGGCGGCGGCCGCGCTCGATTCTTTCGGGGTCCGCGGCTGCGGCGCCGGGAACGCTCCGTCGCCCGCCCGCCATGCCGCGTTTACGTCTTCGGCGGCGCGGCGCGGCGCATGATGACCCATTGCTGGGTGATCGAAAGCGCGTTGTTCCACGCCCAATAGATCACCAGGCCCGCCGGGAACCGTGCCAGCAAGAACGTGAACACGATCGGAAGGATGGCGAAGATCCTGGCTTGGATCGGGTCCGGCGGCGGCGGATTTATCTTCTGCTGTAAAAACATCGTCACGCCCATGATGAGGGGCCAGGCGCCGAGTGCTAGAAACGCGCCGATCGCGGGAAGCTGCAACGGGTCCCAGGGGATCAGGCCGAACAGGTTGAACACCGTGGTCGGATCGGGCGCGGACAAGTCCTTGATCCACCCATAGAACGGCGCTTGGCGCATCTCGATGGTGACGAACAGCACCTTGTAAAGCGCGAAGAACACCGGGATCTGGACAATGACCGGCAGGCACCCCGCCGCCGGATTCACCTTCTCGCGCTTGTAAAGCTCCATCATCTCCTGGTTGAGGCGCGCCTTGTCGTCCGGAAAGCGCTCGCGAAGTTTCACCATCTCGGGCTGCAACGCCTTCATCTTGCTCATCGCGCGGTAAGACTTGTTGGCGAGCGGGAAGAACAGAATCTTGATGAGAACGGTCAGGAGCAGAATGGCCAATCCGAAATTGCCGAGCCAGCCGTGGAAGAAATTGAGGATGTAGAAGATCGGCTTGGTCAGGAAATAGAACCACCCGAAATCGACCGCGAGATCGAACCGGTCGATGTTGAGATTCGTCTTGTAGGCGTCGAGGAGCCGCACTTCCTTGGCGCCGGCGAACAGGCGGCTCGTGGATTCGGCGTTGACGCCGGGCGATACGGTCTGCGCCGCGCCCAGGAAATCCACCTGATATTTGTCCGCACCGCCGGCATCCGTATAGCTGAACCGCGTCTTGACGCCGGCTGCCGGGTCGGGGATGACGGCGGCCAGCCAATATTTATCGGTGATGCCGATCCACCCGCCCGTGGTCGAATCCTCGATGCTGCGCTTCTCTTTGAGATCTTTGTACTTCACCTCTTGAAGCGCGCCGTTCAAAACGCCGAGCGGCCCCTCGTGGAGAATGGAATAGCCCAGCACCTTGGGCGTGCCAGCGCGGGAAACCAGGGCATAAGGCAAAAGCGCCGCCGCCGCCGCGCCGTGGTTTTCCACCTTCTGCGTCACCGTGAACATGTAATTGGCATCGACCGCGATGGTCCGCGTAAAGGTCAGGCCCTGGCCGTTATCCCAGGAGAGCGTCACCGGCTGATCGGGCGTAAGCCGGTCGCGGTCGGCGCGCCACAGCGTGCCGGCATCCGGAACTGCGACGCCACCACCCGCCGCCACCCAACCGTATTCCGCGAAATAAGGATTCTGCGTTCCGGCCGGCAAGAGAAGTTCGATCTCCGGGCTGCCGGGATCGGTGGTAACCCGGTAATCGGCAAGCTCGACATCGTCGATGCGCCCGCCCTGAAGGGCGATCGAACCGTGGATGCGGGGGGTTTCGATTTTGATGCGCTGGCCATGGCTCACGACTTGCTCGCGTGTCATCGCCTCAACGGCCGGCGCCGCCGCCGCGGGCACCGCGGTGCCGCTCGTTTGCGCGTTCTGGCCGGAGGGCGGGCCCGGTTCCTGTTTGGCCGCCTCCTGCACCGCGCGTTCGTGTTCGAGCCGCGGCTTTTCGACCAAAAGCTCCCAGGTGATCAAGATCGCGATCGACAGGGCGACCGCCAGCAGCACATTGCGCTGGTTATCCATGGCGGCACCGGGGATTCGAAACTCGTTCCGGGACCGGATCGAATCCGGCCCCGCCCCAAGGATGGCAGCGCAGCAGCCGGGTGAGGGTCAGGCGCAAGCCGGTCACCGCGCCGAACCGCGCGATCGCTTGTCTTGCATATTCCGAGCAGCTGGGATCGAAGCGGCAGCTCGAAATCAAAAGCGGCGAAATCGCCAGCTGATAGACGCGGATCAACGCGTGCAGCAAAGCCGCCGGAATCGAAATCGCGGCGCGCGTCATCGTGAGGCCGCAACCCGCTTCGAGTCTCCGACCTTGCGCAGCGCGTCGGCGAGATCCGCGAGCAGATCGGGAAAGGGGCGGGCCAAAGTTTCGCGCCTTCCGATCACCACATAGTCGTGGCCGGGAAGCGCCAAACCGGCGAACACTTCTCTTGCCGCGGCGCGCAACCGGCGCCGCGCGCGATTGCGATCGACCGCGTTGCCGACCTTTCGCGTCACCGTGAACCCGAGGCGCGGAGCCATGCCGAAATCCTTTCGGGGATTCTGATCGTGAGATTCGCGGCTTGCCGCTTGCAGGATGAGGCCGGGCTTCACGCATTTGCGCGAGGCCGCTGCGACCCGCAAAAATTCGGAACGCAACCTGAGGCGCCCGAGGTCCACGGCCATGAACCCCGGCTAGGCCGACAGGCGTTTGCGGCCCTTGGCGCGGCGGTTCGCGAGCACCCGCCTTCCACCCACGCTCTCCATGCGCTTGCGGAAACCGTGCCGGCGCTTGCGGACCAGAACGCTCGGTTGATAGGTGCGTTTCACGTGGGACTCCGTCGGCGGGCGCTGAAAAAAGGCGAGGCCGGGTGTATACGGGCTTGGCCCGGCGAAGTCAATGTCCGACCAGCGATTCCGCGCGGTTTCCGGCCCTGGCCCGGGCTCCCGAATGGTTACGGCGAAAGGCTTCGCGGGCGCAGGAGTATGGGCTCGATCCGCCTCACTCGAAGGTGAATGGTGGCAGGGGTTTCCGCATGTTACACACCGCAGATGTTGATTGCATGTCGCCCCGCCGGGTCTTGCATGAACCGCATCGAAGATGACGGGTGCGTGCGGCGTTGCAGAGACCGGTTGCGGTGACGGAAGTCAAGAACGGGCAATCCGGCGCGGCCACGATGCTCCGCCGCTTCGTGCCGCTCGCGATTCTCGTCGGCGGCCTCGCCGCTTTCTTCGCGCTGCACCTGGATCGCTATCTTTCGCTCACCATGCTGGCGGAAAATCGCATGGATCTTTTGGCCTGGGTGCAGCGGTCGGGCGCGCTGGCGCCCGTCGCGTTCGTGGCGATCTATGCGGTGGCGGTCGCGATCTCGGTGCCGGGGGCGACCGTACTCACGCTTGCGGGCGGGTTCCTGTTCGGCACCGTGCTCGGCTCTATTTACAGCGTCGTCGGTGCGACGCTCGGCGCGATCGCCGTATTTCTGGCCGCGCGCACGGCGCTGGGCGACGTCTTCCGGGCGCGGGCCGGGCCGACGCTCCGCAAAATGGAAGCGGGCTTCCGGGAAAACGCGGCAAGCTATCTGCTGCTGCTTCGCCTGGTGCCGCTATTTCCTTTCTGGCTCGTCAATCTCGTTCCGGCGCTTCTCGGCGTGTCGTTCCGGACCTATGTCTGGACCACCCTGGTCGGTATATTGCCGGGATCGGCGGTCTACACCAGCATCGGCAATGGACTGGGGGCCTTGGTCGATGCCGGAAAGATGCCGAATTTGAATATCATCCTGTCGCCTGAGATTCTGCTGCCGCTCGTCGGCCTCGGCCTGCTTTCACTTCTGCCCGTCGCCTACAAGAAGCTGAAAGCGCGGCGCCAGGGGGCCTAGGCGCGGCAGGCTCTGATTTAAGAATAAGAGGTGAACAAGATGCGGCAAATCACGGCCGACATATGCATCATCGGCGCCGGCTCGGGCGGGCTGTCGGTGGCCGCCGCCGCGGCCCAGATGGGGGCCAAAACGGTCCTGATCGAGCGGGCGCGGATGGGGGGCGATTGCCTAAATTACGGCTGCGTCCCGTCCAAATCGCTTTTGGCCGCCGCCCATGCGGCCATGACCGCGCGTAAGGCGCCGAAATTCGGCGTCGATTGCGGAACGCCGGTCGCGGACAGCGCCCGCGTCTATGCGCACGTCCGTTCCGTCATCGCGGCGATCGCGCCCAACGATTCGGCCGAGCGTTTCGAGGGCCTGGGCGCGACCGTGATTCGGGCGGGTGCGCGCTTCATAGGCCCGCGCGAGGTCGAGGCGGGGGATTTCCGCATTACCGCGCGGCGATTCGTGGTCGCGACCGGCTCGTCGCCGATAATCCCGCCCATCCCCGGGCTCGATCGCGTGCCCTATGACACCAACGAAACGATCTTCGAGCGCAGTCAGCTTCCGCGCAAACTCATCGTCGTCGGCGGCGGGCCGATCGGCATCGAGATGGCCCAAGCCCATCGCGGGCTCGGGATCGAGGTCACGTGCATGGACCGGTCCGGGATCCTGCCCAAGGACGATCCCGAGTTGACCGCGATCTTGTGCAAGCTCATGGTCGATGAAGGCATACGCTTCATCGCCAACGCCGCCATCATGGGCGTGGAAAAGTCTCCGGCGGGCGTCGCACTGACCTACCAACTGGATGGCAAGGACACCCGAATCGAAGGCTCGGATCTTTTGATCGCGACCGGGCGCAAGGCGAATGTGGATAAGCTCGGCTTGGAGGCTGCCGGCATCGCCTACACGCCGAAAGGAATCAACGTGGACGCGCGGCTGCGCACCAGCAACAAGCGCGTGTTCGCGATCGGCGACGCCGCGGGTCAATTTCAGTTCACCCATATCGCCGGGTACCACGCCGGGATCGTGATCCGCAATGCGCTGTTCCGGATTCCGGCGAAAGTGGATTACCGCGCCGTGCCCTGGGTCACCTACACCTCGCCCGAACTCGCCCAAGTCGGGCTTTCCGAGATGGACGCGCGCGCCAAGCAACTTGAAATCCGCGTGCTGCGCTGGCCCTACCACGACAACGACCGCGCCCAGGCCGAACGCGTGACCGACGGCTTGGTCAAGGTGATTGCAACGCCGCGCGGCAAGGTTCTTGGCGCCTCGATTCTGGGCGAGCGTGCCGGCGAGCTGATCCAGATTTGGGGGCTTGCGATCCATGCTCGCGTCAAGGTCGGCACGATCGCAGGCATGATCGCGCCCTATCCGACCTTGGGCGAGGTCAACAAGCGGGCGGCGGGAAGCTTCTACACCGCCGCCATCTTCGGGCCCAGAGTGCGCCGCCTGGTGCGCTTCCTGTCGCACCTCGGTTAATCGCGCCGCCCGCCGCCAAAGCCCCGGGCGCCCTCCCGGAGCGGTGGTATAATCCCCGGTATGGCCGCCTCGAAGTGCCCCTTGCCCCCGCTTGCGCTCGGGCTTTCCGCCCGGCTCCTCGTCTTGACCATTTTTTTCGTCATGGTGAGCGAGGTCGCGGTCTATGTGCCCTCGATCGCGCGCTACCGCGCCCAATACCTGGACGAGCGGATCGCCACCGGGCATCTTGCTACTCTCGCCCTCGAAGTCATGCCCGGCCAATCCGTGAGCGGGGAGACGGCGATGAAGCTCCTCGATCAGGCGGAAGCCTATGGAATCGTGCTGACCGGTCCCGGCCTCGTCAAACGCGCGATCTACCGCAAGATGCCGCCTTTGGCCGATCGCGTGTTCAACTTGGACGACGCGACCCCATGGATGATGATCGCCGACGCCTTCGACACGTTGGTTCAAAGCCGCAACCGCGTGCTGCGCATTCTCGGCTATTCCGAGAGAGAGGGCGGGGCGATGATCGAAGTCATCCTCGATGAAACGCCGCTGCGGCTCGCCATGTACAGCTATTCGGTCCGCATCCTCGGTCTTTCGATCGCCATCGCGCTTTTGACCGCCGGTCTTGTTTTCGTCAGCCTGCAATGGCTGATGGTGCGCCCCATCCGGCATCTGACCGAGAACATGGTCGCCTTCCGCAGCGATCCCGAGAATCCGGCGCGCATGATTACGCCGGGCAATCGAGGCGATGAAATCGGCATGGCGGAGCGCGAGCTCGCCGTCATGCAGCACGACTTGCGGACTGCTTTGACCCAGCGCGCGCGGCTTGCCGCGATCGGGAGCGCGGTCGCCAAGATCAGCCATGACCTGCGAAATATTTTGCAAACCGCGAGCGTGGTGTCCGACCGGCTTGCCGCGGTCGTCGACCCCGAGGTGGCGAAGATGACGCCGCGGCTCGTCAAGGCGATCGATCGCGCGGTTGCCTTGTGCCAGCACACCCTCGATTACGCCCGCGACGAACCCCCGGCGCCGCAACGCAGCCGGTTTGCTCTCCGCGCGCTCATCGACGACGTGGGGGCGGACCAGATGCTCGGGGACGGCGCGCCATTCGCTTGGCAGAACGAGGTGTCAGGCGACATCGAAGTCGCGGCCGACCGCGACCAGTTGTTCCGGGCGCTGGCGAATCTGACTCGCAACGCCGCCGAGGCGGGGGCCAAGCACATCCGGGTAGCGGCGGGGATACACGACGGAATGATCGAGGTGACGGTCGCCGACGACGGACCGGGCCTGCTCGCCAAGGCGCGCGAGAATCTGTTCCAGCCCTTCATCGGCTCGGCGCGCTCGGGCGGCACCGGGCTCGGCCTCGTGATCGCGCGTGAGATCCTGCGCGCCCATGGCGGCGACATCGCGCTCGCCGAATCCTCGGAGCGGGGTACGGTTTTCCGCCTCGGCCTGCCTTTTCCGCCCGAGAATCCCGGAAAGGCACCCGGCTAGTCTTTGCGCACCGCGCCCTCGCGGCGCAAATCGGCCCCGCCCGCAAGCCCCTTCGCCGTAATCGCGATGCCCTGAAGCCCGCTGTTGAGTTGGCGAGTCTCGACCTTGTGGCCCATGGCGGCGAGGCCGCCGTTGAGGCTCTCAAGGGGCGTTCCGGCTTCGAGTTCGAGGGTCCCGGTCCGATCCACGAAATTGGGCAGGTCAATCGCCTGCTGGATATCGAGATTCCAGTCGATCGTCCCGACGATGACCTTCAGCACATAGTCGATGATGTTCTGGCCGCCGGGCGACCCGACGGCAAGCCGGAGTCGATTGTTGGGATCGAATACGAATGTGGGCGCCATGGTGCTCAGCGGCCGCTTGCCGGGGGCCGGGGCATTGGCGGCGGTCCGGCCTTCCGTCTCGGGCCGGAACGCGAAATCCGTGAGCTCGTTGTTGAGCAGAAAGCCGCGCACCATGAGCCGCGAGCCGAACTCGGTCTGGATGCTGGAGGTGAGTGCTACGGCATTCCCCTCGCGGTCCACGACGCTAAAATGGGTGGTGGAGGTAACGGGTGCCCGCACGGGTACGGCGCCGAACGAGCCACCGGACATGACGCCCGGCCGCACGCGGTCCAGGGCATGGTTTGGCGAAATCAGCGCGGCGCGGCGTGCCAGGTAACCGCGCTCCAGCATAAGTCCCACTGGCGCCGCGACGAAATCTGGATCGCCCAAGTAGTAATTCCGGTCGGCGAAGGCAAGCCGGCTCGCTTCCGCGATGAGATGCACGGATTGGGGCTGTTCCGGGCCGAGCGACTCGAGATCGAAAGATTGAAGGATGCCGAGGGCCTCGAGCAAGGTGACCCCGCCCGAGCTCGGCGGCGGCACGCCGCAAATCCGGTATTCCCGGTAATCGCCGCACACCGGCGCCCGGCGTTGTGCCCGGTAGGCCGCGAGATCGGATTCGGCAAGCCGGCCGGGATTGATGGGTGACGCGGCTGCGGCCCGCACGATATCGTGCGCGATCGGACCCTGATAAAAAACTCCCGCGCCCTTTGCCGCGATCGCGCGCAAGGTTTCGGCCAGCTCCGGATTCTTCAGGACTTCGCCGACGTCCCGCGGGCTTCCGTCGGAGTGAAAGAAATAGCGCGCCGCTTCGGGAAAGGTTTTCAGTTTCTCATCTCCGGCTATCAGCATGTAAAGCCGGGGCGAAACCGGAAAACCGTCTTCGGCCAATTTGATCGCGGGGGCGAACAAATCGCGCCACGCGATATGTCCATGATCGCGGTGCGCCAGTTCCAGCATGGCGGCAAGCCCCGGCACGCCGGCCGCCAGCCCGCCCACGGCAACGGAGTCGAATTCCCGCGGCGTTCCGTCCGGCGCCAGGAACATATCGGCGCTTGTAGCCATTGGCGCCGTTTCGCGGCCGTCATAGGCCGTCACGTCGCCGGAACCCGCGTCGTAATAAAGAAGGAATCCGCCGCCGCCGATGCCCGACGATTGGGGCTCGACCAGGTTCAAGACCATCTGCATCGCGATCGCGGCATCGACGGCGTTGCCGCCCTTTGCCAGCACGTCGCGGCCGACATCGGCTGCAAGGGGATTGGCCGCAGCCGCCATGAAATGGGGCTCCCCTCCGGCCTGAAACGCCCGTGTAATTGCGGGTGCCGCAATCGGCGCGCAGGCCGCGAGAAGCGGCGCCGCAACGATTGCGGCCGTGAGGACGCGCCGCAAGACCGCGCCGAAAATTTGAGGAGGATCAAGGCGCATTCGCGGATGCAATGATACCCGATGATAGAGTAGGGCGCAGCCCGGGGCGCGCACCCCTTGAATCGGAAGGCCGCGTCGTGATTGGGTCAAGGACCGTGCGATTGGGGCCGGCCGGGCGCCGCGCGCGTAAAAGAGGGGGATAAGCATGCTCGCCGGTATCATCGCCTCGATCATCCTCGTCGGCATGACGCTGTTGATCCATTACGAGATCCTGCGCCTTGCCTCGGCCATTGTGCCGGTACTTCCAATACCTCTGCGCATGCGGGTCGTGTTCGTGGTGTTCTCGGCCTTTCTCGCCCATACGATCGAGGTGTGGCTCTATGCCGCCGCATTTTACGTCTTCATAGAAGTGCTCAACTTCGGGTCCTTCGGCGGCGGGATGATGGCGGACTGGCGCGACTACGTCTATTTCTCGGCCATCACCTATACCTCGCTCGGGCTCGGCGATGTATTTCCGCTCGGCGCGGCGCGGCTGCTGACCGGCGTCGAGGCGTTGAACGGTTTGGTCATGATCGGCTGGTCGGCGTCTTTCACCTATCTCATGATGGAGCGGCTCTGGCCGCTTCATATGCAAGGCCGCGGCAAATAGGCGCGCGGTTCCCGGGCCCGTCGGCCGGCCCGCGGCCGGTACAGCTGGAAGGCCACTTCCCCCGGGGGGCCATTTGCAGTAGAAAAACGGCGCGCCTGAGACGCCCCGAAACCCCGGAGTGACGGCATTGAGCGCGATCGGCCACATCCGCAGGATCACGGTTCCCGATATTGCCGCGCGTAAGGGCGGCGAGCGGATCGTTTGTTTGACCGCTTACACGGCCCTGACCGCGAAGCTCGTCGATCCCTTCGTCGATATCCTGCTGGTCGGCGATTCGCTCGGCATGGTGCTATACGGCTTCGAGACCACGCTCCCCGTGACGCTCGACATGATGGTTCTGCACGGCGCTTCCGTGGTGCGCGGTTCGGAGCACGCCTGCGTGGTGATCGACCTTCCCTTTGCCTCGTACCAGCGGTCGCCGCGCTCCGCCTTCCGCGCCGCCGCAACCGTGATGGCCGGAACCGGCTGCGCCGCGGTCAAGATCGAGGGCGGCGTCGAAATGGCGGAGACCGTCGCCTTCCTGGCCGCGCGCGGGATTCCGGTCTTGGGTCATGTCGGGTTGCAGCCGCAATCGGTGATGAAAACCGGCGGCTACCGGGCGCGAGGAAAAACCGATAAGGAAGCGGCCCGCCTCTTGGCCGACGCCAAGGCGATCGCGGACGCCGGGGCTTTCGCGCTCGTGATCGAAGGGACCGTGGAACCGGTCGCGCGCCGGATCACGGAAGCGGTCGCGATCCCGACCATCGGGATCGGCGCGTCGCCCGCCTGCGACGGCCAGGTCCTGGTGACCGAGGATATGGCGGGTTTGACGCCGGGTGTAAGCCCTCGCTTCGTCAAGCGTTACGCCGATTTGGGCCGCGACCTCGCGGCTGCCGCGGAATCTTTTGCCCGCGACGTGCGCGAAGGCAACTTCCCGCAGCCCGAGCATTGCTACGGCGCCGGGCGCGACTCCCCGGCACCTTTCCGCAAGGGTCCGGGAAAACACGCCGGCGAAAGGTGATTTCGCCCGAGCGGCGTTCCGTCACGCGAATTTCTTGAAAGCGTGCCCGTCATGGAAACGCTGAAAAGCGTCGCCGCGATACGCGGCACAATCGCAAGCTGGCGGAGCACCGGCGGCCGCATCGGCCTCGTCCCGACCATGGGCGCGCTTCACGCCGGCCACATGGCGCTGGTGGTGAGAGCGCGGGAAACCTGCCGGCGCGTCGTCGTCAGCATCTTCGTCAATCCCGCCCAGTTCGGGCCGGGCGAGGATTTCGCGGCCTACCCGAGCGATCCGGCCGGCGATGCCGCGAAGCTCGAGGCCGCCGGCGTCGATGCGCTGTTCGCGCCAGAGGCCGCCGAAATCTTCGGCGACGGCTTTTCGACCGCGGTGCGGGTCAAAGGCATGACGGAGGGATTATGCGGCGCCTTCCGCCCGCTGCATTTCGAGGGGGTCACGACGGTCGTGACCAAGCTTTTGTTGCAGGTGCAACCCGACGCCGCCTTTTTCGGCGAGAAGGATTATCAGCAGCTTCAGGTGATCAAGCGCCTGGTGCGCGATCTCGATATCCCGGTTGCCATCGAAGCCGTTGCGACCGTGCGCGAGGCGGACGGCTTGGCGCTGTCTTCGCGCAACGCCTATCTGTCGCAAGCCGAGCGCCGCATTGCGCCCATGCTTTATCGCACGTTGCAATCGGTGGCGGAAACTCTCGGCCGGCGCGCCGAACGCCCCGAGATTGCCGAAACAACGGCGCGCGCGAAGCGCGACTTGATCGCCGCCGGATTCTCGAGCGTCGATTACGTCGAGATTCGCGACGCCGAAACGCTCGAACCCGTCGCCGATCTGACCCGTCCCGCGCGGGTTCTTGCCGCCGCCCGGCTCGGACACACGCGGCTTATCGACAACGTGGCGGTCAGTCCCCGCTAGAGTCCCACGGAAACGCGATCCAGGTATCTTCGCTCACGCTCGAAACCGAGGTGTCGGCAAACGGCACTCCCAGCGGCTTCGTATAAAGCACGGCGTAATGGGCGCGCGGCAGAAGCGCGCGGATCGCGCGGATCGTATTCCCGGTATCGGCCAGATCGTCCACGACCACCAACCCGGCGCCATCCCCCGCGATCTTCTTCAGAACCGTGACATCGCCGCGCTCTCGGTCGCGGTATGAGGCGACGCAGACCGTGTCCACCATCCGGATCTTGAGCGCGCGCGCGACGATCGCGGCGGGAACGAGCCCGCCCCGCGCGATCGCCACAATGCCCGAGAAGGGTCCAAGGCCGGATAGCCGGCGCGCCAGCTCGCGGGCGTCGCGGTCGATGTCCTCCCAGGAAAGAGGAAGCGTGCGGGTGTACGGTCCGGTCATGCCGGCTCGTCCCGCCGCAGTGGGCCAGAGTGCCGCCCCGGATAGACGACCGGCGCCTTGAGGGCGCCGGCGTCCAAATCAAACGAAAGCCGTAAAGCGCTCACCGGACGTAGAGATGGACCTCGTTGCTGGTGGCGGTCGCGCTGGTCGCCGCCGATAGCGCAATCCGGTCCGCCGGCAGGCCCATGGAATTGAGCGCACGCAAAACGCTTTCGGCGTTCTTGCGCGCCGCCGTCACGTTGATCGCGGCCCTGGCCGCATTGCCCTGCGTGGCGCTGACGGCGACGAGATCGAAGCTGGCGTCGGGCCGGCGGTCCAAGGTCTGGCTCACGGCGCTGTAAAGCGCTTGCTCGTATTCCACCTTCGGCCGGTCGAAGCGGATCACGACCAGCGGCCGCCGGTTGGCCACCCCAAAGGACTGGCCGGCGGCGCCCATGGGTCCGGGTGTGGCGTTACGAAACGCGCGGTTGGACAAGCTTTGCCCGTAGAGCTCGCCGTTGTTGATGGCGAGCGACAACGTGGACAAGTTGCCGCGCTCGCGGGTCACGTATTCGCTTTGGCGCCGCACGTCGTTGCTCAATTCGTTGAGCAGACGGTCGATCAGCACCACGGTACGATTGGTTTCGTCCTCGAGGATCGCCAACTGGCGGTGATCCTCATCGACCGCGCCCGAGAGGCCGTAGGCGGCGCGGACGCTTTCCAAAAGGAACGACGACATCGCCGAATCGGCGGTGACCTTGGTCTCGAGGCTGTTCATGCCGGCGATATCGGTATCGAGCCGGTCGAGATCGGATTGTGCCTCGTTCCACTGCTGCACCAGCACGGGATTGCCGGGAGTGGTTCCGACCTGAAGCCGGGCGCTGACCGCGGCGACGATGCCGTGATAGGCCTGGGAATGCTGCACGGTGGTGTTGCGCAATTGCTGCAGATCCGTGTTATGGGCCGAGATCGCCGCCTGCATATTGATGAGATCCTGACGGAGTTGAACCACCTTGCCGCCGACATAAGTTCCCGTCGGCGAGCCCGGCGAGGGCGGCGTCGGCTGGAAATTGGTGGTGCCGAGAGGCGGCGGAGCCGGCGGCGCGCCCGGATAGGCGCCCGGCTGTCCCGGTGGCGGCATCGGCTGACCCGGCGGCGGTTGATATCCCGGCGGCGGATAACCCGGCGGCGGCTGATACCCCGGCGGCGGCGGTGGATAACCCGGTGGCGGTTGCTGTCCCGCTTGCTGCGGCATGGGCTGCTGCTGCGCCTGAGGCGCACCCTGAGGGGGTGCCGGCTGCGGCGGCGGAACTTGGACGACTTCCGGCTGCGACTTCTCGTCGTCGGACGGCCACACCATATCGCCCAGGTCTTCAAAGACCGAGCACCCGCCGAGCATGAGCACGGCGGAAATCACAACCGCTTTAATTTTCAACTGAGCCATCCGAAACAGTCACCATAGTCGCTCCGAACCCGCCTTTGGCCGAAGACGACAATTCCCTTATTATTTCACGATGATCGTCGAACTGGAGCCCCCCTAAAGCTCGTAGGGATACTAGCTAAAGCCTTAATGGGCCACAAGCCGGATTCGTCCCGCACTCTCGCGCGACCCCGCGCGAACCGCAGTATGCCGCGGGTTTCCCCGACTTGCCAATGCCGCGTCACTTGGCTAGTGTCTCGCCCCTCGCGAGCCCCGCCTTGCAGCCTTGCAACACCTGGGCGACATTGACGTCGAGCGCCCGTAGCTCAACTGGATAGAGCACCAGACTACGGATCTGGGGGTTGGGAGTTCGAATCTCTCCGGGCGCGCCACCGACATCCGCGATCTCGCGCCCCCTTTTCCCCATCGCTTCCATCGGCCCGGAGTTGCGCTACCAGTCCACCTGGGCGCGGAACTCCAGAATCTGCGGATCGTCGTAGCTGTCGTTCGCGGATCCCGGCAGCAGGTTGCACGGCGGCGTGCCGGGCTTCGGGCAATTGCCGGTCGCCGACGCGTTGTTGCGGACGAAAACGTAATTCACCATGAAGCGAATGTACGGATTGACGTACCAGTTGACGCCCAGCGTGTAATCGCGCTCGGTGCCGTGCTGGAACTGCGGCCCGTCGTCGAGATCGAGCTGGCTGACGCGCGCCGCGAGTTCGATGGCGCCCGGCCCACCGTGGCCCAAATTGTTGTTCGGCGTGACACGATCGAACTTCGCGATCTTGGGATTATAGTTGCGCGATTCGCCGGTCAGGAAATAGCTCGCCTGGGCGTACCAGCCGTTAAGCGTCACGTCCGGGGTGCTTGACGTTCCGTTCGGCTGTGTGCGCGTGACCGGAACATAGAAGTATTCGCCTTGGAGCGAGGCCGGCCCGTAGATCAACGCCAGCTCCGGATCGTATTCGATCAGACGATCCAGATTGGCGATGGTGCCGGTGTTCAGGAATCTGACCGCGGTCACGTTCGATTCCGGCCTGGTGCTGAAGGTTATCGGCTGGTCGGAGGGATTCTTGAAGAGGATGCCGAGGCCGAGGTGGACGAGCTTGTCCTTCTCCAGAACGGGATCGAAGGTCACGCGCGCCGTGGACACGAACTGCTGATCGCCTTCGGTACAGGGATTGGCCGTCGTGCAATTGGGTCCCGGGCCTGTGATGGAGACGTTGGCCGGATCATCGGCCGAGCGGCCGTAGAAGCCGGCCGCGAACGACCAATTGGATTCGTAGTAGCCTCCCACCGCACCGAGCAGGCGTTCCGGCGCGAACACGGGTGTCGGCAACGCGCGCTCGATGAATGTCACGAACAGATCGGCCGTGTAGTCCTCGAGGCTGAAGGGCACGGGCACGTTGCCGACCAAGAACTCGGCGGGCGCCCAGCCGATGTATTTGATCCAGGCTTCTTTGACCGCAACTGTTCCGGCGCCGGTGTCGCGGCCGAAATCCAACTCGAGCTTATACATCCAATCGTTGAACATCTTGCCGGTGGCACCAAGGCGCGCGCGGCGAAGCTGTATGCCGTCGCCCATCCGCGACTTGTCCTGGTCATAGAAGGCGGCATCGACGTTCAAACGCCCGATCGCCTGAAATGAAAACGCGCCGTCCTCGCTCTCGACCTTGAGGCCGCCCTTGGTCGTGACCTTCGGGGCGCTCGCCGGCACCTCTTTTGCCTGGGTTTTGGTGTCCGTTGAACCTGCGGCGCCGTCGGCCGTGCCCTTGGACGAACCCGCCGCGGCCGGAGGGGCTCCCGCCTTCGCCCCCTCTGCCCGGGTTTTCTCAAGGGCCTCGATCTTGGCATCGCGGTCCTGCACCGCCTTCTCGAGACTCTCGATCTTCGAGTCCTTCGCCTTGACCTCGCCTTCGAGCGAATCAATCCGATTTTCGAGGCGGTCCAACCGCTGAAGGACTTGCGCCTCGTCGGCGAAGGCAGCGGGTGTTACGGCGATGCAAAGCGCAACGGCGAAGCCGGCGCCCCAAAGGCGGCTGCCCCAAAGGCGGCTAATGGATTCCATGGTGGTCCCCCTGTATTGGGCTGTCTTTCGTCGGACGGCTACCATAATCGTGTAATACAATCATAAAATGACATAAATTTGCAGGTCATCTGGCGCAGGAGGTAGCCGGAGCAGGGATGCTTTTAGCCGTTGCGCCGATGGCGATTCGACCGGTTGCATTGAGGAGACGGGCACTATGAACAGAAGGTGGTTTCTACGCCAGCTATGCGCCGGAATATTCCTGGTGCTGGGCACGATCGGTACGCCGGCAACGGCGGCGGATCGGTTCATCACCGTGGCCTCGACCACCTCCACCGAGAACTCGGGTCTGTTCAAATATCTGCTTCCCCTATTCACGGCGAAAACCGGGATCGAGGTCCGGGTGGTGGCGGTCGGGACCGGCCAGGCGATCAACATCGGCGAGCGTGGCGACGCCGACGTGCTGTTGGTCCATCATCGGCCCTCGGAAGAGAAATTCGTCGCCGGTGGCTTTGGGGTGAAACGCTTCGACGTCATGTACAACGACTTTCTCATCGTCGGGCCGAAAGCGGATCCCGCGAAAATCGCGGGATTCAAATCGCCCACGGATGCCCTGGCGAGAATCGCCGCGGCCAAGGCGCCGTTCGTCTCCCGCGCCGACGACAGCGGCACCCACAAGCTGGAACTGGAACTGTGGAAGACGGCGGGAATCGACCCCAAGCCCGCGAGCGGCACTTGGTACCGCGAGACCGGCTCCGGCATGGGCGCGACGCTCAACACCGCAAGCGGGCTCGGCGGCTATACCATCACGGACCGTGCCACCTGGATCAGCTTCGAGAACAAAGGCGACCTCGTTTCTTTGGTCGAGGGCGATGCGAGGCTGTTCAATCAGTACGGCGTCATTCTGGTGAACCCGCAGAAATTCCCGCAGGTGAAGGTGGCGGACGGCCAGGCCTTCATCGATTGGCTGCTCTCGAAAGACGGCCAGGCGGCGATCGCGGGCTTCAAGATCGGCGGCCAGCAACTCTTCTTCCCGAACGCGAAGCCGGGCAGCTCTTGATCGAAGCACGTAAGCGGCGGAGTTAGGCCGGCTTAGCCCCAGCGGCGAACAGGGCCGACGTCGACGTGGACGAAATCGGAGCTCGGATAGTAGCCAACGCCGCCCGCGGCCACTGACAGCGCCACGCGGTGAATATCCGCGAGCGTGCGGTCGGGCAATCTGATGTCGATCGCCATGCCTCGGGTATGGAAGCTGCTGCTGGCGACCCCGTTGCTGCGCTCGTGAAGCAAGGCGTTCGTGGCCGGTGAGCGGTACCCGGAAATAACCTCAAACGGGCCGCGGGAATCGAGCCGGTTCCGGAGCAAATGCAGGACATCGAGCAACCGGGGATCGATCGCCTTGACGTCGCCGGTCCGAAAATCGCGCAAGATCTGATCGATCTCGCGCAGCGCCTCGGGCACATACTGCCCCTCGGTCCAGAACGTGGTTTTGAGCTGCTCGCCGGTGTGCAGGTTGTTGAAGGAGATCAGGCGCGGCGCGGCTTCCTGGGCCAGGACCGCGCGCGGCGCAATGGCGAGCAAAAGCGATGCCGCGGCGCCAAGCCGCAGCACGCCGCGCCGGGTTACCGCGCGGCCCAGCCCCCGCTGGCTGGTTATTGCCGTATCAGGCGAACTACCCGATCCCATCCCGAAATACGCTCCAATATCGGCCGGTGGCCGGCATCAAACCCGTTAATTCCTGAATAAGGGGAACACAATAATAAATGGTAAAACCGGCCGCCACTTTAAAGTCCCCCCGCGCCAAAAAGGGCGCGGCCGAGGGCGGGGTCCCGCCCGTAGGTATCGGGCCGGAATTGAACGCGCCCGTCTTCGTCGACCCAGGCGGTCAAATACGTCATTTCGATCGGAACGGGGGCCCGTAGCTCGACCGTCTTTGTTTCGCTGCCGTTCGCCGCAGCTTCGATGGCCTCCGGCGGCCAATCGGGATCGCCCTCAAGGACGAACGCGGCCAGTGCCGCGGCATTGCCGACACGCACGCAGCCATGGCTGTAGGTGCGCACCTCGCGGCCGAAGAGGTTCTTTGCGGGCGTGTCGTGCATGAAAATTCCGAACTCGTTGTGTATCGTGAATCGGATCCGCCCGAGCGCATTCGATTCGCCCGGCTGTTGCACGAACTTGTGCGCCAGCGCCCGCGGCCGAATCGAGCTCCAATCGACGTCGTTCGGATTGACCTCGCAGGCATCGGCACCCCAGCCGCTGTAAACTTTCATATTGTGCGCCGCGAGGTAATCCGGATCGCGTTTCACTTTCGGAAGAATCTCCGCGCGCGCGATCTTGGGCGGAACCGTCCATGTCGGCATGAAAGTGACGGCCGTGATCTCGTCGGGAAAGACCGGCGTGGCCGCCTTAATGGTGCCGACGATAACCGGCATCTTGCTTGCGATTTTCCCGTCGGCGAGGGCGGTCAAATCGAATCCGGCGGTGTTGATCACGACATAGCGGCCGGACGCAGGATGGGGGAACCACCGCATGCGCTCGAGATTGACGGCGATCGTCGCGACGCGCTCTTGCGGGCTTACGGCGAGCGCAGCGCGTGTGCGCAGGCCAACGGCGCCGTCCGCAGTCAGCCCATGGCGCGATTGGAAGTGGCGCACCGCCAGTTCGAGTCCGGCGTCGAGAACTTCGGCGTTCGAATCCTGTGGCCCCGCGAATTCGCCGAGCTTGGGCATATCGCCGAGCCGCGACAACTGATCCCGCAGGATCTTGATTTCGGGCCCGGTAGCGCCGGCCTTCAGTGTCGGCCCGTCGGGAAGGCGCGGCCACGGCCCGGCCGCAGCGATTTGGCGGTACGTCGCGAGGACCTCGCGCAGCCGGCGGTATGCGGTATCGTCGGGCGGCAGGGACGACAGCCAGGCTTGGAAGTCGGCGCCTGCTAGTCCCTCGGCGAGCATCGCGGCCACGTCCGGCCGCTCGGGAAAAACGGCGTAATCCGAATCAACCGCGGAGGGCGTGACCCGGCCTGTGCGCACGTCGCCGGCGTAGCGCAGCATCGCCGCCGATAGCTGAACATCGGCGCGCGCGATCTCGGCGTCGGTCGCCGATTCCGGCAACCGCGATATTTCGCCGGCAAGATAGTCACGCGGGTTCAGCCCTTCGCGCTCCGCCGTCTCGAGCGCCGCGATCGCGGCCGTGGCTTCAGCGCCCCATGTTCCGTCGCGCCGCCAAGCAGGCTTGTCGTCGCGTTGCCCATAAAACCGGCGCAGCGCATCGGCATCGCTGCCGAGGGCTGGATCCAGCATCCCTGGTGACAGCAGTTGGGCGATAGCCTGCGCAACCGCCCCTTCGTCGGCGCTTGCCGGGCTTGCCGAAAGGGCGATAACCAACACCAGCGCAAATCCGCGCCGCCATCCAAAGCACAGCGATGTCATTGCAGATCACATAGGCGGGCGGGCGGGCCGATCAACCTTGCGCCGCCGGCTAAGGGCCGTTGTAAACGACGCGCCCCAGGCCCAAGACGTCGTAACCGCCGAGCGATGCCGCCTTGTCGGCGAATCGGGCGCTCCGGGTGAACGCCAGCAGGCGCTGGAAATTGGGCTCGAAATACTCCCGCCGGCGCACCGCCAGATCGTAACGCTCGCGGTGCAGCGGCACGAAGTCGAGCTTGAATTGCTCCGCCACGGATTTGATCGCGAATCCGGCATCCACCTTGCCTTCGCCAACCAGGATCGCGACATCGGTTTCGTTCAGCGCCGGCGGCAAGGGAATTTTGAGATCGGCGGGTGAAAGCCCCTGCTGCGCCAGGAGATGGGCGAGCAAAATTCGGGCTCCCGCGCCCTCTTGCCGGTCGACGAATCGCGCGTTCCGTTCGCGCAGATCGGACAGTTTTTCGATGCGCAGCGGATTGCCCGCGGCGACCACCAGGCCTTGCTCCCGCCAGGCCCATTCGATCAGAACGACATCGAGGTCCTCGATCGCGTCCTTGACCGCGGCTTCATTGTAACTTTTGGTCTCGGAATCGAAAACGTGCAGACCGCACACCGCGGCCTCGCCCTCGGCGAAACGCCGCAGCCCGTCCAGGCTCCCGCCGGGCAGCATCGCAAATTCCGAGTCGGATTCGCGCGCCGCCCATTCCAGGAGCGGATCGTGGCTTCCCGCGATCACGGCGGCCGGCCGGCCGGGCGCCTCCACCGCGGGGTCGCAGCGCGTGTTGCGCAAAATCCAAAGATCCACCAGCGTCCTCGGAAACAGCCATTTGCCCGCGACCCGGCTGCAAGGGATGCGGCGCGTGCGCACCAGGTCGTAAACCTTCCGCTCCTTGATGCGGAGGTACTGAGCGACCTCGCGGGTGTTCATCATCTCCGACAAGCGTGCCTCCCCCGCCGTACGTTCGAGCGGCTGCGTCCGACCCGCCTTATTCTACGGATAAATCAACGGCCCCGCAGCAATTTGCACGCGGCCCGCGTCGTGCCTTAGCCGTTGCCGCCGGTATGGATATGGCGCGAAGGTCCATTTGCGCCAGGGCGAGAAGCCCCGAAGCCGGCTCACAAAATCTTGAGCACGGCCTCGGGCGGGCGGCCCAGCGCCGCCCGATCGCCGGCAATCACGATGGGCCGCTCGATCAGGATCGGATTCTCGATCATCGCCTTGATCAGCGCGTCGTCCTTCAGTTTCGGATTGTCGAGGCCGAGCCCCCGGAATGGTTCCTCGTGTTTGCGCATGAGGTCGCGCGGCCCCATCTTGAGCTTCCCCAAGATGCGCCGCAATTCAGCAGCACTCGGCGGCGTTTTCAAATACTCGATCACGTTGGGCGCAATCCCGCGCTCTTCCAGAAGCGCCAAAGTCTGGCGCGATTTGCCGCAACGGGGGTTGTGATAGATGGTGATGTTCTTGGCCACCCTTATCCTCCCGCGGATTTGTATCGAGGTGCCCCGGGACCCCTGTTGCTCCTGGCGCCCAAGGCGGTAGTCTTTGCCGGTCATGATACCGGGCTCTCAAGGAAAGAAAACCGTGGTGCGGCGCGCCGCGCTCATAGTAGCGGCCATCCTCGCGTTGTATGCGGCGCCGGTTCCGGCCACCGCCCTGCCTCTCCCCGAAGCAGCAGCCGAGACGCAAAGTACGACCGAAGACCTCAAGGCCCTGTTATCGGCGCTCGATAACCCGGCGGAACGCGAAAAACTGGCAAGCCAGCTACGCGCCATGATCGCGGCCCGCGAGGCGCAGAAGCCCGGCGCCGGCGAACAGATGTTCGC
>JBGQJC010000014.1:0-49502 GCA_041498815.1 Alphaproteobacteria bacterium
GCTCCAAGGGCAATACAACCGGTGAGGTGGTGTTCAACACTGCCATGACCGGCTATCAGGAGGTCCTCACCGATCCCTCCTATTCACGCCAGATCGTGACACTGACCTATCCGCATATCGGCAACACCGGCACCAATCCCGAGGACATCGAGACCACGACGCCCGCCGCCCGCGGCCTCATCCTGCGCGCGGATATTTCGGCGCCGTCCAATTTCCGCGCCACCCGGTCGCTCGACGATTGGCTGAAGTCTTATGGCCTCATCGGCATCAGCGGCGTGGACACGCGGCGCCTGACCCGGCGCCTGCGCGACCTGGGTGCGGTCAACGGCGTCGTCTGCCATGACGCGCCGGGCAAGATCGATCTCGATCGCCTCAAGGCGCGCGCCTTGGCGGCTCCCAGCATGGAAGGCCTCGATCTCGCCCGCGGGGTGAGCTGCCTGCAGACCTATGAATGGACCGAGGCGCTATGGATTCCGGGCCGGGGCTATGGCCGCCTCGAAGAACCGCGCCACCACGTCGTCGCCGTCGATTACGGGGCGAAACGGAATATTCTCCGCTGCCTCGCCGCCAGCGGCTGCCGGGTCACGGTGGTCCCGGCGACCGCGACGGCGGAAGAGATTTTGCCGCGCAAGCCCGACGGCGTGTTCCTGTCCAATGGGCCGGGCGACCCGGCGGCAACCGGTGAGTACGCGGTTCCCGTGATCCACGCCCTGGTCCGATCCGGAATCCCGGTTTTCGGAATCTGCCTCGGCCATCAGATGCTGGCCCTGGCCTTGGGCGGGCGTACCGAGAAAATGCACCACGGCCACCGCGGCGCCAATCATCCGGTCAAGGACCTCGAGACCGGCAAGGTCGAGATCACCAGCCAGAACCACGGCTTCATGGTGCCGGTAGATAGCCTTCCGTCCGGCGTCATCCCGACGCACGTCTCTTTGTTTGATAACACGCTCGAAGGGCTGCGCCTCGAGGGCAAGCCGGTGTTCTCGGTGCAGTACCATCCGGAGGCTTCGCCCGGTCCCCAGGACAGCCGCTATCTGTTCGACCGGTTCGTGAAGTTGATGGACCAGAATGCCTAAGCGCACCGATATCCAGTCGATCCTCATCATCGGCGCCGGGCCGATCGTCATCGGCCAGGCCTGCGAGTTCGACTATTCCGGCGCCCAGGCGTGCAAGGCGCTGCGCGAGGAAGGCTACCGCGTCGTCCTCGTCAATTCGAACCCGGCCACGATCATGACCGATCCGGACTTGGCGGACGCCACCTACATCGAGCCGATCACGCCCGAAATCGTCGCCAAGATCATCGAGAAAGAGCGCCCGGATGCTTTGCTGCCCACCATGGGCGGGCAGACCGCGCTCAACATGGCGTCGGCTCTGGCCAAGAACGGCACGCTGGAGAAATTCGGCGTCCGGCTCATCGGCGCCAGCATCGAGGCCATCGACAAGGCCGAGGAGCGCGAGCGTTTCCGCGAGGCGATGAAGAAGATCGGGCTCGATTGTCCCGACGCCGGCATCGCCCATGATCTCGCCGAAGCCAAGGTCGTGCTGGAGCGCATCGGCCTGCCGGCCATCGTGCGCCCTTCCTTCACGCTCGGCGGAACCGGCGGCGGCATCGCCTACAACCTGATCGAATTCGAAGAGATCGTCTCGGGCGGCCTCGACGCCTCTCCCGTCCGCGAGGTGCTGATCGAAGAATCGGTGCTGGGCTGGAAGGAATACGAGATGGAGGTGGTGCGGGACAAAAACGACAACTGCATCGTCGTCTGCTCGATCGAAAACATCGATCCCATGGGCATCCACACCGGCGATTCGATCACGGTGGCACCCGCCCTCACCCTCACCGACAAGGAATACCAGCTGATGCGCAACGCCTCGATTGCGGTGCTGCGCGAAATCGGGGTCGATACCGGCGGCTCCAACGTCCAGTTCGCGGTCAATCCCGAAACCGGCCGCATGGTCATCATCGAGATGAACCCGCGCGTGTCGCGCTCCTCCGCGCTCGCCTCCAAGGCCACCGGATTCCCGATCGCCAAGGTCGCGGCCAAACTCGCGGTCGGCTACACGCTGGACGAGCTGTTGAACGACATCACCGGCGTGACCCCGGCGAGCTTCGAGCCCAGTATCGACTACGTCGTCACCAAGATGCCCCGCTTCACCTTCGAGAAGTTTCCCGGGACCGAGCCCTTGCTCACGACCTCGATGAAATCAGTGGGCGAGGCCATGGCGATCGGGCGCACCTTCGCCGAATCGCTGCAGAAGGCCCTGCGCTCGATGGAAACCGGCCTGACCGGGTTGAACGAGGTCGAGATCCCCAATGCCGCCGCCGGCAAGGACCAGGACGCCATCCGCGCGGCCCTCGCCCGCCCCACGCCCGACCGCCTGCTGGTCATCGCCCAGGCGCTGCGCTTCGGCCTGTCGGTCGAGGAAATCCACCAATCTTGCAAATACGACCCGTGGTTCCTGCGCCAGATCGAGGACATCGTGGATGCGGAAGCGCGCGTACGGGCATTCGGCGTGCCGCGCGACGCGACCGCCCTTTTGCGCCTCAAGCAGCAGGGGTTTTCGGACGCGCGGCTGGCCGAGCTTGCGGGGCTGACGGAGGACGAAGTAGCGAGGCTGCGGCGGGAGCTTCGCGTACACCCGGTGTTCAAGCGCATCGACACCTGCGCCGCCGAGTTCCCGTCGCGCACGCCTTATATGTATTCGGCCTATGAGACCGGCGGCGCCGATTTGGCGTCCGGCGCCGAATGCGAGGCGGATCCGAGCGACCGGCGCAAGGTGGTGATCCTGGGCGGCGGGCCCAATCGCATCGGCCAGGGGATCGAATTCGACTATTGCTGCGTCCACGCCGCCTATGCGCTGCGCGAGGCCGGCGTCGAGACCATCATGATCAATTGCAATCCCGAGACCGTCTCGACCGATTACGACACCTCCGACCGCCTCTATTTCGAGCCCCTGACCGCCGAAGACGTGATCGAAATCGTGCGGGTCGAGGAATCGAAGGGGGAACTCCTGGGCGTCATCGTCCAGTTCGGCGGCCAGACGCCTTTGAAGCTCAGCCAGGCCTTGGAAGACGCCGGCATTCCCATCCTCGGCACCTCGCCCGATGCCATCGACCTCGCCGAAGACAGAGAACGCTTCAAGCAACTCATCGCCAAACTTGGCCTGCGGCAGCCCGAAAGCGGCACCGCAACGTCCGTCGCTCAAGCCATTGAGGTCGCTGCAGAGGTCAGCGCGAATTTCACATCGCCGGTGCTGCTCCGGCCTTCGTACGTTCTCGGCGGGCGGGCGATGCAGGTCGTGCACGATCGGCAGTCCGTCGTGACATACGTCACCGAGGCGGTGAAAGTCTCGGGCAGCAACCCGGTGCTGATCGACGCCTACTTGAGCGACGCCACCGAAGTGGACGTGGATGCGCTGTGCGACGGCAAGGATGTCTATGTCGCCGGGATCATGGAACACATCGAAGAGGCCGGGATCCATTCCGGCGATTCCGCCTGCTCGTTGCCGCCGCGCTCGCTGTCCGACGCCGTGATCGCGGACATCAAGACCCAGACCCGGGCGCTCGCCCGCGAGCTTCGCGTCATCGGCCTCATGAATATCCAGTTCGCGGTCAAAGACGGCGACGTCTATGTCCTCGAGGTCAATCCCCGCGCCAGCCGCACGGTCCCGTTCGTCGCCAAGGCAACGGGAGTGCCGATCGCCAAACACGCCGCCCGCATCATGGCGGGCGAATCGCTGGCGACACTCGGCCTGGCGGGACGGGATTCCGAAACCGCGCGCGGCAAGCCCGGCCACGTCGCCGTCAAGGAGGCCGTGTTCCCCTTCGCCCGCTTCCCGGGCGTCGACATCATCCTGGGCCCGGAAATGAAATCGACCGGCGAGGTGATGGGGATCGATGCCGACTTCGGCCATGCCTTCGCCAAATCGCAGCTCGGCGCCGGGACGCGGCTTCCGCTCTCGGGCACGGTATTCATCTCGGTCAAGGACAAGGACAAGCCGGCGATCGTGCGTCCGTGCCGCCGCCTTCTCGACATGGGATTCAAGCTCATCGCCACCCGCGGCACCGCCCGCTACCTCCAGTCCCAGGGGCTCGAAATCGCGGTCGTGAACAAGGTGCTGGAGGGCCGTCCCCATGTGGTCGACGCGATCAAGAGCGGCGGCGTCCAACTGGTGTTCAACACCACCGAAGGGGCGCCGGCGATCGCCGACAGTTTCTCGCTGCGGCGCTCGGCTTTGATGCAAAACATCCCCTATTGCACGACCGTCGCCGGGGCGGTCGCCGCGGTCGAGGCGATCGTGACGCTGCAGAGCGGCAGTCTGGACGTAGCCCCCCTCCAATCCTATTTCTCGGGATCGTTCTAGTCCCGGCCCGGTTTTGGCCCGGATTTGACGGCGCGGGCCAAAGCGCCGAAAATGTCCACCAACCCTTTACAATCTCCCGGAAAGCCCGATAGCCGAAATGAACAAATTCCCAATGACCGAGGACGGGCTGAACCGCCTGAAGGCGGAGCTCGATCGTTTAAAGTCGGTCGAGCGGCCGAGCATCATTCGCGCCATCGCCGAGGCCCGAACCCACGGGGATTTGTCGGAAAACGCCGAGTACCACGCCGCCCGCGAGCGCCAAAGCTTCATCGAAGGCCGCCTCGCGGACCTCGAATCCAAGATCCGCCATGCCGAGGTGATCGACGTTTCCAAGCTCTCGGGCAAGGCGGTGAAATTCGGCGCCACCGTGAAGCTCTCCGACGAAGACACCGACGAGACCACGACCTACCGCATCGTCGGCGCCGACGAGGCCGACATCAGCGAAGGCTTGCTCTCCATCACCTCGCCGCTGGCCCAGGCCCTGATCGGCAAGGAGAAGGGCGACAGCGTGGTGGTGAATGCGCCAAGCGGCGCCAAGTCCTACGAAATCATTTCCGTGAAATACCTCTGAGGCGGCCGCCCCGCGGCGTCCCCCGGCAAAGGCTAAGGCTGGCGCGCCGCCCTTTGTTCCGCGCGCGGCGCCCGGTTGGGGCGAACGGCGGCCTTATCGGCGTCGATCGGAATGCCGGGAAGGTTCTTCGAAGCCCGGATGGCCAAGGCCGACTTCACATGGGCCACATTGGGGGCGGTGGTGAGCTTGGTGGTGACGAATCGCTGATAGGCGTCCCAGTCGGCGGCGACGATCTTCAGCAGGAAATCGGTTTCTCCCGCCAGCATGTGGCATTCGCGGACCTCGGGCCAGCGTTGCGCCAACTCCTCGAAGGCGTTGAGGTCGGACTCGGCCTGGCTGGCGAGGCCCACCTGGGCGAACACCGTCACCGAGAAACCCAGCGCTTCGGGGTTGAGCGAGGCGTGAAACCCGCGCACAAATCCGGCGCGCTCCAAGGCGCGAACCCGGCGCAGACAAGGCGGCGGCGTGATCCCGGCGCGGCGCGCCAGTTCCACATTCGTCATGCGGCCGTCGTCCTGCAGATCCCTGAGGATCGAGAGATCGACACGATCGAGTTTGACTCGTTCCATGGCCCGGCTCCCTGGCCCCAATTCCAGCCGGCAAAGTATATTCCCGGCCCCGCCGGATGGGGAAATAATATTTCAAAAACCCCGGCCGCCCCCCGGTGACGCGGCGAATTGCCGCCTCCCGGGGCCAAGGGGTTTGCTTGCCGGGGCGTGAGGGCACTTCCATAGTCCCGGCCGGGGGGGACGATGGACGCTGGTAATGGATTGCGGTGCTGGGTGGTGACCGACGGCTCGCCCGGCATGGAAAACCAGGCCCTGGGCCTGGCCCGGGCGCTCGGCCTCGCACCCGAGATCAAGCGCCTCAAAAATCGGATTCCCTGGCGCTGGCTCCCGCCGCCCTTGTGGCTGTGGCCGCTTGCGGCTCCCGGGGCGGGCGGCGACCGGCTAGGGCCGCCGTGGCCGGACGTCTTGATCGCGACCGGCCGGCATAGCGTTGCGCCCGCTTTGGCCGTGAAGCAACGAAGCCCCGCCACCTTCGCCATTCAGATTCAAAACCCGGGCCTGTTGCGTCACCGGTTCGATGTCGTCGTGGCGCCCCTTCACGATGCGATCGAGGGCGTCAACGTCATCGCCACCAAGGGCTCGCTTCACGGCATCACGCCGGAGCGCCTCGCCGAAGCCGCGGCGCAGTTCGGCCCCAGGCTCGCCCGCCTGCCGCATCCTCTGGTCGCGGTCCTGGTCGGCGGCGACAACAAGGCCTATCGCCTGACGCCCGGCCTCACGCGGCGTTTGTGCGTGCAATTGGCGGCGCTGGTAAAAAACCACGGCGCCGGTCTTGCGATTACGCCGTCGCGGCGCACCGGAGCGGCGAACGAGGCGCTATTGCGCGAGAAGCTCGGGCCTTTGGGCGCCGAAATCTGGGACGGCAGCGGGGAAAATCCCTATCTCGGCTATCTCGCCGCCGCCGATGCCATCGTGGCGACCTCGGATTCGGTCAACATGGTCTCGGAGGCGTGTTCGACCGGAAAGCCGGTATATGTTTTCGACCTTGCCGGCGGGTCGGCCAAATTCCGCCGCTTCCACGGGCGGCTGCGCGCCGAGGGGTTGACGCGGCCCTTCGATGGGACGCTGGACTTCTGGCGCTATGCGCCGCTCGACGATACCGCGCGGGTGGCGGCGGCGATTCAGGTGCTACTGGCCGCCTGGCGGATGCGGACCGCCGCATGAGGCTTGCCGATGGGTATCGATCTTTGGATGTTGATCTTTGCCGGTCCGGTTTCTTTAATGAACGCGCCGCAATGACGTAAGGAATGAGCGGGATGCCGGTATTCGATTTGGCCGCCTTGGAGCACACGCCGCTCAAGCGCGATCCCTTCGATTATGTGATCGTCCCGCGATTCGTGCATGGCGATCCCCTGGCCGCGCTCAATCGCGATTTTCCGCGCATTGCCAAGCCCGGAAGCTTCCCGCCGGAAAGACTCGACTTCGGCCCCGCCTTCCAAGAGATGCTCGACGAGTTCGCCACGGCTAAAGTCCGCGCCGCCTTCGAGCGCAAGTTCGGCGTCGATCTCGCCAACCGCCCGTTGATGGCGACCGTGCGTGGGCGTTGTCAGCAAAAGGACGGCCGCATCCACACCGACACCAAAAGCAAGATCGTCACCGTCCTCATCTATCTCAATTCCCAATGGGAGGAACCGGGCGGGCGGCTGCGGCTCTTGCGCGCGAAGGACGACATCGAGAATTATTTCGCCGAGGTGCCGCCCGACGAAGGCACGCTCCTGGCCTTCCGCCGCGGCGAGAACACCTTCCACGGCCACAAGCCCTTCGTCGGCGAGCGCCGCGTCATCCAATTCAACTGGGTGACCGATGCCGGAACAGTGTGGCGCGAAAACCTGCGCCACCGTCTCTCCGCCTGGTTCAAGGGCACGGACGCTTATGCCTGAAACCCGGATTAGACGAGGTTTCCCGTACCTTGCCTGCTGGCGGCGGGGGGCCTGAAAGGCTAGGCTCCCGCCATGGCCCTCACCATCGAAACCTACACCAATCCCGGCGCCAAGGGCTGGCGCCCCGGCAATAATATCGGCGGGTCGACGCTGTTCAAGGCGCTGGGCCACCCGCTGGTGGCGGCGCGCGCGCGGAGCTTGCGGGAACGGTTGGCTGCATCGGGGCCGCTCGCGATCTACGACCCGGTGGATCAGGCGGGCTGCTTCGACGCCTTCTACGGGCTGAGCGATCTCGACATCGCCGGAGTCTACGTCCAAAAAATCGAAGACGCGGGTTCGATGCGCCTGGGGCGGACGGCAAAGCCGGTGACGGAATTGGGCGACGCCCCGACGGTGCTGATCGCCGCCTTCGACGCGCACAAGCTCGCCGATCAGATCCGCGATTTGATCCCGAAAGGCGCCGAACTCGTCACCTTCGACGAGCTCAGGCTTCCCGACGACATGCTCTCGAACCGGCGCAACTACCTCGACCCGCTCAATTTCGCCACCAACTTCGGTTTTCTGCGCGATCAGGACGGCCACCACACCACCGTCTCCTCGGCGAATTATTGGTCGGGTTACGGCGCCAAGGATCCCGAGCTGTGGCTGTGCCTGTTCGACGCCGGCGGAACCAAGCTTGCGGAATGGCGCGAACCGTTGAACGGCACCCATTCCCTGTTCCGAATCGACAGCGGCGAGGTGCGCGCGCGTTTCGGCCTTCCCGGTTTCACCGGCTCGCTGTTCATGCATGCGCTGCGCGTCGCCGGACACGACGTGGTCAAATACGCCCTCGACATCTCGAGCGACGACGGGCTCGCGTTTTCCTGCACCCACGACGCCAACGCCTGGCCGGCCGATCTTTATGCCGGCCTGCCCGCGCCCAAAGAGGGCGAACGGGTGATCCTGTGGATTCAAAACAGCCACCCGGTTGCCATTCCGCCCGGGGGCATCGGGCTCAATATCATGGGCTCCCAGGACGTGAGCTGGCTCGACGCGAGTATTCCGGCCTTCGGCACCTACGCGCTCGATGTCGGCGCGGTGCTGCCCGAAGCGCGCTGGCCGAATCAGATCGAGGTCCAGGCCGGCCGCTATTTCGTGCGCCCGCGCTACGAGGTGATCAAGGCCGACGGGCGGCGGCGCATCGGCCACGCCAATGTCGAGCGCACGGACCTGACCCCCGATCCGCGCATTCCCGAGCTCTCCAGGGTTTTGGGCAAGGGCTATCTCCTGCCGCTTCCGGTGCCGCCGGTGTCCTCGTTCCGCACCGAAGTGCTCGCGACACCCATGGCGACCTGCCAGCACGAGCTGCCGCTCGCGGTGACGCTTTACGATGCCTCGGGGAAAGAAATGGCGCGGCGCTTCCTGGGGCGCTTGGCCCGGCGCGACAGCGCGCCGGTGGATGTCACGGCCTGGCTCGATGAACTCGGGGCGGCGTTGCCCTCGGGCTACGGCCACGTCGAATTTACTTATGATTTCCGCGAGGGCGGCGAAGCCGACGGCTGGCTCCACGGCTTCGGCCGCTATGAGCAACTGGCCAGCCATCATGTCGCCGAAACCATCTTCGGCGCCCATATCTACAACACGCCGATCGTGTACAAGGACGAGCCCCAGTCCTACGCCGCGAAACCGCCGGGACTGACGACGCGGCTTTTCCTGCGCCTCGGCGATGCGCCGCTGGACACGCTTTGCCATCTCATTTATCCGGCATCGCTGCCCTGGCGCGCGCATTCCTCGACGGTGTTGAGTCTTTGCAACAAGAGCGGGGCCGAGATCGCGCGGCGCGAGATCGCCATTGCCTGCGGCGGCAGCCTGTTCTGGCGGGCGAGCGACCTCTTTCATGCCGGCGAGCGGGCCGAGGCGGGCAATGGGGCCTATGTCCTGGTGGTCGATTCGACCTGCCGGCTGTTCGGATTCCATGGCCTGATCGACGGCGACCGCGCCTTCAGCCTCGACCACATGTTCGGATTCTGACGGGTACTATAAGGACGAACTAACCTGCGACATTGTGCATCGGGTTCATAGGCCGGACCCGCCCTTGCCTCGCCCCCTGCTCCTTCCTATGTTTAGCGCCCGGCGCCGGTTTCGGCGCAGCTTCAACCGATCCGCATGTCCAACCGGCATCACAGCAAAGTCTTGATTCTCGGGTCCGGCCCGGCCGGCTACACGGCGGCGATCTACGCCGCCCGCGCCAGCTTGAAGCCCATCGTCGTTGCCGGCATCCAGCCGGGCGGCCAGCTCACCATCACCACCGACGTCGAGAACTACCCCGGCTTCGCCGGCGTCATCCAGGGCCCCTGGCTGATGGAGCAGATGCGCGCCCAGGCCGAACATGTGGGAGCAAAGGTCTTCAACGATCTGGCGGTGAAAGCGGATCTCGGCCGCCGCCCGTTCGAATGCGTCGGCGACTCGGGCGACATTTACTCCGGCGACACCCTCATCATCGCGACCGGCGCCCAGGCGCGCTGGCTGGGGATCGAAAGCGAAGAGACATTCAAGGGCTTCGGCGTGTCGGCCTGCGCCACTTGCGACGGATTCTTTTTCCGCGGCCGCGAGGTCGCGGTGGTGGGCGGCGGCAACACCGCGGTCGAAGAGGCGCTGTTTCTCACCAATCACGCGACCAAGGTCACGGTGATTCACCGCCGCGACCGCTTCCGCGCGGAAAAGATCTTGCAGGAGCGCCTGTTCCGCAATCCCAAGATTTCGGTCATCTGGGACAGCGTGGTGGACGAGGTTCTGGGTGAAGGCTCGCCGCGCGGCGTCACCGGGATCAAGACCCGCAACGTCAAGACCGGCGAAACCCGGACTCTTCCGGTGGATGGCCTTTTCATCGCCATCGGCCATACCCCCGCGACCGAACTCTTCAAGGGGCAGATCGAGATGGATTCGGGCGGCTATATCGTCGCCGCGCCCGAGAGCACGCGCACCAGCGTGCCGGGCGTGTTCGCCGCCGGCGACGTGCGCGATGCCGTGTACCGCCAGGCGGTTACCGCGGCCGGCACCGGATGCATGGCCGCGTTGGACGCCGAGAAGTTCCTGGCCACGCACGAGGCCGGTCTCGGCGTTGAACCCGACGCCCTGGTGCTGAGGGCCGGCGGTTAAGCGGCGGGCACCGCGATCCCTGATCTTCCGCCGCGGGGGACCGTCCCATGGATTGGGACAAGCTGAGGATTTTCCACACCGTGGCCGAGGCCGGGAACTTCACCCGCGCGAGCGTGGCGCTCAACCTCAGCCAGTCGGCGATCTCGCGCCAAATCAGCGCGCTCGAGGGAAATCTCAAAGTCACGCTCTTTCACCGCCACGCCCGCGGGCTTAGGCTCACGGAACAAGGGCGGCTGCTGTTGGAAGCCACCCGCGACATCCAGACGCGCCTCAGCGCCGCCGAAGCCAAGCTCTACGAAAGCCGGGCGCAGCCCTCGGGCCCGCTACGCATCACCACCACGGTCGGGTTCGGCTCGATCTGGCTGACCCCGCGGATCACGGAATTCCTGACCCACTATCCCGACATCCAGGTCACGCTGGTCCTGGACGACCGCCAGATCGATCTCGCCATGGGCGAGGCCGACATCGCGGTCCGGATGGCCCCGCCGGTGCAGCCGAATCTGATTCAGCGCCGGCTTCTCACCGTCCGTTTCTTCGTCTATGCCGCCCAGTCCTACCTCAAGAAATTCGGCCGCCCGGAAAGCCCAGGCGAGCTCGACGATCACCGGCTCATCACTTACGCCGATTCGCTGTCGCGGGCGCCGCTTCCTAATGCGCGCTGGCTCTTGGAGCTGGGGGCCGATCCCGCCCGTCCGCGCCGGCCGATCCTGACTCTCAATACCGTCTACGGCGTGTACCGGGCGCTGCAGTGCGGGCTCGGCATCGCGGCCCTGCCCGATTATCTGGGCCGCTCCGACCCCCAGCTCGTCCGGGTGCTGCCCGAGCTCGAAGGCAACAAGGTGGACGCCTATTTCGTCTATCCGCGGGAAATGCGTAATGCGCGGCGCGTCACCGCGTTCCGCGATTTCCTGGTGGGCAAGGTGGCGGAGGGGTAGATGGAAATCGAGGTGGAGCCTCTCACTTTTCGAACGCTTATCGAATCGGAAGCATCGGCGCTTTCCGATTTTTCAGTCGGCTTCGCACTACCAACAACAAAAAATGGATCAATTGACGCCAGCTTGGGCGGATCAGGCACGCTCGTACGAATAGATGAGATCAGTGGCATCTTAACAGCTGATCACGTCGTCAAGTCGCTCAGAAAAAATGAGTCCGTGGGGTTAATCCTTCCCTCCAGCGTTGAAGCTAAGCTTCATCACGTTCCATTAAACATGCAATACAGTGCCGATATCGGATTCCCCTGCCAAACCAAACAGTCCGATGGTCCTGACCTCGCGCTGCTCATCCCGCCGCCGGACACATTGAGCACTTTAAAAGCGAGCAAGTCTTTCTACAATTTGTCAAAGCGACAGATGCAAGTGCTTGAGCAGCCGCCAGCCATAGATCTTGGTTTTTGGATACTGTCGGGATTTGCGGGCGAGTGGACCTACGATGGCGCACCTGAAAAGGCGGCCTCCAAAGTCAAGCTGTTCCGAGGCATGCACCGCGAAGGGCCGGTAACGAGCGAATATGTCCGCGGCAAGTTCGACTATCTCATCTATCAGGCGCTCTATAATGAGCTTTACGAAGGCCCCGACAGGTACGGGGGATATAGCGGCGCAGGCTTGTGGCAATTGCTTATAAGGCCTGATGGCCACAAGTTGCAGGTGGCTAACAGATTGTTGTCCGGCGTAGCCTTTTACGAAATGGAAAAAAAGACCGCCGCCGGGCGAACAACACGCGACATCATTTGCCACGGCAGGAAAAGCCTATATCGGGCATTGATAGACAAAGTGCGGGCTACGTCCTCGTGACGCATTGTTTGCGCTTAGACTAATTATCCGAGTTCCGACTTTCCGACTGCGGTGGGACGGGTCGTTAACTCCATCGCCCATAGATTATTCGCCACTCGGTGACGCGCGCCGACCAATGGGGTCGCTCCACGATTGAGGTCAGGATGGCGCAATCATCACATGTGAACGGCGACCAACCGAATGCATGGATTTTCGACCCGGTAGGAAGTGCGGTTCAGTTCCTAATCGAGGAGCATGTTCTTGTCGGCCTAATAGAGCGCACTTTCGTCACCATGGCCGGCGTTCCAACATATCTTAAGTTCACCGCAACTCACCCATTGGTCCAACAAATCGACCCAGCGGCGCGGGCTCGATTTTCCGTAATGGAAGCGATGGCAAGAGATACTGCCGCCTTCATCGAGCAGCCTGATGCTCACTGGCTCGAACGTGTTTACGCCCATCACCTTGTATCGCTTTGGGCTGCGACGGAAACGTGTATCGAGACGACCCTTCAGAACTGCTATCTTCACATTGAAGGCGCGCATGAAATCGCCCGCGCGCATGGGCACAGTTCTGCTAAACCTGCCGCTTCGGCCTGGGAGGCGCGAAACTTCGTGCGGGGATGGCGAAGCAAGTTGAACAATATGCCGGAAACTAAGATAGATGAAACGCTCTTTAAAGCTTTCGGCATTCAAGTGGCATTCACGACCGAAGACATAGAGCGCGCTGAGGAGGTTTCTGAGATTAGAAACTGCCTCATTCACAATCGAGGCATTGCCAGTTTACATCTGCTCCGGAAATGCTCGCGCCTTCAGACGCGCTGGCAAGAAGGGGACGAAATCCGACTGGCACGAACAGATTGCGAGGACACATATGATCTTTGCGGCAGGATACTGCAGTGTGTTGCCAACAGTATTGTAGCAAGTGGTCACCTACGGGCCAGGCGGTCTAAGTAATTTGCTTGATGGCAGGGGCGGCCCTTGCAATGTGACTGCTTCCGTGCCCGCACAAAAAACCGCGCCTTGCGGAGCGTTTCAAAAACCCCGTCACCCCCTCCCCGCCCTCCCCCGTCGAGGGGGAGGGGAAATTAAATTGAGGATGGGTAGGGTAGGCTGATGGTTCCCGCGCCCATCTCTCAATCCAACAGGCTGCGCAGCATCCAGGCCGTCTTTTCGTGGGTTTGCAGGCGCTGGGTCAACAAGTCGGCGGTCGACTCGTCGCCGGCCTTTTCCGCCGCCGGGAAGACGCGCCGCGCGGTCTTGGCCACGGCTTCGTTGCCCTCGACCAATTGGCGGATCATCTCCTTCGCGCTCGACTTACCCGCCGCCTCTTTGATCGAAGCCAGCTTGGCGAACTCGGCATAGCTGCCGGGCGCGCGTTCGCCGAGAGACCGGATGCGCTCCGCGACCAGGTCGACCGCGGTCGCGAGCTCCGTGTATTGCTGCTCGAACATGAGGTGCAGCGTATTGAACATCGGCCCGGTCACGTTCCAATGGAAGTTATGGGTCTTGAGATAGAGCGTATAGGTGTCGGCCAGCAGGGCCGACAATCCGTTGGCGATATTGCGCCGGTCCTTCTCCGCGATTCCGATGTCGATTTTCATGGCTTATTCTCCTCGGCCGCCATTATCCCGCCGTGGCCTGAACCGGCGGTGAACCCCGGTCACGACGCCGCTTGGACCGATTCGGCGCGGTGCGCGATCACTTGATCCGCAAGCCGGCCGGTCAACTCCGTCAGGTGATCGAATTTCCAGGTGAAGGTGCCGACTCCGAGGGTGAGAGACCGCAGCTCGATGATGAGATCGTGGATTTCCGCCTGCGGCATATAGGCCGAGACTTCGTCCCACCCCTTCCAATCGCCGATCGCGCCGAAGCCGAGGATCTGTCCGCGCCGCCCGCTGATCAGGCGTTGCGCCTTGGGCGTGAATTCGGCCGGGATCTGGATGGTCACGTGAAAGATCGGCTCGAGCAGCACGGGATCGCATTTGGCCATGCCTTCGGTCATGGCGATGCGCGCCGCCTGTTTGAACGCCGCCTCCGAGCTGTCGACACTATGGTACTGGCCGTCGGTGAGATTGACGGAAATGTCCACCACCGGAAACCCGAGCGGCCCGCGCTTCAGATAGTCCCGCGCCCCCATCTCGACCGCGGGGATGAAATTCTTCGGCACGGACCCGCCGACGATGCTTTCCTCGAAACTGAAACCGGAGCCGCGCGGCAGCGGCTTGATGTCGATGTGGACATCGCCGAACTGGCCGTGGCCGCCGGTCTGGCGCTTGTAGCGCCCGTGCTGCGAGGTCCCCTTGCGGATCGATTCCTGATAGGGCACCTGTGGCCGCTTCATGTTGGCGGAGAGATGATATTTGTTGCGCAGCCGCTCGAGGGCGATGCGCAGGTGCATTTCGCCTTGGCCCCAAAGCAGGTATTCGTGGGTGTCCGCGTTTTGCTCCACCGCCAGCGAGGGATCTTCCTCGATCAGTTTCGCCATCGCCGCGCTCAGCTTGACTTCCTCGTTGCGATTTTCGACCGCGATGGCGCCGCTGAACACCGGCGCGAATCGCGGCGTCAGGCGCCCCGCCGCCGATGAATCGCGCCGCTCGCCGATCAACAAATCGCCGGTCCTGACCTGGTCCATGCGCCCCAGCGCCACCACCTCGCCGGCGGACGCCTTGGGAATCTTGGTCTGGCTCTGCCCCATCATGCGGTAAAGGCCGCCGACGCGCTCGCCGCCGAAGGTCATGCCGTCGGCGACTTCGCCCCGCCACACGCGCCCGAGCGACAACTTGCCCATGTGGGGCACGTGATAGGTCTTGAAGACGGCGACCAGCGCGCCGTCGCCGGCGGGAAGCTTGAGGCGCGCGGCCGAGACCTCGGGCGGCGGCACCTCGTGGCGCAGCGCCTTCATCAGGCGCCGCACGCCGTGGTCTTTTTCGGCGCCGCCCAGGAACACCGGCACGATCATGTCGCGCGTCAGCGTCCGGGCGAGATTCTTGTAAACGTCCGCCGCCGGCGGGATCTGATCTTCCAGGAGCTTCTCGAGCAGCGAGTCGTCGAAATCGGCGAGCGACTCGAGCAACTGGGTGCGCGCCTGGCGCTCCCGCTCTTGGACCGAATCCGGAATCGGCACCCGGTCGGAAGGCTGGTCGGGGCGGTAGGTGTAGGCGCGCTCGCTGACGAGATCGACGTAGCCGGTGATGCGGTCGCCGTCGCGGATCGGTACTTGGCGCAGCACCAATGGCCGTTCGGAGATCGCCTGCAGGGCGGCCAGGATGTCGCTCACCCGGCGGGTAGCGAGGTCCATCTTGTTGATGAACAGCATGTGCGGGATCGCGTGCTGGTCGAGGAAACGCAGGATCGGCGCCAGCGTCAGCGCCTTTTCGATCGCCGGCTCGCACACCACCACGGCGGCATCCACCGCCATCAAGGCGTTGCGCATCTCCTGGGCGAATTCGATCGAGCCCGGGCAATCCAGGATCGACCATTTGTCGCCCAGGAATTCCGTGCCGGCGGCCGATATCTCGACGCTCATCTGCCGGGCCCGCGCTTCGGCCGAGCCGTCGCCGACCGAGGTGCCGTCCTTGACGGTTCCCTTGCGCGGGATCGCCCCGGTGACATGAAGCATGCTTTCGAGCAGGGTCGTCTTGCCGCTGAGATAAGGGCCCACCAAGGCCACACAGCGCGGCGCCTGTCCTTGGCTGCTGGTCACATCCCCTCCCTGAGATCTCGCCGGACCGCCTTTTCGGGCGGTCCCCGGGGTTTATCCCGGTTGTCGCCGGCTCGGCCCGCCGCCAGATTTCAAAGGCGCCCGGCCGGCCGAAGTTGCCTCATGGTTTCAAGGCGGACGCCTCGATGCAACGAAAAAATGGGCCGTGTTGCGCGCCTAAGAGCCGCGATCCTCGCCGCCCAAAGGGTTCGCGTGAAGCTGGAGCGCGGCGGCGATGAAGCGGTTGACCGGGGTTTCGATCGCAAGTTCCGCTCCCATGCGCGCCACCGCCCCGGAGAGCCAGGGCAGCTCCAGCCTTCGGCCGCGCTCGAGGTCTTCCAACATCGAGGACCGGTAATCGTGGGGCATTGCGGCAATCGCCTTCAGCCATTGGGCGATCGGGTCGTAAGCGAAAGCGATGCCCTTGGCGGCGGCCACGCCAAGCGCCTCCTCCATCGCGGCGCGGAATAAGGCGAAGGTTTCCGGCTGATCGCGGATCGGGCCGATGCCGGTGCGCGTCAGCGCCGTCATGCCGCTGAAGGCGACGAGGAAAATGAATTTGTCCCAGATCGCCTCTTCGATGCGCTCCGATCTGCGCGCGTCGATCTTGGCCCGGGTGCAGGCGTCGAGAAGCGCTTGCGTTCTCGGGCTTGGCTTGCCGTCCAATTCGCCGAAGGTGAGGCGCTGCAATTTTCCCGTGTGACGAACGATGCCGGGCTCGGAGACCGTGGCGGAGATATGGGCGACACCGCCGATCACCGCTTTTGCGCCGATCACGTTCGCTACGAGCGAGCGCGATTCGACCCCGTTTTGAAGGGTGACGACGCTTGTGTTCTCGCCCACCATGGGGCGCATGGCGCGGGCGGCTTCCTCCACGTCCCAAAGCTTGACGCAGAAGAGAACGATCTCGGGCGGCGGCACCTTTGCCGGATCATCGGTCGCCTGGGCGGGATGAATATGAACCGGACCGGACTCGCTTTCGATCCGCAATCCCCGCTCAAGGATCGCGCGAAGTTGCGGACCGCGCGCGATGAAGGTGACTTCCGCGCCGCTGGCGGCAAGCCGGGCGCCGAAATAGCCGCCGACCCCGCCCGTTCCCATCACCGCGATGCGCAAGGGCGTTTCAGCGGCAATCGTCAGCGCAAGGCCTCGGTCGCGCGCTTGATGCGCGCGCAGGCCTCGCGCAGCGCCTCGGTCGAGGTCGCATAGGAAATGCGGAAATAGGGCGACAGGCCGAACGCCTCTCCCTGGACGGCCGCGACATCGGCCGCCTCGAGCAAATACGCGACATAATCGCCGTCGCCCTCAATCGTGGCGCCTTTGGGCGTCTTTTTGCCGATCGCGCCCGCGCAAGACGGATAGACATAAAATGCACCTTCCGGCATCCGGCACGACAGTCCTTCGATGCCATTCAGCAGCTCGACGACCATGTTGCGGCGCTCGCGGAACACGGCATTGCGTTCGGCGATGAAATCCTGCGGTCCGCTCAAGGCCGCCGCCGCCGCCGCCTGGGAAATCGAGGAGGTATGCGTCGTACTCTGCGACTGGATACTGTTCATCGCCTCGATGATCGCCTTCGGCCCTCCGGCATAGCCGACCCGCCAGCCGGTCATGGCATAGGCCTTTGCGACCCCGTTCATGGTCAGCGTGCGCTCGAAAAGCCGGGGCTCGGCCTCTGCCATCGTCGCGAACTCGAATCCGTCGTAGACCAGATGCTCGTAAATATCGTCGCTCAAAATCAGCACGTGCGGGTGCTTCAGCAGCACCGCGCCCAGGCCTTGCAAATCGGCTTTGGTATAAGCGGCCCCGCTCGGATTGTTCGGGGAGTTCACGATCAGCCACTTCGTTTTCTCGGTGATGGCGCGCTCCAGCCCTGCCGGCGTCAGCTTGAATCCGTCCGCTTCGCGGCAGGGCGCGAACACCGGCGTGCCTTCGGCGAGCATCGCCATGTCGGGATAGGACACCCAATAAGGCGCCGGGATGATCACCTCGTCCCCGGCATTCAGCGTCGCCATCATGGCGTTGTAGATCACCTGCTTGCCGCCGCACCCGACCGTGATTCGATCGAGGCCGTATTCGAGCCCGTTCTCGCGTTTGAACTTTGCGGCGATCGCCTTGCGCAGCGCCGGCGTGCCCGCGACCGCGGTGTATTTGGTCTCGCCCCGCGCGATCGCCTCGACCGCCGCCTGCTTGACGCTATCGGGGGTATCGAAATCGGGTTCGCCCGCCCCGAGCCCGATGATGTCGCGCCCTTGCGCCTTCAGCTCCGCGGCCTTGGCGGTCACGGCCAGAGTCGGAGAAGGCTTGATGCGGGAAAGCCGCGCGGCGATGACGGACATGGGATCCTTTATCGTCATGGGAGAAAATTCGCGCCAACCTACGGGAGCGCCCGCGGTTTGCGCAAGACCGCGCTAAATGCGGCGCAAACGCAGCCAGGTCCAGACGGCAAATGCCGGGCCGCCGACGGCGGCGCCGATCAAAAGCGGCGGCAACAGGCTCAGCCACGCGACCGGGCCGAACAAATACAAGATATCGTCGAAATCGAATCCGCCGGCGCCGGCGTAAGCCTTGTCGCCGCTGCCGCTGCGCTGTTCGATCGCTTCCGACAGCAGGGAGGCGGCGGCAACGGAAAGACCCGCAACCAGCCCCATGGCGATGGCCCAGGGCCCGAGCACCCCGTGCCGCAGCCCGATTCCGACGGCGATGAAGAACAAGGCCGTCACCGCGACGTCGCTGAAATAGTCGTAAAGATGGCCGAAGCTAGTCTTGGCGTTCGCAAGCCTCGCCAACTCGCCGTCGGCGCGATCCAGGAAGGCCGAGAACACCCACAGCGCCCCGCCCCAAATTTCCCATCCGCGGCTGCCCGCGGCAAATGCGGCACAGGCGCCAAGGCCGGTGGCAAGGCGCAGCGTGGTCAGGTGATTGGGCGTGACCGGGCCGCCGACCAGCGGCTTCACCACCACGCGCGCCAACCGGTGCGTCCAAGAGTCTCCCGTCATTGTCTCCTCAATTCCCGTCCGTCCGCCGGCGGTGGCGCCGGATCCGCAGCCACATGCGCCGGCCTTCAAGAAAATGCCAGCCGACCAAGGCGGGAACGCCAAGCAGCAGATCGCGAACCCGTTTTACGAGCGACAGCGCAAGCGAGACTTCGGGGCTAAGGCCCAGAAGGCCGCCGACCAGGAGAAAGCCTCCCTCCTGCACGCCCAGCGCCCCCGGTATCGCGAACCCCGCCGACCGCACCGCCTGGACCAGGCTTTCCAGGATCAGCGCCTCACGAAAATTGACCGGATGGCCCATAAAGTAAAGGGCGATCCAGATCTCTCCCGATCCCGATATCCACGAAAGGCCATGGAAACCGATGCCCTCGATGAGGCCGCGCGGGTCGCGATACAACATTTTTATGGTGTCATGGAGGCCGGCCACGTTCATGCCCCGGACCCAGGCCCATTTCTCGGCCATCCGCTCCAGGAATTTTTCGAGCAGCTTGAACAGGCCCCAGTGTTGGGCGGCCAAGAAGCCGAGCAGAAGAGGCAGCGCGATCGCCAGGCCCACGATCAGCCAATACACGGTTCCGGAATCGTGGTGCCCGAGAACGAGAAAGCCGACGCCGAGCAGCGTGAACGCGAATTGCATCATGACCTCGACCGTCAGGTCGACGACGACGCTGGCGCCCGCCACGCCCGCGCGCGCGCCGTGAAAGGTCAGCACCCGCGCGCCGATCACCTCGCCGCCGATCTGGGCCACCGGCAGCAGATTGCTCACCGCCTCGCGGACCAAACGGGCCCACAGGAAAAGACCGTGCGGCCCGGTCCAAACCGGAGTGAGCAGCGCACGCCAGCCGAACGCCGAGAAAAAGAGCGGGACGCCGTGGTAGAGGCTTACGGCCAGGATTCCGATCCAGCCGGCGGACAAAAACGCCTCCGCCACGCCCATGAATCCGTAATAGGCGACGAGCGCGACGAGCAGGAATAGTCCCGCCAAGGTGGCAAGACCGAATCCGATCCTGGCGTTCACGGATACGCCCCCTTTTGGGCCGGTCCCCCGGGCCCGTTTCGGGGCATGGATACCCTGCCGCGGGCGGCGCGGCAACTCAACTAGCGGAGTAGCGGCAGGCTTGAGGCCTAGGCGTGATTCTCGCGCTCGGCGAGGAAGCGGAAGAATTCGACCCCTTCGCGGAGCCGGCGCTTCATCATTTCCGGGCTTTTGACCATTTCGAAGGTCAGCTCCGCCACCTTCTTGGGACGGAAATAGAACCGCTTATAGAAGGTCGCCAGCGCCTCGAAGATCTGCTGGTGCGAAAGATGCGGATAGGAGAGCGAGCTGATCTGGATGCCCTGGTCGTCGATCAGGCGGTCGTCCATCAGCCAGCCGTTCTCGACGCCTTGCCGGTACAGCGCGGTGCCGGGGTAGGCGGCGGCCAGCGACACCTGGATGGTGTGCGGGTTGATGTCGTTGGCGAAGCGGATGGTCTCCTCGATCGTCGCCTTGGTCTCGCCGGGGAGCCCCATGATGAAGGTGCCGTGAATGGTGATGCCGAGCTTGTGGCAATCCTCGGTGAAGCGGCGCGCGAATTCGATGCGCACGCCCTTTTTGATGTTGTTGAGAATCTTCTGATTGCCCGACTCATAGCCGACGAGAAGGAGCCTGAGCCCGTTGTCGCGCATCACCTTCAGCGTCTCATAAGGCACGTTGGCCTTGGCGTTGCACGACCAGGTGACGCCGATCTTGCCCAACAGCTTGGCGATCGCCTGGGCCCGCGGTCCGTCATCGGTAAAGGTATCGTCGTCGAAGAAGAACTCGCGGACCTGCGGGAAATATCCCTTCGCGAGCGCGATTTCGCGGGCGACGCCTTCGGCGCCGCGCGTGCGGTAGCGGTGGCCGCCGATGGTCTGGGGCCAGAGACAGAACGTGCAACGCGATTTGCAGCCGCGCCCGGTGTAAAGCGAGACATAGGGGTGCAGCAGGTAGCCGATGAAATAGTCCTCGATCACGAGATCGCGCTTATAAACGTCCACCACATGCGGCAGATCGTCCATGTTTTCGATGGTGGCGCGTTCGGGATTGTGCACGGCAGCACCATTGGCCTTGTAGGTGAGGCCGTCGATTTCGGAGAGGGGCCGGCCTTCGGCCACCTCCTTGCAGGTGTAATCGAATTCATTGCGGCAGACGAAATCGATCGCGGGAGAGGCCAATACCGAAGATTCCGGCGACACCGCCGTGTGCGCGCCGACCATGCCGATCGTGAGTTTCGGATTTTCGGCCTTCAACGCCTCGGCGACTTTCACGTCGGAGGCGAAGGACGGCGTGCTGGTATGCAGGATGACGAGCTCGTAATCGCGCGCCATGGGAAGCACGTCGGCCATCTGCAGCCCGCGCGCCGGCGCGTCCACGAGCTTGCTGTTGGGCACCAGCGCGGCCGGCTGCGCTAGCCAGGTCGGGTACCAAAACGAACGGATCTCGCGCCGCGCCTGATAGCGGGAGCCGGCGCCGCCGTCGAAGCCTTCATAAGAGGGGGCGTTCAAAAACAAGGTCTTGAGCATGCTACCCTTTCGTTGCCAGCTGGCCGCCGGCCTGGAGCAGAAAGGTTTGCTCCCGCCAGTGAACGTCGCGGCCCAAGAAACTTCCGCACCAAACCAAAAAGCCGAAAATGTCGCGCACCGGCACCAGCCAGGGCGCCGCGGGCCCACGGATCCCGAAGGCCGCGCGCAGCACGTAGTGGAGCAAGAGACGCAGCGCCACGGCAAGCGCGAAAACGGCATACCCCGTCGCCGAAAATTGCGAGACGAGCAGGAACAGGATCGCCATCGGCGTCACGTGGGTGACGAACGAAAACGTAAATCCCAGCGGCCGTACCGCTCGCACCGTCCGCGCCCAGCGCAATTCGTGACGGAACAGCGTCTTCAAATCGGGCTCGAACACCACGTTCTCGACCACATACCGGGACAGCGCGATCTTGTATCCGCGATCGGTGACGAGCTTGCCCAGCATGTAGTCGTCGGCGATGTGGGCCGCGAGCGCGGTAAAGCCGCCGATTTCCTCGAGCACGGTCCGGCGCACCGCCATGGTCGCCCCGAAACAGAATCGCAACGGCAGGAATGTGAGGGCGACCAATACGGTGGGCAAAAACCAATCGGTGATGAACATGCTTCCCAAAATCGAGGCGAGACCGCCGGCCGGGGAGCCCTTGTACAGGCAGGTCACGGCGCCCACCGCAGGATCGCGGAAAGGTGCCACCACCGCCTTCAGATAATCGCGCTCCACCCGCATGTCGCTGTCGGCAACGATCAGAATGTCGTGCTTCGTCCGGGCGTACATGTTGACGAGATTGCTCACTTTGAGGTTGGTGCCGGTCACCCTTTCGTCGATCACCAGCGCGAGGTCGCGGCCGGGAAAATCGCGAATCACGCGTTCGACCACGGCAATCGCGGGATCATCGGCGGCGCGCACGCCGAATATCACCTGATACTCGGGATAATCCTGCTCGCAGAACGATCGCAGATTCGCGTAAAGCCCGGGGTCCAATCCGCAAACCGGCTTCAGTATCGTGACCGGATCGAAACCAAGGCCGGCGCCGGAGCGCGGCCGGCGGAACATCCGGACTCCCCAAAGCGCCCAGAGCAGATAGAGAATCGAGGCGCTGCTGGCCGCAAGCGCGATCACGAAGGCAATTCGTGAAGCAATCGAAAGCATTGAAATGTCTATTATTCCGTCCACCGGCCTGTCATCGGGCGGCGCGGGCGCGCGCCTGATATGAAAGGAGTTAAGGCTTACCCTTGGGCGGAGTCCCAGGCAAGCGGATTTGTCGCCAAATCCCCAAGCAAGCGCGCGTTTCAAGGGATGCCGCGAAGCCGGGCGGCGCCGGGTTTCGACGGCCGAGCGTCACGCCCCAAATCCGCTGCGCCCCATATCCGCCGTAAAGTTTCACAACATCGCCTCATTCCCATCCCATTAACGCCAAAATGGCCCGGTAAGTTGCGCGTCAAGAAGAAATCGTGTTGGGGGGTGGCCGTGCGTCTTCGTCTCAAGATCAGCTCCGCTTCCGCCCTCAAAATCATCGCCCTTCTGTTTCTCTATTTGGTCGGCTTGAGCCTGCTGCCGTCGTTGGCGGCAGCCACTCGCGCGTTTGCCGACACCCAAGACCGGACCGCCGCCGCGACCGGGCCACAGCGCCCGGCGCGTTAACGGCGGACGGGGCGGCACCACGGCCGGGGTTAGCTCCGGGCGCCGCGGCCGTGGGCCGCTCCGGCCATAAGGCCGGGGTTCTCAGCCGACCTTTCCAACGCCCCGTGCCGGGCGCATATATGGGGCCATGACCCCCGATGCGTTGGACGCGGCCGAGATCGGCCGCGAGGTGCTGCGGCCGACCGGCCCCGCGCCCTTCAAACTCGTCTCCGATTTCCAGCCGGCCGGCGATCAGCCCGAGGCGATCGAAGCCCTGGTCGCGGGGCTGCGGGCGGGGGAGCGCGATCAGGTGCTTTTGGGCGTCACCGGCTCGGGCAAGACCTTCACCATGGCCCATGCGATCGAGGCGCTTAAGCGTCCCGCGCTGATCCTGGCCCCGAACAAGACTCTGGCCGCACAGCTTTACGGCGAGATGAAGTCGTTCTTCCCCGAAAACGCCGTCGAATATTTCGTCTCGTACTACGACTATTACATGCCCGAGGCCTATGTGCCGCGGACCGACACCTACATCGAGAAGGAATCCTCGATCAACGAGCAGATCGACCGCATGCGGCACGCGGCGACCCGCGCCCTGTTCGAGCGGCGCGACGTCATCATCGTCGCCTCGGTATCGTGCATCTACGGCATCGGCGACGCCGAGGTTTATTCCGGCATGACCTTTTCGCTCGTGGTCGGCCAAACCGTGCGCCGGGCCGAGTTGCTGCACCGGCTGGTGGAGTTGCAATACCGGCGCAACGACACCGACTTCCACCGCGGCACCTTCCGCGTGCGCGGCGATGTGATCGAGCTGTTCCCGGCGCATTTGGAAGACCGCGCGTGGCGGTTCTCGCTGTTCGGCGACGAACTGGAATCGATCGTCGAATTCGATCCCTTGACCGGCGAGAAGCAGGCGCTTCTGCCCCAGGTCAAGGTCTTTCCCAACAGCCACTATGTGACGCCCAAACCGACGCTCGATCAGGCGGTCCAGGCGATCAAACGCGACCTCAAGCTCCGGCTCGAGGAATACGCGCACGCCGGAAAGCTGCTCGAGGCGCAGCGCCTGGAACAGCGCACCAGCTTCGACATCGAGATGATGGAGGCGACCGGGAGCTGTGCGGGAATCGAAAACTATTCGCGCTACTTGACGGGCCGCAAGCCGGGCGAGCCGCCGCCCACTTTGTTCGAATATCTGCCCGAAGACGCGCTGCTGTTCGTGGATGAATCCCACGTCACCGTGCCGCAGCTTTCCGGGATGTACAAGGGCGACCGCCGGCGCAAGGAAACCCTCGCCGAATACGGGTTCCGGCTTCCCTCGTGCCTCGACAACCGCCCGCTCAAATTCGAGGAATGGGAAACAATGCGGCCCGAGACGACTTATGTTTCGGCGACGCCCGGGCCATGGGAGCTGGAGCAAACCCAGGGCGTCTTCATCGAGCAGGTGGTGCGCCCGACCGGCCTCATCGACCCCGAATGCACCGTGCGCCCGGTCGAGACCCAGGTGGACGACCTGATCGCCGAGTGCAAGGCCTGCGCCGCCAAGGGCTACCGCGCGCTCGTCACCACGCTCACCAAGCGCATGGCGGAGGATCTGACCGAGTATCTGCACGAAGCCGGCGTCAAGGTTCGCTATCTCCACTCCGACATCGACACCCTGGAGCGGATCGAGATCATCCGGGACTTGAGGCTCGGCGCCTTCGACGTCTTGATCGGCATCAACCTGCTGCGCGAAGGCCTCGATATCCCCGAATGCGCGCTGGTTGCGATCCTGGACGCCGACAAGGAAGGGTTCCTCCGCTCCAAGACCTCGCTGGTGCAGACCATCGGCCGGGCCGCGCGCAACGTCGACGGGCGCGTGATCCTTTATGCCGATCACATGACCGAATCCCTCGAATATGCGATCTCCGAAACCAACCGGCGCCGCCAAAAGCAGGTCGCCTATAACGCCGCCCACGGCATCACGCCGGAATCGGTGCGCAAATCCATCAGGGACGTGCTGAAGACGGTCTACGAGGCCGACCACTACACGGTCGAAACCGGCGATACCGAGGCCGAGCACCTGGTCGGCCGCGACCTCGAGTCCTACATCGCCGAGCTCGAGTCCCGCATGAAGGCCGCCGCCGCCGATCTCGAATTCGAAGAGGCGGCGCTCCTTCGCGATCAAATCCGGCGCCTGGAAGCGCGCGATCTCGGGCTTTCGCCCGACGCCCCGCGCTCGAGCGGCGGCAAACCCGGAACCCGCACCCCGAAGAAGAAACCGGCGCAGCCGCGGCTCTAGACCCGGTGCTTCGTCAAGCCTGTTGACGCGCCAGGAATTCCATGACCTCGCCCCGAGATCCCGCGAAGGCCCCCGGCTTTACCAGTTTGAGGGCCGCGACCGCGGCGCCGAATAATCCGGCCTCTCGCGGCGGCTGCCCTTCGAGCCTTGCCGCCACATAGCCCGCGAGATAGCTGTCGCCGGCGCCGGTCGCGTCTTCGATGCCCGCAGCTTCGAAAGCCGGAATCATGTCGATCCGGCCGCCGGCAAGTACGAGCGACCCCCGGCTGCCGAAAGTGACGATCACCTCCCGCGGCCCGAAGCGGGACAGCGCCCGGGCCCCGGCGTCCGGCGTAGCCGCGCCGGTGAGCGCCGCGGTTTCCCGCAAATCGGCCTTGAGAATCGCAACCTGGGCGAAACCGGCCAACGCCGCTTCGACGGCGCTCCGGGCCACGCCCGGGATCAGGAACTTCCGCACGAAGCCTTGAAGATCGAGGGCGACCATGGGTGCTGCTTTCGCCGCCGCCGCCATGAGCGGCGCAAATCCGTCATGGGTTGTCAGCGGGTCCATGATCACGGCGCGGGCGGAAATGCCTTGGAGATCGGCGGCGTCGAATGGGTCGGCGACCGAAAGGGCTTTTTGCTCGCGCAGGTCGCCGGTCTCGCCGTAAACCGTTTCGAAAACCGTGGTTTCGGCGCTGCCTTTGGCAACCAATGCTATTCCGAGCTTGCGCAGCTCATCCAGCAGATCGAAGTCGGGCGGAGCCAGCTTGGTGACGAGACCGACCGCAAGGCCCAGCCGTGCCAGCGCCGCCGCGGCGTAATAGGCGGCACCGCCCGGCTGGGTGCGCTCCGGCGCGCCGCCCTTGCGGATGATGTCGCGCGTGACATGGCCGAGGACGCAGACCTCCATCGTCTCAAGTCTCCCGGGCGGCAGCCCCGCCCCTTGCGGGCGCACCGTCCGTCTTACATTCTCTATGCATGACCGAGGCGCCGATACCCAAGACCGCTCTCGTCACCGGCGCCGGCAAGCGCATCGGCCGGGCGATCGCGCTCGACCTTGCCAAGGCTGGCTTTGCGGTTGCGGTCCATTACCATCAATCGCGCGCCGAAGCCGAGTCCGTGGTGGCCGAAATCAAGCGTACCGGCGCGGGTGCCGCGGCGCTCATGGCCGACCTCACCCGGGAGGCGGAAACGGAGGCACTCGTCGCCCGCGCCGCCGAGGCACTCGGGCCCTTGGGCCTCTTGGTCAACAACGCGTCGGTGTTCGTGGTAGACGACGCGGCGAGTGCCACGCGCGAATCCTGGGATCTCAATTTGGAGACCAATCTGCGCGCCCCTTTCGTGCTCACCCAGTCCTTTGCCGCCCAGCTGCCGGCGGAGGCCGAAGGCGCCGTCATCAACCTGCTCGACCAAAGAGTGTGGAATCTGACGCCTTATTTCATGTCCTACACCGTGAGCAAGGCGGGATTGTGGGCGTTGACGCAAAGCTTGGCATTGGCGCTTGCCCCGCGCATCCGCGTCAATGCCATCGGCCCCGGCCCGGTGCTGCCGAGCCCGCGCCAAACCCAGGAGCAGTTCGAGCGTCAATGCCGCGCGATGCCGCTCAAGCGCGGCGCCACGACGGCGGAAATTTGCCAGGCGGTGCGCTTTATACTGGCGACGCCCTCCATGACCGGCCAAATGATCGCGCTCGACGGCGGGCAGCATCTGGGCTGGACACAATCCGCGCGGGGGCTGGTAGCGGAGGAATAGAAATGCGGATGGAGCGCTATGAGCGGGTCCGGCGACATGCATACCGCCAAGGGCCGATCCGCGGTTTTCCGGGAACCGCCGCGCCAAAGCGGGGCCGCCTGGCGCGCGGCGTGATAGCGATATAAAAGCAACGATGCAGCCCGAAGTTTTACACAAGCCACGGATTCCCGCCGAAAATCGTTAATGCATTGGTTTCCATCGACAGATTTCGCCTATTTTTTTTTCGAACGCGGGTTTTTATTTTTATAAACATGAAGTTGGCATATTTGCCCAAAACTTGGGCAGTCAGTAGGAAACCGCAGTTTCGCCACTGGTGCAGAACGGCAATGGCAGCTTGCTAACAGACTTATCCACCGAATCCGTGGATATCTGTCACCGATCTGCCATCTTCCTCCCCAGATCAAAGGTTTATCGCGGCTTCCTCGAATTAATCGGCAAAGCGGCCGCGGGTCTTTCCGACACGGCCTGCGACGCGCCATCGGCGCGCCCAACTCTTGATGGTGTGTGACATGGCCGCACGAACGGCATCGGCCACCCGCAAAGCGAGTTCCGCATCGCTCGCGCGCGGCCGCGCGGTGATCCTGGCGGCGCTGGCAAACCTTTCCACGCTTCCCGGCGTCTATCGCATGCAGGATGCGGCAGGGGCGGCGCTTTATGTCGGCAAGGCCAAGAATCTGAAGCGCCGCGTCGCGAGCTATACGCAGCTTCCCAAGCTGCCGCTCCGGCTCAAGCGCATGGTGGCGCAAACAGCCGAGCTCGAGGTGGTCACGACCCACACCGAGTCCGAGGCCCTGCTCCTCGAAAGCAATCTCATCAAGCGTTTGAAGCCGCGCTACAACGTGCTGCTGCGCGACGACAAGTCGTTCCCGTCGATCCTGATAACGGGGCACCCATGGCCGCAGCTCACCAAGCACCGCGGGGCCCATGGGCGCCAGGGAACCTATTTCGGGCCTTTCGCCTCGGCCGGCGCCGTCAACGACACCATGGCGGCGTTGGAGCGCGCCTTTCTGCTCCGCTCCTGCGCCGACACCGTATTCGAGCAGCGCACGCGGCCCTGTCTCCTCTATCAGATCAAGCGCTGTTCGGCCCCGTGCGTCGGGCGCATTTCCGGCGCGGACTATGCGGGCCTGGTGGGCGAGGCGTGCGATTTTTTGTCGGGCAAAAGCACCGATATCCAGCGCAAGCTGGCCCAACGCATGGAAGAGGCAAGCGCGGCACTCGATTACGAGCGCGCGGCGATGTTTCGCGACCGCATCCGGGCGCTGACCCAAATCCAGGCCCATCAGGATATCAATCTGCCGCGGCTCGGCGATCTCGACGTGATCGCCGCCCACCAGGCCGGCGGCCACACCGCGATCCAGGTGTTCTTCTTCCGGAGCGGACGCAATTACGGCAACCGGTCCTATTTCCCGAAGCACGATCCGCAAATCCCGGTGCAAGAAGTTTTGACCGCGTTCCTGGGCCAGTTTTATGCCGCGACCCCGCCCCCGCCCCTGATCCTGCTCAGCCACCGTCCCGGCGATCCCAAGGTTTTGGAAACTGCGCTCTCGGAGCTTGCCAAGCGGCGGGTGCGCCTCGTCGCCCCGACGCGCGGGGCCAAGCGCAAGCTCGTGATCAATGCCCTGGAGAACGCGCGCGAGGCGTTGGGACGGCGCCTGGCGGAAAGCGCCACCCAGCGCCGCTTGCTGGAGCGCGTCGCCGAAATCTTCGGCCTGGAAAGCCCGCCCGAGCGGATCGAGGTCTATGACAACAGCCACGTGTTCGGGGCGCACGCCGTGGGCGCGATGATCGTGGCCGGACCCGAGGGTCTGATGAAGAGCGCCTACCGCAAATTCACGATCCGGTTCCTGGACGGTGCGGGCAAAGCCCCGCCCAAGGGCGGCGACGATTACGCGATGATCCGCGAGGTGCTGACGCGCCGTTTCGCCCGGGCGTTGCGCGAAGATCCCGAGCGCGCCAGCGGCGGCTGGCCCGACATGATCTTGATCGACGGCGGCGCCGGTCATCTCTCGGCAGCCTTGGACGCCCTGGCCGATCTCGGCGTCGCCGATGTCGCCGTCGCCGCGATCGCCAAGGGCCCGGACCGCAACGCGGGCCGCGAGCGTTTCTTCGCGCCGGGGCGCCCGCCCTTCGCCCTCGATCCCCAGGATCCGGCCCTCTATTTCCTCCAGCGCCTGCGCGACGAGGCCCACCGCTTCGCCATCGGCGCGCACCGCGCCAAGCGCTCCAAAGCGATCGGCCATTCGGTTCTGGACGAGATTCCGGGGATCGGCGCGCGCCGCAAACGGGCCCTCCTGCACCATTTCGGCTCCGCCCGCGGCGTCGCCGGCGCCGGGCTCACCGATCTCGAACTGGTCGAGGGAATCAGCCGCGCGGTCGCCAAAAAAATTTATGATCACTTCCACGGCGGCGGATAGAATGGCCGATGTGCCGTATGGCGCGGATCGCGCGGCGCCCCCATTTCGCTCCCGCCGCGGCGGAGTCCTGGCATGATCACCAGCCTTCCCAATCTGCTGACGCTTTCGCGGATCGTCGTGATTCCGGTTCTGGTCGCCCTGTTCTTTTTACCGGGCGAGGCGGCGAAATGGAGCGCCTTGGTCCTGTTCACGCTGGCCGGGATCACCGATTACTTCGACGGCTATTTCGCCCGCAGCCGGCGGCAGATTTCGGCCTTGGGAAGATTCCTCGATCCGGTCGCGGACAAGCTCTTGGTCGCCTCCGTGATCCTGCTGTTGGTCGCCTTCGGGCGAATCTCGGACTGGACCGTGCTGCCGGCTCTGGTCATCCTCTGCCGCGAGATTCTGGTTTCGGGTCTGCGCGAATTCCTGGCGGGACTCCGCGTGCGCGTGCCCGTCAGCCGGCTCGCCAAATGGAAGACCACGATCCAGATGGTGGCGATCGGCTTCCTGATCGTCGGCGATGCGGCGCCGCCGGCCATTCCGGCGCTCGAGATCGGCGCCGTTGGGCTGTGGATCGCGGCGGCGTTGACGATGGTTACGGGCTACGATTACCTGCGCGCCGGGCTCAAATACATGACGGCGCCGGAGCGAGGCGGCAAACGGGCGGGCGGTTCCGCCGGTTGAATCCGTCGCGCGAAAGCCGATTTTTAGTCAGGGACCTTGGCCGAGCGCACGGCCAGGAAAGCGCCCTAAGAGTCTTGCGAATCTCGGGCTCTCGGTCGAGGACGGCTTGATGACGGTGCTGGAGAACGATTGCTTTGCCCAAGCCGGCGAGTTGATGCGCCTTGGCCACGCACTGGCGCTGCTCGATGCCGAGCTGCGTCCGGTGACGGCGACGGAACAGGTCCCGCTAGCCGAAGCCTTGCACCGGGTGCTCGCGGAAAATGTCGTGGCAACGTTGGACGTGCCGCCCGCCGACAACGCGGCGGTGGACGGTTACGCCGTCTATTTCGACGACCTGAAGCCCGATTCCGAGACCGTTTTGCCCATCGCCGGGCGCATCGCCGCCGGCCATCCTTTGGGGAGGCCCACCAGAAGGGGTGACGCCTATCGCATCTTCACCGGCGCGCCGATCCCGGCCGATTCCAGCGGCTCTCGCCCCGACACCGTGGCGATGCAGGAAGATTGCGTGGTCGACGGGGGCATGGTCCGGATTCCGGCCGGCGTCGCGCGCGGCGCCAATGCCCGCAAGCGCGCCGAGGACATCGCCACGGGCGACACCGTGCTGTCGCGCGGCCGGCGCCTGCTGGCGCCCGACATCGGCCTTGCCGCCTCGCTCGGCCGCGCCGTGCTGACGGTTTTCGAGCCACTCCGGGTCGCCGTGTTCTCGACCGGGGACGAGATCAGAGATCCGGGCGCGGCGCTTCCCAAAGGCGCGATCTACGATTCGAACCGCTTCGGGATCGTGGCGCTTCTCCAGGGGCTTGCGTGCCGCGTCACCGACCTCGGGATTCTGCCCGACGATGCGGCCGCCATTACCGCGGCGCTGGCAAAGGCGGCAAAAGATCATCACGTTTTGATCACCTCGGGCGGCGTTTCGACCGGCGAGGAGGACCACGTGCGGGCCGCGGTCGAATCCTTGGGTGCGGTCCATTTCTGGCGCCTCGCGATCAAGCCCGGCCGTCCCATCGCGCTGGGGCGGATCGCGGATCAGGGGCGCGAATGCGTCTTCATCGGTTTGCCGGGCAATCCGGTCGCGGTGATGGTGACGTTCCTGCGCATCGCCCGGCCCGCGATTCTGCGTCTCTCTGGCGCCGATTGCCCCGCCCCCTTCGTTTTCAAGGTCGCCGCCGGTTTCGCGCTTAAGAAGAAACGCGACCGGGTCGAATGGATTCGGGCGCGCTTGATTAGCAAAGGCGGCGCGCTCATCGCGCAAAAGCACGAGAAGGACGGCTCGGGAATCCTCACCTCGATGGCCGAGTCGGACGGTTTGGTGGAGCTCGGCGAAGAGGTGCGCGAGGTCAAGAACGGCGACCCCGTGGACTTTCTGCCGTTCAGCGAGGTGATGTCGTGAAGATTCTCTATTTCGCCTGGATCCGGTCCAAGACCGGGATCGCCGCGGAAGAGGTGAGCCCGCCTGCCAGCGTCACCGACGTCGCCTCTCTCGTCGCCTGGCTCAAGACGCGGGGCGGCGGCTTCGCCGAGGCGCTGTCCGATCCCCGAATCGTGCGCGTGGCGGTCAATCAGGAATACGCCAAATTCAACCACCCCGTCGCCGCCAGCGACGAGATCGCGCTGTTTCCGCCCGTCACCGGAGGCTGACGATGATTCGCGTGCAGCGCGAGGATTTCGACGTCGGGGCGGAGTTGGCGGGACTGACCGCGGGGAAAACTTCGATCGGCGGGCTGGCGGTATTCGTCGGCCTGGTGCGGGATGTGGCCGAAGGCCAACCGGTGCGCGCCATGACCCTGGAACATTATCCGGGCATGACCGAGAAAAAGCTTGCCGAGATCGAAGCCAAGGCGCAGCGGCGCTGGCCGCTCGACGCTACTCTGGTCATCCACCGCTTCGGAGAGCTCAAGCCCGGCGACCGCATCGTGCTGGTCGCGGTCACCTCCGCGCACCGCGAGGCGGCGTTTGAGGCTTGCCGGTTCCTGATCGACTGGCTGAAGACCGAGGCGCCGTTCTGGAAGCTCGAGGATAGGGGCGCGCAAGTGTCGTGGGTCGAGGCCAGCCAATCGGACGCGTCTGCGGCCGGGCGCTGGAAATCCGATAAAAGAAGCTAACGCGCCGGCGCTCTTAGGCGGCAGAAGCGGCGCGGCCGTCCCGGACCAGGCGCTCGTAATCTTCCATCAGCCGGCAGGTGACGGGGCCGACGTTGAATTTGTAGGGTCCGATCTCGCCGACCGGCGTCACCTCGACCGCGGTGCCGGTCAGGAATACCTCATCGGTGTGGGCGAATTCCTCCGGCATGATGGCGCGCTCAATCACCTTGATGCCGTGCCCGCGTGCAAGCCCGATCACGGTCTGGCGCGTAATGCCGTCCAAAAAGCAGTCGGGAATGGGCGTGTGCAGCTCGCCGTTCTGCACCAGGAAAATGTTGGCCCCCGTCCCCTCGGCCACGCGGCCCCGGTAATCGAGCATCAGGGCGTCGTCGTAACCGGCGTCTTCGGCGGCGTGCTTGGAGAGCGTGCAGATCATGTAAAGCCCCGCCGCCTTGCTCATGGTCGGCGCGGTATCGGGCGCGGGCCTTTTCCATTTTCCGATCCCCAGGCGGATGCCGCGCATCCTGGCCTCGGCGCTGAAATAGGTCGGCCACGGCCAGGCCGCGATCGCCACATGGATCCGGTTCTTGCGCGCGGAAACCGCCATCATCTCGCTGCCGCGCCAGGCGACCGGACGGACATAGCCGTCCACGATCTTCTGTTCGGCCACGACCGCGAGCGCGGCCGCCTCGATCTCGCCCTGCGAATACGGGATTTCGAATCCCAACACCCGGGCCGACATGAACAGCCGTTCCGAATGCTCGCGCAGCTTGAAGATGCGCCCGCCGTAAACGCGCTCGCCTTCGAACACACAACTCGCGTAATGCAGCCCGTGGCTGAGCACATGAATCTTGGCCTCGCGCCAAGGCACCAATCCGCCGTTGAACCAGATGACGCCGTCGCGGTCGTCAAAGGGAATAAGAGTCATGCGGTGTTCCGCTCCTGCCCCACCCGGCACGGTGAACGGCCGCGCCCCCCGCGCCCTCAGCGTCGCCCCTCGCCCTTGGGCGGCGAACCCGAAGGGCATTGCATACGGTAGCTTTCTGCGGCATATATGTCAACATGGCTGACGTAAAATCGGGGGTTAACCCGCCGTTCCTGCGCGACGAGGAGCTGCGCCAGGGCATGGAATTTCTATTTTACGCCTACCGCGATTTCACCGCCGAGCCGGACGCCATGCTGGTGAAATACGGGTTCGGGCGGGCCCATCACCGGGTGATCTATTTCGTCGGCCGCAATCCCGGCATTACGGTCTCGGAGCTTCTGGGAATCCTTCGCATCACCAAACAAAGCTTATCCCGCGTGCTGGGCCAGCTGGTGCGCGACGGCTTCATCACCCAGCGCCCCGGCACCAGAGACCGCCGCCAGCGCCTTTTGGAACTGACCGCCAAAGGCACCGGGCTCGAGCGTCAACTCTCCCAGAACCAGCGCGAGCGCATCGCGCGGGCCTACCGCCAGGCCGGGGCCGAGGCGGTGGAAGGCTTCCGCAAGGTGCTGACCGGAATCATCAACGAAGCGGACCGGGGCAAGGCCGGCCGGCCGGTCGCGGCGCGCGATTTCGGCCCGCGCAGCCGATAGCGGGCGCGGCACCAGCGCGGCTATACTCGCGTCATGACCGCCGATCTCCCGCATATCCTGGTGGTCGATGACGACACGCGGCTGCGCGGCTTGCTCCGCAAATACCTCACCGACAGCGGCTTTCGCGTCACCACCGCCGCCGATGCGGCCGAGGCGCGGGTCCGGCTCGCGAGTCTGGCCTTCGACCTCATCGTGCTCGACGTCATGATGCCGGGCGAATCCGGGCTCGCCTTCGTGCGGGCCCTGCGCCCTGAAAGCCAGGTCCCGATCCTGTTGCTCACCGCCATGGGCGACGCGCAAGACCGGGTGCGGGGCCTCGAGACCGGCGCGGACGACTATCTGCACAAGCCGTTCGAGCCGCGCGAATTGGTGCTGCGCATCCAGAGCATCCTGCGCCGCCTTCCGAGCGAGGCGGACGGCGCCCCGGAGATCCGCCTCGGCGATTGCCGCTTCGATCTGGCGCGCGAGGAGTTGAAGCGCGGCCCCGATGTCGTGCGCCTCACCACCGCCGAGGCGGGGCTTTTGAAGGCCCTCGCGATGAGTGCGGGTGCTGCGCTCTCCCGCGAGGAACTGGGACGGCGTTGCGCCATGGCCGGGGGTTTGCGCGCCGTCGACGTCCAGGTCACGCGGCTGCGCCGCAAAATCGAGCCCGATCCCAAGCTGCCACGCTATCTGCAAACCGTGCGCGGCAAGGGCTACGTCCTGCGGCCGGATTGAGGATCATGGCGCCCCCCGTCATCAAGCGCGGCGAGTCGATGATCAAGCGGTTCCTGCCGCACACGCTGCTGCCGCGCGCCCTGCTCATCGTCGTCATCCCCCTCATCCTGCTGCAGCTGGTTACGGCCTACGTCTTCTATGAACGTCACTGGGAGGCGATCTCCTGGCGGCTTTCGACCGCGCTCGCGGGCGACATTGCCGCGGTCATCGAGTCCTTCGAGCGCGACGCCAATGAAAGCAATCGAGCCTTCGTGCTGGACATGGCTCATCGCGACATGGGGCTCGTGGTCGCCTGGCAGCCGAATGTCTCGCTGCCGCGCCCCCTTCCCTTGCCGCATGAACGCCAACTCGAGCAGATGCTCGCCCGCGCCTTGGACGAACGCGTGCAACGCCCGTATCAGATCGAGTATCGCCAGTTCGCGAGGGAGGTTTACATCGCCATCGAGCTTCCCGGCGGGATGCTCGGCATCACGACCTCCAGCAAGCGGCTGTACAGCACCACCACCTATATTTTCCTGCTCTGGATGGTCGGGACCTCACTCGTGCTGTTCGGGGTCGCGACACTGTTCATGCGCAACCAGGTGCGCCCCATCCACCGCCTGGCCGAGGCCGCGGACAATTTCGGCAAGGGCCTCGATGTCCCCGATTTCAAGCCCGAGGGGGCGACCGAGGTCCGGCGCGCCGCCGCCGCCTTCAAGCTGATGCGCGCGCGCATCGAGCGCCAGATCGCCCAGCGCACCGAAATGCTGGCCGGCGTGTCTCACGACCTTGGCACGGTCTTGACCCGGATGAAGCTGCAGCTCGCCATGCTTGCGGAGTCGCCGGAGCAGGCCGCGCTCAAATCCGACGTCGCCGACATGGAAAAGATGGTCGAGGCCTACCTCGCCTTTGCGCGCGGCGAAAGCGCCGAGCCGCCCGAGGAAACCGATCTTTCGGCCATGATCGAGGAAGTCGCCGCCGGCTTCCGCCGCAACGGCAAGTCGCTCGCGGTCGACGTGTCGCGCGGGATCGTGGTGCCGCTGCGTCAGGCCGCGTTCAAGCGCTGCCTCATGAATGTGTTGTCCAACGCCACCCGCCACGCCCGCAATGTCTGGGTGGCGGCGGAAAAACATGACCACAGCATCGACATTTCGATCGACGACGACGGACCCGGGATCCCGGCCGATCAACGCGAGGCGGTGTTCAAGCCCTTCTTCCGTCTCGATCCATCGCGCAACCTCGAAACCGGGGCCGCCGGCTTGGGGCTGACGATTGCCCTCGACGTCATGCGCCGCCACGGCGGCGACATCCTTCTTGGGGATTCGGCCCACGGCGGGCTTAACGTGACGCTGCGGCTCCCGCTGTGAGCCGGGTCAGGCCAAGATCCTCCCGCAAATAAGAACGGCCGCCCGAAGGCGGCCGTAATCTTCTCGTTTCGCCCGCCCGAAGATCGGGCCCGGGCGGTGCAATTTTTCGTTAGCTCGCGGCGGCCTGGGTGTGGACGATGCCTTTGACTTCGTCGAGGCTGTCCGCGACGCGCTTGTTGAGTACGCCGAAGGTGCGGCTATTGGACTTGGTGAACATCTCGCCCAGGTCCCAGAAATTGGCGAGAGCCCTCTGATAAATCGACTTGGCGACTTCCGCCTGCTTGACCGTGCGGTCTTCGACGGTGGTCGCGGTCATCAGCCCGGACACGGCGCCGGAAAAGTCCTCGACGGCCTGGGTCACGATCTCGCTTTGGCGGCGGGCGATTTCCTGCAGGCCTTCGACGGCCATCTTGTTGGCGGCTGCGAGCGCCTCAAAGTTCTTGCGCTGGCTGGAGGCGAGCGCCTGGAAATTGTAGCTGGGGATTTTCATCGACGTCATGAGCTTCGATACGTCGACGTCGAACGGATTGCCGGCGGTAAAGGGGTTGCCGGCGGTAAACGGGTTGCTGGCGGTAAACGCGTTGCTGGCGGTCTTTGCCATGATAGTCACTCCCCAATGGAACAATGTTGCGGTGCACAATAGATAGCTCCGCGGAGACTCCGTGTCAAATTCTTTTTGCAGTGCAGCAAAAGTTTTTTCGATTACATATATTATCTATGTATAACAATAACTTATAGTATTAGCGATTGGCTTAACAAAGCCCAGTGGAAGGGCCTGAATACCGCATCGCACAACGGTCCCGGTCCGGTACTATTGGATCAGCGTTTGTTGCCGGAAAGCTCTTTGGAGCGCAGGACGGCGGCGGCGACCGCCCGTGTCATGAGGCTCTTCAGTCCCTCTTTGCCCGTCAGCACCGACAACGCCGCCGCCGTGGTGCCGCCCGGGCTGGTCACGTTCTCGCGCAGCCGGGCCGGAGGTTCGCCCAGTTGCCGGAGCAGATCGCCGCTCCCGGAAACGGTGGCAACGGCAAGCCGCATCGCCAGACCCGGTTCGAGCCCGGCGGCTACTCCGGCGTCGGCCAGGCATTCGGCGAGCAGAAAGACATAGGCCGGGCCGCTTCCCGATACCGCCGTCACCGCATCGAGTTGTCCTTCGTCCTCGATCCAGGCGACCTCGCCCACCGCTTCCAGCAGCTCTTGGCACAGCTTGCGCTGGGGAGCCGTTACACCCGCCGCGGCGCAGGCAACCGTGATCCCGCGTCCGATCGATGCCGGCAGATTGGGCATCGCCCGGACGATCGCGCCCGCGCCCACAAGCCGCTCCAGCGCCGCGATCGTCGTGCCCGCGGCAATCGAAAGAAACACCGCCCCGGCGAAGCGGCGGTAGGCCGGGGCAACTTGATCCATGACCTGGGGTTTGACGGCCAGGACGACCGCGGCGGGGGCAAGATCCCGGGGCAACCCGGCGGCGTCCGCGAAAGTGCCGATCCCGAATTCGGCCTCGATGCGGCTTCGCGCCGCCGCCTCGGGCTCCACCACCGCGATATGAGCCAAGCCGTGGCCGGTCCAGCCTTTGACAAGAGCGCCGCCCATCTTCCCGCACCCCACCAGGAGCACGGGGGCGGGGAGTATCGTCATGCCTCTCCGGCCGTCTCGATCACCGCGGCCTCGATCGCCTCGCCCGCCGCCTTTCCGCCCCACAGCACGAACTGGAAGGCGGGGTAGAAGCGCTCGCACTCGGTCAGCGCGATATCCACCAAATCCTCGAGCTGCTCGACGCTCGCACCCCGGCCGCCGCGAAGCAGCATGGCGTGGCGATAGCAGGGCGCGCCACCCTGGGCCGACATGTCGAAATGGCCGATCCAGAGGCGCTCGTTGCAAAGCGCAAGCAGGGCGAAAATCGCCTCGCGCTTGCGCTCGGAAATCTTCATGTCGAAGCCGCAGGAAAACGCCATCGCGCCGATCTCGGGCAGCCAGCCGAAATGAAGACGGTATTCGCACCAGCGCCCGCTGATTTCGGCAATAAGCTCGTTGGCGCCTGCCCGCTCGAACGGCCATTCGTTGGCGCCGATGATCTCTTCGACGAGATCGAGCGGATTGGGTGCGGAATCCTGGGTTTCCTCTAGCAGAGTGGACATGCCGGCCTTGTCCTCCTCTTTACCCTCTTTACCGCCGGGCGTTGCTCCGACCCGGTACCGCCAATCTCCACGGCCCCTTTGCGATGCCATATATTGTGGAGTGCGGGTAGGCGAGACACTATTGATCGTACCGTGCCAGATTGGGGCGGACGGTGCAATAGCGGATTGGCCGCACCGCGCAAGGTGCTCCACGCGGTGACGGTTCGATGGGATTGCGGTCTATTAGAAGGCGTCTTGTGCGCCACCCGGCCGGTGGATCGGGTCAGGCGTCCGGGTCACCCGCCTTGTGACTCCGCTTTGGCCGGTCCTTGCCCGACCGGGCTTCGAGCGCGGCCAGGCGCTCGGCCAAAACCTCCTGTTCGGCACGGGCCTTGGCCGCCATGTCCTTGACCGCCTCGAATTCTTCGCGGGTGACAAGCTCGATGCCGCCCAACACGTTGTCCAGTTGCTGGCGCAACGTCACGGCGAGCTCATCCTTGATGCGGGCGGCAAGCCCCAGCGCGCCGCTCGCAACTCGGGCAAAATCGTCGAGGAACCGGTTGTCGATCTGCATGCCGCAATTCCCACTTGGTCCGGGCGCCGAAACAGCCCGGCCCCGATTATGCGGCTTGGCTGGCGCGGCCGCAACATGGGCGCGCCTTGCCGGTTGCGGCTGTCGCCAGCCCCGACCTATAACTGCGGCAACGCCGCCAGGGGTTTCAAGCGCAAATGATCGTCGTCACCGGCGGGGCCGGGTTCATCGGGTCCAATCTTGTGGCGGCGCTGGCTTCACGCGGCTCCGTCGATGTCGTCGTCTGCGATTGGCTGGGTAGCGGGGACAAATGGCGCAATCTCGCCAAGCACGAGATCGCCGATTTCATCGCGCCCGAAGACCTCTTCACCTTCCTCGATATCAACGAGGGCCGCATCCAGGCGATTTTCCACCTCGGCGCCATTACCTCCACCACCGAAACCGACGCCGACCTTGTCACGCGCACGAACTTCACATTGTCCTCGGCGTTGTGGCGCTGGTGCAGCGAGCAGCGGGTGCGGTTCATCTATGCATCGTCGGCCGCCACCTACGGCGACGGCGGCCAGGGCTTCGACGACGACGGCTCGATCGCGGCGCTCTCGAGGCTCAGGCCGCTCAACATCTACGGCTGGAGCAAGCACGCCTTCGACCGCAGCGTGGCGCGGATCGTGAGTTCCGGCGGCCCCCATCCGCCGCAGTGGGCGGGGCTCAAGTTCTTCAACGTGTACGGCCCCAACGAGTACCACAAGGGCGCGATGAAGAGCGTGGTCGTCCAGATCTACGCCGACGCCACCGCCGGGCTGCCCGCCAACCTGTTCCGCTCGCACCGGAGCGATGTCCCGGACGGCGGCCAGAAGCGCGACTTCGTCTGGGTCGGCGACTGCGTCAGCGTGTTGATGTGGCTGTTCGAGAACCGCGGGGTGAGCGGGCTGTTCAACCTCGGCTCCGGAAAGGCGCGGAGCTTTCTCGATCTGGCGCGCGCCGTGTTTCAGGCGCTGGGCAAGGAACCGGCGATTCGCTACGTCGACACGCCCGCCGACATCCGCGACAAATACCAGTATTTCACCGAAGCCAACATGACGCGGCTGCGCGCCGCCGGTTACACCGCGCCGTTTGCGGCGCTGGAGGACGGTGTTGCGCGCTACGTGCGCGATTTCCTGACCGCGGCGGATTCTTATCGATGATTGGGCCGATGACCGGGCCGATGACTGGGCCGTACCGGATCCGGGGAGAGCGCTCGGCGTGATTCTGACGCTCGCCTTTCCCGCGATCGACCCGGTTGCGCTCCAGATCGGGCCGTTGGCCATCCGCTGGTACGCGCTCGCCTATATCGCCGGGCTATTGCTGGGCTGGCGCTATTGCCGGCTGCTGGCACGGCGCTCGCCCTACAAGTTCACCCCCGAGCAGATCGATGATTTCCTGTTCTGGGCGATTTTGGGCGTGATCTTGGGCGGGCGGCTCGGTTACGTGCTGTTCTACAACCCGTCCTTCTATCTCGCCCATCCCCTGGACGCCTTCGCAGTGTGGCGCGGCGGCATGTCGTTCCACGGCGGCTTCTTAGGCGTGCTGATCGCCGTCGCCTGGTTCACCCGCAAGCACAAGATCCCGTTCCTGGCGCTCTCCGACATCCTCGTCTGCGCCGCCCCCATCGGCTTGTTCCTGGGACGCATCGCCAATTTCATCAACGGCGAGCTCTATGGGCGCGCCGGCGACGTTCCCTGGGCGATGGTCTTTCCGAGCGGCGGGCCGGAGCCGCGCCACCCGAGCCAACTTTACGAAGCCGGGATGGAGGGAGTCGTACTCTTCGTCCTCCTGTGGGCGCTGGCCTTCCGCGCGCGCGCGCTCCGGATCGAGGGATTGCTTAGCGGCGCATTCCTTGCCGGCTATGCCATCTTCCGGGTCATGGCCGAGGTGTTCCGCCAGCCCGATGCCCAACTGGGTTTCCTGATCGACGGCCTCACCATGGGCCAAGCCCTTTCGGTGCCGCTCCTGATCGGAGGATTATGGCTGCTGGCGCGCGCCGGCAAACCGGAGTCATGACCCCGCTCGCGCAGGCACTAGCCTCCCGCATCGGGCAAGCGGGCCCGATATCGGTCGCAAGTTTCATGGCGGCGGCGCTTTCCGATCCCAAGTTCGGCTACTACCGGACTAGCAATCCCTTAGGTACGCGCGGCGATTTCATCACCGCGCCCGAGATCAGCCAGATGTTCGGTGAGCTCGTGGGCATTTGGTGCATGGCCGTGTTCGAGCGCATCGGCGCGCCTTCGGAGCTTTGCCTGATCGAACTCGGACCGGGGCGCGGCAGTCTCATGGCCGATCTCTTGCGCGCCGCCAAGATCCGGCCCGCGTTCCAAGCCGCGGCCCGCATCCATCTCGTCGAGATCAATCCGCAACTGCGGCGCATGCAGCAAGAAATGCTCGCCGGCGCAACGTGGCACGAGAGTTTTGCCGAGGCGGCCCAATGCGGCGACATGCCCCTCGTCGTCATCGCCAATGAATTCTTCGATGCCCTCCCGATCCATCAATTGGAACGCAACGAGTCCGGCTGGCGCGAGCGCATGGTCGCCTTCGATCCGGCGACGGAGTCGTTCCGGTTCGTCACGGCCCCGGAGGAGACGCCGCCCTGCGCGCTGGTTCCGGCAAAGCTCCGCGATGAAGCACCCGGCTCCATCTTCGAGGTCTCGCCCGACGCGCGGGCGCTGATGGCGGCGATCGCGGCAGCACTTGTGGCCCGCGGCGGTGCCGCGCTCGTCATCGATTACGGCCACGAGGCAAGCGCTATCGGCGAAACCCTTCAGGCGGTCCGCGGCCATCGTTATCACGACCCACTCACCGACCCGGGGCTGGCCGATATTACCGCCCATGTCGATTTCGAGGCCTTGACCCGCGCGGCCTGCGGCCGCGGGGCCGAGGTCTTCGGGCCTACCCGCCAGGGCGTCTGGCTGCGGCGCCTCGGCATCGAGGCGCGCGCCCAAGCCCTGATGTCCCATGCCGGGCCCGGCCGGGCGCCCGAAATCGCGGCGGCGCAGAGCCGCTTGATCGACGGCGACAAGATGGGCAGTTTGTTCAGGGCCCTCATGGTCGCCCGTCCCGGCCTCGGGGCCATCGGATTCGAGACGGTAGATTCCGCGAACGCGATCCGGTGATTTCGCTCGGCATCCTGAACGACGTCGGCAACGCCCGGCACGGGTTCTTCACCCGCGAGGGCGGCGTGAGCAAGGGCATGTTCGCGTCGCTCAATTGCAGCTTCGGCTCCGGCGACGACCCAAACGACGTCGCCCGCAACCGCGAGCTCGTCTTGGCCGCTCTCGACCTAACTCCCGATGCTTTGGTCACCGGCTATCAGATTCACGGACGCGACGTGGCGGTGGTCGAGAAACCCTGGAAGCGGGAGGACGCGCCCAAGGTTGACGGGCTGGTGACCAAGCGCCCCGGTATCGCTCTCGGGGTTCTCACCGCCGATTGCATTCCCGCACTCTTCGTCGACAGCAAGGCCGGGATCATCGCCGCGGCGCACGCGGGCTGGCGCGGCGCCAAGGCCGGAATCATCGCGGCCGTGGTCGAGAAGATGTGCGCGCTCGGCGCAAGCCCGGCCTCGATCACCGCCGGGCTCGGCCCGGCGATCGCACACCGCTCCTACGAAGTCGGGCCCGAATTCCCGGAGCTCATCCTGGGCAAGCCTTTGGTCTGCGACGGCCGCATCCATGAGGAGGCGGGCGATCAGGATCTTTTCGCGCCTTCCCCGCACCCCGGCCATTTCATGTTCGATCTCGCCGGCTATGTGCTTCGGCGCTGCGCGGAAGCGGGCGTCGTTCATTCCGATCGCCTGCCCAACGACACCTTCGGCGAAGAAACCCGCTTCTACAGCTACCGCCGTGCCGTGCTCAGGGGCGAAACCGGTTACGGCCGTTCTCTGTCCGTCATCGTGCTCGAGCCCTGACCGGCCGTCCTGTCATAACTAATTGAAGACAAAAGACTATTCTGCACCTGCGGCGGTGGCGGTTGAGGCGCCTTCGCGGGGCTACGGCGTTTACAGTCCGGCACTCGCCTGATACATTCCGCGCGCGCCGCGGGGGTGGCCTTTGACCGAAGTTCCGCCGTGGTGCCGAATCCCGGCGGCGCGCCGGACAAATCGGCATGAAAATCATCGCCTGCAACAGCAATCGGCCCCTCGCCGAGGCCATTTGCCAGTATCTCGGCTTGCCGGACACCAACGCCGCCATCCGGCGTTTCTCCGACATGGAGGTGTTCGTCGAGATTCTGGAAAACGTGCGCGGCGAAGACGTCTTCGTGATTCAATCCACCTCTTTTCCTGCCAACGACAATTTGATGGAGCTCTTGGTCACGCTCGATGCCTTGAAGCGCGGCTCGGCTCAGCGCGCGACCGCCGTCATTCCCTATTACGGTTACGCGCGCCAGGACCGCAAATCGGGGCCGCGCACGCCGATCTCGGCGAAGCTGGTGGCGAATTTGATCACCGCCGCCGGGGCGAACAGGGTTCTGACGCTCGATCTTCACGCCGGCCAGATCCAGGGCTTCTTCGATATCCCGACCGACAATCTTTTCGCCGCGCCGGTGTTTTTCAAGGATATCCAGGAGCATCATAACGGCGGCGATCTCGTCATCGTCTCGCCGGACGTGGGCGGCGTGGTCCGGGCCCGCGCCATCGCCAAACGGCTTGACGCCGACCTCGCGATCATCGATAAGCGGCGCGAGCGCGCCGGCGTTTCCGAGGTCATGAACCTGATCGGCGACGTCAAGGGGCGCGATTGCATCCTCTTCGACGACATCGTCGATTCGGCGGGCACGCTGTGCAATGCCGCCGATGCGTTGATGACCGCCGGGGCCGAGAGCGTTTCGGCCTATGTGACCCACGGGGTGCTGTCGGGCGGCGCCGTGGCCCGCGTCATGAAGGCACCGCTAAAGCACCTCGTGATCACCGACAGCATCCTGGCGACCGAAGCGGTGCAAAACGCCGCCAACATCCGCATCGTACCGATCGCAGGCCTGTTGGGCGAAGCGATCCGGCGCATCAACGAGGAACGTTCGGTATCGAGTCTGTTCGATTGACGTAAGACCCCGCGGTCCGGGGTGAAGACAAGGAGACGGAGCATGGCCGATTCGGGAGTCTTGGAAGTCCGCCCCAGGGAGGGTGTGGGAACGGGCGCGGTGCGCGCCATCCGGCGTTCGGGGCTCATCCCCGGCATCCTATACGGCGGCGGCGAAAAGCCGGTCCTGATCAATATCAACGACCGCGCCATGCGCCTGGCCATGCATCAGCCGAACTTCTTCTCGAAGCCGCTTCACCTCAAGCTCGACGGCAAGAAGGTCCAGGTCCTGCCGCGCGAGGTCCAACTCCATCCCGTGACCGAGGCGCCGGTCCACGCCGATTTCATGCGCGTCAGTGCCGACACCAAGATCCGCATTCACGTGCCGGTCTATTTCGAGAACGAGGGCGCTTCGCCGGGCCTGAAGCGCGGCGGCGTTTTGAACATCGTGCGCCATCAGATCGAAGTGGTGTGCTCGGTGGCGACGATCCCCGATCGCTTCACCGTCGATTTGACCGGCCTCGACATCGGCGATTCGGTTCACATCAGCAAGCTGACGCTGCCGCCGGGCGTTCGCGCGACGATTGCGCGCGACTTCACCATCGCCAGTATTGCCGCGCCCACCATCGTCGCGATCGAAGAGGAAAAGCCCGCCGCCGCGGTTACGGCCGAAGGCGAAGCGGCCGTGGTTCCCGTCGAAGGCGAAGCACCGGCCGTGGAAGCAAAGGAAGAAGGGAAGGGCGAAGAGAAGACCGAGAAGAAAGAGAAAACAGAGAAAAAAGAGAAAAAAGAGAAGAAATAGCCGAGCCCGCAATGCAGCTTTTGGTCGGGCTCGGCAATCCCGGGCCGTCCTACGCCGAAAATCGCCACAACGTCGGCTTCCTGGCGGCCGATGCCATCGCCAAGCGCTATTCTTTCGCGCCGCTGCGCGCCAAGTTCCACGGCCAATACGGCGAAGGCGTCGTCGGCGAACACAAGATTTTTCTCCTGAAGCCGCAAACCTTCATGAACGATTCCGGGCGCTCGGTGGCCGAAGCGGCGCGCTTCTTCAAAATCGCGCCCGCCGAGATCGCCGTCATCCACGACGAAATCGATCTCAAGCCCGGAAAGGTGCGGGCCAAGTGCGGGGGCAGCAGCGCCGGCCACAATGGGCTGCGCAGCATCGACGATTACATCGGCCCCGATTATTGGCGCATCCGGATCGGGGTCGGGCGGCCCGATCCCGGTTTCGATGCCGCCGATTACGTGCTGCAGAATTTTGCGCGCGCCGATCGGCCCTGGCTGGCCGCGACCTTGGACGCGGTTGCCGAGGCCCTGCCGCATTTTCTCGACGGCGAAGCTCCCCAGTTCATGACCAAGGTCGCGATGCTGGCGCCCCCGCCCGGCGCCGCCGACGGCGACGATGGGGTTTAAATGCGGCATCGTCGGCCTGCCCAATGTCGGCAAGTCGACCCTGTTCAACGCGCTGACGGCGACCCAGGCGGCCGAAGCCCAGAACTATCCGTTTTGCACCATCGAGCCCAATGTCGGCCGCGTCGGCGTTCCCGATACCCGCCTCGACGTGCTGGCCCGGCTCGCCAAGTCCGCCAAGGTCATCGCGACCCAGCTTGAATTCGTGGACATCGCCGGCCTCGTGCGCGGGGCCAGCAAGGGCGAGGGTCTCGGCAACAAGTTCCTCGCCCACATCCGCGAAGTGGACGCCATCGTTCACGTGCTGCGCTGCTTTGCGGGCGGCGACGTGGTCCATGTCGAAGGTTCGGTCGACCCGTTGCGTGACGCCGAAACCGTCGAAACCGAACTCATGCTCGCCGACCTCGAGTCGCTCGAGCGCCGCGTGGAAGCTCTGGCGAAAAAAGCGAAGGGCGGCGACAAGGAATCGAAGCAACAACTGGGTATTGCGGAACGCGCGCTCGATCTCCTTCGCGCCGGCAATCCCGCGCGCGGCCTTAAGGTTGCCGCCGAGGAGGAGCCTTTATTTCGCCAGCTCCAGCTCATCACGGCAAAACCGGTGCTCTATGTCTGCAATGTCGACGAAGAGAGTGCTGCGGCCGGCAACGCGCTTTCGCAGGCGGCCGCAAAACGGGCCTCCGCTACGGGTGCTGCGAGCGTGGTGATTTCGGCCGCGATCGAATCGGAAGTAGCACAGCTCGCGGACGAATCGGAACGCCGCGAATTTCTCAAATCCCTCGGCCTGAAAGAGACCGGGCTTGCGCGCGTCATTCGCGCCGGCTATGCGCTCCTCGATCTCATCACCTTTTTCACCGCCGGGCCGAAGGAGGCGCGCGCCTGGACGGTGAACCGCGGCACCAAGGGCCCGCAGGCGGCGGGCACCATCCACACCGATTTCGAGCGCGGCTTCATCTGCGCGGAAGTGATCGCTTACGACGATTACGCGGCGGCCGGCGGCGAGCAGGGCGCGAAAGACGCGGGGCGTATGCGCCTCGAAGGCAAGGATTATGTGATCGCCGACGGCGACGTCGTCCATTTCCGCTTCAACGTGTAGCGGCTTCGGCGGGCCAAAAGAATCCGGTGGCGGAGTTGCCGCCCTATTTCTCGATCTCCGGATTCAGGGGCGCACCCGCTTTGATCTTGCCGTCGATTTCGACCGCAGTCTGTTCGAGGGCGAGGAATCGTTCCGGCGTCGGCGGGTGCGAGACGGCGAGCGTTGCACTCGCCGATCCGGGGTTAGTCAATGCGAATCGCCGCCAAATGTTCGCAGCACCGTCGACCGGGTATCCGGCACGGGCCATGAGATAAAGACCGACGTAATCGGCTTCGGCCTCGAACGATTTGCTATAGGCCTCCGCTCCCATTTGGCCAAATGCGCCCTGAGTATTGCCGCCAAATAACGCAAACAAAACATCGAATACGCCGCCGATCGCCGCATTCGTCTCTTTCTTGCCCATATGCCCCATCACATTGTGGGCCATTTCATGGCCGAAGACAGTCGCGAGCTCGTAGTCGTTTTGGGTGAACCGCATCAGGCCCGTGGTGATAACGATATTTTCGCCGTCTGCGTGCGCATTCACCTCATCCTTAGTTTCGACGGCGAATCCGTAAGCGCAGATGCGATGCGCAGTCACATCGATTTGACGCGGCCCGTTTTTTGTCTGAACATCAAGCCGAATGGTCGTGCTATGTGAGGTCAACTCGTCGAGTTTCTCCCCCGCGTGCTTGATCGCGTCCTTTCCCGCCGGAATCGCCCAGCCATTAATGCCGATAAGGGCGTCTCCCACCGACACGCCTGCAAGCGTCAACGCAGACCCGTTACCCGTGGCAAAGAGATTCGCGGTGTTCGCGAATCCCATGCGCGTCATCGTCCCTTCGTATTCTTTGCCGAAGGAGTATCTATTGACCCAGATGCCCTCCAGGCTGATTTTCGTCTTGTCTTTGCAGAGATCGATGTTCCGCTCAAGAAATGGGTAGGCGATGTTCGCCAGCCGCTGATACTTCTCCATGCGGTCTTCGATGATGAGTTCGCGCTGCTTGTCGGCTTCGGCCTCGCTCGCGGCCTTGCTCACTTCGGGTCGTTTCGAAGTCGGGGCGCAAGCGGCGGCAACAATAATTAAGACGAGAAGGGCCACCCACGCGCTGCCTTGGCGTGTGCACGTTCGGACGACAGCCCCAGTGCCGCCGCTGGACAACGATTTGTACCCCCGGTGCGGATTCTATCCTGGGTTGACGTTCCGGTCCAGGTGCGCGTTGCCGTTGGGCTCTTGTAGTTTGCTCTGCCGCTTCGAGCCTCATAATTTGTAGCCAAAGTGAATTAGTGTCCCATCCATGGAAAAAATGATGCAACTCACCGCCGCCGACGGCCATGAGTTCGGCGCCTACCGCGCGGAGCCAGGCGCAAGTGCGCTGGGCGGCATCGTCGTGCTCCAGGAGATCTTCGGCGTCAACGGCCATATCCGGGCCGTCGCCGACAGGTTCGCGGGCGAAGGCTACGCCGCGCTCGCACCCGCCTTGTTCGACCGCATCGAGCGCAACGTCGAGCTCGGCTACGACGACGAGGCGGTGGCGATTGGCCGTCGGCTTCGGGGCGCGCTCGATATCGACGCGGTCATGCGCGACATCGCCGCGGCGATCGCGGCGCTGCGCCCAAGGGGCCGCGTCGGTGTCGTGGGATTCTGCTGGGGCGGGTCGCTGGCTTGGCTAGCCGCCTGCCGCCTCGATCCCGATTGCGCCATTTGCTACTACGGCGCCCAGATCGTCGATTTCGCGGGCGAGACGCCGCGTTGCCCGGTGATCCTTCATTTCGGCGAGAAAGACCCGCTCATCCCGGCCGAATCTGCCGCGGCGATCAGAAAAGCGCACGCGGCTGTCCCGGCTTTCACTTATCCCGCGGGCCACGGCTTCAATTGCGACCAGCGCGGCGATTACCATGCCCCGTCCGCCGCGCTCGCGTGGCGGCGCAGCCTGGCTCATTTGCGCAGCCATATCGATTGAAACCGGGAGCCGTTCAGACGGCGACCGCGCGCCCGATCTGATCCTCGGTGATGACCCGGTTGCGGCCGTTGCGCTTGGCCGCATAGAGCGCCTCGTCGGCGCGCTTGATGAGGCTTTCGCCGGAATCGGCGCTTCTCAGATTCGCCGCGCCGACCGAAAGCGTGATCGTGCCGAAATCCTCGCCCGTGCGCTTCTGGATGATGTGGCGCGAGGCGACCGCTTCGCGGATCTGGTCGGCGAGCGTGGCCGCACCCGAAAGCCGGGTCGCGGGCAGAATCACCGCAAATTCCTCGCCGCCGTAGCGGGCAACGGTATCGCGCCCCTTGATCGATGTCTTGAGGATGCGGGCGACCAGTTGCAGCACCTTGTCGCCAAGCTGGTGACCGAAGCTGTCGTTGAACTTCTTGAAGTAATCGATGTCGATCATGAGAAGGCTCAGGGTTTCGCCGGTTTCTTTGGTCTCGCGCAAGGCGGCCTTGAGACGGTCGTCGAAGGAGCGGCGGTTGGCGATGCCGGTCAAGGCATCGGTATGGGCCTCGCGCCGCACTGACTCGAGACTCCGGCGCAGTTCGACGATCTCGATGGACGATTCCTTGATGTCGCCCGCGATCTGTTCGCTGCGCTCGCGCATTTTGCGCGTTTCCGATAACACCGAGCCGATGATCTGATTGAGTTCGGTGGACTCGATGCCGCGGGCGAGCCGGCCGGTGTAGGTTTCCAGGTTTTGCCCGTAATTCGCGGCGTGGACGTTGGCGTCGTTCAAGCGCTCGATGACCTTGGCGACCGACGCCTGGATCAAGGCACCCGTCTGGCGGATCGCCTCCGCTTCCATGTCGGTTTCGAAGAATTGGCCGTAGAGATCGAGGATGCGGTGCTCGGTGAGTTCTTCTTTCCCGTCCACGACACGGCCGAGAACCCGCTCCAGCTCCGGGTCCGCCTTGGAATAATAGGCGTACCACAGGGCGTAGCATTTGGGCGTCGGCGCGAACCCTTTCGACTTGATGAGGGAGAATGCCGCCTCGGCGGTTTCGTGGACGGATGCAACGTCGTCGGTGAGAATCACGGGAGTGCCCCCATATTATCGGTCCCGGCGGCGGGGTGCGCCCCGGTCCGTCCGCCCGGAGGGAACGATAGAGGGAAATTCTTTAAACGAGATTAACCGAAAGCATAGGGCGATGCCGGATTAGCCCGTGATTTGCCTGCCCCGGCGGTATCAGCCCGCACCCCTGGCCTTGGGCTGGCGCCCATAGGTTTTGAATTTCTTCACCACCCGGGCCATCTCTGGCCTGCTGAGCATCACCGGCTTACCCACCAAAAGCGCCCGCCAATACTGCTCGCAGAGCGCCTCCATTTCCTCGGCCAAACGCCCCGCCGCGGCCAGATTGGCACCCAC
>JBGQJC010000015.1:0-48327 GCA_041498815.1 Alphaproteobacteria bacterium
CGATGCAACGTTCCTCGCCGTTCGGGTATCGGCGCAGCGCATGCTCGCCGCGAAACCGGGGACTGAGCGGGCCCTTCTCGAATGGATAATTGAGAGTGACCTTGGGCTTGAACATATAGCGCAGCGTGAGCCAAAGCCCCGAGACGAGCTCGCTCAAGAAAACCGCCCGTGCGCCGCGGTCGAGCACCGCCATGATCAGGTCTCCCCCCTCATGCCGCCCCCGGCCGCCAACCGGTGAATACGACGACCGCGGCCACCAGCACGACGAAGGCGAGCGACACGGGCAGAAACACTTTCCAGCCCAAGCGCATCAGCTGGTCGTAACGGTAGCGGGGAAACGTCGCGCGCACCCATACGAAAACGAAGAGCATGAGCGCGATCTTGAGGGCGAACCAAATGGGCCCCGGCACCAGATTGAACGGCACCATGTCGAACGGCGGCAGCCAGCCGCCCAGAAACAGGATCGAGGTCATGGCGCTGATGAGAATCATGTTCGCATACTCGCCGAGGAAGAACAGGGCGAAGGTCATGGACGAATATTCGACGTTGTAGCCCGCCACCAGCTCCGCTTCCGCTTCCGGCAGATCGAACGGCAAACGGTTCGTTTCGGCGAGCCCCGACACGAAAAACACTACGAACATCGGAAACAGGGGCAAGACGAACCACACCGAACGCTGCGCTTCGATGATCGCGGTCAGATTGAGAGAACCGACAAGCAGCAAAACCGTAACGATCACGAAGCCCATCGAGACCTCGTAGGACACCATTTGCGCCGCCGAGCGCATCGCGCCCAGGAACGCGTATTTCGAATTGCTCGACCACCCCGCCATGATGATTCCGTAGACCCCAAGCGAAGAGATGGCGAAGAGATAAAGGATCCCGACGTTGATGTTGGACAGCACCAGGCCCTTGCCGAAGGGGATCACCGCCCAAGCCGCCAAGCTGAGCGAAAAGCTGACCAAGGGCGCCGCCAGGAACACGGCCTTATTCGCCCGAGTCGGCAGCACCGTTTCCTTGACCAGAAGCTTGAGGCCGTCGGCAATGGGCTGCAGCAGACCGAAGGGACCGACCACATTCGGTCCTTTGCGCAGTTGCATGGCAGCGATCACCTTGCGCTCGGCCAAAGTCAGATAGGCGACGGCGAGCAACAGCGGGATCAGAATCAATACGATCTTCGCGACGATGACCAAAACCGGCCAGGCGTAGTCCTGCCACAGCAACGCGAGATCGCCGTCGCCGCCAAGCGACAGAACCAGCGGCGCGGGGCCGCTAACCATGGGTCCCCGTCCGCGGCCCGCGCAGCACGAAAGCTTCCGTGCACCGGGCCATGATGGCGGACGCCCGCGTAATCGGGTCGGTCATGTAGTAGTTCTTGACCGGATATTCGAAGGGCGTCTTGTCCACGCTCCCCGCCGCGCCGAACGCGCCCCAGGGATTGGCTTCGACCACATCGGTGTCCGCGAAAATTTCATTCGCCTTGACCATGCGCTGGCGTAACGCGGCGAGCGTGTCATAGGAAAGCGCCTTTCGCAGCCCGAGCACTTCGGCGAGCGCGCGCAAGATCTTCCAATCCTCGCGCGCCTCTCCGGGCGGATAGACCGCGAGCTTGGCGCGCTGAACGCGCCCTTCGGTGTTCACATAGGTCGCGTTCTTCTCGGTATAGGCGGCGCCGGGCAAAACGACATCGGCGCTTTCCGCGCCGCGATCGCCGTGGTGGCCCTGATAGATGACGAAGGCGCGCTTGAGCCGGCTGGTGTTGATCTCGTCCGCCCCGAGCAGATAGACGGCCTCGATTTCGCCCGACTCGGCGCCATCGATGATGGCGGCAACATCGCGCCCACCCGGCCCCGGCACGAGCCCGAGGTCGAGACCGCCGACGCGTGCGGCGGCCAACTGCAGCACGTTAAATCCATGCCAATCCGCGCGCTCCAAGGCGAAGCTCTCGGCGATCTTGCGCGCAAGGCCCAAGATGACCGATCCATCGCGCCTGGCCAGCGCACCCTGCCCCAGGACCAGCATCGGGCGTTTGGCCTTGCGTAGAGTCTCGGCGAAGGCGTGGCTGCCGGAGGCAATTTCCTCGACGGTGCGCGCGCCCGGCCCCAGAATTTCGACCGGGTAAGTCAGGTCGAGCGAAGGACCGATTGCGGCGACGCAGAAACCGCCCGCCAGATGCCGCTTGCGCAGCCGGGAATTCAAGATCGCGGCCTCCGCGCGCGGGTTGGTCCCGATAAGCAGGCACAGATCCGCATCTTCGATCCCGGCAATGGTGGTGTTGAAGACGTAGGAGGCGCGCACCCCCGCTTCGAGCTTCGCTCCGTCCTGGCGGCAATCGATATGGGGGGACCCCAGGCCCGTCATCAGATCCTTGAGCGCCATCATCGATTCGCAATCGGCAAGATCGCCCGCGATCGCGGCGATCCGTTGGCCCGCGACATCTTTCAGGCGGCGGGCGATTTCCTGAAATACCTCGGCCCAGGTCGCGGGCTGAAGCCGCCCATTCTTGCGCACATAGGGCACATCCAAGCGCTGGCGCTTCAGCCCGTCATAGGCGAAGCGCGTTTTGTCCGAGATCCACTCCTCGTTCACGTCCTCGTGGAGGCGCGGCAGAATGCGCATCACCTCGGAGCCGCGCGCGTCGACGCGGATATTGCTTCCGACCGCGTCCAGCGCGTCGATCGATTCGGTCTTCTGCATCTCCCAGCTTCTTGCCTCGAAGGAGAAGGGCTTGGAGGTGAGCGCCCCCACCGGACACAAATCGATGATATTGCCCGACAGCTCGGAGGTCAGAACCTTTTCGACATAGGTGCCGACTTCTATCTCTTCGCCGCGTCCGACCGCGCCCAAGTCCTCGACACCCGCGACCTCGGTCGCAAAGCGGATGCAGCGGGTGCAATGGATGCAGCGGGTCATATTGGTCTTGACCAGCGGGCCGAAGTTCTTGTCCTTGACCGCCCGCTTGGCCTCGCGATAGCGGCTGTGGTCCTTGCCGTAAGCCACGGCAAGATCCTGCAGGTCGCACTCGCCGCCCTGATCGCAGATCGGGCAGTCGAGCGGGTGGTTGATGAGCAGGAATTCGAGCACGCCGTTACGGGCCTTGTGGACGAGGGGCGTGTCGGTCTTGATCACCATGCCGTCCATGGTCGGCATGGCGCAGGACGCGATCGGTTTCGGCGAGCGCTCCATTTCGACTAGGCACATGCGGCAGTTGCCGGCGATGGACAAGCGCTCGTGATAGCAAAAGCGCGGAATTTCGATTCCGATCCGCTCGCAGGCCTGAAGCACGGTGGTGCCCGGCTCGACCTCGATTGCCACGCCGTCGATGGTGATCTTGGGCATTCGATCTCCTACGCCGCTTCGGGCGACGTGACCTTGCGGGCCAGAATGCGCTGCTCGAGCTCCGGCCGGAAATGACGGATCAGGCCCTGGATCGGCCAAGCCGCCGCGTCGCCGAGCGCGCAAATGGTGTGGCCCTCGATCTGGTGCGTCACTTCTTCAAGCATGTCGATCTCGGCGATATCGGCTTCGCCCGTGACCATGCGCTGCATGATGCGCGCCAGCCATCCGGTCCCCTCGCGGCAGGGCGTGCACTGGCCACAGCTCTCGTGCTTATAGAATTTCGAGAGGCGCGCAATCGCCCTCACGATGTCGGTGGACTTATCCATGACAATCACCGCCGCCGTGCCGAGGCCGGATTTGACCTGGACCAGGCTGTCGAAATCCATCAGCACCGTGTTGCAAACCGATCTCGGGATCATCGGCACCGAAGAACCCCCGGGAATCACGGCGAGCAAGCGGTCCCAGCCGCCGCGCACCCCGCCCGCGTGTTTCTGGATCAGCTCTTTGAGCGGAACTCCCATCTCTTCTTCGACGTTGCATGGGTTGTTCACATGGCCCGAGATGCAGAAGACTTTGGTGCCGGAATTTTTCGGCCGCCCCAGGCCCGCGAACCACGCGGCGCCCCGGCGCAGGATTTCCGGCGCCATCGCCACGGTCTCCACGTTGTTGACCGTGGTCGGGCAGCCGTACAAGCCGGTATTGGCCGGGAACGGAGGTTTCAGCCGCGGCATGCCTTTCTTGCCTTCGAGGCTTTCGATGAGGGCCGTTTCCTCGCCGCAGATGTAGGCGCCCGCCCCGCGGTGAACATAAACCTCGAAATCCCAGCCCGACTTGCAGGCGTCCTTGCCGAGCAGGCCCGCCTTGCGCGCCTCGGATATCGCCGCCTCCAGCCGGTCGGCTTCCTCGTGAAACTCGCCGCGGATGTAGATGTAGGCGGTGTGCGCGGCCATAGCGAAGCCGCCGATCAGACAGCCCTCGATCAGCTTGTGCGGCTCGTGGCGCAATATGTCGCGGTCCTTGCAAGTGCCGGGCTCGCCTTCGTCGGCGTTGACCACCAGATAATGCGGCCTGCCGTCCGAAATTTTGGGCATGAACGACCATTTGAGCCCGGTGGCGAATCCGGCGCCGCCGCGCCCGCGCAACCCTGAGTCCTTGACCTGCGTCACGACCCAATCGCGGCCTTTATCGAGAAGCGCCTTGGTGCCGTCCCAGTCACCTCTCGACCGCGCGCCGGACAGCCGCCAATCGAGGCGGCCGTAAAGATTCGTGAAAATCCGATCCTGGTCGCGCAGCATCAGTTCGCTCCGCCTTGGCGCGCCGGAACTTCGGTCAGGCTTGTTAAGCCCCCCGCCGGCTCCGAAGCCGTGCGCCCCGACTGCGGCCCCGGCGACAACGGCTTTCCGGCCGTAAAGGCCATCAAGACCCGCTCGGTCGATTGGGGATCGAGATCCTCGTAATAATGGTCGCCGACCCGCATCATCGGCGCGTTGACGCAAGCGCCCAGGCACTCGACCTCGTTGAGCGTGAACATGCCGTCCGCCGTGGTCTCGCCGACGCGCACGCCCAAAACCTTTTGACAGGTGCCCAGAACGCCGTCGCTGCCCCGCAGCCAGCAAGGCGTCGTGGTGCAGACCTGAACATGATGACGCCCGACGGGCGCCAAGTTGAACATGTTGTAGAAGGTCGCGACCTCGTAGACCCGGATCTTCGCCATGCCGAGAAGCTCCGCCACATGATCCATCGCGGCGCGCGGCAGCCAGCCGCCGTGCTGGCGCTGGGCCAGATCAAGCGCCGGCAGCACCGCGCTCGCTTGGCGCCCCGGCGGATAGCGGGCGATGATTTTCTTGACCCGGTCGAGATTCTCCTTCGTGAAGGCGAAGGAGTCGGGCTGGACGGCTGCCGCGCGCGGTGCGCTCATCGGTCGATCTCTCCGAAAACGATGTCGAGGCTGCCGATGATCGCCACGGCATCGGCGAGCATATGGCCTTTGGCGAGAAATTCGAGGCCTTGCAAGAAGAGGAAACTCGGCGCGCGGATTTTGCAGCGATAGGGCCGGTTGCCGCCGTCGGATACTAGATAGACGCCGAACTCGCCCTTGGGCGCCTCGACCGCGGTATAGGTTTCGCCCGCCGGCACGTGATAGCCCTCGGTGTAAAGCTTGAAATGGTGAATGAGCGCTTCCATGGAGCGCTTCATTTCGGCGCGCGGCGGCGGCGCGATCTTGCGGTCTTCGATCATGACCGGGCCCTGCGGCATTTTCTCGATGGCCTGTTTCATGATCCGCAGGCTTTGGCGCATTTCTTCCATGCGCACGAGATAACGGTCGTAGCAATCGCCGATCTTTCCCACCGGAATGTCGAATTCCATGTGTTCGTAAACATCATAGGGCTGGGACTTGCGCAGATCCCAGGGCACGCCGCTGGCGCGCAGCACCGGCCCGGTAAATCCCCAGTCGAGCGCTTGGGTCGCGGTCACGACCCCGATGTCCACGGTGCGCTGCTTGAAGATGCGGTTCTCCGTGAGCAGCGATTCGAAGTCGTCGATCACCTTGGGGAAGCGCTCGATGAAGGCGATGATGTCGTCCGCCAGCTTTGCCGGCATGTCCTGATGCACGCCGCCGGGGCGAAAATAGGCGGCATGAAGCCGCGCGCCCGACACGCGCTCGTAAAACTCCATCAAAATCTCGCGCTCCTCGAAACCCCACAGGAACGGCGTCATCGCGCCGACGTCGAGCGCAAAGGTGGTGATGTTGAGAAGGTGATTGAGGATACGGGTGATCTCGCTGAACAGGACCCGGATGTATTGGCCGCGCGGCGGCGCCGTGATGCCCAAGAGCTTTTCGACGGCCAGGGCAAAAGCGTGCTCCTGGCACATGGGCGAGACGTAATCCAGCCGGTCGAAATAGGGGATCGCCTGGAGATAGGTTTTGTATTCGATCAGCTTCTCGGTGCCGCGGTGCAGAAGCCCGATGTGCGGGTCCGCGCGTTCGATCACTTCGCCGTCGAGTTCGAGCACAAGGCGCAGCACGCCGTGCGCCGCCGGGTGCTGGGGCCCGAAATTGAGGGCGTAACTGCCAAGCTGACGTTCGGGCATCAGTCTTTCGCCTTTTCGTCGCCGGGGAGAAGCATGCCTTCCCACGGGCTCAGGAAATCGAAATTGCGGAATTCCTGGGAGAGCTTCACCGGCTCGTACACCACGCGCTTCTGATCCTCGTCGTAGCGCAGCTCCACATAGCCGGTGAGCGGGAAGTCCTTGCGCAGCGGATGCCCCTCGAAGCCGTAGTCGGTGAGAATCCGGCGCAGATCGGGATGGTTGGAAAAGAAAATACCGTACAGGTCCCAGGCCTCGCGCTCGTACCATCCAGCGGCGCTGAACACCGGCGTGATCGAAGGTACGGGGGCATCTTCGCCGGCCGCGACCTTGACCCGGATACGCTGGTTCTGGGAGAGGCTTAACAGGTTATAGACCACCTCGTAGCGCTTCTCCCGGTCCGGGTAATCGACCCCGCACAGGTCCACGAGCTGCTTGAACAGACAGTTGCTGTCGTCCCGCAAAAACGTCATGACCTTGACGACGGCTTCCGGCGCCACGGCGACGACGAGCTCGCCGCGTTCGACCGCGGCCCCGAGAACGATCTGGGGCAGCGCGGCGATGATATAATCGCCAAGCTCGCGAAGCGCTTCATCCATGCTCTGTTTATCGTATCGAATGGGCGTCAGCGCGCGATGGTGTTGGTCCGTCGAATCTTCTTCTGAAGCTGCAGGATTCCGTAAAGCAGGGCCTCGGCCGTGGGCGGGCAGCCGGGAACGTAGATGTCCACGGGAACGATGCGGTCGCAGCCCCGCACCACCGAATAGGAATAGTGGTAATAGCCACCGCCGTTGGCGCAGGATCCCATCGAAATGACCCAGCGCGGTTCCGCCATCTGGTCGTAAACCTTGCGCAGCGCCGGCGCCATCTTGTTGCACAAGGTCCCGGCCACGATCATCACGTCCGACTGCCGGGGGCTCGGGCGGAATACGATGCCGAACCGATCCAGGTCATAGCGGCTTGCCCCCGTGTGCATCATCTCGATGGCGCAACAAGCCAGCCCGAAGGTCATCGGCCACAGCGAGCCGGTGCGCGCCCAGGCGGTCAGGCGGTCGAGGGTAGAAACCAGGAATCCTTTTTCCGCCAGCTCGCCGGTCACCCTTTTCAAAAGCCGGTCCTGCTCGGGGCCGGACGGCAGACCGTGCCCGCGCTCGGCGGCCAATGCGGGGCTCATTCCCATTCGAGGCCGCCTTTCTTCCATTCGTAGATGAATCCGACGGTGAGGATCCCAAGGAAGACCACCATGGACCAGAATCCGAAAACGCCGATTTCGCCAAGCGAAACGGCCCAAGGAAACAGGAACGCGACCTCGAGGTCGAAGATGATGAACAGGATGGCGACGAGATAAAAGCGGACGTCGAATTTGCCGCGGGCATCCGAAAACGGCTCGAAGCCGCATTCGTAAGCCGATAATTTTTCCGGATCCGGGCGCTGCGGCGCGGCGACGTAGGAGGCCAGGATGATGAGTCCCGAAAGCCCCACGGCAACACCGAGGAAGATCAGGATCGGGAGATACTCTTTGAGCAAGGCATCCATGGCGCCGCGTCCTTGAGTTCAGGGATTCGATCCGCAGCGGCCGCAGGCAACCTCGACGAACATCCGAGGGGTGGCGGTAAAGGCCGCAGGTCCGCGCGAATCCCCCCGTTTCGGCGCGGCCATTATAGGCACGCTCCCGAATCTTGCAAAGCGCCGTTCGGCCGCGGTTTTCGGCCTTGAACCGGCATCTTTGGGTGCCTATCGGACGATATCGTCGGGAGCGGATGGCGGGAGTGACGGGACTCGAACCCGCGGCCTCCGGCGTGACAGGCCGGCGCTCTAACCAACTGAGCTACACCCCCGTTCAGGTCCTAAGATGGCGGCACCATCTACTGCACGGGTCTTCAAGGTGTCAAGCAGACGGCCACAATGTACAACTGCCGCACGTCGCTCTAACTACACGAGATGCCTTAACTTTTCCTTGACGCGCCGGGGCGCCGACCCGGCCTCGACCTGGCGCGGAACATCTGGTGGGCGATGACGGATTCGAACCGCCGACCCCCTCGGTGTAAACGAGATGCTCTACCACTGAGCTAATCGCCCGGCCGCCGCACGCCACGGGCGGCGCCCTAAATATAAGACGCCGGCTGCCTGATGACAGCCGGCGCCAACAAATTTCTGCAGCGCGCCGGTAGCGCGCGTCAAAATCATTTGTTCACGGAATCCTTCAAGGCTTTGCCGGCCTTGAACTTCGGCTGTTTGGACGCGGGGATCTTGATCCGTTCGCCGGTCCGCGGATTGCGGCCCTCGGAGGCGGCGCGCCTCGATACGCTAAACGTACCGAACCCAACCAGCCTTACCTCGGTCATGGTCTTCAGGGACTTGGCAATGTTACCGAATGTAGCTTCCACTGCCCTGGCTGCATCGGCCTTCGACAGTTTGGCGGTGGCAGCAACCGATGCCACGAGATCGTTCTTGTTCACTGTGAGCCCCCCTCTGTTTTTTATTCGGGAAAAAACTTCGCCGCTTGAGCGCGAAGAAATCGCCTTGAAAGCGGCAAAGTGTAAATCGGAGTGCTCCGCCTCGTCAATCGCGGAACACGAGTTTTCCCCCGATTTCCCGTGTGTTTCCGGTCACCCCGAAGGGGTCAGTGGGTGACGACGTTCTCGCGATCCGCGTCATCGCCGGGCGATGCCACTTTGCGGTCCGCGTCTTCGTCTTCGTGCCATTCGATCGGAACCGGCCGCGTGACCAGAGCATTCTCAAGCACCTCGTCCACGGTACCGACCGGAATGAGCTTGAGACCGCGCTTCACGTTGTCGGGGATTTCCGCCAGATCCTTCTCGTTATCCCTGGGAATCAACACGGTTGTCAGGCCGCCCCGGAGCGCCGCCAGCAGCTTTTCCTTCAGGCCGCCGATCGGCAGGACGCGCCCGCGCAACGTGATCTCGCCGGTCATCGCCACTTCCCTGCGCACCGGAATTCCGGTGAGCGCGGAAACGATCGAAGTGCACATCGCAACGCCCGCGGACGGTCCATCTTTGGGCGTCGCCCCTTCCGGAACGTGCACGTGGATGTCGCGCTTGTCGAAGATGTTGGGCTTGATGCCGAACGCCACGGCGCGCGAGCGCACATAGGAGCGGGCCGCCTGGACCGACTCCTTCATCACGTCGCCCAGTTTGCCGGTGTGGCTGACGTTGCCCTTGCCCGGCATGACCACCGCCTCGATCGACAGCAACTCGCCGCCGACCTCGGTCCACGCCAGACCCGTGGTCACGCCCACCAGGTCCTCGGCTTCCACCTCGCCGTAACGGAAGCGGCGCACGCCCGCGTATTTCCCGAGGTTGCGGCTGGTGATCTTGATTTGCTTGACCTTCCCGAGCAGCACTTCCTTCACCGCTTTCCGGGTCAGGTTCGCGATCTCGCGCTCGAGATTCCGCACCCCCGCCTCGCGCGTGTAGTAGCGGATGATGTCGCGCAGCGCATGCTCCGACACCGCCCATTCGCCGTCCTTCAGGCCGTGGGCCTTTATCTGCTTGGAAATGAGGTGGCGCGTGGCGATCTGCACCTTCTCGTCCTCGGTGTAGCCGGGGATGCGGATGATCTCCATGCGGTCCAAAAGGGGCTGCGGCATCCGGAGCGTGTTCGCCGTGGTCACGAACATGACGTCCGAGAGGTCGTAATCCACCTCCAGATAATGGTCGTTGAACGTCGAGTTCTGCTCGGGGTCCAAGACCTCGAGCAGGGCCGACGAGGGATCGCCGCGCCAGTCCGAACCCATCTTGTCCACCTCATCGAGGAGGAACAGGGGGTTGGATGACTTCGCCTTCTTCATCCCCTGGATGATCTTGCCCGGCATCGAGCCGATATAGGTGCGCCGGTGGCCGCGGATCTCGGCCTCGTCGCGCACGCCGCCCAGCGACATGCGCACGAAGTTGCGCCCCGTCGCCCGAGCAACCGACTTGCCGAGCGAGGTCTTGCCGACACCGGGCGGCCCAACCAGACACAGAATCGGGCCCTTCACCTTCTTCATGCGCAGCTGGACCGCGAGGTATTCGAGGATCCGCTCCTTGACCTTGTCGAGCCCGTAGTGGTCGTTCTCAAGAATTTCCGACGCGGCCTTGAGATCGCGCTTGGTTTTGGTGGCCTTGTTCCACGGGATGCTCAGCATCCAGTCGAGGTAATTGCGCACCACGGTTGCCTCGGCCGACATCGGGCTCATGGTGCGCAGCTTCTTGACCTCGCCCATGGCTTTCTCGCGCGCTTCCTTGCTGAGCTTGGTCTTCTCGATGCGCTCTTCGAGCTCGGCCACCTCGTCGCGGCCGTCCTCGATCTCGCCCAGCTCCTTCTGGATCGCCTTCAGCTGTTCGTTGAGGTAGTACTCGCGCTGCGTCTTATCCATCTGCCGCTTGACGCGGTTGCGGATGCGCTTTTCGACCTGCAGCACGCCGATCTCGCCTTCCATGTAGGCGTAGACCTTCTCCAGGCGCTCGTTGACCGCTTCTGTCTCGAGCATTTCCTGCTTGTCCGGGATCTTGAGCGTCAGATGCGAGGCAATGGTATCGGCGAGCTTGCTGTGGTCGTCGATCTGGTTGATCGAAACCAGGACCTCGGGCGGGATCTTGCGGTTGAGCTTGATGTACTGCTCGAACTGCGAGATCACGGTACGGGCCAGCGCCTCGACCTCCTGGGGATTGCCGACGCGCTCTTCCAAAAGCTCGGCCTGGGCCTGAAAGAAGGTCGCATTTTCGGTATAGGCCTTGATCCGGGCGCGCTTATTGCCCTCGACCAGGACCTTGACCGTCCCGTCGGGCAATTTCAGCAGCTGGAGAACGGTGCCCACCGTGCCCACCGAATAGATATCTTCGGGGGTGGGGTCGTCCTGGGACGCGTTCTTCTGGGCGACGAGCAGGATCTGCTTGTCGTCCTTCATCACGTCTTCCAAGGCGCGAACCGACTTTTCGCGCCCCACGAACAGGGGCACGATCATGTGCGGGAAAACCACGATATCCCGCAGCGGAAGGACCGGAAATACTTCGACTCGCGGAGTTTCCAACATTTGACCTCTGACAAAAAAGCCGGTTGCCCGGTGCCTTAACGGCCGCGCACAACCGCCTCAAGGCACTAGATGGCGCCGCCTCGGCTCCGCTTCAAGTGAGGCGGGCCCTAGGCGCTGCTGCCAACGTCTTCCTTGCGCTCGGCGTATATGTAAAGCGGCTTCGCCATACCGTCCACGACCTCGCGGTTGATCATGATTTCCTCGACCCCGTTGAGGCCGGGAAGCTCGAACATGGTGTCGAGCAGGATACCCTCCATGATCGAACGCAGGCCGCGCGCCCCGGTCTTGCGGGCGAGAGCCTTCTTGGCGATGGACTTGAGAGCGTCCTCGGAGAATTCGAGGCGCACGCCCTCCATTTCGAACAGGCGCTGATACTGTTTGACCAGCGCGTTCTTGGGCTTGACCAGGATGTCGATGAGCGCCAGCTCGTCCAGGTCTTCGAGGGTCGCCACCACTGGCAGGCGGCCGATGAACTCGGGGATGAGGCCGAACTTGAGCAAATCCTCGGGCTCCACGTCGCGCAGGATTTCTCCGGTCTGACGCTCGTCGGGCCCGCGTACGTCGGCCCCGAAGCCGATGGCGGAACCCCGGCCCCGCGCCGCGATGATCTTCTCCAGGCCGGCAAAGGCCCCGCCGCAGATGAACAGGATATTGGTCGTGTCCACCTGCAGGAACTCCTGCTGCGGATGCTTGCGGCCGCCCTGGGGCGGTACGCTCGCGACCGTGCCTTCCATGATCTTGAGCAAGGCTTGTTGAACGCCTTCGCCCGAAACGTCGCGGGTAATCGACGGGTTGTCGGACTTGCGCGAGATCTTGTCCACCTCGTCGATATAGACGATGCCGCGCTGGGCCCGCTCGACGTTGTAGTCGGCGGCCTGCAGCAGCTTGAGGATGATGTTCTCGACGTCTTCGCCGACGTAGCCCGCCTCGGTGAGCGTGGTGGCATCGGCCATGGTGAACGGCACGTCGATGATGCGCGCCAGCGTCTGCGCTAGAAGCGTCTTGCCGCAGCCGGTGGGGCCCACCAGCAGAATGTTCGATTTTGCGAGCTCGACGTCGCTGCTCTTGGAACCGTGGCTCAGGCGCTTGTAATGGTTATGAACCGCCACCGACAGAACGCGCTTGGCGTGGTCCTGGCCAATCACATAGTCATTGAGCACCCGGAAGATTTCGCGCGGAGTCGGCACCCCGTCGCGGGATTTGACGAGGGTCGTCTTGTGCTCTTCACGGATGATGTCCATGCAGAGCTCGACGCATTCATCGCAGATGAACACGGTCGGCCCGGCGATGAGTTTGCGGACCTCGTGCTGGCTCTTGCCGCAGAAGGAGCAATAAAGGGTGTTCTTCGGATCGCCGCCGCTCGTCTTATTCATGGAGGTTCGGTCGCCCGCCCCTTTGGAATCCTTAGGGAATCCAGTTAACCAGACCGCAGCCGGGCGCACAAGGCCTTGCCCCGTCCGGTGCCCGCGCTCCGTCCCCGCGTGCCTACAGTATGGCCGGGGTGCCTCAAGATTTCGTTAATCGCCGGAATGGTTTACGGGGCGGGCGCGGCCGGCTTTTCCTCGTCTTCGTCGGCCTTGAGCGGCGGGCGGTTGACCACGACCTGGTCGATGATGCCGAAGGTCATCGCGTCTTCGGGACTCATGAAGCGGTCTCGCTCCATGGCCTCTTCGATCACCTGCATCGACTGGCCGGTATGCACGGAATAAATATGGTTTAGCCTTTCGCGTAGGCTGAGAATCTCCCGGGCATGAATTTCGATGTCGGTCGCCTGGCCTTGGAATCCTCCCGAGGGCTGGTGGACCATGATCCGCGCGTGCGGCAGGGCGTAGCGCTTGCCTTTGGCGCCGGCGGCCAAGAGCAGCGAGCCCATCGAGGCCGCCTGGCCGATGCACACCGTCGACACGTCGGGCCGGATGTAGACCATGGTGTCGTAGATCGCGAGACCCGAGGTCACGAGCCCGCCCGGCGAGTTCACGTAGAATGAAATATCCTTGCGCGGGTTCTCCGATTCGAGAAACAGCAGCTGCGCGCATACCACGGTCGAAACCATGTCGTTGATCGGCCCGGTCAGGAAGATGATCCGCTCCTTAAGAAGCCGCGAATAGATATCGTAGGCGCGCTCGCCCCGGTTGGTCTGCTCGACCACCATCGGGACCAGCATGCTCGTGGGCTCATAGCGCTCCGTCATGTCCGCTCCTCGTTTGGCCCGCACCGGTCAGTCCTTCTTGGACTTTTTCCGGGCCTTGGCCTTGGGCTTGTCATTCGTAGATGTGGGCTCGTCAGGGTCTTTCATCAACTCTTCGGCGGTCACTTTCCGCTCGGTGACCGTCGCCAGCTCGAGGATAAAGTCCACCACCTTGTCTTCGAACAGAGGCGCCCGCAGGCTCGCCAGGGCCTGGGGGGTCCGCTTGAAATACTCGACAACCTGTTTTTCCTGGCCCGGGAACCGGGACGCTTCCATATAAAGGGCCCGGGTCAACTCTTCCGGCGTGACCGTGACGTTGTTGCGCCGCCCGACCTCGCCCAAGAGAAGGCCGAGTCGCACCCGCCGCTCGGCTACCGCCTGGCATTCGGCCCGTTCCTCTTCGGTCTCCGTATCGTCCCCCGCTTTAGCCGGCCCGGGATCGTGGCTGTGGTCATGGTCATGGCCGTGGTCATGATCATGGGCTTGTTCGGCGTGGTAGCGGTTCCAGATCGCTTCGAACTCCGCTACCACCAAACCATCCGGGACCTCGAAATCGTGGGCGACGGCAAGCGCGTCAAGAATCGCGCGCTTGAGGCGCGAGCGCGACAGCGCGCCGTATTCCCGCTCCATCTGCTCGCGCACCGATTTGCGCAAACCGGCGAGGTCTTCGAGCCCCAGGTCCTTCGCCAGTTGATCGTCCACTGCAACTTCAGCCGGCGCGCGGATGTCCTTGATTTTGACATGGAAGACGGCGGTCTTCCCGGCCATCTGGCGGTTGCCGTAGTCGTCGGGAAAGCGCAGATCGAAGGTCACCTCATCGCCCGCCGTGTGCCCGGTCAGATGATCCTCGAAGCCGGGCACGAAGCCGCTTGCCCCCAGCACCAAATTCCAGTCCTTGGCGGTTCCGCCCTCGAAGGCGGCGCCGTTCATCTTGCCTTCGAAGTCGATGACCAGCTGATCGCCTTCGCGCGCGGGCCGCGGTTGCGCAAGCGGGCCAAAGCGCCGGTGCCTCTCGGCGATGCCGTGAAGGGCTTCGTCGACCTTTTCGTCGGTCATCTCTGCCTTTAGGCGCTCGAGCTTGAGCGTCGCGAAATCCATCGGCTCGAACTTGGGCAGCAATTCGACAGCCAGCGTGTATTCCAGGTCGCGCCCCTCGTCGAAGGCGGTGACCTCGATCTTGGGCTGGCCCGCGGGCTGAAGCTCCCGCTCGGTGATCGCCGTGTTCGAGCTTTCCGCGACCGCCCGCTCCAATACCTCGCCCATCACGGACGAGGCATAGCGCTTACGCACGACGGCAAGCGGCACCTTGCCGGGCCGAAACCCGGGCATGGTTACCTTGCGGCTTAGCTCCTGGAGGCGGGTGTTGAGCTGCCGCTCGATGTCGGCGGCGGGCACGACCACCTTGAACTCGCGCCGCAGTCCTTCGCTTTTGGTTTCGGTCACCTGCATGAATCTCGACCGTTTCGCTTCTTTGCCTTGGCTGCCTTGAAGAGGGGTTCGCCGGGTGGTTCCGAGGGCGGGCCGTCTGGTGCGGGCGGAGGGAGTCGAACCCCCACGACTTTCGTCACCAGAACCTAAATCTGGCGCGTCTACCAGTTCCGCCACGCCCGCGCCGGTCCTGGGCCGGGAACCGCGGCCCAAGGTCTATAGCATAATCGCCTTACAGGGCAAAACGCGCCAAGGCTTTGCCGTGACGCGAAAAGGGGCGCGGCATCGAGCCCAGCGATGAACGGAGAGAGCGGGAGCCTGTCCCGCGCAAGGGTGGGGCAGCCCGTCCGCGGCTAGGCCGCGGTGGCCTGCTGGCAGTAATGCTCGGCGAACGACTCGAGCGCTAGGACGCGGGCGTCTTCCAGGAACTTCCGGTTCGGGCGCTCGATGCAGATCTGGAATCGAACATGGGGAATTCCAAAGGAGTCCTCGCCCACCGAAAGGACCGTCGCGGTTTCCACGATGTCTCCGCTGTGGACTCTATGGTAAACCGACCCGGCTTTTACGTCGTCAAATCCGTTTTGGCGTTTTGTCGAAAGCATGGATGCTCGCCTAAGGTCTCCAAGTAATGATCGCGCGAATCTAGGCTCAAAGACTTAAAGACATATTAAAGAAGACGAGCGAAGCCCCCGATTCGATAGGCATTTTCGGGATATTGGATTTGCCCCGGCGGTTGGGACCCGGGCCGTGCACTTCGCGCCCGGCTAGGCCAGTCCGGCCGCGGTCCGGAGCCCGCGCAATACCTTGGGCATCGCCCGTTCCAGGTCCTCGGCGATGAGCCCGGGCCCGATCTCGGCCGCAGCTTCTGCGTGCAGCCAAGCCCCAGCGCTTGCCGCGTCGAAGACGTCCATCCCTTGAGCGAGCAACCCGGTCACGATCCCGGCCAGAACGTCGCCGGCACCGGCGCTGGCCAGATCGGGCGGGGCATTGGCGTTGATGACGGCGCGCCCGTCCGGCGCCGCGATCACGGTATCGGCGCCTTTGATGAGGATGACCGCTCTGGTGAGCTTGGCTGCGGCCCTGGCCCGGGTGAGCTTGTCGGCACCGAGATCGAGGAGCTTGGAAAAGAGCCGCGCGAACTCGCCTTCGTGCGGGGTCATGACACAAGCCGCCTTCTCGGCGGATACCAGCCCGCGCGGGTCCTCGGCGAAAGAGGTCAGGGCATCGGCATCGAGCACCACGCCCCGCTTCCCCGCCAAGGCCGCGAGCACGAGTGCGCGCGTCCCCTCCCCCACGCCGCCGCCGGGGCCGACGAGGGCCGCCGTCACGCGCGGATCGGCCAGGATGGCCGCGAAATTGCCGACGCGCGCAATCGGCTTGACCAGAACGCCCGCCAGGTAGCCGGCGTAGATCGCAACCGCCTCGGGGGGGCTGGCGATGGTGACGATCCCGGCACCCGCGCGCAACGCCGCGCGGGCGGCAAGCCGGGCCGCGCCCGTCATCTTGACGCCCCCGGCCACCACGGCATGACCGCGGCTGTATTTGTGGTCGGCCATCTCCGGCCAAGGGAACCGTGCGAGCCACAGGGGCGGCGCGTTGACAAAGGTCTTCGGCCTTATCGCCTGCAACACCGCGATGGGCGTGCCGATGTCCACCACCGCCACCTCGCCGCACAACCCGCGTCCGGGCAACAGCATGTGTCCCGGCTTGCGCCTGAAAAACGTGACCGTCAGGTCCGCCTTCGCCGCCGCGCCCAAGACCTGCCCGGTGTCGCCGTGAACGCCGCTCGGGACATCGACCGCAACCGAGCGCAAGCCCCGGCGCGCGATTTCGGTTACTGTCGCCAATGCCGCGCCTTCGAGCGGCCGGGTAAGCCCCGCGCCGAACAGGGCATCGACCACGAGTCCGGCGCCGTCGAGCACGCCGGGCGCAAGCGCCGCCAAGGTGCCCTTCCAGCGTTTCGCATTGAGCGCCGCCTCGCCCTTCAAGGCCTCGCGTTTGCCGAGAAGGGCGATCCGCACGTCGAAACCGGATTCACGCAGCTTTCTTGCCGCCACGAACCCGTCGCCGCCGTTGTTCCCCGGCCCGCACAGCACGACGACCCGGGTCTTGGCAAAGCGCCGCGCGATCTCGTACGCCACGCCCGTTCCCGCCGCCTCCATCAGGCGAGCGTTGGCAACGCCGCTCGCCACCGCCATGGCGTCGGCGCGCGCCATCTCGGCCACCGATAGAAGAACGGACGTCCCAGCGGTACTTTCGCTCATGGCTTCCCCCGATCGGCTGCCAGGATACCGGGCTATGAGGCGGCGCGCCAACGGTCCGCCCAGTGTTCCGTTGCCGGGTGCCGCCGCAGTTCCTATGCTGGCGCCGGTCACAGCTACGGAGCCCTTATATGGCCAGCGACATCCGCCACGACTGGTCCGCCGAGGAAGTGCTCGAAATTCTCGAATCGCCGCTCCTCGACCTTCTGGCCCGGGCGCAGGCGGTGCATCTGGCCCATCACGACCCCCGCGACATCCAGCTTGCGAGCCTGCTGTCGATCAAGACCGGGGGCTGCCCCGAGGATTGCAAATATTGCCCGCAGTCGGCGCACTACCAAGTCGGGCTCGAGCGCGAGGCGTTTCTCGATTTGGATCGCGTGCTCGGCTCCGCCCGCGAGGCGCATGAGATGGGGGCCTCGCGCTTTTGCATGGGGGCGGCCTGGCGCGAGGTCAGAAACGGCCCCGAATTCGATGCCGTGCTCGAGATGGTGCGCGGCGTACGCGCGTTGGGGATGGAGGCGTGCTGCACCCTGGGCATGCTCGACCAGGATCAGGCGGACCGGCTCGCCGAGGCCGGCTTGACCGCCTACAACCACAATCTCGACACCGGCCCCGAGTTCTACGGCGAGATCATCACGACCCGGAACTACGACGACCGGCTGAAGACGCTGGCTCGCGTGCGGCAGGCCGGGATCACGGTTTGCGCCGGCGGCATCATCGGCATGGGCGAATCGAATGGCGACCGCGCCCGCATGCTGCAGGTGCTGGCCGGGCTCGATCCTCATCCCGAGTCCGTTCCAATCAACGCGCTGGTCGCCATTGCGGGAACGCCGCTTGCCGATCGCCCGCCGGTCGAACCGCTCGAGCTCGCGCGCATGTGCGCCACGGCGCGCATCCTCATGCCGCGGGCGCGCGTCCGGCTAAGTGCCGGGCGGCGCAACCTGTCGCGCGAGGCCCAGGTGCTGTGCTTCCTGGCCGGGGCCAATTCCATCTTCTTCGGCGAGAAATTGCTCACCACCGCCAACAACGACTGCCTGGACGATCTTGCCATGCTGCGTGAAATCGGGGCGAAGCCGGCAAGCCCCGCGCGCACGGCTGCGGAATAGAAGCACTCTCTTGGGGCGGTGCCGTCACATTGCAGGCGTGGGCCTGCTCGCGCTTTGCGCCTGCGCTTCGCAGCCATCCAATTTCCTGATGACGGCGAAAAGCACGCCGGAATCTTTCGGCTACACGGAACGGCGCGTCACCGACACCGGCTACGAAATTTCCTACAGCGGGCCCGAGGTCACGACCGCCAATACCAGGGATGAGCTGGTTTATGTGGCGGAAACACGCGCCCGCGATACGGCAAACGATTTGGCCCTGTGGCGCGCCGCGGAACTGGCGCTGGGCAAAGGCTATCCGGCCTTCGTCCTGACGGCGGCCCGATGCAACGTCAAGCAGATCATCATCGGCCATGATTACCACCAAAACGGCAATCCGGTTTACGACGACGTCCCCGGCCAATCCATAGGTTACCCGATGCAGATGTATTTCCGGCCGGAAGCGGTCGTCGCGATCGAGTTGCGCAAGGACCGGCCGGAGGGCGCCTTGGACGCGCGCGAGTTATCGGAAAAGATCAAGCGCCGCTACGCCGATGCCGGCAGCAAGGCGATCGCGCCCAATACCTATTATTTCTTCGGCCCCTCGGTCTTCGTTCACGATACGAGCAGGCCGGGGCCTGGCCCCGGTTCCGGCCCGCATCTGGAACACCCGCCCTACATCGGCAATACGTACTAGGCGCCGCGTCAAAACGTCAGATGGCGACCACGGCGCGGAACCGGGTCTTGCCCTGCTCCACCCTTTCATAGGCCTTGCCGATGTCGTCGAGCTTATAGGTCTCGGTCATCACCTTGACCTTGCCCGATGCCGCCATCTGAAGAGCCTCGTAAAGATACTCGCGGCCGTTCTGCTGGCTGCCGACGATCTTGATGCGCCCCGTGATGAGGGCGCCGGTCGAAACCGGCAGCGGCTTGGGATCGAAACCCATGACGACGAGGCGGCCGTCCGGGCGCAACCCCTGGATCGAGTCGACCATGGAATTGGACGAGTTGCCGGTCGCCAGCACCACGTCGGCGCCGCCGAGCTTTTTCAACTCGGCGCCGTCGCGGGCGATCGCATCCGCCCCCAGCTCCTTGATGAGTTTGTCCTTGTCCGGCGAATGGGATACGGCGATCACCTCGAACCCCGCCGCTTTGGCGTATTGCACCGCGAGATGGCCAAGGCCGCCGATGCCAATGACGGCGACGCGCTCGGCGGGCTTGGGATCGGCCCAGCGGAAACCGGACCAGACGGTATAGCCGGCGCAGAAAATCGGCGCCGCCTGCTCATAGGACAATCCCTCCGGCAACAGCATCGTCGAATCGGAAAGCGCCAGCATATATTCCGCATGCCCGCCGTCGGCCTCGCCGGAGGTCCCGATCAGGTTCTCGCAGAACAGCGGCTTGCCCCGCAGGCACCATTCGCAGCGTCCGCAGGAACCCTGCACCCAAGGCACCCCCGCACGGTCGCCGACCCTGCGGCTGGTGACACCGGCACCGAGCTCGACGATTTCGCCCACCGGCTCGTGCCCGAGCGTGCGCGGAAACCGGCCCGGCAGATCGCCGTTGGTCTGATGCACGTCGGTGTAACAGATGCCGCTCGCATGGATCTTGATCAAAACCTGGCCCGGCCCCGGTTTCGGCGTCGGAACCTCGCGGAGTTCCCATTTCGCGTTTTGCTTCGGAACGACGGCGGCTTTCATTCGCGCTCTCCCCAATATCCGACCAATATCTGAATTTCTTCGCGGCGGAATTTGCGCGGCCGCCCTTGACCTCCAGATTGGAACGGCCATGGCGGATTGCAACGGCGAAGCGTTACATTCGGTTCATGATCGTGCTGTTCACGGATTTCGGGGTTGAAGGGCCCTATGTGGGCCAGATGAAGGCGGTTCTCGCGCGCGAGGCTCCGGCCGTCCCCGTCATCGACCTTTTCGCCGATGCGCCGCGCTGCAATCCGAAGGCAAGCGCGTATCTCCTGGCCGCCTATACGGCCGAATTTCCCGCGGGCAGCGTTTTCTTATGCGTCGTCGATCCCGGCGTCGGCGGCGACCGGTTGCCCGTCGTCCTCGAGGCCGACGGCCAAATCTTCGTCGGGCCCGGCAATGGACTGTTTGAAATCGTCACGCGGCGGGCCAGTCAGTCCTGCCAATTTGAGATCACCTGGCGGCCGGAACGCCTGTCCGCGTCCTTTCACGGGCGCGATCTTTTCGCTCCCGTCGCAGCAAGAATCGCGCGCGGCGAACCGCCGCCGGGCAAATCCCACGAGGCGCGCCGCCTCGATTGGCCCGACGATCTGCCCGAGATCGTTTACGTGGACAATTTCGGCAACGCCATCACGGGACTGCGTGCATCCGCCATGCCCGCAGATGCAAGACTCGAAGTGAACGGCCGAATGCTGCCGCGCCGGCGCATCTTCTCGGACGTCCCCGAGGGCGAGGCGTTCTGGTACGAGAATGCGAATGGCCTCACGGAGGTCGCCGTCAATCGCGGCCGCGCCGACCGGCTCCTCGATCTCGACATTGGCACCCCGGTTCTAGTTCGCGGCGTCCGACAGCTATCCTAAAGAATAGCCTCACTGAATTTATGGATTTTTAATAAGTGTTTGTCACTTTGCAGTCGCCGGATCCGATTTTTGAGCGGCATCGGCGGAGGAGCCGGAGGCACCAGACATGAGCAAATACGCGGTCGCCCCGACAGGCCGTGAAAGTCCGTTCGGCGAGGAAGAGATCATCGTCAGCAAAACCGACCTCAAAGGCCGCATCACCTACGCCAACGACATCTTCCTGCGCATGTCCCACTTTTCGCTGAACGAACTTATCGGGGCGCCGCACAGCATCATCCGGCATCCCGACATGCCGCGCTGCGTTTTCAAATTGCTTTGGGACACGCTGGCCGCGAAGCGCGAAATCTTCGCCTATGTTTTGAACATGGCGAAGAACGGCGATCACTATTGGGTGTTCGCCCACGTCACGCCAAGTTTCGACCCCGCTCAGAACGTCACCGGTTTTCATTCCAACCGGCGCAAGCCCGACGCCGCGCAGGTGGCGAAAGTGCAACCCCTCTACGGCACGCTGCTTGAGGAGGAACGCCGCTTCGAAGACCGCAAAGCCGGAATGGACAGCGCGTTCTCGAAACTCACCGGACTGCTCCGCGATGCGGGGATGGACTATGACGAATTCGTCTTCTCTGTCTAAGGCCCTGGTCCTGGCCGGGGCGGCGGCGGCCCTGACCGCCGCAAGCGCCGCTTCGGGCTTTGCCGCCCCCGCTCTCGGCGCCCTCTGGCCTGCCGTGGCTTCCGTGTCCGCGGCGGCCGCCGCCGGCGCCGCGGTTTGGTACCTCGTCAAGCTGAACCGCGAGCTTCGCGCGACGGCCCAAATCTGTTCACGCGCCGCCATCGGCGATCTCGAGGCGCGGATCCTCGGTCTTCACGAAGGCGGCAGCGTCGGCGCGCTTCAGCACGGGGTCAACAACATGCTCGACATCGTCGATGCGTTCGTCCGGGAATCGGGCGCCTCGATGGACTACGTGAGCCACGGCAAGTATTTCCGCAAGGTGCTGGTGCGCGGGCTTCCCGGCGCTTTCCGCAGCAGCGCCACGGTCATCAACGCCGCGACCGAGTCCATGCACCGCAAGGTCCACGACTTCAACCAATTCGCGGAAACGATCGCAAAGAACGTCGGCCTCGTGATCGATACGATCTCGACGACGACCTCCCAATTGCAGACAAACGCCGAATCGCTTTCGGCCACCGCCAAGGACGTGACGACCAAATCGATGGCGGTCGCCGCCGCGTCCGAAGAGGTCACGGTGAACGTGCAAACCGTTTCCGCCGCCACCGAAGAGCTGTCGAGCTCGATCGGCGAGATCGGGCGTCAGGTCTCGGAATCGACCAAGGTCGCGGAAAGCGCCGTCGTCGAGGCCGAAAACACGAACCAGACCATGAAAGGCCTGGTCGAGGCCGTGGCCAAGATCGGCGAGGTCATCAATCTCATCAATGACATCGCCAGCCAAACCAATTTGCTGGCTCTCAACGCGACGATCGAGGCGGCGCGAGCGGGCGAAGCCGGCAAGGGATTTTCGGTCGTCGCCTCCGAAGTGAAGACCCTGGCGAATCAAACAGCCAAGGCGACGGACGAGATCGCCGCCCAAATCGGCGCAATCCAAGCCGCCACCAACAACGCGGTGGCCGCGATCGAATCGGTCGGCAAGACGATCGGCAGGATCGATGAGATCGCGACCTCGATCGCAAGCGCGATCGAGGAGCAAGGCGCCGCGACTCAAGAAATCGCCCGCAACGTGCAGCAGGCGGCGACCGGAACTCGGGACGTTGCGGCCAATATCGCGCAAATCAGCGAGGCCGCCGGCCAAGCCAGCGAAGCCGCCGTGAGCGTCAGCAACGCGACGGGCGGGCTATCGCGCGGGGCCTACAACCTGCGCAACGAAATCGAGAAATTCCTGGCCGGAATCAAAGCCGCCTGACGCGAGCCGGGTTGGGCGCGCCGCACCTGGGCCTGCCGTGTTATAGTCGCGGCAACCCAGAAACTCCGCCGGGGACGATCCCTTGCCCTCCCGCATCCAGGTGCGGCGGAAGAAGGGCTTCCGCCTTCCGCCCGATACCGTCTATGTCGGGCGTCCGACCAAATGGGGCAACCCTTTCCGCCCGGGTGCTGCGGTCACCGCCAAAAAAGCGGTCGCCAAATATCGCGCATATCTCATGGATAGCGGCGACCTGCTTTTCGCGCTTTCCGAATTGCGCGGCAGGAACCTCGCCTGCTGGTGCAAGCCGAACGAGCCCTGCCATGCCGATGTGCTGCTGGAACTCGCGAACCGCAGGACGCGCCCGCCAAGCGCACGGCGCCCGAAACCGGCGCAAGGGGATTAACCGCCGCCAGGACAAAGAAAAGGGCCCAGCGTTAACCGCCGGGCCCTTTATGTAACTGGGGCGAGCGACCGGGATCGAACCGGCGACATCCAGATCCACAATCTGGCGCTCTAACCAACTGAGCTACGCCCGCCATATGGGCTTCTACCTAGCCCCGGCCCCGGTTCGCGTCAAGCCATGCGGACCATCCCAAACATTTGATTAACCGCGGAAATGCCGCGCCCACCGGGCGCAGCCCTCGGACGGCGTGGCACCAAGAACCGGAATAGCCGTTGCGGTCATGATGCGATCGAGCCATCGCGCAGCCGGGCTCCCTCGAACTCGAACACAATGTCGGGATCGTAACGAAGAAGTTGCCGCTTCTTTTTCTTGTAACGCAGCTGGGACAAAAGATGGCGGATCAGATTGAGCCGCGCGGAATGCTTGTCGTTCGCATCCACGATGCACCACGGCGCGTGAGCCGAATGGGTCCGCAACAGCATCTCGTTGCGGGCACGGCTGTAGGCGTGCCATTTTTTCTGAGCCGCGTTGTCGATCGGGCTCACCTTCCATTGCTTGAGCGGATCGTGGCGCCGGCTTTTGAGTCTGCGCGCCTGCTCCTTGCGCTTGATATCGAGGTAATATTTGAAAAGCTGGACGCCGGAATTGACGAGCATCCATTCGAATGTCGGCACCGTTTCCAGGAACGCCTCGGCCTCGGCTTCGGTGCAGAATCCCATGACCCGCTCGACCCCGGCGCGGTTGTACCAGGAGCGGTTGAACAGGACGAATTCGCCGGCCGCGGGAAGGTGCGGCACGTAGCGCTGGAAATACCATTCCGTGGCCTCGCGGTCCGAAGGCCGCGGGAGCGCCACTACCCGGGTCTCGCGCGGGCTCAAATGTTCCACGATGTGTTTGATGGTGCCGTCCTTGCCCGCGGCGTCACGCCCTTCGAGAAGCACCACGACGCGGCCGCCCTTGGCGATCAGCTCACGTTCGAACTTCACCAGCTCGATTTGAAGTTCGCGGAGGTCCCGCCGGTAGGCATGGCCGTCCTCGTCATCCGATTTGCCCACGCGACCCTCCCCCGTCCAATTCCAATGCCCGCGGACTCGTTCGCACGCGGAAATATAACTCAGCCGCGCAAGCACCGCGCAAGCCGGGCACAGGCTTCCTGAAGCATTTCATCGCTCTTGGCGAAGCAAAACCGCGCGAAATGATCGGGCGCCGGTTTCGCCGCGTCGGCATAAAACGCGGACACCGGCACGGCGCTCACCTTCGCTTCGGTCGTAATGTGGCGGCAGAAAGCCGCGTCGCCGCCGTTGAACCCGGCGGAGCGGATATCGGCGGTCAGAAAATACGTGCCCTGCGACGGCAGCACGCTTAATCCCGCCTCTCTCAATCCCGAGGCGAGCAAGTCGCGCTTGCGCTGCATCTCGTTTGTCGCCGCCGCCAAATCTTGCCCGTGTTTCTCCAAGCCGAATGCGATCGCGCGCTGCAGATTGGGCGGCGTGGTGAACGCAATGAACTGATGCGTCTTCGCCAACACGCCCAGAAGATCGGGCGCCGCAATCATGAACCCGACCTTCCATCCCGTGAGCGGAAAAATCTTGCCGGCGGAGCCGATCCGGATCGTGCGTTCGCGCATGCCGGGAAGCGACATCAACGGCACATGGCGTCTGCCGTCGAACACCATGTGCTCGTACACCTCGTCGCACACGGCATAGGCATCGAAGCGCCGGCAGAGCGCGGCCACCCCCTCGAGCTCGTCTTGGCTGAACACCTTGGCGATCGGGTTCATCGGTGTGTTGAGGAGGACGAGCTTGGTGCGCGGCGAAAAGGCGGACGCCAAGGCTTTGCCTGGAATCTTCCAGTCCGGCGGCTCCAACCGAACAGCACCGCTTCGTCTCCCGGCTCGATCAGCGCGAACAGGGCGCAGGCCAAGGCTTCCGTTGCGCCCAGCGTGACCAGGATTTCCGATTCGGGATCGAGTTCAAGCCCGTAGAAGCGCCGGTCGTGGCCGGCCAGCGCCTTGCGCAGATCGAGCAAGCCCAACAGCGGCGGATATTGGTTCGAATGTTCGGTGAGCGCCCGGACGGCGGCCTCAATCACGTCGTCCGGGCCGTCCCAGCCCGGCGCCCCTTGGCCGAGGTTGATCGCGCCATGCTCGCGGGCCAGCCGCGCCATGACCTCGAACACCGAGAGACCGTAGGAAGACAAGACCGAGTTTGCCGGTTTCACGCCCTTGACCCCGTGATTGCTCCCCAATGCGCGCTTCCGGCATAGTAGGGGCCCGGCTTCGACCGCGAAAGGCGAACGAGACCGAAATGCTTGAACTTGCGGAACGCATGTCGCGGCTCGGCACCGATTCCGCCTTCGAGGTGCTGGCGCGCGCCAAGGCCCTCGAGGCGCAAGGGCGCAAAGTCATCCATCTCGGCATCGGCCAGCCGGACTTTCCGCCGCCCGGCCATGTGATCGAGGCCGCCTACAAAGCCATGCGCGACGGGCACAATGGTTACACGCCCTCTTCCGGGATATTGCCGCTCCGCGAAGCGGTGGCAAGCGATCTCTGGCGCCGTCACCGGGTGAAAGTCAGCCCCGAAGACGTCCAGGTCGTTCCGGGCGGCAAGGTCGTGATCCTGTTCGCGGCCCTGATGTTCGGCGAGCCGGGGATGGAAATCCTTTACCCCAATCCCGGTTTCTTCACTTACGAGTCGGCGATCGCGTTCACGGGAGCGAAACCCGTCGCCTACGCGCTGCGCGAGGAGAATCAATTCTCCTTCGACGCCGACGAAGTACTCGCCCGCATCACGCCAAAGACCCGGCTCTTGATTCTCAACAGTCCCGCGAATCCGACCGGCGGCGCCGTGCCGCGCGCCCAGATGGACCGTCTAGCCAAGGGCCTCGAAAGATTTCCCCAGGTCGCGGTGTTGAGCGACGAGATCTACAGCCGGATTCTTTATGACGGGAACGAGCATGTCTGCATGCTGGGTTACGAGGCCTTGCGCGACCGGGTGATCCTGCTCGATGGCTGGAGCAAGACCTATGCGATGACCGGTTGGCGCTTGGGCTACGGCGTCTGGCCGCGCGCGCTCGCCGCCAAGGCCGAAGGGCTCGCGATCAATTGTCATTCCTGCGTCAACGCGCCGGCGCAATACGCCGGGATCGCGGCCCTTGAAGGCCCGCAGGATTCGGTTGCGCGCATGGTCGCGGAATTCGACCGCAGGCGCCGCGCGATCGTCGCCGGCATCAATCGCATCCCGAATCTTCGCTGCATCTCTCCCGGCGGCGCGTTTTACGCTTTCCCCAACATTTCGGGCACCGGGCTCGCTTCCAAGGAAATGGAAATGAAGTTGTTGGACGAAGCCGGGGTCGCCACGGTCTCGGGCGCAAGCTTCGGCGAGTTCGGCGAGGGATATTTGCGGCTCTCTTACGCCAATAGTCTGGAAAACATCGAGGAGGCGCTGGAGCGCATTGCCAACTGCCTCGGCGCGGCGAAATTGAAGACCGCTGGCTCCCACGCATCTGCCTAGAAACTAGTCATACCGCTTAATACTTAAGCACGAAGCTCGGATACGTCGTCCGATATCTTCATTATTATTTATGTTTATCAGTTACTTAGAGAAAGACAGCCGGATGAAATCTCCTTGGCATGGCCGATGCTATAGGGAATGCGAATTCGGGTTCGTGCGCCTAAAGGTCCCGTGCGCGGCGATATTGGCCGCGTGGGTGTCAGGGGCCGTTTTACGCGCGGCGGATTAACGGGATTTGGGTCAACGGTCCCCAACGGGAGGAAGGCAAGCGCCATTCCATGAAGAAAATCGAAGCCATCATCAAACCGTTCAAGCTCGATGAAGTGAAAGAGGCCCTGAACGAGCTCGGGCTCAAGGGCATGACCGTGCTCGAGGCCAAGGGCTTCGGCCGGCAGAAGGGGCATACCGAGCTTTACCGCGGCGCCGAATATGTGGTCGATTTCCTGCCCAAGGTGAAGATCGAGGTCATCGTCGACGACAACATGGTGGAACGCGCGATCGAGGCCATCCAGCAGGCCGCCAAGACCGGGCGCATCGGCGACGGCAAGATCTTCGTCTATCCGGTGGAAGAAGTCGTCCGCATCCGCACCGGCGAACGCGGGTCGGAGGCGGTTTAGGGGGCGCGACGCGCGCGTGAAAATCGCGGCCCGGGATCGCCGAACCCCGGACGCCAGGAATCGGATGCAACGGCAACAAAAATATTCAATTCGAAGCAGGGGAAAGCAACATGTCGGACGCGAAAAAAGTTTTGGATATGATCAAGGAGCACGACGTCAAATACGTCGACTTCCGCTTTACCGATCCGCGTGGCAAATGGCAGCACACCAGCCAGCCGGTACACACCATCAGCGAAGACATGCTCAAGGAAGGCGTGCCGTTCGACGGCAGCTCGATCGCCGGCTGGAAGGTCATCAATGAATCGGACATGGTCTTGATGCCCGATGCGTCCAGCGCGGTCATGGATCCGTTCGCGGCGCAATCGCAAATGATCCTGATCTGCGACACCTATGACCCAATCACCGGCCAGCCCTATTCCCGCGATCCGCGCTCGATCGCGAAGAAGGCCGAGGCGTATCTCAAGAGCACCGGCATCGGCGACACCGCCTATTTCGGGCCCGAGGCGGAGTTTTTCGTCTTCGACGACGTCCGTTACGAAGTCTCGATGAACAGCACGTTCTACTACATCGGCTCCGACGAAGGCCCGTACTCAAGCGGCAAGGAGATGGAGGGCGGAAACACCGGGCACCGGCCTCCGATCAAAGGCGGCTATTTCCCGATCCCGCCGGTCGATTCCATGCAGGACATGCGCTCGGAAATGCTCACCGTCATGCACGACATGGGGATCGATACCGAAAAGCACCACCACGAGGTGGCCCCAAGCCAAAACGAGCTCGGCATCAAATTCGATACCCTGGTCAAGACCGCGGACAACATGCAGATCTACAAATACGTGGTCCACATGGTGGCGCATTCCTACGGCAAGACCGCGTGCTTCATGCCGAAGCCGATCTTCGGCGACAACGGGTCGGGCATGCATGTGCACCAGTCGATATGGAAAGGGAACAAACCGACATTCGCGGGCTCGGGCTACGCCGATCTCTCGGACCTAGCACTCCACTACATCGGCGGCATCATCAAGCACGCCCGCGCCATCAACGCGCTCACCAATCCCACCACCAACAGCTATAAGCGTCTGGTCCCGGGGTTCGAAGCGCCGGTGCTGCTGGCTTATTCCGCGCGCAACCGTTCGGCCGCCTGCCGTATCCCGATCGTCTCGAGCCCCAAGGGGAAAAGAGTCGAGGTGCGTTTCCCGGACCCCGCCGCCAACCCCTATCTCGGCTACGCCGCGATGCTGATGGCGGGCCTGGACGGGATCCAGAACAAGATCAAGCCCGGCAGCCCGATCGACAAGAACCTCTACGACCTGCCGCCCGAGGAATTAAAGAACATCCCGACGGTGTGCGGCAGCCTCGCGGAAGCCTTAACGCAACTCGACGCCGATCGCGCGTTCCTGAAGAAGGGCGACGTGTTCACCGACGATTTGATTGACGGCTATCTCGAACTGAAGTGGGCCGAGGTTAAGGCTTACGACATGGCGCCCCATCCGATCGAGTTCCAGATGTACTACAGCGTCTAACTCTTCGCGGCGGCGACATCCCGCCGCATTGACCTGGGCCGCCTTCGGGCGGCCCATTTTTTTGCGCCGCTTACGAAACCGGCTTCATCCGGTCCGGCAGATTCGGCCATTCGGAAAAAGCGAAGACCCAAAGAGAGACGATTCCCAGCAACGGGATGATGAGCAAAATGCTCCACCACGGGCTGAAGCCGGTGCGCTGCAAGATCTTTCCGGCTGGAATCAATATCGCGATAAAAACCAAGATCGTGAGGATCAGATGCGCGTGCGACATGTTTATCCCCCTCGCCCTTTCCGGGATTCGTGACCGGCGCGGCGGCGGTCGAAGGCGCCGACCGCCCGGCCAGCGCGACATTATTCCGGTTTGACTCCGCCGATCAAAGGGACCGGCCCTGAATTCGTCACGGCCGTCGAATCCACAACAGTTTGTTGACGACTCGGGCGCGACCCACCGTATCTCTTGTGCGCCGCCAGCGTCGCACCCATAATCGCCCGCCATGGCCGATCTCTTCCGCGACAAGCCCGCCAAGACATCGGGGAGCTATTCCGCCAAGGACATCGAGGTCCTGGAAGGCTTGGAGCCCGTGCGCCGGCGCCCCGGCATGTACATCGGCGGCACCGACGAGCGGGCGATGCACCATCTGGTCGCCGAGCTCTTGGATAACGCCATGGACGAGGCGGTGGCGGGCCACGCCGACCGCATCGAGATCGAAGTCGAGCGCGACGGCTGGCTGAGCGTCGCCGACAACGGCCGCGGGATTCCGGTCGATCCCCACCCAAAGTTCAAGAATAAATCCGCGCTGGAGGTCATTCTTACGACGCTCCACTCGGGCGGCAAGTTCAGCGACAAGGTCTATCACACCGCGGGCGGGCTGCACGGCGTCGGGCTATCGGTGGTGAATGCGCTCGCCGAAGAGCTGACGGTCGAGGTCGCGCGCGACCGCGTGCTGTGGCAGCAAACCTACCGGCGCGGCAAACCCGCCGGAAAATTGAAAAAGGCGGGGCAGGTCAGCAACCGGCGCGGCACCACGGTGCGTTTCCGCCCCGATCGGCAAATCTTCGGGCCCAAGGCGAAATTCGACCCCGCGCAGCTTTTCCGCATGGCGCGGTCCAAGGCCTATCTGTTCCGCGGCGTCGAAATCCGCTGGCACTGCGCCTTGGCCCTTATCGGCAAAGCCGAACTCGCACCGGGCCAGCCGGTACCTTCGGCCGCCGTGCTCCATTTCCCGGGCGGGCTCGCGGATTATCTCGGGAGCGCGATCAATGGCCGCGAAACGGTGACCAAGGAGCCCTTTGCCGGGCAGGCGGATCTCCCCAACGGCCGCGGCCGTGTCGAATGGGCGGCGGCCTGGCCCGAAGACGGCGAGGGCGAGCTCACGTCGTATTGCAACACGGTGCCGACGCCCCAGGGCGGAAGCCACGAAGCGGGCTTACGCGCGGCGTTGACCCGAGCCCTCAAGGCCCACGGCGAACGTGTCGCAAACCGCCGCGCCAAGGACGTGGCACCCGAAGACGTGGTGGACGGCGCCTGCATCGCGCTCTCGCTCTATATCCGCGATCCGCAGTTCCAGGGCCAGACCAAGGAAAGACTCTCCCATTCCGAGGCCCAGCGCCTGATCGAGGCGACGGTGAAGGACCATTTCGACCACTGGCTGGCGGGCGATCCCGAATCGGCCGATGCCCTCCTCGCCCATGTGATCGCGCGCGCCGAAGAGCGGCTGCGCCGGCGCGAAGCCAGCAACCTGCGCAAGACCCCGACCCGCAAGACCCGCCTGCCCGGCAAGCTTGCCGATTGCACGCGCGAAGACGCCAAGGGCACGGAAATATTCCTGGTCGAGGGCGATTCGGCGGGCGGCTCGGCCAAACAGGCGCGCGACCGGCAAACGCAAGCCATTCTTCCGTTGCGCTGCAAGATCCTCAATGTCGCCAGCGCGTCCTCGGAAAAGCTCCAAGCGAATCAGGAATTGAAGGATCTGATCCAGGCCTTGGGTTGCGGCGCCGGCCCGTCCTACGACGACTCGAAGCTGCGCTACGAGCGGGTCATCATCATGACGGACGCCGATGTCGACGGCGCCCACATCGCGTCCCTGCTCATGACCTTTTTCTATCAGGAGATGCTGGCGCTCATAGAAAACGGGCATCTCTTTTTGGCCATGCCGCCGCTGTACCGGCTAACTCAGGGCGGGAAGACCATTTATGCCCGTGACGATGCCCACCGCGAGCGTCTGTTGAAATCCGAGTTTTCCGGCCGCGGCAAAGTGGAGGTCAGCCGATTCAAGGGCCTCGGCGAAATGCCGGCGTCTCAACTCAAGGAAACCACGATGGACACACACTCGCGCGTGCTGATTCGCGTCGGCCTCCCGGACAAAACCGCCAAGCGCGCCGAAGCGAAGCGCACCGAAAAACTGGTCGAAAGCCTGATGGGCCGGAAGCCTGAGCTTCGGCTCGCCTTCATCCAAGAAAATGCCCCCTTTGCCAAGGATTTGGATGTTTAGCGGCAGGTGATAAGCGGCGACCAAAGCCCGCGCTCGGCGGTTTTCCCGGGCGATGTTAACATTTGTCAACATCCGCGGTCTAATTGCCGCCAATGAAGCCGCTCAAGCGCCGCGCTTTGTGGCCGAATGCAGCGTTTCTACTGCGCTTTGCTGCCGTTTGCTCCCAAATCCGCGGCGCGCACTCATTTCCGGCGCGCGCCGCGCGGGTAAAGCAAAACCGGTTCACGATGTCAAAGAGCGTGTTGGGATTATATCCCTAACACCGGAACCGGTCAAGGCCGCGGGGCGGCTCGCTCAAATCGGCGGCCGCCTGCGCCAAGGACTTGGACGTGTGACGGGACGTGCTCGGTACGCCGTTGCCGTTAAGGTAAATAAGATCGGCCCGTTAGCGCTGTATTTACCAAATTGTTTTAAATAGATTAGAGACAGTGCCGGCCGGATGCGGCGGCAGAGTTCCAGAGCGGCGAATGGGAAGGCTGGACGAAGCCCGATCGAGGGCTTCACGGCCGGAGCGCGCAGCGAACGCGGAGTATCATGGATTATAGCGGCGACGCGGGGCTGTTCCCGGATCTTGCGCCCGATGGAACGGCGGACACGGATAACGGCGCGGCCGTAGCGTCCGCCCAGGGTACGGGCGATGCCTCGTTCGCGCTCGTCGTCACCGAATTGGTGCCCTTTCCCGGCGATGGCGCCTTATCGACCGACGAGGCCGCGGAAGATTTCTGGCCGGTGGCCGGGATCGAGCCCGCCGCCGGCACCCCGGGCGCGCCCACCGGACCGAATTACGTTTGGGATTGGTCGCCGATCTCCACCCTCTTCGGCCACGACATTCCGGTGCACTTCGCCGATGAACCCGGGTTGATCGGGGCGCTCGGAGGCTCCGCCCCGCTCGGCCGCGCGGAGGATATGGCCGAACGCACGGCGCCCGTTATTACGCCCATCGTATTCACCCAGCCCGGCTTGCCGCAAAGCAACGTCCACGGGCCCGCGCCCGCCCTGGTTCCCACCGATCCGCTGTTCTCCCAGGAATGGCATATCGTCGCCATCAACGTCGAGAGCGTGTGGAACGACTACACCGGCAAGGGAATTACGGTCGGGTTGATCGACGACGGCGTCGAATACACCCATCCCGATCTGGCCGCCAATTACAACACCGCGATCGACTACGACGCCCTCAACCAGGACAACGACGCCTTCACCAGCCTGTCGACCGATCAGCACGGAACCTCGGTCGCCGGCGTGATCGCCGCGGTCCAGGGCAACGGCATCGGCGTCGTGGGGGTCGCCTTCGGGGCGACGATCACCGGCTTCCGCATGGGTTTCGGATCGGCGGGGGCCGTTTCCCAAGTCACCGACGCGTTCCAGCACGCCATCAACGTCGATGTCGTCAACAACAGCTGGGGCTACGGCGGCTTCTTCGGCGACAACTTCGCGACGTCGACTTTCGCCGCCGCGGGTGCGGCCGTTCAAAACGACGCCACCAACGGGCGCAGCGGGCTTGGCACCGTCATCGTCTTCGCCGCGGGCAATTCGCGCGCGTCGGGCGACAGCGTCGACTATCATGGATTCCAGGATTCACAGTTCGTGATCTCCGTCGCCGCGACCGACAGCACGAATCATTACGCCTCGTTCAGCGATTTCGGCGCGGGGCTGCTGCTTTCTGCTCCCGGCGTAAACGTCACCACCACCGACCGGGTGGGATCGCTCGGATTCTCGAGCGGCGATTACACGACCGTCTCGGGAACCTCGTTCTCGTCCCCGATCGTCTCGGGCGTCGTGGCCCTGATGCTGGACGCCAATCCGAACCTCGGCTACCGCGACGTCCAGGAAATCCTGGCCTATTCCTCCGACAAGGTCGATCCCGCGAATTCGCGCTGGATGACGAACGGCGCCGGCAACTGGAACGGCGGCGGGCTCCATTTCAGCACCGATTACGGTTTCGGCTTGGTGGACGCCCACGCCGCGGTGCGGCTGGCGGAAACCTGGACGGCGCAAAGCACCGCCGCGAACATGGTGACGGCGAGCGCCGCCGCTTCGAGCGCACAGGCGATCCCCGACAACAACGCAAGCGGGATCACCCAGCACGTCAACATCGCGTCGAATATCCTGATCGATCATGTCACCGTCGATCTCAATATCACGCACCCCTTGATCGGCGACCTGATCGTGACGCTGATCGCGCCCGACGGCACCCAAAGCATGCTCATCGACCGCCCCGGCATCAACCCCGACGCCCCCAGCGGAACCGGCGCCAACCAGGCTAACCTCAGTTTCACGGTGAATAGCAACCAGTTCTGGGGCGAGACATCGGCCGGGCAGTGGACTCTCGTCGTCTCCGACAATCACGCCGGTTCGGCCGGCACGCTCAATAGCTGGACGCTGCATGTTTACGGCGACCCGGTCACGGCCAACGACACATACGTCTACACCGACGAATACGCCGGATTCACGGGCGCTGCGAATGCCGCCCGCCGCACCTTGACCGACAGCGACGGCGGCAACGACACGGTCAACGCCGCAGCGGTCAGCACGTCGAGCTTCCTGGACCTCGTACCCGGCCATACCAGCACGATCGCCGGCAATACATTGGCGATCGCCGCCGGCACGGTGATCGAAAACGCCTTCGGCGGCGACGGCAACGATACCATCGCCGGCAACACCTCGGACAATGATCTGCTCGGCGGCCGCGGCAACGACAGCATGCTGGGCAACGACGGCAACGACACGATCGAGGGCGGCGCCGGAAACGATTTGCTCGACGGCGGCATCGGCACCAACACCGCCATTTTCGGCGGCAACTTTGCCGACTATTCGGTGGTCATCGTCGATCCGAGTCATGTCACGGTCACGGACCTCGTCACATCCAACGGCAACGACGGCACCGACTCGCTGATCAACATTCAGGACCTGCAGTTCGCAAATTTCCTCGATATCCTGGTGTTCGGCCCGCCGAACAACCCGCCCTCGGCCGCGAACGACGGCGCCACCACCAACGAGGACGTGGCGGTCATCGTCGCGGTCCTCGCCAACGACAGCGACCCCGACGGCGATCCGCTTTCGGTCACGGGCGCCACCAACGGCGCGCACGGTACGGTCGTCGTCAATCCGAATGGGACCGTGACCTACACGCCCGCCGCCAATTACAACGGCAGCGACAGTTTCACCTACACGATTTCCGACGGCCATGGCGGCGGCGCCACCGGCACCGTCAACGTCACGATCAACCCGGTCAACGATCCGCCGGTGGCGGTCAATGACGGCGCGACCACGGGGCAGAATACCCCCGTTACGATAAGCGTTCTGGCGAACGACAGCGACGTCGACGGCAATGCGCTCACCGTCCAGTCGGTGACGAATCCCGGCCACGGCATCGCCGTCGTCAATCCCAACGGCACCATCACCTACACGCCCACGGCCAATTACAACGGGGCCGACGGCTTCAATTACACGATCTCCGACGGGCACGGCGGCACCGCAACGGCCAGCGTCGCGATTACCGTCTCACCGCCGCCCCCGCCGGTCACGCTCATCAACGCGAACTTCAATTCGAATGCCGGCGGATTTACTTACGCTGACAACAGGTTCCTCGGCACGGCCCAGCCGAGTTATGAGTCCGGCTCTCGCGTCACGACCGGGGGATTTACCGGCGGCGCCTTGCGGGTGCTGCTGGGCGGGATCAATGCCAAATTGATCACCGGAATGTCGGGGGGCTGGAGCCACGGCTTCACGTTGTCGTCACCGACGGACGTGACGCTGACGTTCCATTACGACATGACCCAAACCGCGAATTATGAATCCAACGAGTTCAGCCAAGTCCTGGTTTCGGTGGACGGAACGCTTTTCGGTGCGACCGGGCACAATTACGTCGCGCAGGTCAACGGCGATGGCAATGGCGGCAGTGCAATTACCACGGGTTGGCAGACCTTTACGGTCGATCTCGGCGTTCTCTCGGCGGGCACGCACACGCTTGCCATCGGCGGTTACAATAACCAAAAGGACGCCTTGAACGAACGGACCACGATCCTGATCGACGACGTGAACGTGACGGCCCATCCGGGCGTCCTGCCCGCGAGCCTTGCCGCCAGAACGCTTCAAGGAGGCGAGGCCGCGCCAGCGCAGGCTGCCGTCCCAGCCACCGCACCGTTGGAGGCGGATCACGCCAACCCGGCCCATGGCGGCGAGGAGCCCAGCACCACGCCGTCGCCGGCCGCCGTCATGCTGCCGCAAACGGCTGGCTCTAAACCGGCTTGGGCCTCCGAAGCAGAGTCGAATCACTCGGCCGACTCACCGGTGTCCCACGGCACGGATGCGGTGCCGAACGGGCACGGCTGCGCCGACGCGCTCCAAAGTTCGGGTCCTGCTTCGCTCGCATCGGGCAAACTGGCCGGCCCACAAGGTGCGGGCAACGCGAACACGCATCATTCCGATGCAAGCCCGCTCCACATTGAGGGCGCCGGACACGGGGCCTGCCTCAAACTCTCCGACGTGGTCGATCATTCCGGATTCAATGCGGCCTCAGGGGCCGCCACGTCGTTGGATTGGCACGGCGACGTTCCCGCGGGGCACGACCCGATCGCGGCGCTGATCGAGGCGCACGCCGCGCAGGCGGCCGCCCACGCGGTTGCGCACGCACACGGCTAAAATCCGGGCGGCCTTCTAAACTCCGATTGCCGTCACTGGCGCCCGCGCATCACCTCGCGTCCGAAACTGAGACGGCAGCGCAGCGCCGCCGCGCATAAGGCCAAGGCCGCGGCCTGGGCCGCGCTGGTCTGCGCGCCCAAATTGCCGTTCGGCGGCGTGACGCTCGCGATGCAGCGTCCGTCCTCGTTCCGGAGCCCCCATTGATAGCCTTCCGGCACCAGCCGCGCCGCGATGTCAATTTGGGTCGAATACTGCGGCGCGGCGGACGATAAAATCCGCTCGTCGGCGAAGCGCTCCTCGGGCTCGCCGCCGCGCGGCCCGGCTTCCTCGCCCCACCACCACACCCAGAAATCGAGCGTGGGGCCGCCGCAGGTCGCCTCTTGAAGCTTTTCGATCAGATCGCGCAGCATCATGGCGGTGTACTCCGCCGTTGCGCCGCGGTTCCCTGAACTCTTCGATTTGTCCGTGTCATCGGTTCCTCCAACAAAAGGCCGCGCCGGCCCTTGGGGCCAAAGCGGTACGGGCTCTCGATCCCGATTGCGGGATCAAACACCCCCTCTGTCCTAGGAACCTGAGAGCTTCGCCGGGGCCAAGAACCCCGACATCCCCTTCGGTCGGAGGGCTAACGCCCCCCAGTTTCCAGAGTCACGAAACCCCGCGGTCCTTTTGCCTGAGAGTTTCCGGGGCGGTTGCTCCTTCGGCGGCGGCCGGAATGGCTCTCCGGCCGCTCTCTCCTGCAGGGTTCCGGCGCACATAGCGCACACCCATTCTTGCCGCGAAAGGCACCCCGGGGCAAGTGCTGCGGCGCGACCCCGAATACCTCGTGACAGCCCGGGACGAAGTAAACGTCAAACATTCGTCCGGCGAAAATCCCGCGCCTTCCGGCCACGAGCCGTGGGTTATAGTTAATCGAGCGGGCCGCAAAATTAACCCTACGCAGCCGCGCCAAGTATTTGAACGCGATGCGTAATTTCATGTTCAATTTCTCTTTAATTTTAGCAGAATTGATGGGATAATAATTTGTTAACTTTTGCTCCGGGGGAATGGGGCATGGGGGAGTGCAATCTCGGTTTAGGTTTGCATTTCGGCGGAACCCGGGGACGGGCATCCGCCCAATAATTGGAGAACCGTAGCGATGCAGGTTTCTCAGATACTTGATGCCAAGGGCCACGACGTCATCACCATCCGCGCCCAGGCGACGGTGGCCGAGGCTTTGCGCATGTTATGGCTCGAAGGCATCGGCGCCTTGGTGGTGACGGATGAGAGCGGGAAGGTTGCCGGGATGATTTCGGAGCGCGACATCATCCGCGGCCTCGCCGCCCAGGGCACCGAAATGCTCGCCACCCAGGTCGAGGAGCGGATGGAACGGGCGGTCATCACCTGCACCCCCGAGACTTGGATCGAAGAGCTGATGAACGAAATGACGGAGCGCCGCGTTCGCCACCTTCCGGTGGTCGAGGGCGACGGCAAGCTCGTCGGCATCGTGAGCATCGGCGACATTTTGAAGAACCGGCTGCAGGAATTGGAGAACGAGACCTGCACCTTGCGAGGTTATTTGCACGCCATTCGTTGACCGGGTCGTCCCCGTGTCAATAAGCCGCATCCGGCATCCGCCGGAGGCGGCTTTTTTTTGACCAAAGCCCGCCGCTTCAGCCGGCGGCGGCAAGCATCTCCGCAACCCGGGTGAACTTCTCGCGCGGCTTGCCCTTGGGCTGGCCGCGCGCGATTTCTCTGGTGTCGATCTTGCGCCACTCGGCGTAGGTCACGGCCCTCACCCCCCGGGTTTCCAGAAGATTCCGAAGGCCCGCACCCCCCTCTTTGGGCCCGGCGTCCAGATTCGGCAGATCGGCCGCAAGCGACGCCACCGTCGCCACGCTGTCGGCGCGGTTGGTGCCGATGATCCCGGTCGGCCCGCGCTTGATCCAGCCGGCGACGTAAAGCCCGGGCACGGGCCCGCTCTTGTCCATGATGCGGCCGTCCTGATTCGCAAACACGCCGCGGCGGTCGTCGAAAGGAACGCCCGGCATCGGCACGCCCTTGTAGCCGATGCTGCGGAACAGGATTCCGCAGGGCAAGGGATAGGTTTCCCCGGTTTCGCGCGCCGTCTGGCTGAAGGGCGCGCCTTCGAGCCGGTTTAGGGCCAGAATCAAGCGCTCGAGTTTTCCGGCCCCTTCGAGGCGCACCGGACCTTCGAGGAAATGAAAGATGCAGCGCCGCTTCTTGCCCGACGGCGCCATCGCGGCGAAGGACCGGAAAATCTCGACGTTCTTGGCGCTGCCGGGGTTGTTCTTGTCGGCGATTTCGGTTTGGCTTTCCGGGTTGAGGATCAGGTCTTCCGCTTTCACCACCGGGGCGCAATCGGCCAATTCGCCGAATTCGCGCAGCTCCTTGCCGGTGAATTTGGCCTGCGCCGGGCCGCGGCGCCCGATCACATGAATTTCCCGTATTCCGCTTTTTGCCAAGACGTCGAGCGCGTGCTCCGCGATATCGGTGTGCTTCAATTCGTCCACGGTCTTGGAAAGAATCCTTGCCACGTCCGCCGCGACATTGCCTTGGCCGATGATGACCGCGCGCTCGCTCGACAGGTCGAAGACGCGGTCCCGGTAATCGGGATGTCCGTTGTACCAGCCCACGAACTCGGTCGCGGTATGGCTTCCCTTCAAATCCTCGCCCGGAATGCCGAGCTTGCGGTCGGTCTCGGCGCCGCAGGCGAACAGCACCACGTGATAGAGCCCGCGCAACTCGTCAACCGAAGCGTCGCGCCCCACCGCGACGTTTCCGAAAAACGTGAAGGCCGGCGATTCCGCGATCTTCTCATAGACCTGGATCGCCTGCTTCAGCTTGGGATGGTCGGGGGCGACGCCGTTGCGTACCAGACCGAAGGGGGCGGGAAGCCGTTCGATCATATCGATCGCGACCGTCTTGCCGGACTTGATCAACGCCTCGACGGCGTAAAAGGCGCTCGGTCCGCTGCCCACGACCGCAATGCGCAGCGGATTCTGCTCCGATCCCAATTCACTCATGGTGTTTTCGTGTCCCCCCAAATCCCCGAACGCCGGCGGCTTTGTTTTCGCGTCCGCCGTCCGGCGCGCCGCGCTTTTTAGAATCCGAGTTCTTTCTTGCGCGCCTCGGCGGTGGGCAGAGGATCCTGCTTATCGGTGATGTTCGGCAGTCCCGGTGCGCGCTCGGCGTTGATCTCGATCCACTTCATCTTGTCGTCGGGAATGTCGGTTTCCTCGAAGATCGCGTGCACGGGACAGACCGGAATGCAGGCGCCGCAGTCGATGCACACGCCGTTGTCAATGTAGAGCATCTCGTCATCGCCGTGGAAACAAGAAACGGGGCACACGGTCACGCAGTCGGTGAATCGGCAGCGCTGGCAATTGTCGGTCACAATGGTGGTCATGGCATCCTCCCCGGGTCAGCCGTCGAAGATCAGGGCCTCGCCGCGATTGAGTTCAACGGCGTCGCCGCTCCATCGCTGGTACGGGCCGGTGATATAGGAATCGGGAATGGGCAAGCCGAGTAGCCGCAGCCGGAACAGATAGAGCCGCAAAAACAGCGGCCGGTAAGTGCAGGCAAAGGTGAAGGTCGGCAAAACCTCGGCCTTGTGCATCATCACGATCGAGCCGCGTTTCATCCCGGCCCCGAATCGGTTGCCCATCTGCCCCAGCACGACGACGGTGCCGGCCAGCATGTTGACGCCCGCGAAATCGCCGCAATCGCCGCCGATCGCAATCAAGCCGTTGCGCATGGCGCTGCCGGTTTCGTTCCCGGCGTTGCCGTGAATGACGATCTCGCCGCCCATCATTCCGATGCGGCTGCCGCGATAGGCGCTGCCCGCCATATGGCCCGCGTTGCCCTTGATGGTGATGCGCCCGCCCAGCATTTCGGGGCCGACCCAATCGCCGGCGTTGCCCTCGACCAGAATCTCGCCCCCCGTCATGACGGCGCCGAGATGGGCGCCCACGTTGCCATGAACCGTGAGCTTGCCCGCGGCCATACCGGCGCCGATGAGTTTGACCTTCCTGAGGTCGCCCTCGACCCGGATCTCGCCGTTGGCCTTCCCCGACACCGCGAAGAATTCACCCAGCTCCACCTGCCGGTTGCCGTGCATCGCGAACAGCGCCGCGATTTCCTTCTCGCCCTTGCCGCTCAGCGTGTCGGGGCGAATAACCTCCGCCTCGAGCGGCACGTCGGGCTGTGCGCGCAGCGTCAGCGTCAGCGCCACGGTTGGGCCTTTGGGCGCAACATCACCGCCATGTCAGTTAAGCAAGCCATGAAGGGGTATCTTGAATTGGCCCAGGTTGCCGCCGTAGTTGCCGGCCGAGATGCGCACGATGCCCTCGCCCGCCGCCGCCTTCAAGCCCCGGCGCATGGCTTCCTCGACGCCGGCAACATCGAGCCCGTCGATCACGATTTCGAGCACGCAGGTCACATCCTCTGGCAATTCGGTCTGGGGCGCGAAGCCGCGCAGCGTCGGGCAATAGGCGTCGTTGGTCGAGGCGAGCAGGGCCTTGTATTTCGAACCCGGCTTGCTGCCGCTGCGCACCACCCCGTCCGGAAACGGCATGATCACGCCCGGCACCTCGCGCATGGCGGCAACCGCGGCTTTTGCGGCGCGTAGCGCGTCCGGCATGGTTTTGGCCAGAATCAATATATTCCCGCCGCCGACCGCCGGCTGAACGCCGAAGCGCTCATCGACCAAAAACTCGCCGTCCATCACCGGCACGCGCCACAGCCTTCGCCCGTCGAGCTTCTTGCGGATCTGATAGCCGTCGCCGAAATAGCGCAAGGCGCCTCCCACCACCGCGGTTTCCTCCGAGTCGAGGCCGTTGAAGCAGGCGGTGGTGGGGCAAGTCATCACGCATTGGCCGATGCGCTCGATCAGGCGCTTGCCGAGGCTCTCGGCGCTGGTGGCGAACAGCAGCACGCTCGCGCCCGGCCTCGCGTCCGGCGTTTCGGCGGCGGGTATCTCGCGCTCGATCCCGGCCTCGCATTTGCAGCCGATGACCGAGGTCGCGAATCCGGTCATGGAGCGCGCCGCCGCCATCGTCCAATCCGGCGTCTCGGCGGTGATGATCACCCGCGCCGCAAACATCTTGAAGGCTTCGGCGTAGGTGTCGGCGATTTCCGTGGACGCGATTTGCATTCCGGTCTTCTCGGTCTATTCGGCGGCGATCGGGCTTGCGGTCGGAATCTGTTCGTGATGCCGAAGGTACTCGTCGGTGACGGCGTAATTCTCGAAACGGATCGAGTAATAACTCTCGAAGAACGGCCGTATCACCTTCTCGATCTCTGCGTCGTAGGCGGGCGACACATGCAGGATCCGGCCCTCGTGATCGGCGCGGAATTCATGGTCCTCGATGATGAGCGTCCCGTCCTTGATCACATAGCGCGGCGCGCTGAACATTTTTTCCTTGTCCGCGTCCTCTTCATAGATGGTGATGTCGGCGTCCGCTCCTGCGCCCAGGTGCCCCTTGTTTTTGAGGCCCAAGATCCGCGCCGGCCCGGCGCGCGTGACGATGGCGATCTCGTTCAACGAGTATTCGCGCTGCAAACCGTCCACAAGCGTGGTCTTTTTGATCGCCCGCTGGTTCACGAGCTTGATCTGCTCATCGCGGAAACCGCGGTCCATCAGGAGACGGATCAGCCGCGGATAGCTCATGAACGAGCCGCCGTTCGGATGATCGGTCGAAAGCACCATCCGCCACGGGTCTTTGGTGAGCAGGAACAGCTCGAGCCCGATCGCCCATTGCAAGGCATGGGTATAAATGTGCTCCTGATAGGCGAAGGGGATGATGCCGCAGCCACTCTCGAATTCGGTATCGGAGTTGACCCAGCGCTTATCCTTACCGAGTTTGCGCAGCATATAGGCGATCGGCGCGTCCGCGGTCATGATCGTGGACTTGCCGAACATCACCTGCCCCACGTCGGCGCTGATGTTCGGGTGATCGTTGATGAAGGCCGCGATCTCGGGCGCCTTCGAAATCGGGTTTTTCCCCGGCTCGCCGCCGTAGCTGTGGAATTGGATGTGGGTGATGTGGGCGCGCTTGCCCCCGGCCGCGCGCATGGTGTCGATCGTGGTCGTGTAATTGCCGGAGTGACCCAGATTGTTGCAGTGGATGTGGGCCGGGTGCGGCAGCCCCAATTCGTTCGCTACCTCGATCAACGCGGTGATCACTTGGCGCGGCGTCACGTCGAAGGCGTCGTTCTTCTCGTCGAGGTCGGTGATGACGGCGTTGCGGCGGCCTTTCCACGGCTCGTCGCCGCAGGGGTTGACGAGCTTGATGGCATAGGCCCGCGTCGCGTTCAGCCACCAGGCGACCGCCTCGCGGAATTCGTCGCGCCGCCCTTCCTTCAGCAACTGGTATAGCAGCACGTTGTTGCCGAGAAGGATGTAGAACCCCTTGTCGATGACCGGAGTGTCGTGAAGCTCCTCCAGCGTGTGCCGAGCCCCAATCGGCACCACCGCCGCTTCCATCGCGGTGGTGTAGCCCAGCGTCGCGTAGCGATAGCCGGTGGCGAAAGTGGACGGTACCGTGCCGCCCGTGCCGGAGCGGGTGAAAGCCGTGCGCGGATGAACGTCGTAGCGATGGTCTTCGGGCTGGAGTTTGCGGGCCAAATTCACCTTGGGCCCGGCGATGTGGCAATGGATGTCCACACCCCCCGGCATGACCACCATGCCCTGGGCGTCGATCTTTTTCGCCTCGGGCGGGACGGACTCGACGATCTTGCCGTTAGAGACGCAGATCTCGCGGACCGCGCCGTCGATCCCGTTCGCCGGGTCATAGACCCGTCCGTTCACGATCCGAAGCATCGACGACATCCGCCTTCCCTTTTTTCGTTATCGTTTTTCGGCAGAGGCGTGTTCAGGCAACTTTCGCTTTGGGCGCCCCGAGCCTGCCCTGTTCCGCGAGCAACTCGCGTACCCGATTCTTGATCGCGGTCAAGACTGCCTCGTCGCTGGGATAGGGAGATTCGAAGGCCGGGCGTAGCGCGATCGCCACGTCATCCATCCTATAAACCGTGCCCGGCGTGTTGATGCCGTAGGTGGCGGTGGTGAAAGCCACCTTTGCCATCTGGCTCGTCATGCTCGCCTTGGGGTCGAGTACGATGGCCGGGATGCGCTTCAGGTGCTCGATCGCGGCCTTGGGGAAGTTCGATCCCGGATCGCTGGCGATGATGAGGGCCGCGTCCGCCTCGCCGCGCGCCAGCAGATCCACCGTCGTGAATTCGCCCGGGTTGAAGCGCGGGTAGCCGCGGCTGAAATTGATGCCGAAGGGGAATCCGGTGGACCACGACACCACATTGTCGGCCCCGGTCACATTGCCGTGGCCGCGCACGGGCTTCGCCACGAAATGAGTGAACTCGTTGAGGTCCGAGGCCAGCGCCAAAAGCGCGCCCGAATTAAAATGGCGCCCGCGCGTCATGGTGAGGCCCATGCCGAACAGCAGCGCGCCGAAGCGGCAACTTTTCATGCGCTTCACGAGGTCTTCGAGGACTGCAAGCTTGACGCCGGTCTTTTCCTCGATCGAGGGATCGATGCGCCGGCCTTTGACGAGGGCCCGAAGCGCCCATAGCACCTCGAAATCGGCGCCGGGCTTGACCTGAATGAAGATGTCGGCGACCGGTACACTTGCGGTGCGGCGCACGTCCACCAGAACCGCCGTGCGGTCCTTCTTGCCGTTGGGGACGAACATGCCCTTCGGCATCAGCGCATAACGGGTGAACAGGCGCGGATGCGCCTCCGCCGGATTGCCGCCCCAGAAGATCACAAGGTCCGCGCGATTCTTGATCTCGCCCAAGGTCGCGGTGCTTTCGCCCACGCCCTCGAAGGCGATGCCCGAGGGCCCGTGGCAGACCGAGGTCGTGGTGTCGAGATTGCCGCCGATCATGTCGGCGATCGCAACCGCCTGGCGCTGCGCTTCGCAAGTGGTGTCGCTCAGGCCGTAGGTGATCGGGAACTTGGCGTTGGCCAAAATCTGCGCCGCGGCCTCCACACCCTCTTCGGTCGTCGCCTCTTTCCCGTCGATGAGCGCGAAGGGACGTTCTTCCAAGGTGTGCTCGGCGAACCAGGCGCGGCCAAGAACGCAGGCGTTCTGCGCCTTGGTGATCTTGTGGTTATCGAGGTCAACGGTCAGGTTCATGTCGTCGCAAACGCAGCCGCAGAAGGTGCAGGTCGCGTTTTCGACGAGCTTGATGTTTGCGGTCGCTGGTTTCGTTTCTGGTGTCGTTTCTTCTACGGCCATTTTCGGCGGATCCTCAGCCCAGTTCGGGCAAAACTTCGACCACGAAATTCTTGGAGATCGGCATGCCGGTCCCGGCCGTATCCCCGGCCATCAACTGGCTTGAGGGCGGACCATATGCCATGAACAGCATCCCCGCCGGCAGGTCTTCGGGCTTGCGTTGCTTGCAGCGCACGACCGTCTCGCCGACCGCGGTGCGCAGGCGCACCTTGTCGCCGTCCTTCAGCCCCAGCCTGGCCATATCGAGCGCGTTCATTTCAACCGTGGACGTGACATCGCGGTATTCGTCCTTGAGCTTGCCGGCATTGAGCGAGGTGCCTTGCTTGCTGGTGCGCCCCGCGATAAGCAGCATGGTCTCCGCCACTTTTGGCCTCCCTGAAACCCCGTCAAACGCGTTGTCGGGGCCTCCCCCGAGGCCCTCCCATAACCCCAATAAGGTTATGGGATTCCACGAACTTTGGCGGCTAATGTAACCCGGCAACGGCCCCAGGTAAACGCTTAACGAAATCGCCGGAAACCGCGGCGCTCCAAGGCTTTCCGGGCTGCCGCTCGAGGCCGTCCCACGGCACCTGGAAGGCGGCCCAAGCCGGGGTCCGGCGCCCGACTCCTGCCGGATCATACGCTCCCGGCGGTTTCTACTTTATGAGCGCGCTCAACTCCTTGAACTCGGAGGTGCCGGCCCGCCCCAGCCATTCGAAAAGGACCATCTCGGTGGTGACGATCGCAACCCCCTCGTCCCGCAATCGGTCGAGCGCAACCGCCACGCTCTCCGGCTTGCGCGAGGAAACCGCATCCGCAACCACGAATACGGGATAATCCCGTGCCCAGAACCCCAGGGCCGTCTGCAGCACGCAGACATGGGCCTCGATTCCGGCAAGCACCAGTTGCTCGCGCCCGGTGGCGCGCAACCGCTCGACAAAACCGGGGGCTTCCGAGCAGGAAAATTCGGACTTGACGACAGGTCCACCCGCCGCGGCGAAGCCCGCAAGCGCCGCGACCGTCGGCCCCAGGCCTTTCGGATACTGTTCCGAAAACAAGGCCGGGATTCCAAGCCGCGCCGCCGCCCTCAAGAGCACCGCCGTATTGGCGATGACCCGATCGGCCCCGTTGATCGCCGTTATCAGCTTTTCTTGGATGTCGATGACGAGAAGGCAGGATTTGGTGCGGTCGAGAAGCACGGGGAAACACCGGTTGCGAACGCCCTTGTTCCCAACCTAGCCCCCGGTGCCCGGCTGCCAATGCCGCACGCCATTAACCATGGGCCTCGGACACCGCAGAAATCATGGTGCGGCGATTGACCGGGCAGAATTGCCGACCTAGTATCCGCCGCAATGGCAGGTTTTAAGCCGCCGCTCTACCCCCGCCCGCACCTGTTCTTGGCGCCCGGCGAGAGCCGCGAGGAATGAGTTTCACCGAACTTGGGCTTGGGCCCGACGTGCTCCGCGCCGTAACGGATGCCGGCTATGTCGTGCCGACGCCGATCCAGCGCCAGACCATCCCCATTATCCTCATGGGCCGCGACGTATTGGGGTGCGCCCAAACCGGCACCGGCAAAACCGCGTCCTTTGTCCTTCCCATGTTGGAGATTCTTGCCGCGGGCCGGGCCAAGGCGCGGATGCCGCGCTCGCTCATTCTCGAACCGACGCGGGAACTCGCCGCCCAGGTCTCGGACAATTTCGCGACCTACGGCAAATACCACCGGCTTTCGACCGCGCTTTTGATCGGCGGCACGTCTTTCACGGAACAGGAACGCGCCCTGGGGCGCGGCGTGGATGCGCTGATCGCGACACCCGGCCGGCTCATCGACCTGTTCGAACGCGGCAAGATTCTGCTGTCGGACGTCAAGATTCTGGTGATCGACGAGGCCGACCGGATGCTCGACATGGGCTTCATCCCCGATGTCGAGCGAATCGTCGGAATGTTGCCCAAGATTCGCCAAACCCTGTTCTTCTGCGCCACTTTAGCGCCTGAAATCCGCCGACTCTCCGACAAATTTCTGATGAACCCCAAGGAGATCATGGTGGCGCCGCCGGCCTCGCCCGCGGAAGGCGTCGAACATGTGATGGTGGTGGTGCCGCCCGATCAAAAGCGCGATGCGCTGCGCAAGCTGATCGAAGCGGAAAACGTCAAATCGGCCCTGATCTTTTGCAACCGCAAGCGCGATATCGGGGCGCTGGTGCGCGATTTGAAGCGTCATGGTTTGGCGGCGGCCGAAATGCACGGCGACATGTCCCAGCCCGCGCGCACGCAAACGCTGGACGCCTTCAAGCGCGGCGAGATCCGCCTTCTGGTGTGCAGCGACGTGGCGGCGCGCGGGCTCGATATTATCGAGCTCTCGCATGTCTTCAATTTTGACGTCCCTCATAATCCGGAAGACTATGTGCACCGGATCGGCCGCACCGGGCGCGCCGGGCGGACGGGCCGCGCCTTCACCATCGCCGCACCCTCCGACGGAAATTACGTCGCCGCGATCGCCAGCCTGATCGGCAATCCCATCAAGCGGGTGGAGCTCGCGGGCGAACCGGCGCTTGCGCTCGAAGAAGGCGACGGCCGGCGCGGCTCCCGCGGCAGGAGCCGCGGACCCCACGGCCCAAGGCCGCACGCTCCGCCGCAAAAAACGGCCGCCCCACCGCGTCCGCCCTCGCCGCAACCGCACCGGCCCCACGCCCCGCACACGAGTACGCCGCAGCCGCCCCAACAGCACCGGCCCGCCGCGCAAAGCACGGCGCCAAAACCGGCGCACGGCGCGCCCCGGCCAAAGCAAGAATCCCCGCGCGCCAGGGCGCCCGAGGATCAACTTCCCGCTTTTCTGCTCCGCCCGCTCGTGATCAAGAGCGACAAGCGGGATTGACGGCCACCGGGTTATTCACCCAACCCGGCATCTAATATCTTTCCAGTGACTCCTTCGATCCGAGCGACCATATAAGACTTCGATGGCGGAACAAAAACGTGTCGTCGTGTTGGGGGCCGGATTCGCCGGGATGTTCGCGGCGAAGCACTTGCGCCGACTTGCCCCCGCCGAGGTCGAGATCGAGCTCATCAACGAAGTCAATTATTTCATTTTTCAGCCGCTGTTGCCCGAGGTCGCGGCCGGGAACATCAATGCGTCCGATGCCGTTTCGCCGCTGCGCTTTTTGCTTCCGGGCGTCAAGGTCCGGCTGGCAACCGTCCGATCGGTCCTGTTCCGGCAAAACCGTGTTCAGGTAACCGACGACACCAACCGGACCCTGACCTACGTCCCTTACGATCATCTGGTGCTGGCCCCGGGACAGACGGCGGACCTCTCCAAATTCCCGGGCTTGGCGGAACACGCCTTCACCATGAAGACGCTCGCCGACGCCTACCGGCTGCGCAACCAGGTCATCAATTGCCTCGAACAGGGGGACGTCACCGAAGACTCCGACCTGAAGCGCCGGCTTCTCACCTTCGTGGTCGTGGGCGCGGGATTTTCGGGCGTCGAGACCGTGGGCGAGATGAAGGATTTGATCGCCCGCTCGCTCAAATTCTATCCTCGCATCGCGGCTTCCGAGATTCGCATGATTTTGGTCGAATACGCCGAGCGCATCCTGCCCGAACTCCCCGAAGAGCTTGCCCGCTACGCCGCCCGAAAGCTCGCCGCGCGCGGCATCGAAACCTGGCTCAAGACGGCGCTTAAATCGGCGAGCGTATCGGCGGTCGAATTGGCGGACGGCCGAATCGTCGAAACCAAGACGGTCGTCGCCACCATCGGAACCGCGCCCGGCCCGCTGGTGCGGGCGCTGGGGCTCGACATGCAATGGGGCCGGATCAAGGTGGACGGCACATTTCGGGTGCCGGGCCATGCGAACGTCTGGGCGCTAGGCGACGCCGCACTCGTTCCGCTGCCTCGTAAGGCCGATGCGCCTGAGAAATTCGCGGCCCCCACCGCCCAGTTTGCGGTGCGGGAAGCTTTCACTCTGGCGCGCAACGTCGTCGCCGCGCTTTCGGGCGGTCCACTCGCCCAATTCGACTACAAGCC
>JBGQJC010000016.1:0-46321 GCA_041498815.1 Alphaproteobacteria bacterium
ATTTTTCCGTCGACATCCGTTTCCGAATGAAATTTGATTTCCCCGGGGAGCCATCTACCTTCGAGCACCGGCTGGCCGCATTTTATCTTGCCGTCGAGTTCGATGGTCCATTCAAGCTTGCCGGCCACAACGGCAGTGGCCCATGGAGGAGCCGCGCCCATCTCGCTTTCCGTCGGCTTGCGCGTAAACTTTAGCCTTCCGCCTTGGATCGTTCCTTCCCAATGATGCTTGGCTTCGAGCACGAGGTTGGTCGTGTCGTTCGGAGTCTTTGGGCTGACTGTGATCGTTGAGCCGTCCGTTTCGGCGGTCCAGACGCCGGCGATCTGGTCCAAAGACAAGGGCTCGCTCGCGGCGCTTTCGTTGCAATTGCCGGGATTGGCCGCGGCGGGCGAGGGTGCTGGACTTGCCGGGGCTGGCGGCGTGCCGGGCGCGTTGCCGGTTGCGATTGGCGGTGGTGGTGCCGGAGTCCCGGAAGGCGGCATGGGATTTGACGATGGCGGAGCGCCGGTGGGAGAAGGCGGGTTCGAGGCTTGCGCCCGCAGGCGTTCGGCCTCGGCGGTCTTTTTCGCTATGTCCTGATCGAGTTCATCGGCCTGCTGCTTGAGGTGCTGCGCGGTTTCCTCGCGCTCCGTAATTGTATTTTTCCAGACGCTCTGGGCCACGGGGTCGGTGGTCTTGGCGGCTTGGTCGCGCGCCTGCTTGGCCAGATCTTCCGCGGCCTGGGCACGCTCGTGCGCTGCGGCCGCCTGCTGCCGGATGGCGTTTGCCTCGTCCTCTAAGTGTTGCGCCGCCTGCAAAGGCGTTTCTTGGGCCAGGCACGGGGGTGCCAGCCAGAGGCAAGCGAACGCCAGGGTGATGACCAGACATCTGCGACGAGGCCAGGACCCAAGTTTTTTCAAGACATCCTCTATCCGGCTAAGGACGGAAAGCGCGGATCGTGCCGCCACAAGATTGGACGCCGGCTAACGAGAGCTGCTTTTATCTTCGCGAGGATGATTGACATGAGATGGACCGGCCCCCCAGCTCTTTGGTCCAATGGTCAGGTTAGTCGAACAACCTCATCGGCGCTAGGCCGGACCATGCCGACACCAATGCCGGGGACCCCCCCGATTCGTTCGACGAATTCCCCGCTCCGATGCGCAGGGAATTCCCCGGTAACCCGTTAAATAGTCTCCGCTTATCGGGCCCGTTTTCCTGGCATGGCGCCCGGAATCGGAAAACTTCGCTGTATATCCCCGCGTAACAGGGAAACCACGGCGGAGCAGAGTTCGCTCCGGACGGCGTCCTCCGCCACCAAGTTTCTGTCCGCGCGCTTTGCGATTCTGCAAAAAAAGGCTGCGAGCCGACCGGAAGCGCCAAAAGATTCGCGGCGGATAAAATATCGAGGATAGACGACCCTCGGCGGTTCCAAGGCGCAAACCATGGCTTCGGCGCGGGCCATTAGCCGCGCGTGTTTGACCGGCGGCGAGCCGCCTTGCCCGAAGTCACTCGATCCGCAGCCGGTGATCGCCGAGGAAGATATAGTCCCGCACCTTCCCGGGTTTCCGGGGAGTAGTCACGCATTCCGCCTGAGCGGGCTTCGCCAGCGGCAGCGCCCAAAGTCTTTAGCCTGGACCGATGCAGCGGTAAATCTCGAGCAGGCCTTTCCCCTTGATATCCATTCGCCCGAGCGACTCGCAGCGACAACGCGCGCGCACGCGCAACCACGCGGTCTCGGAGAGCGCGATCTCTCCAGGGGGCGCCTGATCGACGATCCGCGCCGCGGTGTTCACCGTGTCGCCCCACAAATCAAAGGAGTATTGGTGGCGCCCCACGACCCCGGCCAACACCGGACCCGAATGGATGCCGACGCGAATCTGCCAGTCCGGCGTCACGCTTCGCGCCGCCGAGATCATGTCGAAGCCGGATCTGATGCAGGCCAGCACCGGATTCTCGACCGGAGTAAGCAGCCCGGATGCGGCCATGAAAGCGTCTCCGATGGTCTTGATCTTCTCAAGTCCGTGCTTGACCGAAATATCTTCGAAAGTTTCGATCAACACCTGCAGGTGCGATATGACCTCCTCGGGCGTGTGATGGTCGCAATAAGTTGTGAAGCCGACGATATCGCTGAAAATCACCGCGACATTCTCATAGCGCCGCGGTTTTACGACGTTGGTGGCCTTCAGTTCCTGAACGACGGTATGGGGAAGAATCGCGTGTAGGAGATCGTCCGCGCGCTGTCTCTCCTTTTCGATTTCGGCCAGATATGCGATCTCCATATCGTGCAACCGTTTCTTCTCGAGGCAGGCGCCGATCCGTGCCTTGAGCAATGGTGGTTGGAATGGCTTGGGCAGATAGTCGTCCGCACCGAGCTGGATGCATTTAAGCACGCTGTCCATCTCGTCCAATGCGGAGATCATTATGACCGGTATGTGGCGCAGCGTGTCCTCGACTTTCATGCGCTTGAGGACGTCGAAGCCGTCCATTTCGGGCATCATGATGTCGAGGAGGACGAGATCGAAGCTCTGTGACTGCAGGAGATCCAGAGCCTGCCGGCCATTCTCGGCGATGGCAACGTTGGTGTAACCCTCGTGATTCAGCCGCCGGCTTAGCGTGTAACGATTGTTCTCATTGTCGTCAACGACGAGGAGGGCGGGCTGTTCGCTGCTCACGACGAAGGCCCGCTTGCCAACAGAGCTTCGATCTTCGCCAGCAGCCGCGAAAAATTCACCGGCTTGGTGTCGAAATCGTCGCAGCCAGCAGCCACGGCCATCTCCCGGTCGCCGGGCATCGCGTGGGAGGATAGGGCAACGATCGGGATCGACGCCGTGGCCTGCGAATTTCTCAGCTGCCGGGCGGCCTCGTACCCATCAAGAACCGGCATCGCAATATCCATTATGATAAGATCTGGGAGTTCCTTCTGGGCTAGGGCGACCCCCTCGCTGCCGTCCTTCGCCAGGATGACTTCATAGCCCTTGCGCTTCAGGCGCTGCTGAAGCATGTAAGCACTGTTCTCGTTATCTTCGACATACAGAATCTTCATTTCGTGCGTTCCTCGGCGGTGCGCCACCGCGCGTTTCGCGATTCTTGGCTTCAACGTTCGTTGGACGGCTGCTCATTCGGACTGCGTCATTTGCCAGACAGCGTCTCCCGTTCAACGGACTTGGCGGGAAGCCGAACGGTGAACTTGGATCCCTCGCCCTGCGCGCTCTCCACCGAGATGTCTCCCCCCATGAGCTCGCAGTATCCCTGGCTAATTGCGAGCCCGAGGCCCGTCCCGCCGTACTTGGCAGCCGTCGAGGCGCTGGCCTGACTGAAATCCTCGAACAGCCGGCCGAGGTGCTCGGAGGCAATGCCGATGCCCGTGTCCGAGACGGTAAAGCTGAGCCATTCGGCCGGTCCGGTCCGATCCCTGCCGACGGCGACCGAAATATCACCGTTTTCGGTGAACTTGCAGGCGTTGCCCAATAGGTTGAGCAGTATCTGCCGCACCTTCGTCTGGTCGGCGTGCATCTCACCTATGTCGTCTGGGCAGCCGATCTGCAGACGATTGGCCTTGTTCTCGACCAGCGGTTGGACGGTGGCGGCCACCTCGTGGACCAGTTTGGAAACATCGAAGGTCTCCAGGTGAAGTTCCACCTTTCCGGCTTCGATCTTTGATAGATCGAGGATCTCGTTGATCAAGCCTAGCAAATGCACGCCGGCCCGCTGTATCCGCTGAAGCGGATCCGCTTGCGCGTCATTTCCCGCGTCCTGCGCATCCTCGACCATCATCTCAGCGATGCCGATGATCGCATTCAAGGGCGTCCGCAGCTCGTGGCTCATTCTGGCGAGAAAGTCCGACTTGGCGCGGTTAGCGAGCTCGGCCTGCTCCTTCGCAACGGCCAACTCCCTTTCGGCCTTTTTTCGCGCGGATATGTCGTTCATCGACGCGACGATTTCGACGGGCAGCCCATCCTTATTGCGGATGAGATGCATCTCGTCGTTGATCCAGGAGTAGCTCCCGTCTTTGCGCAGGAACCTGTACTCGTGGTTGATCTGCCCCACCTTGAACAGGTGATCGAGGTTCTCTCGAACGCGGGCCACGTCGTCGGGGTGCATGCGGCGCCACCAGAAGTCGCGGCTTTCGAGGTATTCCTTCGGCTCGTAGCCGAGGAGAGCCTTCACGTTGTCGCTGATGAACGTCGGGGCATAGCTTCCCGTCGCCTCGAAGCTGTAAATGACCGCGGGCGCGGACGTCAGCAGATGGTTGAGCCGGTTCTGAGCCGCAACCATCGCATCACCGATTTTCCTACGGGCGCTCACGTCGCTCCACGATCCGACGACCTCGGTGGGCTTGCCATTTTCGTCGCGGAGCAGGTGCAACTCGTCGCTCACCCAGCAGTAGGAGCCATCCTTGCGACGGAAACGGTACTCGTGGACGAGGTAACCGAGCTCGAAGAGGCGCGACAGATCGCCCTGCACGCGGGCGGCATCCTCGGGATGAACGCGGCGCGGCACGAAATTTCGGTCGGTGAGGTATTCTTCCGGCTCGTAGCCGAGCAGATCCCGCACGTTTTCGCTGATGAAGGTTGGCAAGTATTCGCCCTTCGCCTCGAAGCTGTAGATCACGGACGGAGCCGAGGTCATTAGATGTTTGAGGCGATTCTTCGTCGTCGCCAGCTCGTCCTCCACCTTCTTGCGTGCGGTTATGTCGCAGACAGCGCCCACGACCTCGATCGGCTCTCCGTCCTTGTCGCGGAGCAGGTGAAGCTCATCACTCACCCAGAGGTAGGAGCCATCCTTGCAACGGAAACGGTACTCGTTGACATGGTGCCCGACCCTGAAGAGGTGTGACCACTCCTTGTTAATGCGGGCCAGGTCATCGGGGTGGATGCATGACGGCATGAATTTAGGATTCTCCAGATATTCGCGCGGCTCGTAGCCGAATATGTCCTTCACGTTTTCGCTGATAAAAGTCGGTCTGTAGTCTCCTTTCCCTTCGAAGCTATAGATCATGGCTGGCGAGGCCGCGAGCACATGAGTGAGACGTTGTTGCGCATTGACTAGGGCTTCGCTGACCTGTTTGCGGGTCGAAATATCGGTCCACGACCCGACGACCTCGAGCGGCTGGCCGTTCTTGTCCCGGATCAGCCGCATCTCGTCGCTGACCCAGCAGTAGCGGTCGTCTTTGCAAAGAAAGCGGTACTCAAGAGTAATGTGGCCCGCCTTGAACAGCCGAGACAGTTCCGTTTGGACGCGCGAAGCATCGTCAGGATGGACGCGGCGCTGCACGAAAGTGCGGTCCGAGAGATATTCCTGCGGTTCGTATCCGAACATGTCCCGTATGTTTTCGCTGATAAAAGTCGGCGAACAATCCCCTTTTAACTCGAAGCTGTATGTGACGGAGGGCGCGCAGGACAGCAAGTGGACCAGGCGCTCCTTGTCCGCGATCAGCACATCGTTCGCCTGCCTGTGCCCGGCGGTTTTCTGATCGAGGCCGCTTTCCTTGGTTTCCAACATCCCTGCCTCCCGCCTTCTAGTCCGGAGGCTTTCGCCCCGGCAGTCTCGCCCGGACCACCGCTGATTTTCTAGCTGTCCTCGTTGCCGCTTTGGACCAGGACGCCGAGGCGGTGTCGGTAAGCACTCATTTTATACCATAAAACGGCCATGGCGGTCACTCGGGGGTGGTGTCTCAGTTTGAATAATCGAGGCGGACCAGAGACTTATCGGCATGACGCGGCGCAATAGTCTCATAACGCAAATGCAAAATGGAAAGGTGTTCCTAAACTGGCAGCCTGATCCTTGACGACCGAGCCGGATCGGACATCGAAGCGTTATGTACGACCGGGGTTGGGACAAGACTTCGATGCAATTGCGACGGAGCCACCGGTCCAAAAGGAACGGGGAATTCACGGCTACTTACAGGGAACTCCGGTAGGCTGCCTTGGACAGGCAGATACGTCCGCAAGTGATCGCGCTCACCGAATAAATCTCAGAGACTCCCTAAATGCTACGCCCTGAGAAAAATGACCAGTCGCCGGCCTTGAGTTGTGTCACCGCGCCGTCGAGCGCCTTCCTTGCTTTCACGGCCTTGCTTACGGGCTCGTTCAGTTCTGGCCAGCCGATCAGGATGGCGCCGATCAGGATGCCGTCGCGAATGACCAGCTTTCGGTAGCGGTGACTGCCGACATCTTCCTCGACCAGGCTCAGATCATCCGGGCCGGCTTCGAACTGTCCGACCGAAATGAGATCAACGCCAACGACCTTGAGTTGTGTTGGCAGCACCGACTCCCTGTAGGCGCGGGGTTCACCGAGGGCATTGCAGGCCGCCACTTCGCCCTGTTCGACGGCCACCGGCCACTGCCCCCGCACCTTGCCGTCGATCTCCGCCGCGTCGCCGGCGGCGTAAATGTCCGGAGCGCTGGTACGCATCTGCGCATCAACGATGATGCCCCGATTGACCGCCAGCCTGGCTGCGCTGGCGAGGGCGGTGTTGGGTGAGATGCCGGTGGCGACGATGAAGAGATCGGCGCGTAGCGGCTCGCCTTCAGCCAGCTGTACCAGCCGTACGCCGTCATCCCGTTGCGTCAACGCCTTGATCTCCACCCCAGTGAGTATGTGCAGGCCGAGATTGGCGAGGTAGGCCTCCAGCAGGCGCCCGCCACGTTCGTCGAGTTGTCGGTGCATTAGCCACCTGTTGCGCTCGACCACCGTGACCTGCAGACCGAGCTTGTGCAGTGCATAGGCCGCTTCCAGTCCGAGCAGCCCGCCGCCGGCAACGACGGCGTTGCTGGCGGTGTTGCGTTGCGCATAACTGCGCGCTGCCATCGCGTCGTTGGCCGAACGCAGGACGTAACACCCAGGCCCGCCATAGCCCGGCCAAGGTGGCACGAAGCTGCTGCTGCCGGTGGCGAGGATCAGGCGATCGTAGGCCAGCGTTTCGCCATCGGCGAGCAAGACCTCGTGTTTCTGCGGATCGATCGCCCGCGCACCAGTGTTGAGCATGGCCTCGATGTTGCGGTCGACATACCAACTTTCCGGCATCAGATAAAGTCCCTGCATCGCGGAGCGCCCGTACACCAGACGCGTGATTGCCATGCGGTTGTATAGGTGATGGTTTTCATCGGCTACCAACGTAATGCGACATACAGGGTGCCGGCGCCGCAGGTGATCCGCCGCCGTGACACCGGCGATGCCATTGCCGACGACCACCACATGCCGTATTTCAGGATCGAACGCCGCCGTCGTCGCGGCAGCCGCCGCTTCGCGCTTGTCCGGTGTCAGCGCAATTGTTACTTGCCCGTGCTTGATGCGGGCGCAACAGGCCATGCGCGTGTTGTCGGCGTGACCAAGACGCGCCAATGTATTGCGTTCGTCGTCTTCTACCTGGGTCAGGTTGTCCATCCCCGCACGTACCGCAACGGGGTCGGCGCCGCAGACACCCATGCGGCACCCGGGCTCGATGCGCGCGCCGCATCCCTCGATCAGCTCCAACAGTGACTGTCCCTGCGCTGCAGCGACCTGGCGCTGCTCCGGCTCGATCACCAGTTGCGCGCTGGCCTGTTCCGAAGCCTTGCGTAGTGCTGCCACGCCGCCCTGCCCGACGCCCGCCGCCTGCGTCGCCGTCTTGCCGGCGACCTCGCGGCGAAACAAATCCTCTGTAGCGAAGCCGCGCCATATCCACAGACCGGTAACGATCCACAGGGGCGCGCGGATGATGTAGGGAGCGGCGTCCGGCACCGTCCAGTGGCCGCTCAGCGCCGATAGCGCCGTGAACCAGCTGGCGCCGGCAAACCAGTAGTAGATGTTGAACGCGGCCGCGCCAAACAACACGTTGAGGCGGTTGGGCGGCACCTTGGCGAAGGTATCGAGCAACTCGTAAAGAGCCATGCCGATGCCCGTGTACAGCAGGAAATGCCCATACACCGCGCCGAGATGAATGTCGCCTTGCACCGGTGCCAGCGGCGACGCGGCGCCCGGCACGGTAAAGAAGGCAAGGAGGAAGCCCGGTAACGCGGAAGCAAAGAAACGCCGATAGCCGGCGTGGTAGCGATCGGCGTCGTATTGGTCGGCGAGAAAGGCAACTTTGGGATTGAAGTCGTAGCAGTTTTTGGTGCAGCCGACGCACGGCTGACAATGGGCGTTGCCCACCAGCTTCAAGGGCGTCTGCCCGTAGAGCCGCTGCACCGGCAACAAGGGGCAGATGCTGCTGCACCAGCCGCTCTTGCCCTTGAAGATGAGTCCGCCCAAAAAGGCTGCGCTAAGACCGAAAAGGATCAGCGCGCCGCTGGCCAAACCGCTCTGGTCAAACAGCCATTTACGGCTGGAGACGAACAGAAAGAAGAGTGCGATGCCGAGCACGTAGCTGTACTCGCGAATGCGCGGCGTATGCGCAAGGTCGCGGGCGAAGCCGAACAGGCGCGGCGTCTGATTCATCGCCGCCAGGGGGCAGAGGTTGCGCCACAGCCCGGGAACGACAAGGAATACCGCAGGCAGCAAGGGTACGATCAGCATCCAGAACAGCGGCAGAGCCCATTCCGGCTTTGTGAACAGCAGCAGCGCCATCAACAGGGCCGAAAGCACCGAAAGCGTTTGCAAGGCGTGCCAGGTACGTTGCGGCAACAGCGGCGGAATCTGCAGATAGTTGGGGAAGCTGCCGCCGGCCGCCATTTCAGCGCGTTCCCTGCATGGCCAGGGACGTCATTGCCCGCAAGCGCAGCGAAACGATGCGTCCCAATTCGAGCAGTAATTTTCGCGCAAGGTCGGGATATCGCGCAGCCAGCGCGTCGAAAGCCTCACGCGTCAGCAAGTGCAATTCGCTGGCCGTGCGCGCCCGCACCGTGGCGGAGCGCGGCAGGCCGTCGAGAAAGGCCTGCTCGCCAAACACAGACAGCGGATCGATGCGCGAAATCGGCCGTACATCCCCGGCGTCACCAATGAAAACTACTTCGAGCTCGCCACTCGCAACGATGTATAGCGTGCGCGACGCTTCGCTCTGACGCACCACCACGTCGCCGGCGGCGAATCGGCAGCGTTGCGTAACCGCGAAAATGTGTTCCCACTCGTCTGCCGGCAAGTCCGCAAGAAAGACGAAGCCGCTGTCGGAGCGTTTGACTGTCTGGCCGTCGTAATTGAAGAATTCGGAGAAATCCATGGCAACCCCCGCTGGGATGGACATGCTAGATTATGACCGATATTAAGATTTTAGAGTCCATCTCGAAAGTCATAAGGACCGCCTCCGACACCGTCAGCCCGCCGTATTTGGCCTTCCAGTTGTAAAACATCGCCTCACTGATCCCGTGCTGCCGGCACAAATCCGCCGCCTTCGCCCCAGCCGCGCGCAGCCGCAGGATCTCGATGATCTACTCTTCCGTGAACCTCGGTAGTTTCATCGTCCGCTCCTCCTTAAGGTCGCGGTCTCTATTGCATTTTTGCCGAGTTTGCGGGGAGCAGCGCACGACGCCTAAAATATCGTCGCCGCGGACCGGTCGAAAAAGGGCTTGCGCGGAAGGTCTGCACGGCCTTAAACGTAATTCCTAATAGTCCGCTCTCTTTGGGAGGCCCGGTAATCATGGATAAGGTCAATCGCAGGGTTGGCTGCGCGGTGTTGGCGGTCCTATTGGCCGCCTCGGCGCCGGCATTGGCCGGCGATGCAGTCAAGGAAGCGGCGGAAGCCGCACTGCATGCAGACTTTGCCGCAACCGGATACGTGATCGAAAGGGTCCACGACCATCTTCATCACGTTATCAATTGCCTCGTAGGCCCAAAAGGCTCGGGATTCGATGCCAATTCAATGAACCCGTGCAACGGGATGGGCGACGGCGCGATCCCCGATGCGGCGGACGCGGCGACGAAAAAGATTCTGGGCGATGCTCTGGAACGCGCCAACGCCGGCTTGGGATTGAATGATTTGAACAAGGCCAAGTACGCCGCGCGCGTGGCCCAGCAGATGCTGACGCAGTCACTAGCGGCAATGGCCGTCGATCCAGGTGCCAAGGAAACGGCGGAGGCCGCGCTGCATGCAAACTATGCCGCAACCGCATCCGAGATCAAAGAGGTCTACGACCATCTTCATCACGTTATCAATTGCCTCGTGGGCCCAAAAGGCCCGGGATTCGATGCCAATTCAATGAATCCGTGCAACGGGATGGGCGGCGGCGCGATCCCCGATACGGCGGACGCGGCGAAGAAAAAAATTCTGGGCGAGGCTCTGGAACACGCTAACGCCGGCTTGGGATTGGACGATTTGAGCTATGCACAGCTTGCCGCGCGCTCGGCCACGTTGGCGCTGACGGCGGCGGCATTGGCCGTCGATGCAGCAGCCAAGGAAACGGCGGAGGCCACGCTGCATGCAAGCTATGCCGAAACCGCGTCCGAGATCGAAGAGGTCCACGATCATCTTCATCACGTTATCAATTGCCTCGTCGGCCCAAAAGGCCCGGGATTCGATGCCAATTCAATGAACCCGTGCATCGGGATGGGCGGCGGCGCGATCTCCGATACGGCGGACGCGGCGAAGAAAAAGATTCTGGGCCAGGCTCTGGAACACGCCAAAGCCGGTTTGGGATCGAATGATTTGAACAAGGCCAAGGATGCCGCGCGCGAGGCCGGGCTGACGCTGAAGAATGCGATGTAATGGCCCCGGCGCCGTCCGCATCACGGGAAAAAAATGCGGAAGCCGCCCGAGAACCAGATAAAGTCGGTCATGCGCTTCTTCGATCGCGCAATATCGGGATAAGCGATCCGTTGAGCTTGGCCGATCCGGGGCGCGAACGCATGGCGCCCCGGTCCATTCCGAGATCCTAGTCCGGCTCAGGCCATCGGGCCTCCGCTCGGGAGACCCGGGCGGAGCGCCGCTTTACGCCGCGCGCGGACGCTGGCGCTCGCGGAACCCCCGGCCATTGCGGCGATGCTGCGCGTGCTGCTGTTGGCGCATCGGTTTGGCCGCGCCGCGAAACTCCGCGGCGGCAATCCGCGGCGTGTGGAAGGGGTGCGCGGCGTGGACCGGGATGGCCTGGCGGATCACCTTCTCGATGCCGCGCAAAAAGTCCTTTTCCTCCGCGTCGCAGAACGAGATCGCCATGCCGGCCGCGCCGGCGCGCGCCGTGCGCCCGATGCGGTGGACGTAGCTTTCCGGCTCATTCGGCAATTCGAAGTTGATGACGTGGGTAATCCCATCGATGTCGATCCCGCGCGCGGCGATGTCGGTCGCGACCAATATACGCACCCGTCCGGCGCGAAAGGCCTCGAGCGCCTTTTGGCGCGCGCCTTGCGACTTGTTGCCGTGAATCACGTCGGCCCTGATGCCGCTTTTCGCCAGATGCTCGGCAAGGCGGTCGGCGCCGCGTTTGGTGCGGGTGAATACCAACGCCCGCCGGATCGACGCGTCGTTCAAAACGTTGACGAGGAGAGCCCGCTTCTTGTCTTTCTCGACGAACAAAACTTGCTGGCGGACTCGCTCCACGGTTGTTGCGGGCGGCGTCACTTCGACACGCCGCGGATTCCGGAGCACACTCGCGGCGAGGCCGGCGATGGCATCGGGCATCGTCGCGGAGAACAAAAGAGTCTGCCGCTTTGGCGGCAATAGGGCCGTGATCTTTCGCACGTCGCGGATGAAACCCATGTCGAGCATGCGGTCGGCCTCGTCGAGGACGAAGGTTTCGACGCTGTCGAACCGGACGTGCCGCTGGTTCATCAGGTCGATGAGCCGTCCGGGTGTCTCAATCAAGACATCGACGCCGCGGGAGAGCGCCGCCACCTGCGCGCCTTGGCCGACGCCGCCGTAAACCAGGGCGTAGCTGAGGCGAAGATGGCGGCCGTAGGTGCGGAAGGACTGACAGATCTGGATCGCGAGTTCGCGGGTCGGCGTCAGCACCAAGACGCGGGCCGAGCGGGGTGCCGCGTGGCGCGCACCCTCGGCAAGGCGCTGCAAGATCGGCAAAGCGAAGGCCGCGGTCTTGCCGGTGCCGGTTTGGGCGACGCCAAGAAGATCGTGCCCTTCGAGCAAATGGGGGATCGCCTGGGCCTGAATCGGCGTCGGCGTTTCGTATTTCTCGGCGTGCAGCGCACGCTGGATCGGTTCGATAAGCTTAAGTTCGGAAAAGGAGATCATTTACTAGTTCTTTCATCGTGAAGGGTTGTCGCAAGCCGCGGCCATAGCCGGGTTACGCTCGGCGCATCGCAAAAGGCGACGCGCAAAGATTGGGATGAGGTGAGGGATGGACTATGAGTGGCTGGCAATTACCGGCCGATTGCATCATCGGGTTTGGCGACCCGTGCGCGAACCGGGGCGGCGCTTGTTATATCGAATGGTCTCGGGATTGAGGCGCCGGGCGTATCACAGGCCCAGGGCGCATTTGCGCGATCACAAGATCAAATATTGAAGGTATACTTGCACATTCTTTGTGGACATTACAAGCTTTAAAAGCCCGTGCCTTCGAATTTTTCGCCCGTTAATCATGAATTCGTCAAGTCCAAGGGTGCCAAAAGCGGCGAGAATGGCCGGGAAGTCATCGCCGTCATGAATATGCCCGGCGACGAATTTCTTGATTTATCGCCCGCACACCCAATATTTCTTAATAGAATAGGTCGGAACCCCTCATGAAAAGCCGATACGAACGAAGGCCGGATCCGGAGCCGCCCGCCGAGGAGGTGCGCAAGCAGCGCAACTGTCTCATGTGCCACGATGGATTCTCGAGCGCGTGGTCGGGCGAGCGCATTTGCCCGCGTTGCCGCTCGAAGGCGGCGTGGCGCGAGGGCCATGGCTGGTCTTCGGGCGGCCGGATGTCGTGACGCGATCGCCGGGGCCCTCGTGTCCCCGGTTGCTGATTTCGCATGCCGATATAAAGATGAGACGCTGCGTCAGAAGTTGGTTGTGTTTCTGCCTCACACTATGCGCGGTGTCTTTGGGCAGCGATCGGAGCCTTGGCGCCATTGGCGATGGCATAGGCGATCGAACGGTCGAGTGGGCGGTCTCCCGAAACAACGAAAGCATCGGCCGGCACCGAATGGTGATCCGGCAGGAGAACGGCGATCTTGTGGTCGACGAAACGATCGACCTTCACGTCGATTTTGCCTTTATCACGATGTATCGTTACCGGCATCACAGTCGCGAGGTATGGCGAAACGGCGCGTTGCTTCGGCTGACCTCGCAGACAGATGACGACGGGAGCGAGTATCACGTGCAGGCGCAATCGGATCCGGACGGCACTCTGGCCGTAAGTGGCTCGGCCGGCGGATTCGTGGCTCCGGCCGGGACGCTGCCTTCGAGCCTTTGGCAGATATCCATGACGGAAGCGAATCGGTTGTTGGATCTTGAGTCGGGGCGTTTGCTTTCGGTCCATTTTTCCAAGAAAGCCAACGAACTCATCGATTCCGAAGGACGGCGAATCCCCACGGAGCACGTGGCGGTCGCCGGCGATATCGTGCGTGACATGTGGTACGACGGCGAAGGCCTGCTGATTAAACAGAAGTTCCTCGCGCCGGACGGCTCGAAGATCGAATATCATCTCGGTCCGGAATGAATCCGTCCGCGAAAAAAGCCCATGGCAACCGGGTTTGCCGGACTCCGCAAATGCCAAGGCGACAGGGACGCCGGGAGACGTGCACTATTCACCGCCTGAAATTGAACACGCGATGAGCGGAACCGGCAGGGCTCTCATGGCCGCCGCGGTTGTCTTTGCGATCGCCCAGGTCGCATGGATTGCTTGGGCCGGCGAAGCGCATCGGATCATCCAGAAAGACCGCTCTTTCCAAGTCAAAGATGCCGGCCAGATCAAGGATATCGATATTGGACGCGGCGACGAGTTGCAGTTCGTCAACGAAGACAATTTCCTCCACCAGATCTATGTCGCCTCCGGCGGCCTCAACTTCGATTCGGCCGAACAGGCACCCGGCGAGGTTATCGCGGTCAAATTCCCACGGCCGGGACTATTCGAGATCCGCTGCCACATCCACCCCAAGATGTCGTTGTCGGTGACCGTCAAGTAGAAGCGTTGTGCCGGCATCTCCGGCACGCCGGGCGGCTGCCGGCCCGGACGGCCCGCCGACACGAAAAACTCGGAGAAAAGCTCGCTTTCCCGCCTTCGTCGCGGCGCGGCCGGAGCGCCTCCGTTTACGAATTCTTAGGCATATTCGATGCAACTATCGAGGGATAACGGCAGCATAGAAGACAGCCCGCCATAGGCGATGCCGGGGGAGAGAATCGGCCATGCCGCGGTTGCCTACCAAGGGTTCGGTCGGCGCTAAAATTTTCGGCGCCTTCGTCGTCATGAGCCTGATCATCGGGGCGCTTGGCGGATACGGCCTTTATGTTCTTTCCGCCGCTGGCAAGATCGTCGTCGATACCTACGACCGCCCGCTCATGGCGATCAATTTCTCGCGCTCGGCGAGCCTGGTTTTCTCGCAAATGGACAAGGAGCTGTTGCAACGGCGCACCGCGCCCGCGGTGGGACAAGCCGCCATCGATCGGACCCTCGATAATCTCACGATCAGCTTCTTCGAGGACTTGCAGGTAGCGTCCCAGCGTTCCTTATCGGATGACGAGCGTGAAATCATTCGCCAGATCGAGACACTCGTCACGCACTGGAGCGAGGTGGGCAGGCGCGAAAGCCCCGAGCTTGGCAGCGGTGAGCTGGATGACCTTGCCAAGCAGATAACCGAGCGCTTCGATCTGCTTGTCGAGCTGACCACGGACCACAGCTTCGTCGAGCGGCGCAAGGCAGTATGGGCGATCTCCCGGTTCGAATACACGAGCGTCGCGGCATTGTTCCTGGCACTGATTCTTTCGATCGCGATCACAACGCTGCTCGCACGCCGCATCATCCGGCCGCTGACGGAGGCGGCGACGGTCGCCGACCGCATTGCCCGGGGCGAGCTTCAAACGCCGATCCCGAGCGGCGGCAAAGATGAGACCGGCATCCTGCTCCGCTCCATGACCGTGATGCAAAACAACATCCGCGCCATGATAGAGCGCGAAACGGCGCAACGGCATCGCGCGCAGAGCCGGCTTGTGGACGCGCTGGAGAGTTCGCGCGAGGCGATGGTGCTCGTCGATGCGGCGGGCAAGGTGGTCCATGCCAACAGCCAAGTCGTAAAATTCTTTCCCGCCCTCTCGGAGCAGCTCGTCGAAGGGGCCGATTTTTCTGCGGCTTTCTCCAAGGTCGAGCGGCAGATCGCCGCTTCTGCCGGTGACGGCGCGAAGGACCGGGCCGTGGCACCGGAGCAAAGTGACGGTTCGTCGCCGCTGTCGTCGGGCGGTGAAATCAAGTTGCCCGACGGCCGCTGGGTGCGGGTCAGCCGAAGCAATACCCAGGACGGCGGGTACTTTCTGTTTGTCAGCGACTTTACCGAAATCAAGAAGCGCGAAGAAAGCTTCAAAGAGGCCAAGATGCAAGCGGAGGCGGCGAGCGCCGCAAAGAGCAAGTTCCTCGGGAATATGAGCCACGAATTACGCACACCCCTCAACGCCATTATCGGTTTTTCGGAAATCATTTCGCAGGAATCGTGCGGAGCAATAGAACAGCGCCAGTATGTGGACTACGCCAGCCATATCTTGGAGAGCGGCCAGCACTTGCTTGATGTCATCAACAGCGTGCTCGATCTGACCAAAAACGAGGCGGGAAAATTACAGCTCCATCCCGAAGAAGTCGTTCTTAACGAGACATTGGACTTCTGCGCAAAAATGGTCTCGGAGCAGTGCGCGACCGTCAGTCTCGAATTCAAGAAGGATTGGCCCGAGAACCCGGTGATCGTTCATGGCGAAAGCGCAAAGCTGAGGCAAATCTTCCTCAACTTGCTCTCCAACGCCGTCAAGTTTTCGGAACCCGGGGGCAGAGTGACGCTGTCCATGACGTTGCTCGGCAACGGCCAGGTTGAGGTTGCCGTGACCGACACCGGAATCGGGATGCGGCCGGAAGATTTGCCGCTGGCGCTTTCCCCCTTCGGCCAAATCGATAGCCGATTATCCCGCCGGTACGAGGGAACGGGATTGGGCCTTCCTCTCACCAAGGCGTTCGTCGAGCTGCATGGCGGGAGAATGACCATCGACACGGCGCTCGGCCGGGGGACGAGGGTTTCGGTGCTCCTGTCGCGCGGCGGGTGCGGCGCTGCCGCCGCCGGCCCGCGCGCCTTGCCGAAGGCTTCCTAGCCCTGTCCGCCGACGCGCGAAGAAATCGGATGCTTAATGCGAGGATTTTGGCGGGCGCGGCGCTGGTTGTGCTCGCCTGCCTGATTGCCCCGCCCGTGTTTGCGGCCGCGCCTTATGTCGCGGGCAACCGCACATTTCCCGTTACGCCGACGACCGAGGATCCGTTTGTCGCGGACGAGATTTCGGCGAAGGTGACCCACAGCCGGGAGGACGCATCGGATTCGGAGCCGGTGACGCGGGAAACGGAGTTCGAGTTCGAGGTCGAGAAGCGCATCACCGAGAATCTCGGAATATCGGTGGAAGGGAGTTATGAGATCATCGAGCCCGAGGGTGAAGACAGCGCCCACGGCTTCGGCAATCTCGATGCTATTCTGAAATATCAGTTCTACACGAACGACGTGCACGAGCTCGTGATCTCGGCGGGCGTTATCCGCGAATTCGGCGGCACCGGATCGAAAAGCGTCGGTGCGGAGAGAATTGGCTCGACGACCCCGACCCTGTATTTCGGCAAGGGGTTCGGCGACCTGCCGGAAGAACTGAAATACCTCAGGCCCATCGCCGTGACCGGTACATTCGGATATCAATTTGCCGATCAGCGGACTCGCACGACCACCGAGGTCGATCCCAATACCGGAGTCGCAAGCGCCAGCGTCGAACACCTGCCGGACTTCGTGGTCATCGGCTTTGCGCTCGAATACAGCCTGCGTTACCTCCAGGGCAACGTGCAATACGTCGGGCTTCCCATCTGGCTCACCCGCCTTACGCCGCTGGTGGAATTCGCTTACACCACGCCCGCCACCCGCTCTTACGGCGAGCCTTCGACGGGGGTAATCGCGCCGGGCGTCATCTATTCGGATCTGGGCCTCGATTTCGGGCTGGAAGCGCAGCTTCCCTTGACTTCGGAATCGGGCACCGGCTTCGTCGCCAAACTTGCCGTGCCGCTGGAGCGGATCGGCCCAAGCATCTTGGGCAAACCGCTGTTCGGGGACTGAAGCGGGACTGCTTCCGCGCGCCGCCGGCGCCCGCCGTCTTCCAATTTCTTGCCCGCACCGCTACAAAGCGGCGGCAGGCAAGCAACGCAATCGCGGGAGGCGGAGATGACGGCGGTCGGTTTCATCGGCTTGGGCCTGATGGGCGAGCCCATGGCGCGCAATTTGATCGCGGCGGGATTCAAGCTTCGCGTCTTCAACCGCAGCCTAGCCAAGGCCGAGCCGCTGGCCGGGCTTGGCGCCGTGGTCTGCGCGAGCGCGGCGGAAGCGGCGCAAACAGGCGGAATCGTCGTCACCATGCTCGCCAACGACGCCGCGCTGGAAGAGGTGACGCTTGGCGCCGGTGGAATCCTGAAGACGCTGGGACGAGACGGCGTCCACCTGTCCATGAGCACGGTTTCGCCCGAAACCGCGCGTAAGCTCGCCGAAGCGCATGAGAAGGCGGGAAGCCACTACGTCGCAGCACCCGTGTTCGGCAGGCCGGACGCGGCTGCGGCCAAGGAGCTGAACATCTGTCTCTCGGGGCCGGCGGCGGCCAAGGCGCGGGTAAAACCCTTGCTGGAAGCGATGGGGCGGACCGTGCACGACTTCGGGACCGGGCCGGGCACCGCCAATGTGGTGAAGCTGTGCGGGAATTTCCTCATCCTGGCCGCGATCGAGTCGTTGGCGGAAGCCTTGGCGCTGGCGGAAAAACACGGGATCGACCGCGCCGCGGTCGCGACGTTCTTTTCGGAAACCCGGTTCAATTGCCCGGTCTACAAGGGCTACGGGGCGATCCTGGCCGCGCGCCGGTATGCGCCGCCGGGCTTCGCGCTCGAGCTGGGATACAAGGATTCGCAGTTGATCCAGGCGACCGCGGCCAAAGCACGGGTGCCGATGGCGGTCGCCGATCTGGTCGATGAGCGCTTGCGCGCATCCATCGCCAAGGGGCGGCAGAATCTGGATTGGACCGCCATCGAATTACTGGTGGCGGAAGCCGCGGGGCTCTCCGCCGGTTGAGCGACGGCGGGGGCGCCGCCGGCTGAATCCCTTCAATCCGCAATACCGGCGCGTGCAGGTGTGTTGCGGGCGATTCGTTACGCGCCCCGGCGTTTCGATTCACCCCCCGGCGGCCGATGTGGTATTTAATGCCGTTAAGTCCGTGTCGCCCGAAGGGAAGCGCGCGATGGAATATCTGTTCGTCGAATTTCCCGAGGTTCGCGACGTGATCGCCAACGGGAAAGCGGTCGGTCCGACCAACAGCACGATTTTCCTGGGACCGAACCAATACAAAATTCGCCTTTCCGGCACCGGCTATACGCCGGCCGTGCAGACCGTGGTGTTAAGCGGCACCACCGTCGCAACTCCGGTGCGCATCGCGTTCCAACTCGCGCCCGCGGCCGGAGCCGGCGTATAAGATGCGGGGATTCGCCACAAGATTCGCACTTGCCGTCGTGCTGGCCGCTGGCGCCTGCGCGGCGGTGCCCGAAAACCGGCCGCTTGCGCCGCAAGCGGCAAATGTCGAACGCCGCTCGATCATACCCGGCAATCCCGACGATCCGGTCATCTTGATGGCGTTCTCCGGCGGGGGTTCGCGGGCGGCCGCCCTAGATGCCGCGGTGCTGCGCCAGCTTCAGCGCGCGCAATACAAGCTGGGCGGCCAGACCCGGACGCTCGATAAGGATGTGAAGGTCGTTTCCTCGGTATCGGGCGGCAGCGTCACCGCGGCCTGGTTCGGCTTGACGGGAGCGGAAGGACTCGACGCGCTCCGCGACAATTTCCTGGTCAAAGACAACATGAAATCTCTGGAGCTTACCGGCGCCAATCCGTTCACTTGGTTTCGCTTGGTCGTCACCGGATTTACGCGGGTGGATGCGCTCGAGGAGCTGCTGGATGAAAAGCTGTTCAATCACAAGACGTTCAAGGATCTGAATGCGCCGGATAAGCCTTTTATCATCCTGAATGCGACCGACATGGCCTCGGGCCATGTCTTCGCCTTCATTCCGCGCCGATTCGACGACATCTGTTCCGATCTCGACAGCACGCCGATCACGGTGGGTGTGGCGGCCTCGGCAGCGTTCCCGATCCTGATGTCGCCCGTCAATTTCCATAACAATTCGGTTTCATGTCCCGGAAAACCGGCGGAAGCCGAATGGATTTCGGACGATCTTACGAATCCGTACACGCAGTACTTAAACCTGAATGAATACCGTGACGCCCGCTATTCAAACGACCTGCGCCGGGGTGACCCGAAGTTCCGCGACGTGAAGGAACTGCATTTCCTGGACGGGGGCGTGGCCGATAATCTGGGCATCGGTTCGCTCACGTCGGCGATATTCAGCTATTACGACGATACCGGCCTGTTGAAGGCAATCAATGACGGCAAGGTCAACAAGCTCGTCGTGATTGTCGTGAACGCGCGTTCCGACGCACCGAGCGATCTCGATTCGGATGCCTCGCGGCCGGGTCTGCTAAGCCAGCTGTCGTCGGTAACCTCGGTTCCGATCGACGCCGCCAGCGCCAGCATGGAAGCGCAGTTGAGCGGGGTGCTGACCGAGTTGGCGAAAGCGGCAGCGGCGGCGCAGAACAACCTGACTCGTTTCGCCGGCTTGAAGGTCTATGGCGTGACAATAGATTTTGACCAGCTGCCGGCTATTACCGAAGAAGAGAGAACGCAGCGTGATAAGGTAAAACAAATCCCGACTTTGTGGACGATCGCACCGGACGACCTCAAGGTCATCGATACGGTCGGCCCATTGCTGCTCAATCGCGATCCGTGCTTCCGGTTATTGCTGAAAGACTTGGGCGAAACCCCCACGGGCGATTCGCCGGCCTCCGATTCCGCTTGCCTCCAGAGAATCAATCCGCGGTCGTAAACGTTTCGAGGCGGTTCAATCGACTTCCTATCTATATTGGCGGTTTAGAGAATCGGCGCAAAAAAATCGCGCCGCACCGATTTGACGTAAGGCAGCCGCAAGGTTGCCCGCGTCATGCGCGAGTCCAATAAGGGACGCTCAAGGGCAGCTCCGGCCGCAAGGCCAAGAGCCGCAAGCAGGCGGGCGCGGAAAAAAGCTAGACCCTGGCCTCGGCGGTGGCGGCCCAGGTGGACCGCCAGCGGTCTTTGACGAACGTAAGTCCGATAAGTCCGGCGCAGGCGAGCAACGCGAAAAACAGGAAGCCGCTGGAAAAAGTTCCGGTCGCCGCCTTCGCGAATCCGAGCGTCTTGGCCAGGAAAAATCCCCCGATACCACCGGCGCATCCGACCAGGCCGGTCACGATTCCGATCTCGTGGCGGAAGCGCTGGGGGATGAGCTGGAACACCGCGCCGTTTCCCATGCCCAGTGTCAGAACGCCGGCCGAAAAAAGAGCGACGGACAGCCAGGCAACGGGCGTCATTTGCGACAGCGTCAGGTCCGCGCCCGGTCCCGCCGCATCCGGCAGGAACGCGACGGCGAGATAAGCAAGCATCACCACGGCGAACAGGGCGGTAAGCGTCGCAACCCCGCCCTTGCGGTCGGCAACGAAGCCCCCAAGCGGGCGGAAGAGCGAGCCGAACAGAACGGCGACGCCCGCCATGACGCCCGCAGCCACGCCGGAAACGCCGTACTGCAGGCTGAAATAAAGGGGCAAGGCGTTGGCGAGCCCGACGAAGCCGCCGAAAGTGATGAAATAGAAGAACATGAACCACCAGCAGTCGCGGTCGCGCAGCAGCGATCCATAGCCCGCGAAAGTGACTTTGGCCGGCACCAGCGGCGCGTCCCTCGCCGCCATGACGTAAACCACGAAGGCGAACAGAAGCGGGATGAGCAGGAACCCGAGCGCGTTCCGCCAGCCGTAGGACTGCGCCAGATGCGGTACGATGAGGGCGTCGAGCACGACCCCCATGTTGCCGGCCCCCGCCAAGCCCATCACGACACCCTGATATCGCGGCGGATACCACCGGCTCGCCTGCGGCAAAGCGACGGCAAAGGATGCGCCGGCCACACCCAGCGCGGCCCCGAGCAATTCGATTTGCCAGACGTGCCGAAGCCCAAACAGCCAAGACGCGCCAACCGCGAAGATCACGAGCGCCTGCGCGGCGATGGCGGTGCGGCGCGAACCGTAATGATCGGCAAGCGCACCCAGCACGATGCGCAGCACCGCGCCGGAAAGAATCGGAATGGCGATAAGGGTGAATTTATCGGCGACGCCGAGCTTCAGGTCCTCGGCGATATAGACCATGAGCGGGCCCAGCGTTACCCAGACCATGAAGCTGAAATCGAAATAGAGGAAAGCCGCGATCAACGTCGGCAGATGGCCGGCCTTCTTGAAATCCGCGAAGTTCATGTTGTTTTGCGCCTTCCGTGCCGGGGCCCGCTTGCGGGGCCCTTGTGCACTGCAAAAGCAAATCCCGTGCCGAGGCCCGGAATCGAGGCAATGCCTGGGGAGATTCGTCAAAGCATTGGAGGGTATTATGGGAGTTATGCACAACTATTGTGCAGCGCAGTAATTTTGCTGATTCTTTAGGCGAAAACCGTTATCGGAGATCGAATTCGGCCCGCCGCTTGTGCCCGCGGTTCCTTCGATATCGCATTGAAATGTCGCGGAAAAAATCGGCGACGCGAACCGCGGCCGGGGCGCCCGCGGAATGGCACGTTCGTTGCGGTGTGAAGCACGGATATTCGCGGCGATATGCCGTATTTGGGCCGGGACGCGGAGGGCAAAGGCGTGACGGGAAAACAGCGTCTTGTCGTGGTCGGCAACGGCATGGCGGGCATGCGCACCGTCGAGGAGATGTTGAAGCTCGCCCCCGATCTTTACGACATCACCGTGTTCGGCGCCGAGCCTCACGGGAACTACAACCGGATTCTTCTGTCTCCGGTGCTGGCCGGCGAGAAATCACCCGCCGACATCATGCTCAACGACGAATCCTGGTATGCGAGACACGGGATTGCGCTTTGCAAGGGCAGGACGGTAACGAGGATAGACCGCCGCCGGCGCGTCGTGACCGCCAGCGACGGGACCGAGGCGCCTTACGACCGTCTTCTGCTTGCGGCGGGATCCAATCCCATCGTGCTGCCGGTGCCGGGCAACGAGTTGCCGGGCGTCGTCACGTTCCGCGATTTGGGCGACGTGGCGCGCATGATCGAGGCGGCGAAGAGCCTGAAGCGCGCCGTCGTCATCGGCGGCGGTCTTCTGGGACTCGAAGCCGCAAATGGATTGCTCAAGCGCGGCATGAAGGTCACCGTCGTCCATCTCATGGAATGGCTGATGGAGCGCCAGCTCGACCGGGCGGCTGGCGAGATGCTCCGGCAATCCCTGGAATTTCGCGGGATCGAATTCAAGATGCCGGCGCAAACCAAGGATATTTCCGGCGACGGGCGGGTCCAATCGGTGCGCTTTGCCGACGGCAGCGAAGTCGCGGCCGACATCGTCGTCATGGCGGTCGGCATCCGGCCCAATACCGAGCTTGCCAAGGCCGCGGGGCTGCATTGCGAGCGCGGCGTCGTGGTCGACGACACGATGCAGACCTATGACGGCCGCATCTATGCGGTCGGTGAGTGCGTGCAACACCGCAGTCAAACCTACGGCCTGGTCGCCCCGTTGTTTGAACAGGCCAAGGTCTGCGCCAACCATCTCGCCCAATTGGGCTACGCCCGCTATCAGGGCTCGCGCGTTGCCACCAAGCTCAAGGTCACCGGCATCGACCTGTTCTCGGCCGGGGATTTCGCGGCCAAGGACGCGACCGACGAGCTCGTGTTCAACGATCCCGCCCGCAATATCTATAAGAAGCTGGTTCTCAAAAACGGCCGCATCGAAGGCGCGGTCTTGTACGGCGATACGCTCAACGCGCCCTGGTATTTCCAGCTGATGCGGGATGGCACCGACGTCACCGGCCTTCACGATCAACTCATGTTCGGGAAGCCGCATCTGGGCGACTCGGGGCACGGCAGCACCGGCCCTCTCGCCGCGATGCCGGACGAGGCCGAAGTCTGCGGCTGCAATGGCGTATGCAAGGGCGCGATCCAGCGCGCCATCGTCGAGAAAAAGCTGTTCACCCTCGAAGAGGTGCGCGCCCATACCAAGGCATCGTCCTCTTGCGGCTCGTGCACCGGCTTGGTCGAGCAGATTTTGGCCGCGACCGTCGGCGGCGATTATTCCACGGCTTCCCGGGCGAAGCCGCTTTGTCCGTGCACCGACTACACCCATGACGAAATCCGCAACGCGATCCGCGACAATGAGCTGAAAAACATTCCCGATGTCATGGCATTCATGGAATGGCGCACGCCCAACGGCTGCCATTCGTGCCGGCCGGCGCTGAATTATTACTTGCTCTGCGCTTGGCCCGGAGAATACCGTGACGACAAGCAATCCCGCTTCATCAACGAGCGGGTGCATGCCAACATTCAAAAAGACGGGACCTATTCCGTGGTGCCGCGAATGTGGGGCGGCGTCACGAACCCGAAGGAGCTTCGGGCGATCGCCGACGTCGCCGAGAAATTCGAAATCCGGACCGTTAAGATCACCGGCGGACAGCGGATCGACTTGCTCGGCGTGCGGAAAGAGGATTTGCCCGCGGTTTGGGGCGAGCTCAACAAGGCCGGGCTCGTCTCCGGCCATGCCTACGGCAAGGCGCTGCGCACGGTGAAAACTTGCGTCGGTTCCGAATGGTGCCGGTTCGGCGTCCAGGATTCGACCGCTCTCGGCATCCGTCTCGAAAAGATGTGCTGGGGCGCCTGGACTCCGCACAAGGTCAAGATGGCGGTCTCGGGCTGCCCGCGCAATTGCGCCGAATCGACGATCAAGGATTTCGGCGTGGTGGCCGTCGAGTCGGGTTGGGAGTTGCATGTCGGAGGCAACGGCGGCGTCAAGGTGCGCGCGACCGACCTGTTGTGCAAGGTCACGACCGAAGAGGAGGTCCTGGAACATTGCGGGGCCTTCCTGCAGCTCTACCGTGAAGAGGCGCGATACCTTGAGCGCACCGCGCCGTGGATCGAGCGCGTCGGCCTGGCCTATGTAAAGGACCGCATCGCGGAGGATGCGCTCGGACGGCGCGAGCTTTACGAGCGATTCCGGCACGCGCAAAGCTTCTCCCAGATCGATCCCTGGGCCGAGCGCGCCGGCGGCAAGATGGATCGGGCCGAATTCGAGCCTATGGCCGAGGTGACGGTGGCATGACAACCTGGCTTGAGGTCGGCCGTATCGAGGACATCCCGAAGTTGGGGGCTCGCGTCGTGCGCACGCCGCGCGGCGACGTCGCCGTGTTCCGCACCGCTGACGACCGCATCTTTGCGCTCGACGACCGCTGCCCGCACCGGGGCGGCCCGCTGTCGCAGGGAATCGTGCACGGCGCGCGGGTGACTTGCCCGCTTCACAATTGGATCGTGGAACTGGATTCCGGGTGTGCGGTTGCGCCCGACGAAGGCTGCACCGCCGCACACCGCGTCTTGGTCGCGGACGGCCAAATCAAGCTTCACATCGAAGCCGAACCGGAAGAGCGGGTCGCCTGACCATGACCGCGCCCGTCAAAACCGCCTGCCCCTATTGCGGGGTCGGCTGCGGAATCTCCGCAACGCCGGGCCCGCGCGGCACCGCCGCCATCGCCGGCGATGCCGGGCATCCCGCCAATTTCGGCCGGCTGTGCTCCAAGGGAATGGCGTTGGGCGAAACCCTCGACCTCGAAGACCGGCTGCTGCGCCCCGTGGTGGACGGCGCCGAAACCGACTGGGGCACGGCCCTTGGCGAGACGGCGGGACGGCTTTCGCGCCTTATCGCCGAACACGGACCCGATTCGATCGCCTTCTATGTCTCGGGCCAGCTTTTGACCGAGGACTATTACGTCGCCAATAAGCTGATGAAAGGCTTCATCGGCTCCGCCAACATCGACACCAACTCGCGCTTGTGCATGGCCTCCAGCGTGGCCGGCCATCAGCGGGCGTTCGGCGAAGATATCGTGCCGGGGAATTACGAAGACATCGAACAGGCCGACCTCGTCGTGATCGCCGGTTCGAATGCCGCGTGGTGCCATCCGATTCTCTATCAACGGATGATTTCTAACGGCGGCGCACGGGCCAAGATCGTCGTCATCGACCCGCGCCGCACCGCAACCACCGACGGGGCCGATTTGCACCTTCCGCTTGCGCCCGGAACCGACGCGACGCTGTTCAACGGCCTTCTGGCGCATCTGCACCGCCGCGGCAAAATCGACGCCGCGTACATAGCGGCGCATACGGAAAATTTCGAGGCGGCGCTGGCTTCCGCCGAAAGCTCGGCTCCGGATGCGGCGCGCGTTGCGCGCGTCTGCGGGTTGCGGGAAGAGGACGTCGCGAGTTTTTTCGACTGGTTCGCCGAGACCGAGAAAACGGTGACGCTCTATTCGCAGGGGATCAATCAGTCTTCGAGCGGCACGGACAAGGTGAACGCGATCATCAATTGCCATTTGGCGACCGCGCGGATCGGCCGGCCCGGCATGGGTCCGTTCTCCTTGACGGGCCAGCCCAACGCCATGGGTGGGCGCGAAGTCGGCGGGCTCGCAACCCAGCTTGCCGCGCACATGCGTATCGAGAACGCGGCCGACCGCGACCGCGTGCAAAGGTTCTGGAAATCGCCGCGGATCGCGGACAAAGCCGGGCTCAAGGCCGTGGACCTGTTCCGGGCGATCGAAACGCGCCAGGTGCGGGCGGTCTGGATCATGGCGACCAATCCGCTGGTGAGCTTGCCCGACGCCGGCCGGGCGCGAGCGGCCCTTGATAGTTGCGATGTCGTGATCGTTTCGGATTGCACGCGCCGCACCGATACGGCCGACGGCGCCCATATACTTCTTCCGGCCGCGGCCTGGGGCGAGAAGGACGGCACCGTCACCAATTCCGAGCGGTGCATCTCGCGCCAGCGGGCCTTTCTCCCGCCGCCGGGCGATGCCAAGCCCGATTGGTGGATCGTCTGCCAGGTGGCGCGGCGCTTGGGATTCGAATCCGGCTTCGATTACGAGGGTCCCGCCGCGATCTTCCGCGAGCATGCCGCGCTGTCGGGATTCGAAAACAACGGGAGCCGCGCCTTCAATATTTCGGGCCTCGCGGCCTTAAGCGACGACGAATACGCGGGCCTTGCGCCCCTTCAATGGCCGGTGCCGCCGGGCGGCCGGTCCGGCACGGCGCGGCTTTTGGGTGATGGGCGATTTTTCACCGACAGCGGCAAGGCGCGGTTCATCGCCGTCGCGCCGCGGCCTCCCGCCAATCTTCCGGATGCCGAATTTTCCCTATCGCTCAATACCGGACGGACCCGCGACCATTGGCACACGTTGACACGGAGCGCCAAGTCGCCGCGGCTTGCCGCCCACGCGCCGGAACCGTTTGTCGAGATCCATCCCCGGGATGCCGCCGCAAGCGGCGTTGCGGACGGCGCGCTGGCGCGGGTGGTCACGCGCTTCGGCGAGGCGGTGGCCCGGGCCCGTGTGAGCGACGACCAAAGGCCCGGCGCGCTCTTCGTGCCGATGCATTGGAGCAGCCAGTTCGCCGCCCGCGGCTTGATCAATGCGGCGGTCAATCCGGATACCGATCCCGTTTCGGGCCAACCGGAATCGAAACACACGCCGGCGCGGATCGAGCCCATGGCGCCATCATGGCGGGCGGTAGCCTTCTCGCGCGCGCCGTTGTCCGCAATCGCGGCCGATTACTGGGTGCGGCTGCGGGCAGCCGATTGCTGGCGCTACGAGATCGCGGGAGATAAAGCACCTGAGAATTGGGAGGCATTCGCGCGGACGCAACTGGGCGAACCGCAACGCCCAATGGACTGGCTGGCCTTTCAGAACACGGCCGCGCGGGAATTTCGCTTTGCGCGGTTTGGCACCGGCCGGCTGGAGGCGTGTTTGTTCGTCGGCGCCGCGGCGGTCACCGTTTCGCGCGGCTGGCTGGCGGGACTTTTCGCGAAACCCCGGCTGTCGTCGGCGGAGCGAATCGAACTTATTTCAGGCCGACCGGGTTCGGGCGAAACGGACAAGGGCGGGATGGTGTGCTCCTGCTTCGGCGTGGCCGCCGATGAGATCATCGCGGCGGCGGGATCGGGGCGCGCCCGTTCCGCCGACGAGATCGGGCGCGTATTACGCGCGGGAACGAGTTGCGGCACCTGCCGGCCCGAAATCGGCCTCATGCTGCGCCGCATGCTTTCCGGACCCGCGATAGAGGCGCCGCAAGCGGCGCAAGGCGGGCGCGGCAGCTGAGCCGCTATTCGTCCTTGGGGCCCTCATATTCCATGTCGCCAACGCCGATCGCGCCGTCGGCGCGGCCCTTCAAGTAGGCGTAGATCGAATCGATATATTTCATGACGGTCTTGTTCTCGCTGTAGCTTGGCATCACGCTGTGGCTGCTCGAGGTGATATTTTCTCGGCCGTCTCTTATGACGGTGACGAAATCCTCGTAGGTCAGCGTTTGGAGAGATTCAGCCAGCGCCGGGGCAAAAGAGCTTCCCAGCGCCGAATAGCCGTGGCAGGCGTGGCAGACGTTGGCATAAATGTTATAGCCGCGGTAGCTGGCGAAGTTCACCTTGCCGTCCGGGTAGACCTTGTACGGTTTGCCGTCGAAGCGGGTGTCGGCATCGCCCGCTCGGCCGTTTGCGGCGCCGGCGAGGATGGCCGTGACGATCGCACCGAGGACGATTGAATATGCCGCCGGATATTTCGGGGAACGCGTCGTGAATTCCTTTCCGGATTGTAGCCGCGCGGGCTTTAATATGTGCCGCGTCCCGGGGTTGCGCGCAACCGGCAATCGCAACGCGGCGTACCGGTATCTGTTAAAAACCCTTCATTCGTTATGCTTTTGACACGCCCCGACCCTATGATCCGAGGCCATGGCGGAAGAAGGATAACCGTGTCGCGCCTTAATCGATGCATCGCCGGCCTGATCGGCCTTGCGGTCGTGGGCGCCGCGCAAACGGCCGGGGCCGCCGCCTTGCGCCACAGCGTGATCCTGTTCGTGCCCGATGGGTTGCGCTCCGGGATCGTGACCCCGGAGACGGCGCCGACCTTCTCCCAGGTGCGGGATAAAGGCGTCAATTTCACGAACGGCCACTCGCTGTTTCCGACCTTCACGACCGCAAACGCGTCCGCCTTTGCCACCGGTCACTATCTCGGCGATACCGGCGACTTTAGCAACACCATCTACACGGGATTTCCGGTCCCCGGGGCCGCCGGGAGCGTCACCCCGTTCCTGGAAAACGACCAGGTGTTGGGCGACATGGACGAGCATTTCGCCGGCAATTACCTCAACGAAAAAACGATCCTGGCCGCCGCGCGCGGCGCCGGCTTCTTGACCGCGGCGGTTGGCAAACTCGGCCCCGCCGCGATTCAGGACGTGACCGCGCGGACGGGGGCGCAGACCATCGTGGTGGACGATTCGACCGGCCGCGACGGCATCCCGCTCCCGCCCGAAATCACGGCGGCCCTGAGCCGGGCGGGGTTGCCCGCGGTGACGCCGCCGCGCGGGGCGAACGGCGACGCGGGGGACATGAAAACCCCTGGCACGAAATCGGCCAACGTCGCGCAACAAAAATATTTCGCCGAGGTGGCGACCAAGGTGATCCTGCCGCGCTTCGCCCTGGCCGGAAGACCGTTCGTCCTCGTCTTCTGGTCGCGCGATCCCGACGGCACCCAGCACACTCAGGGCGACAGCCTGGGGGAGGTCGTTCCGGGCATCAACGGGCCGACCTCGATTGCGGCGATCCGCAACGCCGACGACAATCTGGCCCAGATCATGGCGGCCTTGCGCCAACTCGGTCTCGACGAAACCACCGACGTCATCGTCGCCGCCGACCACGGATTCTCGACCATCGCCAAGGAGAGCAAGACAAGCCTCGCCGCGCAGTCCAAATATTCGGACGTGCCGGCAAATCTTTTGCCGCAAGGCTTTCTTGCCATGGACTTGGCGCAAGCGCTCGCTCTTCCCCTGAACGACCCCGATGCGAAGAATGCGCCCGTCGACCCCAAATTGGGGCAGCATCCCCGGCGCGGCAACGGCCTGATTGGCCGCGATCCGGCCGCGCCCGACGTCGTGGTGGCGGCAAACGGCGGCTCCGACCTGATTTATCTGCCGCAAGGAAATGCGAAAGAGCTTGCGCCGCGCGTGGTGGCGGCGTTACTCGCAGAGGACTATGTGAGCGGGCTGTTCGTGGACGATAAGCTGGGCAAGATTCCCGGCGCCTTGCCCTTGAGCGCCGTCAATCTTGCCGGGACCGCCGTGACGCCGCGCCCCGCGATCGTCGTCAATTTCCGCTCCTTCGACACCGGTTGCGGGAAGCCGGCGCTGTGCGCGGCGGTCGTCGCCGACACCGGCTTGCAACAGGGCCAGGGCATGCACGGAAGCTTGAGCCGCGCCGACACTTGGAACTTCATGGCGGCGATCGGGCCCGATTTCAAATCCGGATACGTGGACGAAGCGCCGGCCAGCAACGCGGATATCGCGATGACGATGGCCCGGCTGCTCCGCATCGGTCTGCCGCGCAAAGGCAAGCTCGTGGGGCGCGTCTTGAGCGAGAGTTTCAAGGGCGGGAAGCCGGTTGCCTGGAAGAACAGCACGGTCGTCTCGGGCCCCGCCGAAAACGGCCTTCGCACCGTCTTGAACATGCAATCCACGGGCGGCGCGGTTTATTTCGACGCCGCCGGATTCGAGGGGCGCACCGTGGGCCTCAATCCCCCGCCGCCCTAAGGCGCGTCACCGTCCCGTCAGCCGGTCGATGGCGTTGCGGAATTCGAAGGCGCCTTCGGTGATTCCGAGCCGGGCCGCCTATTTGCAGCGCACGTGTTCGGCGTTGGTCTGGATGGCGTAGGGGGAGACGTTGGTACCGGTATCGACTTGGTCGAACCTGCCCTCGACCATGATGGTGTTGCCGTTGGCGCAGCGCGTGCGGCCGGTCACGAACACCCAAACGTCGCCGCGGCAGGGAAGATTCGAATCGCGGATGAAGAATGACGTCAAGTCTTTCGCATCCCGGTAGGTTAAATCCGAGACGACGCCCGTGGCGGTCACGACGCTGCCCTGCAGCGCATCGCATTCGTTTGCGGCGCGGGCCGGAGCCGCGGCAAGCGCAAACACGACAAGAATGAGGGTGGCAATCACGCGCATGGAACGGCCGGCTCACATTCTCCCAAGGTACGCGGCGGCATTGTACCGGGGCGCTCCGGTCTCGGGCAACCGGGCGATCAGGACGGCCCCGGCTTTGCCGGCTGGGGCTGCGCCGGCGCGGTGCCGTCCCAACCGCCGCCCAAGGCCTTGTAAAGCCCGATAAGGGCATCGAAGCGCGCGAGATCGGCCACAACCAGCGCATCTTCCGCTTGGAAGACGGTGGACTGCGCCTGGAGCACGGTCAGGAAATCCACGGTCCCGGCGCGGTAGCGCAGATCGGCCAGGCGGTAGGCATTTTGCGCCTGCTCATAGGCCTCGCGCTCGAAGCCGTGCTGCGCCGTGCTCCCCTGCACCGCAGCCAGTGAATCCTCGACGTCGCGGAAGGCGGCGAGGATCGCCTGCCGGTAGGTTTCCATGAGCTCGTGGTAGCGCGCCTGCGTGAGTTCCTCTTGGCCTTCGAGCTTGTTGCCCTCGAAGATCGGCGCGGTCACCGAGGCGGCGAGCGTATAAAGAAAGCTCCCCGGGCCCAAAAGGCCGGAGAGAACCAGGCTCTCGCTGCCGCCTTCCCCCGTGAGGTCGATGCTCGGGAAGCGTTGGGCGCGGGCGTTCACGATGTCGAGGTTGGCGGCGTTGAGATCGGCCTCCGCCTTGCGCACGTCGGGCCGTCGCCGGAGAAGCGATGACGGCAGGCCGGCGATAACCGCGGGCAGCTTCGCCTCGTCGAGCGATTTCGAGTCCACCGACAGCTCCTCGGGATTGCGGCCGAGCAAAAGCGCCAGGGCATGTATGGCTTGATGCTCCGCCTGGACCAGGGCCGGGATCGCGGCGCGCTGGGTCGCGACCGCGCTTCTCTGTTGCGCCACCTCGAGGTCGGATACGGTGCCGATGCGGCTCTGGTTTTCCAACAGGTCGAGGATGCTTTCGGCGTTCTTGAGGTTGTCTTCGGCCAGGCGCACCCGGTCGCGCAAGGAAAGAATCTGGAAATAGGTCGTGGCGACATCCGACACCAGCGTGATGGCGACGGTTTCCTGATCGAACGCGCTCGAGCGCACCCGGGCGAGGCCCGCATCCGATGCCGCGCGGTTCTTCCCCCACAGGTCGATCTCATAGGATGCGGCGAGCGAGAGGTTATAGGTGGTCGAAGTGTTGTTCGAGTTGCCGCCGAAACTCGTGCCCTTCAACTGCGGCTGCTGCTGGCGCGAAACCGATCCCCCGGCGGAAAGCTGCGGGTAAAGCGCGGCGCCGGCGATCTTGGCATTCGCTTCGGCCTCCGCCACCCGGTCCATGGCGGCGGCGAGGTCGTAATTTCCGGCGATCGCGGTTTTGACGAGCGTATCCAATTCCTTGCTGTCGAACCCTTGCCACCAAGAGGCATCGGGCCAAATGCCGGCGCCCGAAGCGGGCTCTTTCCAGGCGGAAGGCTTGTCCACCTTGGGCGGGGCGTAATCGGGGCCCAGGGAACAGGCGGACAGCACGGCGACCATCGTCGCGATGACGGCGCGGCGGAGCATCGTTGCTACTCGGCGCCGAGCGCCACGACGGGATCGAGGTCGGCGGCCTTTTTCGCCGGCAAGTAGCCGAAGACGAGCCCGGTCGCGAAGGCGCAGCCGAAGGCGAGCACGACCGGCCCGGCGGAAAGCAGTATGGGCTTGCCGAAATGGGCGAAGAGCGTGGCGGCGCCGAGCCCGGCCAGGACTCCGATCAAACCGCCCAGCGCGCACACCACCAGCGCCTCGGTGTTGAACTGCAGGAGGATATTGAGCTTGCGCGCACCCGTCGCCATGCGGATGCCGATCTCGCGCGTGCGCTCGGTGACGCTCACCAGCATGATGTTCATGACGCCGATGCCGCCGACCAGAAGCGAGATCGCCGCGATCGAGCCCAGCAAGACGGTCAGCGTATCCTGGGTTTGCATGGCGGCGTCCAGAATCGCCGCCATGTTGCGGATCTGGAAATCCTCGGCCTTGTGGCGGGCCTTCAAGAGCCGCGTGATCGCGTCCTGGGTCTCGTCCATTTTAGCGACGTCCGTAACCTGCACGGTGATGGACTTGACGTAATGCTGGCCGAAGAGCCGCAGGCTCCCGGTGGTATAGGGCGTCAGCACGACGTCGTCTTGGTCCGCGCCGTAGGGCGTTGCGCCCTTGGCCGCCATCACGCCGATCACCTGGAACGGGATGTTGTTCACTAGCACGTATTGGCCGATGGGATCGACTCCTTCGGGGAAGAGCGCCTTGACGACGGTCTGGCCGAGGTCGGCGACGGGGGCGTAGCGTTTCACGTCCGCCTCGCTGAAGAACACGCCCAAAACGGGATGCCAATCCCGGGCCTCGGTGAACTGGGCGGTGGTCGAATCCGCCGACGTTACGTAATCGCTGTTGCCAAAGCGCACGGTCACCTGGGTCGGAAACTCGGGCACCGCGACGTTCACGTTCGGAATCGTGGCGACGGCCTCGGCATCGGCGGGCACCAGGGTTGCGGTCAAGGCACCGGACATGCGGATATTCGGGGCGCCGGGGCGTATCAGCAGCAGATTGGTGCCCATGGCGGAAATCTGATCGAGCACCGCCTTCTTCGCGCCGTCGCCGATCGCGAGCATGGCGACCACCGAGGCGACGCCGATGATGATGCCCAGCAGCGTCAAGAGCGTGCGCAGCAGATTGACCCGCAGCGACCGCAAGGCGGTCCGCACCGCCTCGTAGAGGTCGGGAAGATTGGCACCGGGTTTGCGGCGCCGGGGCGCGGGCGAGAGGCCTTCGGGCCCCGCCGCGGGTTTGGTGAAGGGAACGACCGTGCCGGAATCCTCGACGATCACGCCGTCCTTGATGGCGATGATGCGCTGTGCGTTCTTGGCGATCGCAGGATCGTGGGTGATGAGAAGGATGGTGTGGCCGCGGGCGTTCAAATCGTGCAGCAGGCGCATCACTTCGGCGCCGCTGGTGCTGTCGAGCGCGCCGGTGGGCTCGTCGGCCAGGATCACCGCGCCGCCGTTCATCAGCGCCCGGGCGATCGAGACGCGCTGCTGCTGGCCGCCCGAAAGCTGGTTGGGCCGGTGGTCGAGCCGCTCGCCTAAACCCAGCGTGGTCAGAAGCTCGCGCGCCCGCTCCAGGCGCTTGGCTTGCGAGAGGCCGGCGTAGATTGCCGGCACCTCGACGTTCTCGGTGGCGCTCGCCGTCGCCAGAAGATTGTATTGCTGGAAGATGAAGCCGAAGGATTCGCGGCGCAATATCGCGCGCGCGTCGGCATCGAACCCCGAAACCTCTTCGCCGTTGAAGCGATAGCCGCCGGAGGTGGGCCGGTCGAGGCAGCCAATCAAGTTCATGAGCGTGGTCTTGCCCGAGCCGGAGGCCCCCATGATGGCGACGAATTCGCCGGGGAATATCCGCAGCGAGACGCCGTGCAGCACCTCCACCGCCAGGTCGCCGCGGCGGTAGGTTTTTTTTATGTCGTGAAGCTCGATGATCGGCGTCGCAGCGGGCGCATGGCCGGCCGCTTGCTCGGCGAGCGCGGTGCGGGCGGAAAGCGCCGTCATATGCGGGGCGGGCGGGCGGCGGGCGGCGCTTGCGAGCCGCTCCGGCTGCTGCTGGCGGGCTTGCCCTGCTGCTCGAGGACGACAAGATCGCCGACATTGAGCCCGGATTTGACCTCGGCCGAGAGCCGGTTGGTCACGCCGATCTCGGTCTCGCGCTCCACCGGCTTGCCGTTTTCGAGAACCCGCACGGTGTAGCGGTCCTTCTCGCCGTGTATGCGATGAAGGGCTGCGACCGGCACCACCGGAACCTGCTTCGCTTCGGCGATGACGAAGAAAACCTGCGCGCTCATCTGCGGCAAGAGGTCGTGATTCGGATTCTCGACGTCGAAGAGGGAATCGTAAAGGACGACGTTGTTGACGGTTTCGGGCGTGGGGATGATCTGGCGCAGCTTGCCGTAGCGGCGCTTGTCGGGCTGCCCGAGCGTCGTGAAATAGGCCGGCATGCCGATCGTAAGCTTGGGTGCGTCCGCTTCCGAAACCTGGGTCCAAACCGTCATGGTGTCGAGATCGGCGATGCGCAGGATGATGGGCGCCGTCTGGTTGGCGTTCAGCGTCTGCCCTTGCTTCGCGGTGATGGAAACGACCGTGCCCGACATGGGCGCGTAGATCTTGGTGTAGCCGAGGTTGGCGCGGTCGCCGTTGAGGTTCGAGTCGGTCTGCTTGATCTGGGCCTCTATCTCGTCGATCTGGGCGGCGGCGACCTTGAAGGTCGATTCGGCGATGTCGTAGGCATCCTGACTGGTGGCATGGGCCGCGAGCAATTCCTTCTGGCGCTTGAACTGCCGCTCGGCGAGCGACTTCTGCGCCTCTTTTTCGGCGACCTGTGCCTTCAGCGTCAGAAGCTGCGCCTCGTCGGCGCTGACCTTCGCCTGATAGACCGTGGGATCGATCTCGGCGAGCAACTCGTCTTTCTTTACCGTATCGCCGTAATCCACATGGATCTTCTGGAGCTGGCCCGAGACTTGGGTTCCGACATCGACGTAATTGAGGGGCTGGAGCGAGCCCAAGGCGGAGACCGCGTCCTCGACGTCGCCCACCACAACCGCCTGGGTGAGGAACGGGGAATCGGTTGCGGCCGGCGATTCGAGAAACCACCACGCCGCGCCGCCGCCGCCAGCCGCCAGCAACACCAGGAACAGCAGAATCTTGGCGGCGCGGCGCATGGCGGGCCCTCGGTTCCTGACCGGCGCGGGCGAGGGGGCGGGCCCCTTGAACCGGCTATGGGGAAGCAAGGCGGCCGGACCGTGAACCTCGCCCGGCGTCCGCAATTCGCTGGTCTTCATGATACTTAACACGGTTTTCTGGCCAAACCCCTGCGCCTTGGTGCGGGCCCGCTTGCTGGCCGAAAAAGCCCGGAATAGCGTTTCCGGCCCGGCGGCTAGGCCATCGGGCCAGCGCTTTTGCGGGGTTTAGCCGCGTGCTAGGGTGAAAACGCCATTTTGGCCCCCGGGGGGCTCGTTAAAACCATGAAACGGTTTGCGGCGTTGAGGCCGATTGCAAGCTGGCTCGTCGCGGTCGCGCTGATCGTTGAATGGCCGCTTGGGCTGGCGCACGCGTCCCATCACCTGGGACAGAACCTGCAATTTGCCCACGACCTTGCCGCCTCGATTTGCACCGGGGGCACTCCGGCCCAACCCCATCCCGCGAAGCTTATGTTTTGCCCGGCCTGCCAGGCCGTCTCGGCCGCAAAGGCCCTCGTCCCCGCGGCCCCGGCCCATGCGCTGCCGAGGCTTGCGGCCAATGAGCCCAACCGGGCGGAGCCCGCCCTTCTTGTCGCCGCAGCACCCGTTCGTTCCCAACAGCCCCGCGGCCCGCCCCAAGCCTGACCGTCCGCGGGCGGCCCAACACTCGAGCCGCCCCCGATCCGGTGCAACGGTCATTGAGGCTCGGGGCCAGATGAAATATGTCGTGACCTTCGCCGCGGCGCTTGCCGCGGCCCTATCGGCGCATCAAAGCGCCCATGCCCACGGATTCGCAGGCAAGCGATTCTTTCCCGCCACGATCGCCACGGACGATCCCTTCGTCGCCGACGAATTGTCGTTGCCGACGGTATCAAGCGTTCCCGATTCGACGAGCGGTGGCGAGCCGTCGACACGGGAAACGGATGTCGGCGTCGACATTGCAAAGCGCATCACGCCCAATTTCGGCATCGAAGTCGGGGAGACTTGGAAGCATTTCGATCCCAAGGGCGGCCGCTCGTTCTCCGGCTTCGATAATCTTGGCGTAGGTGCCAAGTATCTCTTGCTTGAGCGCGACTCGAGCGAATTCTTGTTCTCGGTCGGGCTGGATGCGGATGTTGGCGGCACCGGGAGCCAAAAAATCGGCGCCGACCGATTCAGCACGCTGACGCCGGGCATATTCTTCGGCAAGGGCTTCGGAGATCTGCCGGACAGCGCGGCACTTTTTAAACCCTTTGCGGTTACCGGCGTTCTCGGCGTCGATTTTCCCACCGAATCGCAAAGTGCCGGCGACGGCGGGGACATGGAGCGGCATCCCCATGTGCTGAACGTCGGCCTCGCCTTCGAATACAGCCTGCCATACCTCCAATCAAACGTGCGCGATATCGGTTTGGGTGCGCCATTCAACCGAATGATTCCTTTGGTGGAGGTAAATATCCAATCGCCGCTCGACCGCGGATCCGCCGGTAAGACGACGGCCACGATCGGTCCCGGGTTAATTTGGTCGGGACAGTTCATGCAAATTGGACTGGAAGCGATCGTGCCGGTGAACGAGCGCTCGGGCGATGGTGTCGGCGTCGTCGGTCAGCTCCACTTCTATCTCGACGATATTTTTCCGGCTAGTTTGGGCCGGCCGGTTTTCGGAGGCGGGCCATGAAATTCGTTCTGACGCTCATTGCTTTGCTCTGGGGCCTCGCGCCGGGCGGCGTCTTCGCCCATGCCTTTCTCGAAAAGGCCGCGCCCGCCGTGGGCGGCACCGTCAACGCCGCGCCGAAGAGCGTCACTCTGTGGTTCAGCCAAGAGCTTGAGCCCGCGTTCAGCACGCTTCGCGTTGAAGGCGCCGATGGAAAACGGGTCGATCTCGGCAATGCACGGGTGGACGGGGCCGTTTTTTCCGTCTCGCTGCCGCAACTCCCGCCCGGAACCTATAAAGTCTTCTGGCGCGCGGTATCGGTCGACGCGCATGTGACCGAAGGCGACTTCGCTTTCGAAATCGCGCCATGAACGGTATTGCCGCGGGCGCGCACCTGCTGGCCGTGGCGCTTTTGGCGGGCGAGCAATTGTTCGCGGCGGCGATCCTGCCGCGGCACGATGCCCCTCGCCTTGCCCGGGATCTGACGCGTTTGGCCAAGGCGGGCCTGGTTGCGGCCGCGGTTTCGGCGGTGATTTGGCTCTGGAGCGTCGCAGCCGAGATGAGCGGGTTTGGAATGAGCGAGGCGGTCTTAGCTATCCCGCGGGTGCTTGCGGACACGGGCTTCGGCCACATCTGGATCGCCCGGATGTCCATCGTTCCGATTCTGGCCGTCTCTTTATTTGCAAAGCCGTCGCGGCAATTCATGCGCATCGGCACGGTATTGGCGCTTGCCCTTCTCCTCTCTCTTGCCGCCACCGGTCACGCCGCCGGTTCCAGAATCGCCATGGCGATTCAGGCAGTACATCTGCTGGCCGCGGGACTCTGGTTCGGCGGGCTCGCGGCCCTGCTTATTTCGTTGCGCCAAGCTTCGGAAATGAAAAACGGCGCCCCCTGGGCGGCGGCGCTCACGCGCCGGTTCGGGCTGGTAGCAAGCCTGGCCGTGTCGCTGCTCGCCGCAAGCGGGGCCTGCGCCGCCGCGTTCCATATCCGCTCCATTTCGGCTTTGGCGGCGACGCCCTATGGGCATTTCGTTTGGGCGAAGACGGCGCTGTTCCTTGCCGCTTTAGGTATTGCCGCGGTCAACCGCTGGCGGGTATTGCCGCGCTTGGAAAAAGCCGACAATCTGGCGCATTTGCCGCTCCTGCGCGGCATCGCCGTGGAGTTGGCAATCGTCGGTGCGATATTGCTCTTGGCGGGCTGGCTCGGCGTGACGCCGCCGCCCCACCACCGGATATGACGGTTACGATAGATAAACCCCTGCAAAGCCGGACCGCCGAAGGCCATGAGGGCAACGCGCGTTTCGTATCCGAGCCCGGGCGTGGCGTGGTCGAGTTTCCAAGGTGCTCCCGCGCTTCGCGGCGCGGCGCGGTGAGTTAATCTCGAGCCTAAAGCGCCCGCGCCCAGGCTGGGCGCAGCGATAAACTTCCGTCGCGCGCGGCGCGGATGGATGCGAGCAATTTTTCCTTGTCCTTGGGCAAGTTGCCCGCGAGCGGAAGCGCATTCGATGCGTGATTGGAGCGGAAGATGACCGGCGATGCCGGGTCGAGGCGGGAGACGAATAACTCCTGCTCGGCCAAGATGCCGTCGTCGTCCTGAGTCTCGAAGGGCTCGCCGAAACTGGTCATGAAATCATCGCGCGTCGACTCCTGGAGCGTCAATTGAAGCGTCGAAACAAAGTTCGGCGCGGCAACGTTCACCAGATCGGCGGTCCCCTCGATGTGGTCGCGCCAGCGGCGCTTGCCGCCCGCCCCCAAAATCACGGTGCAAGAGGTCTTGAGCCCCGCTTGGCGCGCCTTGGCCAGCCCCTCGATCATGCCTTCGGGCGTCGCCCCCTTGCGGATGCGGCGCAAGATGTCGCGCGAGCCGGATTCGATTCCGTAATAGAGAAGCGTCAGGCCGTTGGCGCGGAGCTCCGCCAATTCGGCGACCGGCTTTTTCAGGAGATTCGCGGGCAGGGCGTAGGTCGAGACCCGCTGAAGTTCGGGGAATGTTTGGCGCAGGCGCGCCAGGATCCGAAGCAATTGCGCCGTCGGAAGCACGAGCGCGTCGCCGTCCGCCAGGAACACGCGCCGGGTGTCGGGGGCGAACTGCGCCGCCTTGGCGATATCGGAATAAACTTCGTCGAGATCGCGGACGCGGAAATCCTTGGACTTGTACATGGCGCAAAAGGTGCAGCGGTTGAAGCTGCAGCCGATCGTCGCCTGGATGATCAGGTTCGGCCCCTCGGAAGGCGGACGGTAGAGGGGAAGATCGTAAATAAGCCCGGTCATGGCTCGGTTCCCGTGCGGACGGCACCTCGAATGACCTAGGCCTTCGCAGGCGATTTGACAAGGCCGGCAATCCCCGCCTGGTTTTTCACAATTCTGCCGCAACGCGCGGGTTACCCCAAATGCGGTGGAATTTGCATCCGATCCCCGCCATGGTACGGGCCGCACAAAATGGGGGAGCGGAAAGCCATCATGCCGTATTCGGGGCCGACGGCGACGCACGGCGTCGCATTCGCGGACGCGGTCAAGGTCTGGGCCAAGATCGGGTTCACGAGCTTCGGCGGGCCGGCCGGCCAGATCGCCCTCATGCACCGGGTTCTCGTGGACGAGAAGCGCTGGATCGGCGAGGTGCGGTTTCTGCATGCGCTCAACTACTGCATGTTGCTGCCGGGCCCGGAGGCAATGCAGCTTGCGACTTATATCGGGTGGCTCCTGCACCGGACATGGGGCGGCATCGTCGCGGGAATGTTTTTCGTCCTGCCCGGCTTCTTCGTGATCCTGGGCTTGAGCGCGTTATATGCCGGGTTCCAGAAATTCATGCTCGTCGAAGGCATATTCTTCGGCATCAAGGCCGCCGTGCTTGCGATCATCGTCCACGCCTTGCAACGCATCGCCCGGCGCGCGCTCAAGAACCCGGCGATGTTCGGGATCGCGGCCTTGGCCTTCGTCGCGATCTTCTTCTTCAACGTCGCCTTTCCGGCGATCATCGCCGCCGCCGCCGCGGCCGGGTTTTTAGGCGGGAAATTCTTCCCCCAAACCTTCGCCGCGGCCGCAGCAGAAGCGCCGCCCGAGGGACGGGACGCGCCGGCGCTCGACCGCTATCTCGCCTCGGGCGCGGCGGATCACACGCGCCCCCGTGCCGCCCGCGCGCTCAAGATCGTGGGCGTGTTCGTGCTGCTATGGGCGGTGCCGGTCGCGGCGCTCTACGCCACGCTCGGGCCGGGTAACGTGTTCGCCGAGATCGGCGTCTTCTTCAGCAAGATGGCGGTCGTGACCTTCGGCGGGGCCTATGCGGTGCTGGCCTATGTCGCGCAAGAGGCGGTCAACCATTACGGCTGGCTAAAGCCCGGTGAAATGCTCGACGGCCTCGGTCTTGCCGAAACCACGCCGGGGCCCCTGATCCTCGTCGCCGAATTCGTCGGGTTCCTCGCCGCCTTCCGCGCGCCCGGCGCGCTGGCGCCGATGGCCGCGGGGGCGCTCGGCGCTGCGCTCACGGTTTGGGTCACTTTCGTGCCGTGTTTCTTGTGGATTTTTCTCGGCGCGCCTTATGTGGAGCGGCTGCGGGGCATACGGCTGCTCGCCTCGAGTTTGACGGCGATCACCGCGGCGGTGGTGGGCGTTATCCTCAATCTCGCGGTGTGGTTCGCGCTCCATGTATTGTTCGCATCCGTCACCGAAATGCATTTCGGGTGGCTGCGGCTTTTTGTGCCGGAGCCGCGCTCCCTCGATATCGCCGCGCTGGCACTCGCCGCCGCATCCTTCTTCGCCCTGTTCCGGCTTCGTATCGGCGTCATACCGCTGGTCGCCGCAGCAGGCGCCCTGGGCGCGGTTTACATGCTGGGATTGCGATAAATCACCACGGGATCGGGCACGTCAAGGTAAGCCAGAGGATCGCAACGGCCATTGATATCAACGTAATCGGGATTCCGCAGCGGGCGTGCTCGCGAAAGCCGATGGTAACGCCCGCGGCCTTGGCGCGTTCGACCACGATGATGTTGGCGAAGCTGCCGGTAAGCAGAAAATTTCCCGCGAGAGTGGAAAGAAGCGCCAGGGCGTAAAGCGCGTTCGGGTCCGACGGCAGCCACATCGAAAGCATCAAGATCACCGCCGGCACATTGCCGATCGTATTGCTGGCGGCAAGCGTCAAGGGCGCCAGCACGCCCAGCCGGTCCGGCAGAAATCCGTGGGCCTTGATCCATGCCAGCGCGTCGGCCGCAAGCCCGGTGTCGCGGAATGCCGCATTCACCACGAACAGGCAGGCAAACAGCAAAAGAAGGTGCCAATCCACCTGCGCCATGATCTCGCGGGTAGCGAAGCGTCGCGAAATCAAGAGCAGTGCCGCGATTGCCAGCGCGCCCAAGGCATGCGGCACCGGCAAGATGAACAGCGCGACGAGAAGGAGCACCGCAAAGCCGCCCTTTGCGACCTGTTTGAAATCGACCTGCGGAATGTCGGGCGCAGCCGGTTCGGGCCGGTGTGAAAGGCTGTCGCGGTACAGATAGCGGACGACCAGAAATACGGTGACAAGGGCGAATACGGCGGGCGGGCCGCAAGTGCCGAGGAAATCGAGAAATTTCAGGCCGCCCCTCTGGCCGATCAGAATATTTTGCGGGTTGCCGATGAGGGTCGCGGCCGATCCCGCATTGCTGGCGGCGGCCAAGGCGATGAGGTGGGGTTTTGCATCCACCCCGCGGCGCGTGAGTCCGCGGGCGAGGACGGGCGCGATCGCAAAGGTTACGACATCGTTGGCAAGCACCGCGGAAAGCGCGCCAGAAAACACGATGGTGATTCCCAGCAGCGCCATCTGGCTGCTATTCGAGCTCGCAATGCGCGCCGCGCACCAGTCGTAGTATCCGGCAAGCACGAACTGGGCCGATAGCGCCATCAGCCCGAATAATATGCAGAGCGTGGGAAAATCGATCGAAGCCAGAATTGCCGGGGGCCAGATCGCCCCGGTGAACGCCACGGCAACCGCGGCGAAAAGCGCGATGCCGGTGCGGTCGATGAGGAATCCCGGCACGCGCCCCAGCGCCATGCCAACATAGGTCGCGGCGAAAATCGCGGTGACCGTGAGGGTTTGCGCGGAAAGCGAAAGCATGAGGCCGGACGCCGGCGGCGGAATTTCAAAGGCCGCCGATCATCCACGAGCGGACCTCATCCGGCAAGGCCGGAAGAACTAGGCCCGATGCTTTGCGGTCACCGGCTTTGCGCCGAAACCGGGATGACGGCCGGGCGCCGCGGCAAGGTGGTAGCAAGTGCCGGCGTCGGGACCGGCGCCGCCGGGACGGAATGGGCACGGCCTTCGCGCATGCAGCAATAACCATATGGCACGGATTCTCCTTTGTCCATTGGGCTTAACCGCGACGAAATGCCTCTCTGAAAATATATATTTTGCAGCGCAACAAGGGTGCGGGCGGGGCCAACCGCTGGGCCTCGGGCCGGTTTTTGGCGCAAGAGCTGGATGTTGCAGCCCGGGGTGCGCGATGATTCTCGATCATGACCCGATGCCTAAACGCCGCCGCGCCAAAATTGTTCCCGGAGTCACGCGCTATCGGCCCTCTCGCGGGTCGTGTTCTCTCGATCGCGCCAAAAAAGGCCTGCGCACCGCGCGCCGCTTCGCTCTGTGGCTTGGTTGTCCTTGAAGTGATATGACGGGGCTTGCGGCCGTAAATGCCGCAGGGCGCCGATGGTTGCGCCTTGACGGGGCGGGCATGATGACCGGGCCGGGGGCAGTTCGAAAATTCGCGCGCGCGCGGCTCTGCGCCGCCCTGTGCACGGCGATGGCCCTCACGCTGGCCGCCGCAACTGCGGAAGAGCCGGGTGAAACCCAGGAACCCCCCGGCACCTATTTTCGCATCGGCACCGGTTCCTTGGGCGGCACCTATTTCCCAATCGGTGGGTTGATCGCCGACGTCCTCACGTTCCGCCACGGGGGCTCCGATTGCGCCAACGGCGGATGTGGCGTTCCGGGGCTGGTCGCCGTCGCCCAAGTGACCCAAGGCTCGGTCGAGAACGTGATCGCGCTCGAATCGGGCACGCTGGAATCCGCGACCGTCCAGGCAGACGTCGCTTATTGGATGTATGTCGGCCAGTGGATATTCTCCACCCGGCCGCCGGCGCGGTCGCTTCGCGCCATCGCCAACCTCTATACCGAAAGCATTCATCTGGTGGCGCGGCGCGATGCCGGCATCCGCTCCGTTGCCGACCTTAAGGGCAAGCGCGTGTCCTTTGGCGAGCACGGCTCCGGCACCGATGTCGATGCGCGCATCGTGCTGGGCGGCTTCGGATTGACCGAGGCCGACGTGACGGCCGAGCATTTGGGCCCGTCGCCTTCGGCCGAGATGTTGCGCACCGGCAAGCTCGACGCCTTTTTCCTTGTCTCCGGCACGCCGGCTTCCGCCGTTTCCGAGCTGGCGGAAGCGACCGAAGGAAGCGAAAACGCGATCACGCTGGTGCCGATCATGGAAGTGGACGCCGCGCGCATCCGCGAGGCCTATCCGTTCTACAAACTCACCGTCATCCCGGGGGACACCTACCGCGGCATCGGCCCGACCGCGACCCTGGGTGTCTCGGCGGAATGGCTGGTCTCCGACAGCCTCGATGCCGGTCTCGTGTATGAGATCACGCGCGCGCTGTGGCACAAAAATGCCCGCGCCCTGCTCGATACCGGCCACCCCGAAGGGCGCAACATCAGGATCGAGAACGCGTTGACGAACGTCACCTTGCCGCTGCACCCCGGGGCCGCGCGCTATTACCGCGAAGCCGGGCTGTTGAAGGAATGAGCGCGATGCGGCGCTTGCCGTGCGCCTTCTTAAAACTCGAAGTCGGGGATGACCCACGGCTCGTTGCGCGCCGCATCGAACCAGGCCTGCATGTCGGGCAGGCTCCAGATCGCCTCGGAATAGCTCCGCGGGATATCCTCCAACGACACGCCGTAGGTTTTTAAGCGGCTCACGACCGGCGCGAACATCGCGTCCGCAATCGTGAAGTCTCCGAACAGAAAATCGCCGCCGTCCCCATATTTCATGCGGCAATCGCGCCAGATCGCGGTGATCCGGTTAATGTCGGCTTTTGCCTCGGGCGTTATCTCACGCCCCGGAAACGAACTGCGCATATTCATCGGCATGGTGCGGCGAAGGTCCGTGAATCCCGCATGCATTTCGCTGCTGACGGAGCGCGCCAGCGCGCGCTTTACCGCATCGCGCGGCCACAGCCGAATCTTAGGATAGGTTTCGCCCAGGAACTCGGCGATCGCCAGCGAATCCCAGACCACCGTGCCCTTGTGATGCAGCGCCGGCACCTTGCCCGAGGGGGAGAAGCGCAGAATCGTCTCGCGCGAGTCCTTCTCGCGAATCGGGATCACCAATTCGTCGAACGCCCCGCCCGTGCGCCGCAGCACGAGCCAGGCGCGAAGCGACCAGGACGAATAATTCTTGTTGCCGAGATAAATCGTGATGTCCGGCATGAGACAACGCGCGGGCGCGCATCAAAGATGCGGCGCCCGGCCCCTTTTCAGTATCGACACAGCCTGCCATTCTAGTCGCGCCGATTGCCCGGCCAAAGGGGGAATTCCGTGCCGCTACCGCTTGTCCGCCGCGCCTTGCGCGCCGTGCCCATAACGCCGCTGGCAGAATCCGAGTTTCGCGCCTGGCTATCGCGCCAGAACGCGCGCCTCAAATCCTGGGTGAAGACGGCCGGATTCGAAGCGAAGCCTTGGGAAATCTGCGTGGTGCCGAAATCTTCGGGCGGGATCGCCCGCGTGCTCGTCGGATTTGCGGCGGAGGACGCGCATTGGGCCTTTGCCGGGTTGCCGGGCAAGCTGCCCTTGGGAATCTACCGGCTTGACGAAGCGGGCCCAAAGGCGGGCGCGCTTGCGGCGCCCATGGCTTTGGGCTGGGCGTTGGGGAGCTATCGGTTCTCGCGCTACAAAAAGACTCCCAAGCGTTTCGCGTCGCTCGTCTGGCCCGGCGGAGTCGACTCCGCCGCCATCACCCGCGCGGCCGAGGCCACGTTCCTGGTGCGCGATCTCATCAACACGCCGGCGATCGACATGGGTCCGGCGCAGCTCGCCGAGGCCGCCGCAAAACTCGCCAAAAGATTCGGCGCGCGCATCACCGTGATTGCGGGCGATGCGCTTCTGGCGCGGAATTACCCCCTCGTCCACGCCGTCGGGCGGGCAAGCGCCAAGGGCCCGCGGGGGACGGTACGCGACCGCCAGCCGCGGCTCATCGACATCCGCTGGGGGCGCGGGGCCAAGGTGACGCTGGTCGGCAAGGGCGTGTGCTTCGATTCGGGGGGATTGAACCTCAAGAACGAAGCCGGCATGAAGCTGATGAAGAAGGACATGGGCGGGGCCGCGCACGTGCTGGGCTTGGCCGCGATGATCATGGATGCAAAGCTCGATGTTTCGCTGCGCGTGCTCATCCCCGCGGTCGAGAACAGCGTTTCGGGGGAATCGATGCGCCCGCTCGACGTGGTGAAAAGCCGCAAAGGCCTTACCGTCGAGATCGGCAATACCGATGCCGAGGGACGTCTCGTACTCGCCGATGCGCTTGCCGAGGCCGCGCGCGAAAAGCCCGATCTTCTGATCGACTGCGCGACGCTGACGGGCGCCGCCCGCGCCGCGCTCGGCCCCGACGTGCCGGCCCTCTTCTGCAACGACGAAGCGCTGGCATCCGGCATTTTGCGCGCCGCCCAACGCGAGGCCGATCCCTTATGGCCGCTGCCGTTGTGGAAGCCCTACCGCGAAGGTCTGGAGAGCCCGGTCGCGGATATTTCGAGCATTTCGGACAGTCCCCATGCCGGCGCCATCACCGCCGCCCTGTTCCTCGCGGAATTCGTGGAACCGGGAATCCCGTGGGCCCACCTCGACATGATGGCCTGGAACGTGGAGTCGCGCCCGGGCCGGCCCAAGGGCGGCGAAGCGATGGGACTTCGCGCGCTGTTTGCGGTGATCGCCGAACGTGCGGCCCAAGGAGCCGCGGCCCGGCGCCAGCCCCGCAAGCTGCGCCGGGGCCGGCGGGGCCGGGGCAAGCGCCGATAATTTGACCCGCGGCGGACGCGCCGATAGTTTGACCCGCGGCGGACGCGCCGATAGATTGATACGTATGCGAAACGTTCTAGTTCGAATGCGGCGATGAAAATCGGAGCGCGCGAGGCGCTCGAGTTATGGCGGGGAGCGCTCGTCGAGACCGTGCGCCGCAGCGCGCCCGATTTGACCGCGCGCCAGCAGGCGGTGCTGTTTTGCGTCTATCTCCTTCCCCCGCCCCATACCGTGCGCGGGCTGGCGCGCGAGTTGAAGCTGCGCAAGCCGGCGGTTACCCGGGCGCTCGACCGGCTGGAAGAAACCGGGCTCGTCCGCCGCCGGACCGATCCCGAGGACAAGCGGAGCGTCCTGGTCCAGCGCACCGTCAAGGGCTCGGTCTATTTGAGCGAGTTCGGCGACCTCATCCTGCGCGCGGCTCGCGCGATCCCGTGAGCAGCCCGGGAACGCCGGGGGCCCGAACCCGTTTACCTATTGGCAACGATTGGCGGGCGACCCTCTCGGTCCAAGAGGTTTTTTTATGGCGATAGCCCGGACGATTTCGGCCTGGGACCGCAAGGCGGCGGGGCTTTTGGCCCGGCCGCTGGCGCGGCTTCGCGCGCGCCCCAATGTGGTGACTCTGGCCTTGGCCTTGCTGGGCTTGGGTTCCGGCTTGTTCTTCGCCGGCGGGCAGGCCGTGGTCGGCGGGTTCCTGTTTCTCGCCGCCCTCGTCTTCGGCCATGTCGACGGCGCGCTTGCCAAGCTCACCGGGCAGACCAGCGGCTTGGGCCATAGGCTGCACCGC